>JALZCH010000101.1 GCA_030863175.1 Acidobacteriota bacterium | reverse complement strand
GCTTTAATCGTCAGCACGCCGGTTTTGTAAGTTTCGACCACACGCTGGCGCAAATCCAAAGAATAGGCTTTCATTCGTGGAATTTTACAGCATAAACTAGTCGCACTCAATCAAGAATCGCTATAAACTCATCTACTGAGTTTTGAGACACAAAAAAAGGGGCATAACTGTCCAAAAACTTCATAAATTATTTTTGGACGCTAAAATTTACTCGATTATCGATAAATTCACTAAGGGCGCCCAGAAAGTACACTTTTTGGACACCTTAAATAGAGCAGTAGTTTGCCTAATAACTTTAGTCGTGTGGCATCCCTTTGCTTTTACCTAATTCATCGAGGGCAGCCCGAAACCCATTTGCTAATTTGTCGGCAGAACCGCGCCCGTAATAATGCAAAAAGATTGTGCGCGGATTTTCACCAAGCATGTGATGATGAAGCGCGACTACCTCTAAATTGTTTTGCCGCAATGCTCGAATCACTGCATTGACTTCCTGCTCTAGCATAGCAATATCACCGGCGATTTGAGCAGCTTCAGATGTTCCCACAAAAGACGCCCATGAGTTCAAGCCGATATTGGCAGTCATTTCTGCGCCCATTGCTATAATGCGCTGGTCAGAGCGTCCGATCGTATATTTATAAGTTTTGCCGTTAACCGCGCCGGTATATCCAACAATTTTATCAAGCGCAGTTAAGTCAAAAATTTCTTTTGCTGTTTTTGTCGGCGCAGTAACGCTTGGTTGATTAGCCGGAAACAATTTGTTGTTTTTGATTGTCGCCGCGTAATTTTTAGCAAGGATTGCCACCTCCCCCATTCCGTGCAGGTGCATATAGAAAATACGCGGTTGCTCGTAAAAGAAATGGTTATGAATTGCGCTGATTTCAAGACCGTTTGCATGAGCCGCCGAAATTAAAGAATTAACTTCTTCTTCGAGCAAAACAGTATCGCTCATCAATACAGCAGATTTGCCATCGAGTGTTTTTTTAACGGAGACCCAACCGCCAAAGCCAAATGAAATCGGGACAGCTTCACCTTTAATCGAAACTTTTAAATCGTTACGCGGGAGCGGAACAGTATAAACGCTTTCAGCATCGACGTACTTTCCTTTTTTGCCGAGAGCTGTTTCTATTGCAGTTATTTCAGCTTGGGTTAAAGCCGGTGTTTTTCCTTGCGCCAAAGATTCGGCGGCAGCAACCGAATTCGATTGCGCCAAACTTAAAACGCCAGCGCCGCTCGCTAAAATTCCCGCTATCGCTTCTCGCCGTGATATTTTGCTCATAAACCTAATCCCTTGCAAGAACATTGATATAGCTTAGAGCCGCACATTTACTGTAAGCGGCTCTGAACCTCTTGAATTGAAAACTTACTTAATCCTGCTCGACCTGTTCTACTTCACCGTTTGCGGCGTCAATGTGAATCATCACTTCTTTTCCATCGGCAGTAATAATTTCAAATTCGTAAAGTATCTTGCCGCGCTCGCGCTCAAGTTCCCCCATCACGATTGTGCCGGGTACGCGCTTTAACGCTGCGGCTTCCGCATCATCCCATGAAATTTTCGCTTGCCGGAACATCTCGGCTTCTTTTAGTGAACCGCTTTCCGTCACCTGTTCGACTTCGCCGACTTCGCCGCTGACGGCATCAATATGTATTTCGACTTCGGCGTTGTTGTCGGCTTTATGGATTTCAAACTCATACCATAATTTACCTTTTTCGCGTTCGAGCTGCGCCTTTTCAATGTGTCCTGGAACACGCGAGAGAGCCGTTTTCCTTGCTTCAGCCATTGAAATGCGAGCCTCACGAACGAAAGCCGCTTCTTTGCTTTGCGCAGAAATATCGTCTACAAACAGCATCGTCCCCAAAAAGGCGAACATGACAAGTAACAATTTGCTTTTCATTTTTACCTCCTCAAATTCAAAGATTAACCTTTAACTTGCGTAGCGTTCTTCGACAGTTAGGGCAAAAACAATTGTTCCAACAAGACCAATAACGCCCGCCGTTACAAAGGGAGTTTGCGGCGTGAACTTCCAGAGCAACCCACCAAGAAGCGCCGCCGGTGTAATCGAAAGACTTCTCACTAAATAATACAACCCAACCGAGCGGGCGCGCAGGTGCGGCTCGGCAAAATCTACAATCATCGCTTTGCGCGAAGGCTCCCCAATTTCTCTGAGTCCCCCAATAATAAAAGCAACAACGAGCCACGAAAAACTCGATGAAAGAGCTACTGCTAAGGGGAACAGGGCAAAGCATAAAAAAGTGGCAATAACGAAAGGTTTGCGCCCCGTTCGATCAGCTATTTTTGCGGAAGGAAGATAAACCAGAATTGCAGTCGTCATCTGAATTGCGACCAATACCCCATATTGCGCCAAACTAAGACCGATAATATTGGTCACATAAAGAACAATCAGAATTTCAGCCATTCCTTCGCATGTTCTGATAATAATGTCCGAGATGAGCAATCGCCTAAGAGCATGGTGAAAAGATTTCCAAACTCCTTGAACATTAACCGGCTCGCCGATTGTAATCGGAATATTGACCAAAAGAATTATTAGAGCTGCGATTGCAGCAAGAGCTAGAGTAATCAAAAGCCCGGCATGCACTCCCCCAGCAATTCCGGCACCAGCGACCATCGCTCCGCCGATTACGGGAGCAATCATCATCGGCACGCGCTTTAAGATTGATTGAACGGTAATTGCCCGGCGCTCTTTCGGAAGTGAGTCGCCGATAACTGCAAAAATGGCGGGTGAAGCCATGCTGTGCCATGCCATTGTAAAAGCAAGCCCTAAGAATACTAAATGCCAAGAAGGACTTAATAGATAGATGAGATAGCCGATACAAGCCAGAGCGATAAAGATGAGAAATGCCCGTTTGCGCCCCAGATGATCGGCGAGCCATCCACCCGTATATTGATAGACGGCATCAAAAAAATCTTTCGCGGTTCCGAATAATCCGATGACAAGAGTTCCCGCGCCGAGCGATTCGAGGTATTTGGGGAGAAACTTTTTCCAAAGTTCTTCGCCCATTCCGATCAGGAAGACGGCGCAGGACGCGGCGAGAACATTGCGCTCCAAACCGAAATAATCCTTGAAGCGCTCGCCCCGAGAAAGCGTTTCAGCCGTTAATGTATCGCGCCCAGCGTCCACCCCAAATCACCTCGGAAAAAGCGTCCATAAAAGACCGATTAAACCGCCCGCCAGCACGACCCATAAAACGTCCGCCTTAAACTTATATAGAGCGATAAAGGCGACGACGCTCATTGCTGCCGAAAACCAATCTATATTTCCGCTCGCCCCCTGCGGGAAAATAACCGCCGCGCCGAACACTAATGCCAGATTGAGCACAACGCCGACAACCGCTGCCGTCACGCCTGACAGAGCGCCCGTAAGATTTTTATTTCCGCGTAGAACTTCGATATAGGGAGCGCCGATAAAAATAAAAAGAAAGCACGGCAAGAACGTCACATAAGTTGTAATAAGTGCTCCTAGAATGGCTGCTGTGGTCTGGTTCATTCCCTGCGGGTTATTCCATGCCGCCATAAATCCGACGAATTGAAGAACCATGATGAGCGGTCCGGGAGTTGTTTCAGCGAGAGCCAATCCATCAACGGCTTGCGATGAACTCATCCAGCCGTAAGTCGGAGCCGCCTGCGCCACATACGCCAGTACAGCGTAAGCTCCCCCGAATGTAACAAGAGCAGCTTGCGTGAAATAGCGGTATTCATGCGAGTGGATGCTGTCCCAGCCCCGCCATAATCCAACAGCTAAAAACGGTATTAGCCAGAGCGTTATGCCGACGGCGAGAATCCTGAAAGTTTTCGCTTTGCTTGGAAGCGTATGCTCAGGCGGCGGTGCATTGTCATCAATGACAAGCGGAAGAGCGTCGGTGACTTCTCCCTCGCCTTCGGTCTTTTTGTCAGCCTCTTTTGTTTTCGGCTTGGCGACAAACACATCCGGCATAAATCTGGCTCCCGCAAGACCAATTAGCGCCGCCGCGAGCACAATCAACGGAAACGGGACGTGCAGAAAGTAGATGGAGACGAATGCTAATCCGGCGATAACAAAATGCGCCCAGCGCTTAAGGGCTTTTCCCCCAATTTTGATAACAGCTTCAACGACGATTGCCACGACAATCGGCTTAAAGCCGGAAAGAACCCCCGCGACCGCCGGAACATTGCCGTAAACGGCGTAAACATAGGAAAGCGCGAGCAGAATAAAAATCGAAGGAAAGACGAAAAAGAATCCTGCAACGATTCCGCCGATTGTTCGGTGCATCAGCCATCCGATATAAATTGCGAGTTGTTGCGCTTCCGGTCCGGGCAACAGCATGCAGTAGTTCAAAGCGTGAAGAAATCTCTCGTCCGATAGCCAGCGTCGCTTATCAACAAGCTCTTTGTGCATGATGGCGATTTGCCCGGCAGGACCGCCGAAAGAGATAAAGCCGAGTTTGACCCAGAAGCGAAATGCATCCCAAAACGGAACAACCCGCGATTGCAAGGTAAATTCGTTGGTGTTTTGTTCGGTGAGTTTTCCTTCAGCCGTTGAGTTAATCATTATTTTCGTTTTCCCCTTCTCTCTCTAAAACTTAATCTCTGAAAGCGGTTGATTCAGCTTTTCATATAAACCGTCAAAAATTATCGAACATTGATTGAGGAGCTTCCGGTCATCATTGAGTAAAACGGACAATCCCCGAACAATTGAATCAAATCCCGAAGCTTCTAAGCGATTAAATTTGTTGTCTTTTAAATCAATATCGTGGACAATTTCGGCAATCTCACATAAGGCTTTATCCCCGGTTAAACCAAATCGTTTGAGCAGAGTCTCAAACATGCAATCTTCACCGACATGAGTAAATTCCGCGCCTAACATATCAAAGCGAATACCGTTTTCTACCGATTCGCCTTCAGAGACAAAGTAAAAGCGTGGGCGCTTATCAATAAACCGTTTAATCAGCCAGCCGCAAGCCACTCGGTCTATATGCATGTTTCGCCGCGTTACCCATCTTTTCCCCTGATAGTCGGCGCGAGAAAGAACGGTTGAATCCTGTATGTCCCCAACTCGATTTTTTTGATTTGCTTTGCTGCTGATGGCTTGATTGAAAGTTTTTCGGCAACGCTTGTAAGCATTTTGGGCAGGACCGCGCCCTTTTGCAGAAAAAAAGTCAATGGCAATGATTCGCTCTAATTCCTGGTGAAGTTTATTAAGTTCAATTTCGTGTGCGACGGCGCGTTCGGCAGTCAAGTGACCGCCGCGCGCTTGTTCTTTAATCGCGCCGGTCAGAGTGTCAAACTGAGCGGTTAATTTCTCGAATTCGGCATCGCGCTCGCGACGGAAAATTTCGATAATTTCAGCGTCGGTCGCGCCTTCTATCGAAGCGGCTCGAAAAACGGAAGATTCGCCACCTGCCGTTTCAATTTCCTGTTTAAGCCATTGAAAATCTTCCTCGGTTTTTTCATTTGAGGGCAGTACGTAGACAGAATTTTTGATTGCCACTGCCCCAAGTCTCTGCAATTTTCGCCAAACGCGAACGCGCAGATTCGTTGGTTTGGCGGGCAACTGATGGATAAATAAAATCCAGTTTCGCTCTGATAATGGCATTATCAATAATTTATGTAGCAATAAATCTGATTGTAACCAGTGTTACATTCTATAACAAGAAAAATATTTGCTGTTTCGAGTAAGGGATATTTCCAAAGTGAATGGAGGTGTAAGAAGAGAAATGCTTTTTGACAGTTATTCTTTTCTCCCCTATCTTGCAGTTGTGAGAGTTGGGATGCCCGCAGTTTGCTTTGCCAGTAAGTAAGGTTCGTTTTAATTAAATTAAATTAGACTCAAAAAGTTGAAATTAGACATTACAGTTAATTTTACCAATCCCTCATCCCAGCAAATACTGGGGTTTTATTCTTTGAAACACGTTAGTAAAAACTTTGCACTTTCAGTGCAAGACTTTCAGTAATCTTCCGCTAAAATCTAGCTGAGAAAAGCGGAAAATGAAAGAAAACCGAAAAGGCTCACATACAACA
>JALZCH010000100.1 GCA_030863175.1 Acidobacteriota bacterium | reverse complement strand
AAAATAGCGAATGATTTGGCGAGTTTTACGTTCACTAATTTTGGAACGCCGATAATATCGGTTTAGTTGTTCCATTTGAGCAGCTTAGCACTTCAAGTCAAGTGCTTTGCTACTCTAGAGCCTTGTTTTTTTCGGCTTTCAAAAGGCAATAAATGCCAGATATTTGTTGGAAGACTTCTAAATACTGCATTACAAACCAAAATATTGACGTTCATCACATTTGATTAGATTGAAAGTTTTGCGGTAAATAAAATAAAAAAACTATTGCATTTATTGATATGAAGAAATCAGTTTCTAAATCAATTTTTATGCACTTTGTTAAAGCTACATCGGTGATAAATGCTTTTCGTTGTTTTGCCGCGGTTTGCTGTTTAGTTCTTTTATTTGTTGGGATTTGCTCTGCTTTTAAACCAAGACGCGAGCTTTCGCTGCGAGGAAAGATTGAGCAAATTGTAGTTGAAGGCGAAACGTCTAGCTTTCAATATGTTTTAGCTGCGAATAACGGCGAGCGTTATCAATTAATCACGTCTCAAGCTTTAGCCGAGTATGCTCATCAGGAAGTAACTGTTGCCGGTACCTCAGTCGCCGACAATAAATTTATTGTTAATAACCAAATAAAAGCTGAGAAAACAAAAATTGCCGAGTTACCCGCTCCAACCTTTGGTAGTCGTAAGGTTTTGGTTCTGCTTGTTAATTTCCCCGATATGCAAACGCAGCCGCTTTCGGTCGAACAAGCCCGCGCCAAAGTTTTTAAAAACGCGACTTCGCCCAACGAATATTTTCGCGCCGCTTCGCTTAATCGCTATAGCCTAACTGGAATTCAGCGCGAAGACGGCGATGTTTTCGGCTGGCTAACAATTCCGATTTCTTCGTCAAACTGCCATTTGGCAACAACCGAATGGACCAGGCTGGCTGACATGGCAGCTCAAGACAACGGAATCAATGTTTTGAACTACAACTCGATAATTTATGTATTTTCACGCGCTATCTGCGGTGCTGAAGCATATGGAACTTTGGGGCAAATTGGAAATCCGAATACAAACGAGCGCTCCTGGTTTTCTGCCAGTTCATTCACTAACACCGGAATTTTAATTCATGAACTCGGTCACAACCTCGGACTCGAACACGCCAACGGGATATATTGTAACGACACAAACATTCCGAACAACTGCAGAGTTTTAGAGTATGGCGATCCGTTCGATCCGATGGGAGGAACTATTTTATTTTTCTTTAACAACCATTACAGGCTCGCGCTCGGCTGGCTTAGCGGGCAAATTCAAACCGTGACGACGAGCGGCGATTACACATTGTTCGCTCCGAGCCTTCCGAGCAAAAGCAGTCAAATTTTGCTCGTACCTTTGAAAGATAAAACTGGACAATTAACGGCGTATGATTATGTTCTCGAATTTCGTCGCCCTTTTAGCTTTGACAATCAATTTCGAAGCCCAGTTCACAGCGGAGTTTCCATTCGCCGCGTTTTAAGAGGAAACAATGGATACGAAACGCAATTGATAGACACTACGCCGAATACGCCCACGTTCAATGACGCCCCGCTTGCCGTGGGCAGGTCATTTGTTGACGCCGCGCACGGCGTGACCATTACAACATTGAGCGCAAATCCAATGTTCGGCGCACGAGTCAGAATTCAAATCAGCCGTTAAAAGATTGATGAGGCGGTCAAAAATAGTGCTAAAGGCGGGTTATAACGAACACATTATCAGAGTAAAATCGTTTAACCCGCCTTTCTGATTTTCATCCCAAAGAACTGTTTTTCATCCCATAATCGCTTTCTCTTTTTCAAGATAAATTATGTTGATAAAATTAGAAGACGCCATGCCACGCCTGCTAATTACAAAATATTCATTGTTTTTTGCCGTTTGGACATTGCTAGGCATCACCTTCGGCGGGCAGTTATATGCAGGATATGTTTTGACCGGAGGTGAAATCAAAATCCTTACAGCACTCACCATCGGTTTGATTGACAGCTACATTTGGGCGCTGCTTTCGCTTCCGATTATTCGGATAAATAATAAATTTCCCTGGCGGGGCGAGCGGTGGAAACAAGTTTCGTTGATCCATTTCGGCAGTTGCTTTGTATTCTGCATTTTGCAGACCTGGCTTCAAGCCAATATCCAAACCTTGATCGTCCGCAATTTAATGGGTTACGGCAGTTTTAATGCGAGCGAATTGTTTTACTATTTGCTGGCAAAAAAAACGCATTTAAATATATTCACTTATTTGGCAATCGTTCTGGTCGCTTATGCGTGGCAGTATTACCGCGAGCAATCGGTGCGCGAAGCACAGTTAAAAGAGCAATTAACGCAAGCCCAACTAACAGCTTTGAAAATGCAGCTTCACCCGCATTTTCTTTTTAATACGCTTCATTCCGTTTCAGCCCTGATTTACAAAGATGCGCGAGCTGCCGACCGGATGGTTGCGCGCCTGAGCGAATTGCTGCGGCTGACGCTTTCCGAATATGATCGGCAGGAAGTTTCGCTAAAAAAAGAATTGGAAATATTGCAGAAATATTTGGCGATTGAACAAATTCGTTTTCAAGACCGTTTGCAAGTCGAAGTGAAAGTTAATCCGATTTGTTACGACGCGCTTTTGCCGAGCTTTCTGCTGCAACCGATTATTGAAAACGCGATACGACACGGCATTGAAAAGCACAAGGGAATCGGGCGCATCGAATTTTCCGCTGCGGCTGAAGCCGACAAATTATTGCTGCGTGTGCGCAACAACGGGCAAAACGTAATTCATCCTGCGGAATTTAAGGAAGGAGTCGGATTATCGAACACCCGCGCCCGGCTCGAACGTCTTTATGGCTCCGATTTTAGTCTTAAACTTCAAAATCTTGATTCATACGGCGTTGAAGTGACGATAACGGTGCCGCTTCGTTTTGAAGACCGCGAAACGGAAGAAGAAATCGAATTTACGGCTGTCGCGGAGACCGAACAAATCCTTAGTTAAAAGCAATGGCGGAGAAAATGATTAAAACCGTGATTGTTGATGATGAACCCCTGGCGCTGATGCGGCTCAAGGATCTGCTTGAATCTTATTCCGATATTAAAATTGTGGCTGAATGTGGCGAGGCGGACCAAGCGCTCGTTGCAATTAAAGAGCACCAACCCGATTTGCTTTTACTCGATGTGCAAATGCCCGGCAAAAACGGTCTTGAGTTGATTTCGCAAATCGCGCAGGAGGAAATGCCGGTCGTGATTTTTGTCACCGCTTTTGACCAGTATGCGGTTAAAGCCTTTGAAATTCACGCGCTCGATTACCTGCTCAAGCCGTTTGACCAGGAACGTTTTGACTACACTTTGCAACGAGCGAGAGCGCAAATCGAACGCGAGCGCGGAGGCGACATCAGCCGTCGTCTGTTGGGTCTTTTGCGCGAAAAAAATTATGCGCCGAAATATCTGCAGCGGCTCAAAGTTAAAACCGGCAGCGGCTATCTTTTCCTCAAAATTGAAGAAATCGTTTGGATTTCAGCCGAAGCCAATTATTTACGGATTCATACCGAAAAGCATTCGTATTTGATTCGCGGAACGCTCGGTTATATCGAAGGACTTTTAAACCCGGAACAATTCGTACGCATTCATCGCTCAACAATTGTCAATGTGGACTGCATTAAAGAAATGCACCAGTGGTTCCAGCACGGCGAATATTCGTTAAGTCTTACAAATGGAAAGCGGCTGACCATTTCAAGAAGTTATCGCGAGCGGTTGATGCGGCTGGTTGGAGATTTCGATTAAGCGGCGCCGTCACTTTTCTTAATTTACTCATCCCGGCTTTCGGTTATTCATCACAAAAATTTAAATCCTCCGTCGAAGCACATTTAGAGTAACTGTATTAATTGGCTGAACAGTTAAATCGGCAATAAAAATCTGCCCAATCAAAAACCGATGTTACGAGGCTCGATTTGCCGGAACTTTTAGGAGGAAAAATGTTTTGGAAATTTATTAGCGTAACGCTGCTCGTAATCTTGCTTTTACACGGCAGCGCGCTCGGCGCAGAAAAATACCAAATTGACCCCGCCCACGCTTTTGTCAATTTTTCCATTTCGCATTTCGTTACCGGAAAGGCTCGCGGAAGTTTCAAGGATGTTTCGGGAACTATTCTTTTTGATGAAAAGGACGTGACCAAATCTTCGGTTGAAGTTGTTATCAAAACCGCCAGCATCAATACAAATCACGACGGACGCGATAAACATCTTCGCAGTGCGGATTTCTTCGACGTTGGAAAATACCCGGAAATGACTTTTAAGAGCAAACGAATCGAGAAAAGCTGCAGCGGCTTTCTCGCCGTCAGCGATATGATTTTGCGCGGCGTAACAAAAGAAGTCGCAATGCCTTTTACTTTTACCAGCCCATTTAAAGACCCATTGGCGGCGGGAGAAAAGCGGATGCTTGTTGAAGCGAGCTTGAAAATTGACCGCCGGGACTTCGGACTCGTCTGGAATAGAGTTATGGAAGGCGGCGGATTGTTCATCGGCAACGAGGTCGAAATTGCTATTAACGTCGAAGCCTTTCTTCCGAAGACGAAAACGGGTAATTAAAAGAGTTTTTCTTCGAGAACGCTTAAACGAATGAACATTCAAAAGACGAGAAAACATTTCGTAAAACAATTCTAAATTTCGGAGAAAAAGATGAAAGAAAAAATTACCAGACGACAATTTTTGCAGCGCGGCTCAGCTGTGTCTCTGTCAAGCGCGGCGTTGAGCAGCACTATTTTATTAAACGCTGGCGGCAAAGAATTTGAGGCACAAGCTCAAACATCAAGAACAAATCGAATCCCTGATCGAGGTCCGCGTTTGAGTTTGGAAATGGTTAATGAGTTCGTCATTGCCGGACACGGCGATCTCGAAAAAGTTAAGAAATTGCTGGCGCAGGAGCCAAATCTAATCAATGCGGCTTGGGATTGGGGCAGCGGCGATTGGGAAACGGCGCTCGGCGGCGCTTCACACGTCGGCAACAAAACCATTGCGCTCTATCTGCTTGAAAAAGGAGCGCGGATTGATTTGTTTGCCGCCGCGATGCTTGGCAAACTGAGCATTGTTAAAGCCGCTATCGAAGCTTTTCCCGAAAACCGTAAAATTACGGGACCGCATGGCATCACTTTGTTGGATCACGCGAAGGTGGGTAAAGAAGATGCTGTCGCGGTCGTCAAATATCTTGAATCACTAAAACCGTAATTCGAAATTGCGGATGATGAATTTCACCACCGTTTTTAACGATTCGGTCACGGCAAATTCCATTTAATCACAAATTTCGCTTGAAAAAATAAAACACAAGTTATAACGAAAAAAGCCTATGCATCAGACATGTCTTTTAAGCCAGTCAACAAAATTTATGCGCAAAATTACTCAGAAAATTTTTCTTATCACAGCGGCAGTCTTATTGTCGGGTGCTTTGTGGCAGGAAACAAAAGCGCAGGCAAAGCCGGAATCTACACCGCGCAAAAGTTTTGCGGAAATTGTCAATATGCCCGTAGTTTACAAGCTTCCCGAAATGGAAAGAGTTACGGTCAAAAAGGATTTGGACTACAAGGGCAACGGCAAAAATCCATTGCTTAAAATGGATGTTTATCATCCGCCCGATATTAAAAAGGGCGAACGCAGACCGGCAGTGCTGATGATTCACGGCGGCGCTGGAGCAGAGTTTAATCCCAAAAACTGGGGAGTTTTTATAACTTGGGGAAAATTGGTTGCTGCTTCGGGAATGGTAGGTGTTACTTTTACGCACCGCTTGGGATTTCCCAAAACTCTAGTTTTAGAATCCGCTGAAGACGTTACGGCTGCAATCAATTATGTTCGCGCTAATGCTGACGCTTTGAACATTGATAAAGACCGGCTGTGTCTAATGAGTTACTCGGCGGGCGGTCCGATGTTGAGTCCGGCTATGCACGAAAAACCCGCTTATGTTCGGTGTCTTGTCGCGCTTTATTCATTTTTAGATATTCACCAGTCGAGTCATCATCGCGAAAGCGAACTGGCGGAAACGCTTGATAAATTTTCGCCGATAAGTTATCTGGACGAAAATGCTTCGCGCCTTCCTCCGATGTTCGTCGCTCGCGCGGGGCGCGACGAAATACCGACTTTGAATGATTCGATTGACCGATTTATGGCAAAAGCAATTGCGAAAAATGCCCGCATTGATTTTGCGAATCACCCGGAAGGAGTTCACGGTTTCGATAACCAAACCGACGATGAGCGTTCGCGCGAGATTATCAAAAGAATAATTGAATTTATGAAAACACATTTGCAGATCAATTAACGATTGCCGATTGCATAAATCCAATGTTTTCTATAGAAAAGCAAAATGACGACAGACAAGTGCCTGACCGATTCAGAAGGAATTTTTATCTGCCTGTAGCAGTTTTGCTTTTATTGATTTTGTTTGCCCTACAAAATATTTACGGGCAACAGACATCGCAATTGTGGGGCGAGCTTCCAAAAGGCAAATATCAAGTCGGCTATAAAATCCTCGACGAAAAAGATTTTTCGCGCACTGTTCTCGAAAAATCGGGCGATCAATATATTCCTAAACCACGCGAAATAAAAATCAGCGTTTGGTATCCGGCTACAAATTCAAGCGCTTTGCTGCCCAAAATGCGGTTTCAAGATTATATGTTCGCAATGGAAGGCAACGAAGCAGGCGCGAGTGCAAAATCCGAGATTCGGAGCAGATTGATGGATTCAGTGCTCGTACAAGAGTTGCCGAAGGCTGCCATTGAGAATTTGCTTCGAACTCAAAGCGCAGCAACGAAAGACGTCCCGTTTATCAGAGGCGAGAGATTTCCGATTATCGTTCTCGGACAAGGTCTTTATTACGAATCTGCTGCAACGCACGCGATTCTTTGCGAGTTTCTCGCAAGCAATGGATTTATCATTGCGACAACAGATCTTGTCGGCGCTCACTCGCCGTTTGTAAAGCTCGACGCCGTTGATTTGGAAGCGCAAGTGCGTGATATGGAATTTGTTGCAGCGCGTGCAAAAACTCTCGAAAACTCTGACGAGAAACGGTTAGCCGTAGTCGGGTTCGATATGGGCGGGCTTGCCGGGCTGGTTTTAACGATGCGGAATGTGCAAGTTGACGCTTTTGCCAGTCTCGACAGCGGAATAACAGCCGCGCACAATTTGCGGCTTGTCAAAGCGATGCCCGATTATGATCCTTTGCGCGTTCGAGTCCCGCTGTTTCACGCCACCCATCCAATTGCGGAGCTCCAAAAGTTCCGCGTTTCAGAGGACACCAGTTTTCTTGACGCTGCCCAAAATTCCGACCGCCTTGTTTTGCGTTTTCCCGAAATGCGGCACGCCGATTTTTCTTCGCGCCCGATGATTGAATTTTTCGCGGCTAAAATGCAGGACGATACGACCCTGAACAGAAAGCGATTGTTTGAAGCTGCCGCGCAAAATCTCCTGGCTTTTCTGGCGGCACATTTGCAAAACAATCGAAAGAGCTTCGAATTGCTTTACAACCAACCGAATGACGTTTCTAACTTAAAAGTTAAATTGACTAAAGAACGAAAACCCGCACTTATTAGATTGCCCGTTTCGGAAGACGAATTTTTAAATTATCTCCACGCCGAGGGTGCAGAAAAAGCAGCCGCATTGTTTCGCAAGATCCGCTCACAATTTCCGAATGAGCAAATTTTTCGTGAAGCTGTAATGAATCAAATTGGTTATAACCGCCTTTATCGCGGCAAGGCAGATGAAGCAATCCGAATTTTCAGCCTGAATGCCGAAGCTTATCCAAATTCGACAAATGCTTACGATAGCCTCGCCGAAGCTTATATGTTAGCGGGCAATAATGAGCAGGCGATTCGCAATTACCGAAAATCTCTTGAAATAAATCCGAATAACGAAAATGCTAAAGCGCGGTTGAAACAACTCGAACAGGACAAAAGAACTACTGAAAAGAAATCCGATTCAAACAATTAATGGAGCTGCGAATCGTTTTAAGTTTTATTCGACAACGATTTAGAATGAGAAAAAATGACTTCCGGTGAATTCTTTACACAACCGCGAAAAATACACTGGTGGCATTTCGCCGCCGGGTTCGCCGTTTGGACACTAATCGGACTTTCTTTCGCCACCCGCAGTTATCTTGGTCTTATAAAACAAGGAGCAAATGTTTCGTGGCAGAACCTCGCCATTTCGTACATGATAGATTTTTATCTGTGGGGCTTGGTGTCGCCGTTTATCTTCCGTTTGTGTCACCGTTTTCCAATTGAACGCGAACGCCTCGCCACTCGAATTTCTCTTTTTCTAATTTTAAGCCTTGTTTTTACTTTTATAATTATCGCTGTTTCAATTCCGATTTATTGGTATTTAGGCAGCCCCGATTTGTTTAAAAATCCGACTTTTGCCTCTTTTTTCAGCCAATCAATAATCAGTCCGGTGATGATTCACGAGAATCTCGTAATTTTCTGGGCGACAGTCGCCGTTGCGCACGCTTTTGAGTATTATCGGCGCTCGCGCGACCGCGAAATGCAGGCGGCACAGCTCGCGGCGCAAAGCGCGAGGCTTTCGGAACAACTCGTGCAGGCGCAGCTTTCAGCCCTCAAAATGCAGCTTCACCCGCATTTTCTTTTTAACACTCTCAATTCAATCGCTTCGCTGCTGCACAAAGACACCGAAACGGCGCATCGGATGATTGCCCGTCTGAGCGATTTTCTGAGGATGACTTTAAAAAATTCCGAGATGCAAAGCGTTTCTCTCGAAAAAGAATTGGAGTTTTTAAATACTTATCTTGAAATAGAGAAAATTCGTTTTCAAGACCGGCTCGTAATCGAAATGCAAGTCGAGCCGGAAGCATTCAAAGCACAGGTACCGAATTTGATTTTGCAGCCGATAGTCGAAAATGCCGTGCAACACGGTCTGGCAAATGTCACTGCAACCGGACATTTAAAAGTGAGCGCCCATCGCATCAATGGCAAAGTGCATATTCAAATCGAAGACAATGGACCGGGCTTAAACGCAAACGGCAATCGTCGCCGAAAAGGAAAAACGAGCAACGGCGTCGGATTAGCCAACACGCGCGCACGGCTTGAACAGTTTTACAGCGAAAATTTCAGTTTTGAGATTGCGGATAAACCGGAATCGCGCGGAACGATTGTGTCACTTCAACTGCCCTTTAAATCCTGATAAAAAGAGCGAGCTGTTATGAAAATTCTAATAGTTGACGACGAACCTCTGGCGCGCGAGCTGGTGCGCGAGATGCTCAAAAACGAAAAGAACATTGAATTCGTGGGCGAAGCGAAAAACGGGCGCGAAGCCGTAGAAATGATTCGCGCCGAAGCGCCGGACATCGTTTTTCTCGATATTCAAATGCCCGATATGGACGGTTTTGAAGTTCTGGAAAACTTGAGCGTAAAAGAGCTTTTGCGGATTCCGGCAATTATTTTCGTCACGGCTTACGATCAGTATGCGCTTCAAGCATTTGAATATCACGCGCTCGATTATCTTTTAAAACCGTTCGACCGCGAACGTTTCACCTCGGCTTTGAATCGTGCCAAAGAGATTATCCGTCAACGCGAGAGCGGCAAATATCAACAGCAAATTCTCAAAATGATGGAGCAGATAAAATCAGCTCCGGAATATCTCGAGTGGTTGACCGTCAAGAAAAACGAGCGAATTTTAATGCTCCGCGTCGAAGATATTCACTGGATTGAAGCGCAGGGAAACTATGTGGAGCTAAAATTTGAAAACGCTTCGCATCTTTTGCGCGAAAAAATGGACAGTCTGGAAACGCAGCTCAATCCGAAAACATTCGTCCGTATTCACCGCTCAACAATTGTTAACGCCAACCGCATTAAAGAATTGCAAGTCTGGACGCCGGGCGAATATCGCGTTGTGATGCACGGCGGGAAAATCTTTACCTTGAGTCGCGGCTACCGTAATCGTTTCGACAATTTTCTCAAAAAAAGTCTGATTTGAACTGAATTTTGGGAAAGTTTCTTGAATTGTATGCACAAAAAATTGTTTTTTACGACGTTATTTCTGGTAAATATTCTCATAGCTGCGGCGCAGCCGAGCGAAGTTACCCTAATCCTGCCTGAGCCGCGCAACCAGCCCGCGCTGGCTTTCGATTCCGAACGCGGAAGACTCATTCTGTTCGGCGGGATTGATCAATCTGGAAAATCTTTGAACGACACTTGGGAATACAACGGCGCAAAGTGGGAGCGGAAAACGCCTTCGACAAATCCAAGCCCGCGCGCAGCTCACGCAGTCGCTTATGACGCAAAAAGAGGGCGAGTCGTTTTGTTCGGCGGGCAAGCCGGAACAACCTCGCTCGCCGACACTTGGGAATACGACGGCAAAAATTGGACGAAACTTGAAACCGTGAGCCAGCCGCCTGCGCGGGTTGCTCATGCTCTCGTTTACGACCGAAAACGCGGCAAAATCATACTTTTCGGCGGCACTGATTTTGCGGCAAAGCAAACTTTTAACGACACTTGGGAATTTGACGGGAAAACGTGGAGACAAGTCATAACCGGCTTTGCGCCGGAAGGCAGATTTCATCACGCGATGGCTTTCGATTCAAAGCGCGAGCGAATTGTTCTTTTCGGCGGCAATACCGCCGTCCCACCGCTCGACTCGGAAAAATTCGAAGCCGGGCAACGCAATGACACATGGGAATTTGACGGCAAAAATTGGCAACAAGCGGCATCTTCGGTTGCCCCGCCGAAACGTGATCATCACGCGCTCGCTTACGACCCCGATACGAAAAAGGCGATTCTTTTCGGCGGCTTTTCCGGCGGCTTTCGCGACGGCGTCTATCTGGGCGATACATGGTCGTGGGATGGCAAGACTTGGGAGCGAATTTCCGCCGGGAAAAGTCCGTTGGCGCGTGGCGGTAAACCCGGAATGCTTTATGACGAAAAAACGCGCCGCATGATTTTGTTTGGCGGCGGAACTCCGCAAAAAGCGACGAACGATATGTGGTTCTTCAAAAACGGAGGCTGGTCGCAGTGGCAGCCGGGTTGAATTATAAAGTCTCCAAAACGCTCGCCAGACCCGCGAGGATTTTCAACGCGCTATCATTTTAAGCATTGTTTGAACTCATCCACGTTCTAAACCGTCTGACGGGAGTTTGCATCACGCTCGCCGCTGTTTGTCACAAAACAATCCCTGTTTGCCCGTCTAATAAACAAAATAGTTTGTAATGAGCATTCAACCAGCTTTGACAAAAAATACCTTAAAAAAAATATTCGTCTTCGCATTGCTGCTTTTCTGCTCAATGATTGTCGCCGCGCAGATTGGTAAGCGAGAAACGAACCTGCGCTCGCTCGTCGCTGCCGAACGGGAATTTTCGCGCATATCCGCTGAAAAAGGGACGCGCGACGCTTTTCTTTCATTTCTCGCTGACGGAGGAGTGATTTTCAATCCTTTTCCCAACAACGGAAAAAAGATTTGGTCGGCGCGCGAAAAAGCTCCAGGCATTTTGACTTGGACGCCCGTCTTTGCCGACGTTTCCGATGCCGGAGATTTAGGATTTACGACAGGTCCTTACGAATTTCGGCGCGCGGCAGGAGAAAACCCCGTCGGTCACGGCTATTATATGTCGGTTTGGCGCAAAGGCGCGGATGGCGTTTGGAAAGTTTTGCTAGACATCGGTACTCGCAACGCTGCGCCCGAAGCTACTCCGAATTTTGGAATTGCTCAAATTAGTGTCAAGAAAAGGAAAAAGATTGATCTCGAACAAGAGCGAATTGCTTTGGTTGCCGCCGACGAAAAACTATCCCGGCTTTTAGCCGAAGAAAAAACACCAATCAAAATAACCGATTTTGCGGGCGATTATTTGCGCTTTCATCAAAGTGATAAATTTCCGCTGGTAAAGAAAAACGATGCGCTTGCTGCTTTCGCCATGTATCAAGGCAAAATCAATTCGCAAACCATTGCACTCGGAATCGCGCAATCAGGCGATTTCGGTTACTCGTACGGAACTTTCAGCTCTAAAACAGTTAACGCTTCAGGTAACAGTAATCTTGGGGAAAACGGCAGTTTTGCCAGAATTTGGCGAAAAGGGAACGACGGAAAATGGAAGTTTATTGTTGTCGTAATGCACGCCTTGCCGCAAACGAAAAACGCTGCACAATAAATGTAAGCTGCAACTTGCAATTCTAACGCTTTGGCAGAGTATAGGAGATTTTATTTCTATACCCTTAATCCGTAATTAGCCATTTCAAATACTTTTACGGAACTATAAAGTTAAGATTATTTCTATTGCCGGTAATCATTACGGGTAGCTGGTTATAATAGAAAAAACTCTTGTTGCTTATTTGAACGGTAAATTGATTTCCGATGCCTTGATATATTTTTAGCCCGGTAAAATTGTAATACCCAAATGGATTCGTACGTGCCGTCCAAATTTCCCCCGTATTTCTGTCAGTAAAGGTAACCATTGCCGGTGTTTTCAGTAGCCCCGAATTTCTTCTAATTCTCCCGCTGACAGACACTCCGATGATGTTTGGTTGAAAATCAACGCTGTTATCTGTGCTCGTCGAAGCGCTGCTGGAATTACCGACTCGGTCATAGGCTGCTTGTTGACGTAGGGCGGCAACGACTGTTCCCGTTGATCTGAGACCATAAATCTCAATTGTATAAGTGGAAGGACTTGTCGCGAGGATAAACATCCCGGCACTCGACAAATCTGCGGTGGAACCTGCAAAAGAGATGTCTTCCCGTTCAAGTCCAACGGCTGGTTCGCTGAAAACCACATTGAAACGTATCGGAAGCGAAGTTGCCGGGTCTGTCTGCAAAGCCTCCTGATTGATAGTAACGGTCGGAGCGGTGTGATCGAATGTGACGGCTAAAGGATAACTGACGGCGCTGACTGCACCGCCGATTGTTTGCCTACCGAAATACTCCACAGTGCCATCAAAAGGCGGATTCGGATCGGTTAAACGTACTGAAACCGATGTTGCCGTAGCGCTTGAAACGACTTGGTTATTTCGCAGCAATTCAACTTTGGCGCCCGGAATAACATCGGAAATCTCTAAAACCGGCGCTCTCGCTTTCGTAGTATTATCAACATCGCTCGGTCCCGTGTCGCTTTCCCTTTGCAAATCAAGATGCCCCGTCGCCGGAACTGTTGAAGAATTAAGCTCGAAAGCACCCATATCAATGCCGCCTCCATCAGGCACTATGCGCTGTAAACCGCGCTGGTCAAATTGGAGACTTTGAGAATCAAACGGATTTATTGCATAGATGTGTTTTCCGGCGTTGATGGCTGGACTTCCAGACAATAAAGCGCGAGTTTTGGTTAAACCACCGTTATCGCCGAGCGGAGCGAGTTTCGGATCAATCGGAGAAGCAACGGTTCCCACTAAATTACCATTCACGCCGTTTAACAGATCAGGCGCTCCTCCACCGATTCCGATCAAATTGTTAGCCGCAATCACGGATTCGGCAAAAATATCCGTCCCGGTGGTGGCTGTATTTTCCGCCACAATATTGTTATGAAAAGAAACAGGCGTGTCTCCTGTTCCCGGTTTTTCGATAAACACTCCGCCGCCCTGGCTTAACCCATTTGTTTGTGTTCCAGTCCCGCCAATAACAAGGTTTCCAGTAATGGTTGAGTTAATTACACTCTTTTGATTACCACCGCCAAAAAATCCACCTGCTGAAGAGTTTCCGCCGATTCGACCATTTCCAGCTGTCGCTGTGTTATTAACAATTGTCGAATTAGCCATTTTAAGATCAAGGTCATAGATAGCTCCTGCAACACTTTCACCGCCATCACCCTCTGCGTTTTCATTCGGCGCACTGCCGCCCTTACCAGCCAGCGCGGAGTTGTTATTAAAAGTAGAGTTCAAAATTATTGTTCTTCTTGAAAAAACAGCTCCGCCACGGGATTCGCCGCCTTTGCCGGCGGTCGGTCCGAATGTTGTTGAAACAATTGAGCCGCCGTTACCTGCGACGGCTGAGTTATTTATAAAGTTAGAGTTGATAATATGAAATGAAAAATAACTGTAAAGCGCTCCGCCGTACGCGCTGCCTCCGTTCGCTCCAGATTTACCTTCTCCGGCGGTCGAACTATTAATTCCCCTCGCTGTGTTGTTAATAAAAGTGCAATTTACAATTATTGCCGGAGAGCCAGTATAATAATAAATTCCTCCTCCCGCAGCGGACAGTCCCCAATCGCCGTAATTGTTGCCGCCGGGGCGAACACCTCCGCCGGTTGCGAGATTATTGCTAATGATTGAATCCGCCATTATTAATCCGCCGGATGAAAAAATGCCGCCGCCATATCCGGCAAAATTGTCAGACTCGCTGCCGAGAATTGCCGACGCTGTGTTTCCAGTAATTACCAGGTTAGAAAGTCTAAGAAAGCTGGAACTGTAAATTGCTCCTCCAGTTACGGCAATTCCTTGCGTTAACGTAAGATTACTAATGGTTAATGAAGAACTGGAGTAATTATTGAAAAAAATCCGACTTTGGTTATTACCGCTAATTGTCAGTAAATTCGCGCCCGGACCTTCAATAACGACTGGGTAAAACGGTATCAATTGACCGCCGGTTAAAGTAATTGTTTTGGGAGTGCTGAATATTTGTGAGTCAAAATTTATTATATCTTCTATCTCTGTCGTGTTGGCTTGTGCTATTGCCCAGCGCAAACTTCCCGCTCCGTTATCATTCGTATTTGTAACTGTGTACGTGGCTGCCTCGGCATTGCCGACTAAAGAAAAGAGCGCGGTGATAATTAGTATTATGAGAATTAAACGTTTCATCTATTGAGAAATTCCTTTAGAGAAAAGAGCGTTTGGACTCAAGCGTTCTTTTCTCTTTGGATAAATCAGTTGATCCGATATGTTTGAGACTTATGAGTTCTACTGTCTGATTAAAATCAACCTATTGCCGAAAGGCTGATGGAGCCGGAACGTCTCCGTCTGTTCCAAACTGGCGAGCAAAGAAACCTGAGCTGGAACGCTCTATGTACCAAATCCCCTGCGTTGAGCGAAAAACGCCAAGATCGGCTCGTCCGTCTCCGTCGTAATCCGCCGGAACAGGTTTGTCTTCCGCAATTCCGAATTGCTGACCGAAGAATTGATTTGTCGAACTGTTAATCCGATACCAGCTTCCGGCTGTCGGGCGAAAAACTGAAATATCGGTTCTTCCGTCACCGTCATAGTCTGCCGGAACAGGGATGTCTTCCTCTAATCCAAAGTTAGTGCCGGAAAATGAATTATCCGAGCTTTTCAGCACATACCAGGCTCCCGAAGAGGGGCGAAATACTGCGTAATCAGCTTTTCGGTCGCCGTCGAAATCTCCAAGTAACGGTTTATCTCCTGAGGTTCCCCATTTGAATGTAACAAATTGATTGTCAGAACTATTCAGTCTGTACCAAGTGCTATTTGAGGGTCGAAAGACAGCAATGTCGGCTCGCCCATCACCGTCATAATCTCCAGGAACGGGAATATCCTCAGCAATGCCAAACTGAAGACCGTAGAACGAACCGTCACCGCTCTTTAAAATGTACCAAGATCCGTCGTTCGGTCTAAAAACCGCAATATCCGTCCGGTAGTCACCATCGAAATCAGCAGGAGCTATTTTATCGCCGCTCAAACCAAACTTAACGCCACGAAATAAATTATTAAAACTGTTTGTTCGATACCAGGAAGCGTTCGATGGGCGAAATACGGATAAGTCGGTTTTCCCATCGCCGTCCAAATCAAAAATAGGTGCGGGAATTGATTGATTATCTTTCAATTGGGCAATTCCAAAACGCTCGGTGTTATTGATATTCGAGAATGCGCCGGCGGCTAAAACGGTTCCGTTAGGCAGTAAAGCAGTTTGATAAATAGCAGGAGTCGTTTCGGGATGATTGATGTTTCCGCTGTCGAAGCTATAGTCAACCACTCCGTTATTTAATAAACGAATGATAAAACGGCGAGGAGAAGCATCCGCAATGACGGAAGCGGTGCCGCTGACTAAAATTTTACCGTTATTGTAAAGATTGATTGTGCTTACGGTTGACGTTATGTTTCGGGCAATGAACGAAGTGTCCAACGTACCGTTATTATTGATTCTAGCAATTGCGGAAGTTGAAACGCCGTTATAACTGGAAAAGCTCCCGCCGATATAAATCTTTCCGTCAGGAGATAATTCGATCGCATTGACCGAACTGCTCGCCCCGCTTCCTGAGTTAAAAGAGCTATCAACGGTTCCGTTGCTGTTCAAACGAACAATATTTTGCGTATTGGTGCCGCTAACGGTTCCGAAACTACCGCCGAGCAGGATTTTACCATCCGGCTGAACTGCAATTGCGCTTATACCGCTTCCGCCTAAAACTGGATTAAATGTATGATCGAGGCTGCCGTCAATATGCACGCGGGCAATTCCTTTGCGATTGGAGCCGTTGACTGCGGTAAAGCCGCCGCCAATCAATATTCTTCCGTCGGGCTGTAACTCAATTGTTCTGACTGCTTCAAGGGCGGGAAGTTGAACGTCAAAAGATGAATCCAGACTTCCGTCGGGATTTATTCGCCATAAACCGCGACCAGGCGGCTGGAAAAATCCGTTTGTATAACCGCCGAGCAGTATTTTCCCGTCGGGCTGTACGGCAATTGCGTAGATAGGATTATCAACTCTTGAATCAAGCGAGAAAGTGGTATCCACAGAACCATCCGCATTTACTCTCCCAAGATACGGTCTCGAATTCGCTCCGAGCGTGTCGAAACTTCCTCCGATGTATATTTTTCCATCAGGTGAAGGATAAAAGACCATTGGATAGCTAGGTTTGCCAATAAAAGAGTTGAACGACGAATCATTTTGACCATTAGGATTAAGACGTGAAATTCCGCCCCGATTTAATCCGTTTAAGTTAAGAAAGTCACCGCCGACCAAAATCTTGCCATCGTCCTGCACCAGTAAACTCCTGGCATCACCGGAAGTACCGGCAGTTTGCCGAGCGAATGACTCGTCTTTGCTTCCATTCGGGTTAAAACGAAAAACCAATCTACCGAGATGAAGCGTTCCGTTTATCGCAATGCCGTCAATTCCACCAGCGATCAGCACTTTTCCATCCGGCTGAACAGTTACATCATAAATTCTGCCGCCTGAAAAAGAATCAATCGTTGGAAAACCTGCATCTTTGCTTCCGTCGGGATTAAGTCTATACACATCGCTGTTTCCCAATAGATCTCCGGCAACATATATTTTCCCGTCGGGCGCTAAGGCAATATCAAAAATCTCTATGTAATCGCCGAGCGAATTCGGATTAAAAGCAATATCCAGACTGCCGTCGGCATTCAATCGCAGAATTGAGCTGCGCGGCGTTCCGTTAAAGGAAGTAAATCTTCCTGCCAAAATGATTTTCCCGTCCGGCTGAATCAGACCACGATAAATAGCCGGTGAAGCGGAAAAGCCCGATCCGCTTTCAAAAGAAGCGTCCAAAGTTCCGTCAGCGTTCAGTCTTGCAATGCCGTTTCTTGATGTTCCGTTGATTTGCGTGAAATCTCCGGTGATGATCATTTTCCCGTCCGCCTGTACGACGACAATCTGAACAGCTGCGGTTCCGAAATTCGGATTAAAAGAAGTATCGAGGCTTCCGTCAGAATTCAGCCTGACAATATTTTTCCGGTTTTGATTGTCAAACTGCATGAAAACTCCACTGACAAGAATTTTGCCGTCGTTAAGCAGGAACAAATTGCTAATCGCGCCGTTCGCCCCTGCGCCAACCTTAAACGATGTATCCGCCGACCCGTCAGTATTGAGTCGAGCGATACTTTGAGTCTTATGCCCGCCGATAATATTAAAACTGCCGCCTACCAACAGCTTGCCATCCGGCATTTTCACGAAGGAATTGATCCTGCCGTACCCAATTGAAATTGGTGTAACAGAGAATTGAGGATCAACTTCTCCGTCACGGATGGCGCCATTAACGTTTTCAGAAATCGTTAGCCCGAAAAATAATAGCGAAGCAAATATTACTCGGACAAAAAAGTCTTTTCTATTTTTATTGAATAAAAATTTATTGAGGTAATGAGACATATTAAATTTAAATCAATTCTTTCAGTGTTTGATTGAGCGGAAACAAAGCCGCCTGCGGCATAAACAACGATAAGATGAGGTTTACACAACAAAAAAGATAGATTTGTTCACGAAAGATATTTTTATTCTTAACAATTTAGGATTAAGCTTTAAATCCACGCTTCAAACGACACTTATCTAACGTTAAATGTGTCGGGGAGGAAATTGAAAAGTAAGTTCTTTAATTCATTATGCTGTTTTAATTTTTAAATGCAACGAAGTACACATTCAGATTGTGTCCTAATAGCGTAGTCAAAAGAAAAAGGCGCAGTTTGTTGCAACAAATTGCGCCTCAGATGGATGTTTATTTTGCTGAGGTTACTTTGAAATTCAATTCTCTGACCAGGAAAGCCAACTTGTCCGCGTGCTCTTCGATCAGCTTGGCGATCGGTTTGCCTGCGCCGTGACCTGCTTTCGTGTCAATGCGAATCAGAATCGGTCGGTCGCTCGCGTTTGCTTCCTGCAAAGTTGCAGCGTATTTAAAACTGTGTCCGGGTGCAACGCGGTCGTCATGATCGCCTGTCGTAATCATAACAGCAGGATATTTTGTGCCGGGTTTGATGTTGTGCAGCGGCGAATATTTATAAATTGCCGCAAATTCTTCCGAGTTTTCGGGCGAGCCGTAATCGGAAGTCCAAGCCCAGCCGATTGTAAATTTATGAAAACGAAGCATATCCATTACTCCGACGTGCGGAACCGCTGCGCCGAATAAATCAGGTCTCTGATTAACAACCGCGCCGACCAGCAAACCGCCGTTTGAGCGACCTTCCGCCGCCAAGCGAGACGGATTTGTGTATTTGTTAGCAACAAGCCATTCTCCGGCAGCGATGAAGTCATCGAAAACGTTCTGTTTTTTGAGTTTTATCCCCGCTTCATGCCAGGCTTTGCCGTATTCGCTGCCGCCGCGAATGTTGGCAAGTGCGTAAACTCCGCCCATTTCCATCCAAACAAGATTGGGAATCGAAAAATTGGGCGTTTGGGCGCTGGTAAAACCGCCGTAGCCGTAAAGCAAAGTCGGATTGCTTCCGTCCAATTTCAAGCCTTTTTTGTGCGCGACAAACATCGGAACGCGCGTCCCGTCACGGCTAGTGTAAAAGACCTGCTTGACTTCAAAATTCGCCGGGCTGAAATTGACTTTTGCCTGCCGGAAAACCTCGCTTTTCCCGGTTTTCATATCGTAGCGATAGATGGTCGGCGGCATCGTAAAGCTCGAAAAAGTGTAGAAAGTTTCGGTATCTTCACGCTCTCCGCCAAAACCGCCCGCCGTGCCGATTCCGGGCAATTCGACGTTGCGGATGAATTTTCCTTCGCGGTCGTAAATGCGAATCTGCGTGTAAGCGTCTTTAAGATAATTGGCGACAAACTGATTGTTAATGAGATTAACGCCGCCTAGCGATTCCTTCGCTTCGGGAATTACTTCGCGCCACGTTTTGTTTTGTTCGGCAACATCAACCATGACGACTTTACCGTTCGGCGCGTCTTTGTCAGTGCGGAAATAAAACTTTGTTCCGATGTTATCAATGAAATTAAAAGCGGCTTCGTTTTTTTCAACGAGTGGCTGAATCGCCGCATTTTTAGCCTCCAGATCCTTGAAAAAGACCATATTTCGACGAGCCGTACCTTTCGAAGCGGTCAAAATCAGCCATCTGCCGTCGTCACTGACTCGCCCGCCGACAAATAATTCCTTATCGTCGGGTCGCTCGTAAATCAAAATGTCTTCCGAAATCGGTGTTCCGAGACGGTGAAAATAAAACTTTTGATTAAAACTCGTGTCGCGCAGCTCGTTTCCGGTTTTTTCCTGCGGAAAACGCGAATAGAAAAAACCTTTGCTGTCTTTTGTCCAGTTTGAAATGTTCTGGCGCGCGGGCGGCAAAACATCCGGCAGATGTTCGCCCGTTTCAACGTTCATAATGCGCCATTCGGTTCGGTCAGAACCTGCTGAGGCTAAACCGTAAGCCATCAATTTTCCGTCGTCGGTGATTGACCAGCCTGACAGCGAAACGGTTCCGTCAGGAGAAAGCTTATTCGGATCAATCAAAACGCGCGGCGTCGAACTTAACGATTCGCTGACATAAAGGACGCTTTGATTTTGCAGCCCATCGTTTTTGGTAAAGAAATAGCGATTTCCGCGCTTAACCGGAGCCGAATATCTTTCGTAATTCCAAAGCTCGGTCAAACGCCGCTCGATTGATTCGCGTTCCGGAATTTTCGAGAGGTAATCAAACGTTAATTTGTTTTGCGCCTCAATCCAAGCCCTCGTTTCCGGCAAGTCAGTATTTTCAAGCCAACGATAAGGATCTGAAATTTTCGTTCCGTGATAATCATCAATTTGTTCGACTTTGCGGACTTTCGGATATTTGATTCTGGCTTGCTGATTTTGAGCGAGCGCCCAGCCTGTTGATAAAACAATCAACGCAACGATGCTGAAACAGAATTTGTTAAGACGCGACACTTTTGATTTTCCTTTCAAATGAAGAATTAGAACGAGATAATTTGAAGCTTAAATTAAAACTTTTCAGGGAACTTAATCAAGCACAGCAAACAAATATGATATTTGAATTTATGGAAACCATGAAGGCGGAAAACCAATCTTCAAATCGCTACAGCTGCAATCCGCACCTGAAGTAGGAATAAGTTATCAGAACATCAAATTTAAAACGTGATGTTCCTGACAGAAGAGATTCCATGTCTTTCTCATCAGAGAGATAACTTCAATTACAGTCGCGGTTAATACTCTTATTCGTTGATCAATCATTTTGACATATCCAACAACATATTTTGTTAAAAAGTATTGAACATTTTTAAACCACATGTTAATTTAACTTCAAATTTTAATTTGTAGCCGAAATTTCCTGAGCGAAATCGGCTTTTTATTGCCATTGCAATTGTGCTTCCCCTTTGCCATGGAAACAGGAGACGTGTGCATCGCCTTCATTTGTTGCAGATATGTAAGCAGATTAGGCGACTGCGAGAGAGATTTTTCAAATACGAATAGGGGGAAGAAATGAAAACTAAAAGATTTACTAAAACTACACACTTACGAACTTTCTTGATGCTTGTAATCTCATTTCTCATAACAGCTTATTTTTCAATACAGGAAATGAACACAGCACAAGCTCAGAATTTGAAAGTAATATCTATGCAAGGTGCAATGCTACTTAACGAAGCTGCCAACCTTGATCAGTGTAGAAACGGCGGTGTCGGGCAACCGCCTGTTCCATGTAATGACTCCGGTGATGGTGTAGCAGGATATGTCAACGGAAATGCCGGTGCTCAGAACGCACACTACAGAGAAGGTGATTCGATTCCTTATCGCATTCGTTTCTCAGGATTAAGAGAAAACTCAACCGGCAATAAGATAGTCATCGAATATGACACAACAGAGCTGGGGAAACATGCGATTGACTATCTAACTTCTTATGATCGAACTGAAACAGTTGCGATGGGAAACAATCCGTGTTCAGGTGTTTCAGGATGCGATCCTTCAGTATTTCACCAGAAAACGATTCCGGTTGATCCGCGTGTTATAGCCGCTGGTGTTAATGTTGTGCCTGACGCGCAAAGAGCATTTACCTGTTTTGGCTGCACAATCACGGAAGTTAATGGCTATACATATTCCGGAGATTATACGGGAAACAGCAAGGCAGCTTTAACAGTAACGTTCACAACGAACGTTTCAAATCCGGTGATGGCTTTTGGCGGACATATTGCGAGAAGACAGGATTGGGGTGCCAATAATTCTGCATCAAGCATACAAGGATCGCCTTATCATATGCGTTTACTGACATTGAATGGAGTGCCCACTGGACAACAGGACCGCTCGCTTCAAACAGATGCCATCATTTTTGAAGCAATACCAACTGCTGCTTCCGTAACAGTTGCAGGTCGCGTAATAACTGCAGCGGGAAGAGGTATCAGAAATGTTCAAGTCAGATTAGTTGATGATATGGGGCAGGTAAGAACGGTTCTCACCGGTGCTTTCGGTTACTTCCGTTTTGCGGATGTTCCGGCTGGTCAAACTTATACAATCAGCGTTTCAGCGAAGAAATTTACATTTACCCAACCGGCACAAGTGTTAAATCTCGCAGGCGAAAGAGATGATATAAACTTTTTCTCCGATAACTAAAAGACGTGGTTAAAACTTAACCAAAAAGAAAAGGCTTGGATTCGGGCTTGCTTTTTTAGAAATGGAAAGCAAGCCCCTTTCACCTTTGACTGATTCACGGCTAATCTTGAGCAACAGGTGACGTCGCCGCGTTCTACGGGAGAATTTCGCAAAATTCGTCAAGAATGTTCATCGAATCGCGCCCACACCGGAGCAAAAATCTTTGTCGTCAAGCAAAACATCGCGTCAATTGTGGCTTTGCGATAATGATCTTCCCATTTTTCGGGAACAGGATTGTTAAAATTCGCTAAGACCTCAAAATTTTGAGAGCGGAGCTGACTTTCTGCTGCAAAACAGCGGTATTTTCTTCCACAGCTCCGAAATCTTTGGCAGGCGAAGCTTTCGCCATTGAAACGCCTAAGACGCCGACGGCATTTTTTATTTTTTCTTCCAGTGCTTCAAGTTCCTGATTAGCTTGTTCTTTTGCTTGCTGGGCTGCATCGGATTTTTGCGTTTGACGGAAGATTTCTTCTTTGAGCGTTTGTTCGTTTTGCTGGGCAGGCAGTCTGCCGAAGTAATACCCGATAATAACCAAGATAATCGGCTCAAGCCGCGTTACAAGTGTGATGTCGCTTAGAGGTCTCAGCCAGCCGAGCAATGCCGCCGCGTAAAAGACTACAAAAATCAGCGTCAGAACAATCATCATCCAATTTCTTACCGTATCGGTCATATTTTTGCTTGGATAAGTCGCTAACATCTTGCAAATTGATGGATTGCGAGTTATAAATACTTCGCACCAGGGGATTAATCAAAAAAAAATTCAATCTATGATTGAAAAAACTATTTCAATGCAACTTATTTGTCTCTCTGATATGTAACGCACCAATTTGTTTTGAAACCTATCAGGAAAATCAAAAGTTTTTTGATAAATTTTGCGGCATTGACCTTTTTTTTAATCTAAAACCTGCTCAGAAGCTGAATTTCGCAATATGGCTTGCACCTCAGAAATTACGTCTCTGCTGATTGATTGGAGCAAAGGAGACAGCTTGGCACTGGAAAAGCTGCTGCCTTTGGTCGAAAAGGAATTACACCGTCTGGCACACTATCAAATGCGGCGGATGAAGCCGGGCAATACTTATCAGACAACGGCTTTAATTAATGAAACGTATCTCCGATTAATTAATCAAAACCGAGTTCACTGGCAAAATCGCGCTCATTTTTTCGGCATTGCTGCTCAACTGATGCGCCGGATTCTGCTTAACTATGCGCGCGATCAGCGACGTCAAAAACGCGGCGGTGGTGTTGGGACGCGGGTGTCGCTCTCGGAAGCGGCGATCTTGTCGGCTGAAAAAACCGAAGAGTTGCTGGCAATTGACGAGGCGCTTCAGAAATTGGCGCAAATAGACGAACGCAAATGCAAAGTCGTCGAACTCAGATTCTACGGCGGGATGAGCTTCGAGGAAACTGCGGAAGTGTTGAAAGTTTCTGCCGTTACGGTTGCACGTGACTGGAATATGGCGAAAGCCTGGCTTGCCCGGGAAATCGGAAATGGAAAATAACAACTGGCAACAAATCGAAAACATTTTCCATACAGCACTTAGTCTTAACGACGAGGAGCGAGCCGTCTATCTGTCGGAGGCGTGCGTCGAAGACAACTCGCTACGCGAAGAAGTTGATTCGCTAATTGCCGCTTTTGAAGACAACGGGGAATTTCTCGATAAGCCGGCTTTTGATCTCGGAATAAAAGTGCTGGAATCCGATTTGGAAACATCTTTGACGGGGCAGACAATCGGCTCTTACAAAATTTTGAGCAAGCTCGGCAACGGCGGGATGGGAGAAGTTTATCTTGCTGAAGACACTCGTCTTAACCGCAAAGTCGCACTCAAATTTCTTTCAAAAGCGCTCGTCGGAGATAAATGGGCGAAACGACAATTGGTCAAGGAAGCTCAAGCCGTTGCAATGCTCGATCACCCGAATATTTGCCCGGTTTATGGAATCGAAGAAATCGGTGAATATAATTTCATCGTAATGCAGTACATCGAAGGCGAGACTCTGGCGGACTTAGTTCGCAATCGCCGGCTGACATCTGAACAGATTCATTCTCTCGCAAGCCAGATAGTCAGCGCCATTGAAGCCGCTCACGCACGCGGAATTATTCACCGCGATATTAAAACCGGAAACATTATGGTAACGGCGAGCGGTCAGGCGAAAGTTCTGGATTTCGGATTGGCTAAAATCATTCAACCGTTTCATAACTCTGAAAACGGCGGCGAGAACGTCAGCCAGTTTTCGCAAAGCGGTTTGGTTGTGGGAACCGTTTCTTATATGTCGCCGGAACAGTTGAAAGCCGAGAGATTGGATTATCGAACCGATATTTTCAGCTTCGGAACTGTACTCTACGAACTGGCTTCGGGCGAGCATCCTTTTTTGCGAAAAAGCGACGCCGAAACAATTACAGCCATTTTGACCGATCAACCGGCTTCAACTTCCAATTTCAATAACAAAGCTGCTTTATCCGGTATCCATCCGGTTATCAAAAAATGTTTGGAAAAGAACAGGGAACAGAGATTTCAGTCAGCCAGCGAGCTGATGTTAGAGCTTCAAAATGTAAAAAATAAAAAACCGCCAATAGTAAAAAAACCTCTTTTCTACCGATCTCTGAGCGCGGCTTTGGTCGTTTTGCTGCTGCTACTAATCGGAAATCTTCTTTACCAACGCGCGACGGAACCGCGAACCTTAGCTGTGCTGCCTTTCGTCAATGAAAGCGGAGACTCAAGAGCTGATTATATTGGCGGTGAGATGGCGGAAAGCTTAATCGATAAAATATCCGATTCTTCTGGGTTGCGGGTCAAGCCATATACGCAAGTTTCCGCTTATAAGAACAACTATGATTCAATAAAAATCGGACAAATTCTCGGTGTCGAAGCCGTCTTAACAGGAAAAATTGATCGGCAAGACGAGGAATTATTGGTTGAAACAAAGTTAGTAAATACAACAGATGGAGCGGAGCTTTGGAGCAGAAGATTTTTATTAACAGAATTCGAGCCCCTGCATATTCAAAATAATATTTCCGAAATAGTAATCTCAAAACTGCAATCTCCGGCTGGAAACAACGGCAAACCTAAACATCTCGCGGCAAGTATGCAAGAAAATCCTGAAGCTTTTAATTACTATTTGCAAGGACAGTATTATTGGAAAAAGAGAGACAAAGAAAATATTCAAAAAGCAATAGATTCCTTTAAACAAGCTATTTATATTGATCCGAACTATGCGCGGGCATATGCGGGATTGGCAAATGCGTATGTCGCTAGAAGTATGGTCAACCATAATCCGCTTCCTTTCGGAGAGGCTTCCGAGTTAGCGAAGGTTTATGCTGAAAAGGCAATAAGTCTTGATGAAAATATCAGCGAATCGCACGCCGCGCTCGGAGTTGTTTTACACCGGTACGAATGGAACTGGGAAGCGGCGGAAAAGGAGTATTGGCGAGCAATTGAACTCAATCCCGATTATGCTCAAACTTATCACTCATACTCTCACCTGCTATCGATAACCGGAAGATACGATGAAGCACTGGCTCAAAGCTTGAAATTTCAAGAACTTGATCCGTTTTCTCCATTCGCCGGTATTAACATCGCGCGAGTGTATTATTATGCCCGTAAGTACGATGAAGCACAGGCGCAAGTTGATAAAGCGTTAAACAAAGACCCGGATAATACAGGCGCAAAATATTATGTCGGATTGATTCATCTGCAAAGGAATAAATACGAAGAAGCTTTAAAAATATTTGAAAAGTTATATTCTACGGATAATAAAGATCAAAAAAAGTTGACTGCCGCCGTTTTAGGCTTTACTTACGGCAAACTGAACAGAAGGGCAGACGCGCATAGAGTGTTGAACGACTTAAAGATATTGGAAGAAAGTGATTATATTCCGCCGAGAGAGAGAGCCATAATTTACCTCGGACTCAATGATAAAGACAGCGCGATTTCCTGGTTGGAAAAATCTTTTCAGGAGCGTTCATCGGCATCCGCCTCGATTAATGTAGAACCGCTTTTTGACGAGTTGCGCAATGATCAAAGGTTTCAAGCTATTGTTTTAAAAATGAATCTTAAGCCGAATTTGATTATTGATTCTATGCAAGCTAAGTTTTAGCCGATTTTAAAGTTCTTTCGAGTTTTTGGGTGACTGTTTTTATTGACGGGTATTTAGTCGGATTCGGATTGAGTAATTGTGAAATCAACAGCTTTATTTCATCCGGAACTTTCCGTAAGATTTGCGGCGCGCCGCTCGTATTTGTCACATTCGGCAATTGACCTTCAAATAATAGATAAATAATTGATCCCAGAGCGAATAGATCGGGATTTATTCTGTATTCTCTGAAATTTTCGCTTTCATCAGAAAACGTCGGAAACAAAGTGCCGTACTGGATATAATCGGGCTGGTTAATCGGACATGCTCCCTCGAAATCTATCGGTCTCAAACCTTCGTACCGGCTGATGATCAGGTTACCGGGTTTACAGTCTCTCCAAAGCCATCCAGCTGAGTGTATTTGAGCTATTAATTTCGATAACTGAATCGAGTATTTTATTGCCTGAGAAATACCAAGACGACGCTGCCTTTTTTGTAAAAAGGCGTGGAGAGTTTCGCCTTCGATAAATTCTGTAACAAGATAAAAACTTTTTGTTGTTTCAAATGAAGAATAAATTTGAGGAACATTGATGCCTGTTTCGCGCAGAATTTTCAAAACGCGGCTTTCGTGTCGAACCCGCCAAAATCCGTCGCGCCCGTCCCAATCAATTTCTCCGTTTTTACGCCCCTCCTTTACCAAACAAAAGCGTGGAACGTCTCCGCTAAAATCCACAGCCTGATAAACGCCGCCTTTGCCGCGCTGCGTCAATGCGCGAAACACTTTGTAATTTTTCGCCAGAGGCGTGTCGGAAGGTTTTGCCTCTTCCGATGCAGCGGCAAAAGGATTTGAAACCCATTCAGGATGCGGCGGCTGGGCATAACGCAAATCCGGAACCAATTTTCCATCGAGGTCGCGCATCGCTAAAATTTTTGAACCGTCCGCATCCTTTAACTCAAAAGTTTTAAAAGCGCCGTAGCGATAAAAAACCGAGCTATTCGGTTTAAATTGAATATCGAAAGGAACTGCCGGAGCGGAAAAATTTTCGGTTAAGCCATGCAACTGCTCGGCGAAAAATACGGCTTGTTCGTTTGTTTTCGGATAGACGGTAATGATTTTGCCGACTTGTGAGTAATTATAATAAATGCCTGAGTTGATTTTCTTAACCTCTCGAAGAGAAAAGGGAGCTTTAAATAATGCGCCTTTAGTTTTTAAAAACGGCGCAACCGTTTCCAAAACTTCCGGGGCGCTGAGAATAGTTGCCGAGATGTGAAGCTTCCAGCCTTGATCCGGATCATCAGGTTCGTAAATTCTGCTGTAACGCCAGACGGTTTCTTTTGAAAAAATCGGCAGAAAACGGGTGCAAATATCCTGCCATCTCTTGTTTAAAGATTTGGCTGAATTTAATGAAGATTCCTTATTAAATTCAGCCAAATCAAAAAAGTCGGTCTCGTTTTCAGAAAGTGCTTTCAAAGTTTTAAATCCTGAAAATTTCTGGTGAATTCGACGAATCTGCCGAATCGTTTTCCTCTAATGCCCTTAATCCAAAATATTACCGACACCAAAATCCAATGGAGCTCCGGTTGGCGAATCGCCTCCGCAAGGTCCGTTTCCAAGAAGATATACGCGGGCGAGGTTTCTGCGGGCGGCGTCATTATTGTTATATCCTGAGCCGTATCCTGAGCCGGAACCGGAATTTGACTCAGGCTCGGGCATCAGCTTAGCCAATTCGGCTTCGTTTTTAGCGAAGAGCCTCATATATTCTTTCCATTCATTAGAATTAGCGCCCTTCATTATTGCCGCGTACGCTCTTCTCCGAACTTCATCGCCCGTCGGCGTGCTGCCGGTTCCGTGCTCCTGCCTGATTTTTTCCATAACTTCCTTAATATTGTCGCTAATTGCCATAATTGTCTCCTTTAGTTTTTTTTATTTTTAGACTTCAATTATTAACGCACCGAAATTCGCTGAAATCTATCAGGTTTCTTTATTTTTTTTGCAAGTATCAACCTGGAATTGATTAAAGGAAATATTATTTTAACCGCTATTTTGTGTAAATTGCTTCGAGCATTTGCGCAAGGCGATAACCTGCTTTCGCAATCTGCCGCTGAGCTGTTTCCTGCGCTTGAGCATCGTAAGCGGCTGCGTCGGCGCGCGATATTAAATAATCGGTCACTTTTCTGTTATTAATTTCCCGCTCGCGCTTTTCAGTAATGCGGAGGTTCTTGTAACCTGATTGCTTTGATTGCCTGATCGAATCCGTTGCCCATTGCCCCACCCATTGATAAATGTCATTGCCCTGACCGTTCCAGTTACTTTCCGGTTTGATTGATTCTTTTAGAAATCTCCCGAAAGTTTCCGGGCTGCGCGTTCGTTTGGCGGCAAACATCAAACGCTGTACTAATTCAACATCCCAATAAAAATGCAGATTCGCTTCGCGTTCCGGTTCATCGGGTTTTCCCAAGACGGGTTTGTATTTCAAAACCAGCTTATTGCCGCCCTGATCGTCAATAAATTTGAATTGTCTGATTCGCTGCGGGTCGGTTTCAATCAAAATATTGCTCAAATCGTTTTCATTGATAAATCCCGCGCCGACGTGAAATGGCATGTGCAAATCGCCGATGAGGTGAATCAGCATCCGCAAAGCGTTACGCTCCGACATCGAATGTTGCGGGTCGTCTTTTCCGGTTTTCAAACGGCGGACGGAAAAATTAATCATCTGCACGATGTCGTCTGGGCGTTTAAAACCTTCGCACGAATTGTAATCCGGGCAATCGAGCGGCAAATCAACGTAATGCCAGGTATCGTTTTTGTCGTTTTTGTCGTTTGCCAAAAACGATTTTGTCTCCGGGTCTAAATCATCTTCGTCGGCGCGGCGTTTGATTGTATCAGCCCAAACCGAAACCGTCGCAATCGAATCGCCAAGCAAAATCTGCGTAACTCGATTCAAAGTTTCAGGTTTAAGATACACGGCGGCTCCAGCACCAACGGCGCGGTGCCCTTCGTCGCCCCAAGCAAAAGTCGTCAAATTGTTAGAAAAAACGAAAGCGAAAACGAGAACAAAAGAATAGATTTTTTTCATTGCGCTAAATCGGGATTCGATTATAAACGAAAAATGCGCCGCCGATTAAAGCCGGCAGCGCATTTTTTTGAAATTAAGTCGAATATTTTTAACCTGCGGATGAAGCGACTTGTTTCGCGTGTTTTCCTTCTGCAAATTCCTCAATCATTTTTTGATTAAACGCAGGAATATCATCAGGCTGGCGGCTCGTCACAAGTCCGTTGTCAACGATAACCTCTTCATCAACCCATCTAGCTCCGGCATTAATCAAGTCGGTTTTGATCGAATGATAAGAAGTCATCTCGCGACCTTTAACGACTCCGGCATCAATTAATGTCCAGGGTCCGTGACAAATCGCCGCTACGGGTTTTCCGGCGTCGAAAAAGGTTTTGACAAACTGCACGGCTTCCGGCATTGCCCGCAGTTGATCGGGATTTGCCACACCGCCCGGCAGCAGCAGCGCGTCATAATCCTGAGGATCTGCCTGTTTTAATTCAACATCAACCGGAAATTTATCTCCTTTATCGTAGTGATTCCAGCCTTCAACTTCTCGGGTGTTCGGAGAAATGATATGCGTCGTCGCTCCCGCTGCGTCTAAAGCCTTGCGCGGCTCGGTTAATTCGACTTGCTCAAAACCATCGGCAACTAGGATTGCAATTTTTTTACCATTTAATTTTTCTGCCATTTTTCCCTCCGTGTATTTATTTTTGTGGTGCCGCGAAGGGCACCGACTTTTTTATTTTCTCTCGCGCTTATTTTCCTGTTTGTTCACTTTGGTACGAATGAAAAAGAAAAAGCGAATCAGCCGATGATTCGCTTTTTCTTCGATCAAAAGAAAACTATTTTTAATAGCTTGAGCTGTTGTTTAATCCGACCGGCGAAAGCGGTGCGCCGCTGCCGCTTAAATTGAGCAGATTTTCACCAGGAGTGACCGTCACAGTCGTATTCCAGAGCGCATAGGAATCGGTTCCGACTTTCGTCACGCCGAAAACATAATAGCTGTCGGGCTTTACATCTTTGAACGTGCCCTTTCCGGTAGAATCGGTCGTTACACGATACACAATGTGCGGGTTGATCGCCGCAAGACATTTTTGCCTGGTTTCACGCCTCGCCGGATCAATCACGGCAGCCGCGCAGGTCGAAGCCAGGTCGCCTTCTTCCGGATCAATATTGGCGCGGCTTAAAATTTCGTCCAAGCTCTTATTGAGCAAATAAAATCTTTCCTGTTTGACGGGCTGCGGCGTTCCTGTTCTGCTCGCAACGGTCGCTTTGATTTCCAAATTGCCCGCGCTCGGCTGAGCGGAAGTCACCGCTGTATTTGAAGTTGTCCCGGTTGTCGGATAAGCCGTTTGCGGAACGCTCGAAACGGTCGAATCAGGTATTTGCGTAACCGGCGCAGATTCGATTGTCTGCGGCGCCGTCGTTACGGTTTGGCTTGTTCCGGTCTGAGCTTCGGCGTTCGAGACAGCGCGGGTTCGCGACGCCGTTTCGCTTTCTCTCAGTCTGACATTGACCTGCGCGCGGTTATCATTCTCTTCGCTTTCCTGCATCATCATAAATAAAAACAGAGCGACTACCGCCAAAACGATGATAATCGGGATGAAAATCCAATTCGGAAAACTTTTATTTCTAGGCGGCTCAGTAACAATAACCGGTTCCCGCGGCGCGACAGGCGGCGGAACGACAACAGTCGGCATTTCAAACGGACGCCCACATTTCGGACAAGCTACGGCTTGATCGGAAACTTCATTTCCGCATTCGGGACAAATCACTAGTGCCATAAAACGACTCCTTTTTCTGCTAAATGTTTATCTAAATTAAATCGGCAAACTGCCGATTTAAAATGCAAAGCTTGTTCCAATTTTATCTTATTCAAATATGTTTATTAAACTCTTGAATTGGCAGGACATACTCTTTTCAAGTGTATTTCTGAAGATTCATTTTTGGTGTTTCAATATAGTACAATCAAACAAAAGGAATAAAATTTAATGAGAGAACATCCACAAAAAATTGAGGAATTGCAAATTGAAATTGCTCGCATCACCTCAGAATTGCAAACAATTCGAGAAGAACTCGGAAGCCGCGAGGCGTTAATGACGCTTGATGTAGTCACGGCGCGCGATGAAAGCGGCAAACCGCTTTATTCAAATGAATTGCTCCGAACCGCCGCCCTTACTTTGGCGAAAGAGCAGTCTGAGGAATTAAAGGATTTGAAAATCAGAGAAAAAATTATCGAACAAACTCGTTCGGAAATGTTTGCTCGCCTCGAAAGATTAAGAATGGAATTCAAGCTCTTTCTGCTCGACCGGGAAGCGGAAATAAAACGGTAATAAAAAAGGTCAGGAAAACCTGACCTTTTTTATTGCGATTTTTCTCAATCAAATTAATCAACTCTGCCGTGAATCTTCATTCGAACCAAATCTTCAACATCCAATTTGGCGCTGCTCGCCCCTTGCGCGCGTTGAATGAAAGCCGTGTCAATTTTGAATATTTTAAGTTTAACCAAATCTTCAATACCCAAATTTTCTAAACCGGAGGTGCGCATTTCGCGCAAAAATTCGGGCGTGATTTTAAAGATACGCATTTTGACAAGCGTTTCCATCGGTTGATTTTCGCCAAATCCCATTTCTTTAACCTCACGGGCAAATTTGGCGTCAATCTTGAAAATCCGAGCCTTAACCAAATCTTCCATTTCCAACCCTTTAAACCCGATTGAAGTCATCTCGCTGACAAATTCCGGTGTGATTTTGAAAATTGTGGCTTTAAAAACGTCGTCAATTGAAAGATTCGGAAAACCCGCAGCTTTCAAATCGTCAACAGTTTTGACGCGAACGTCGAGCATTGCGGAAGCGAACTGTTTTTCTTCGCTCAAAGTATAACCGCGGCTGCTCATTGCACTTAAAAAGCTCTGATTCGGCGTTAAAGTAAAAATTCCAGAACCTTTTCCGGCGCTAAAGCTGCCCTGAAACTGAAAAGTTCCGGCTTCACGCTGCAAGCTGAAATTAACGTTCGAGCTTCCCGTAATCTGTTCGCGCGACAAGCCCTGAAAATCCGAAATGTCATATGTATTTCCGGAATTGCTCATTCCTCCGCGCTCGGTGCGGCGTTTAAGGCTCACATAAAGCCCGTCTTTTTTAGTAACTTCTTCCTGTTCGTCGGCTTCATGCTTTTTAGGACGCGTTTTGCCCAACTCGGCTGTCCATTCGCCGATGATCTGCGTTTGAGCTACTGCGACGGGTTCTTCATTGCTCAAATTGTTAAAAGCTCCAACTTCGCTCGTTTCCGCGAAGGAAATAAAAACAAACAAAACAAAAAACGCCACAATCCGAAAATATGGCGCGCATTGGAAAATCTTTCTCATCTTTTTTTACGACTCCTCTGTTTTTTAGAATTATTTCGGTCAGTCATCTAAAAAACACCGCGATTTTCCGATTTGTGACAAAAATTTTCGATGGCAAAAAAAAAGGCGATAAAGATCGCCTTTAAAAGTCATTATTTACAAATTTTATCAAACACGCATCGGCATCACGATATATTTGTAATCGTAAGCCGATTCTTCGACAACCGGGACTAGCTGCGCCTGCGCATTGCCGTCTTTGAATTCAAAAGCTACGGCACCATCGCGGACAACGTTGAAGAACTCCTGAAGATATTGCGAGTTAAAACCGATAACGACATCTTCGCCTTGATAATCCGTCGCAATTTCCTCAATTGCCTCGCCTTCTTCAGCCGCGCTCGCGCCGATTTGAATCGCGCCCGATTTAAATTCCAGTTTGACGGCTTTCGTCCGGTCATCAGCCATCAGCGCGACGCGGCGTAGAGCGTTGTTAAATTCAACTGCATCAAAGCGCGCCGTTTTGTCGTTGTTTTTCGGCATCACCATTTCGTAATTCGGAAATTGCCCGGTCAGTTTTCTGGAAACGAGCAAGCGCGAGCCGACTTCAAAATAAATGTGATTAGAATCTTCGCCTAACGCGATGTCGCCTGTTGCGGTTTCGGCGAGCTTGGTCAATTCGCTCAAAGTCTTTTTAGGAACCAGCACGTCAATCGCTTCTGCCGGAGCTGCTTCCCCCAAATCGTTCTTTTCGATAAACGCCAAACGGTGCCCATCGGTTGTTACCATTCGCGCGCCGTCCGAACCGAGCATAAATTTTGCGCCGGACAAAGTGAATCGCGATTGCTCCTGAGTGATGGCGAACGCCGTGTGTTTAATAAAATTTCGGAAAAGCTCTGAAGGCAGGCGCAACGGCGCTGATTTGAAAGCCGGAACCTCCGGGAACTGTTCGCGCCCAACGCCTGCGAGACGGCTGTTGTAGCGCCCGCATTCGACCTTTACCCAATCGTTCTCATCTTTTCTGAATTTCACCGGCGCATCCGGCAGCAGACGAACAATATCGAAAAGTTTTCTGGCGGAGACGCACATCGCTCCGCTGGTTTTAATATCGGCTTGCGCTTCGCAACGAATAGTCACATCCAAATCCGTTCCGGTGATGCGAATCGTGTTTTCGCCGATTGATTCGATCAGAATATTTGCCAAAACCGGAATCGTATTTTTTCGCTCGACGATTCCCTGAACAAATCCCAATTCATTTTTGAGAGCTTCCTGACTAACTGTAAATTCCATTTCAATTCTTCCTTTTTTAGATTATTACCCGAAACCGTTTATTAGAGATTTTACTTCGGCAATTACGAACTTAGTTAGCATCAACACCGATAGCAAAATTAGAATTATCTTGAACAAGATTAATTCCAGATTCGATAGTTTTTCAAAATCAATTTTCTTCCACATTTTAATCTCCAAATAAGAATCATCTTGAACAAGATTAATTTCATATTTGTAGATTTTTCAAAATTAAATTTCTTTCAAATTTCAATCTTCATTAATAACCCAATTATTACCTTAAATTTGCAATCCCTTTTACTACTTTAACTAAATACATATTTTCTCTTTTTATCTTAGTAGTAGTAGTAGGGGCTGTGGAAATGTGGAAAACTTTTGTTAAATAATTACATAAAATAGATTTACAGCAAAAATTCCTGTGGAAAACCCTGTGGAAAATGCTGTGGAAAAGACACGTCCGCCTGTGGAAAACTTTTTCCACAGAGAGTTTTCCACAGTTTCCACAGGGCAAATTTTTAACAGCCTGTGGAAATGTGGAAAAAAATTGTTTAATCGCTGAAATAATTTAACTAAACACAGGTTTAAAAATTCTTTGCCTGTGGAAATCTTTTTTCACAGTTTTCCCGTAACTAACTGGTAAGATTATCAATTAGCTCGGAAACGACCCTGTGGAAATTTTTATCCTCCTGAATTAATGAATCTATCTTTTCGAACGAATGAATAACTGTCGTATGATGCTTTCCGCCGAACTCTCGTCCGATTTCCGGGAAACTATGACGAGTCAAGCGTTTACACAAATACATCGCCACCTGCCGGGGCACGGCGACCTGTCGAGAGTTATTCTTTGACTTTAACTCTTCGATTGACAGCCGGTAATGCATCGCAACCGTTTTTTGAATTTTATCCATCGTAATTCCTTCCGGTTTATCGCCGTCGGAAATATTACGAATCGCGTCCTGCGCGAGGAGTTTCGAGATCGGCAAACCTCTTAAAGAAGAAATCGCGACTAGACGCACAAGCGAACCTTCGAGTTCGCGGATATTGTTTTTAACTTTCGACGCGACAAAAAGCGCCACCTCATCCGGAAGATCAACTCCGTCCAAATCTGCTTTGCGTCTTAAAATTGCGACTTTAGTTTCCAAATCCGGGGGTTCAATGTCCGCAATCAAACCCCATTCAAAACGCGAGTGCAGACGTTCTTCCAAAGTCGGAATCTCACGCGGCGGACAATCGGAAGTGATTACGATTTGTTTTTGTTTATCGTAAAGCGCGTTAAATGTATGAAAAAACTCTTCCTGCGTGCGCTCCTTTCCAGCCATAAACTGAATGTCGTCCATTAAGAGGACATCAATGGAACGATATTTCTCGCGAAAAGTTTGAGTTTTGTCGTAACGAATCGCGTTAATTAGTTCATTCATAAACTTTTCCGCTGATATGTAGGAAACGCGCAAATGACGATTGCGTTCTTTAATAGCGTGACCGGCGGCGTGCATCAGGTGAGTTTTTCCGAGTCCAACACCACCGTAAATATATAAAGGATTGTAGGTTTTTCCCGGAGCTTCGGCGATGGCAAGACTGGCGGCGTGAGCGAATTGATTACAGGAGCCAACTACGAAAGTTCCGAAAGTGTATTTCTGGCTTAAAGATAGCTCGACCGGTTCAATGTCAACGAAAGTCGTCGGCGTCGCCGATTTGATGGCTCCGGCTTCAACCGAATCGAGAATTGAAAAAAGATTCGTCGTTTTGCCGTTTGTTACGGTTTGATTTTGGCTTGGAGAAAAATTTAATTCTGTTTCATTTTTATCTTCTTCCGTATTATCGAATGAGTTTTCTTCGTCGAGCCGTTCGCTTTCGGTTTCGTCCCAGCTCCAATCAAAACGGTAGCTGCCTAAATTCATTTCCTTCAACGATTTATTTAAGAGCTCTGAATAATTACTGCTTATCCAATCCTTGCTGACTTTGCTCGGCGCGTGCAGCCGCACCAAACCCTGCGCGTGATCGCAGCCTTCAAACTGAATCGGACGAAACCAAGTATCGAAAATGTGCCGGTTGATTCTTCGCTCCACCGATTGCAAAACATTGTTCCAAATTTGTTGTTCAGCCGAGGGGGTCATATTTTTGTCTCCAAAATTCATTTTTTAGTAATTGAATCGTTAAAAAATTGCTTAAAATTTTCGTGTTCCAATGTTCATCAAAAACTTTTCTTTCAAGCCCGCAAATGTCTAAAAAACAAGGTAGAAAACCCGGCTTCCAAAAAGTTTTCCACAGGTTTTTCCACAGGGTTGTGGAAAAGTTTAGAAAAGCTAAGGTTTTACTTTAACTCTTTTACTTTCAATAATTTACGGGCAGTTGAAAATATCAAAACGGGGCAAAGACTAACACGAAATCAAACCAAAATGCAAGAGTTATCCACAGGTTTTTTTTACGAAAAAATTTGACACAAATTCACAGGTTTTTCCGCCTTAAAATTGATTTGGCGACTGGCGGGCGAAATGTTAGACTTCACAGCAATTTGCGAAAAGTGAGAAATTTTCGCCAATGAGTAAAAAACTTCGAAACTCGAAAATGAAATCGGAAAAAAAATCTGCGGAAGAAAAATCTTCGGAAAATAATCTCGGAAACAAATCGGAAAATTTATTACCAATTCTGAAAGAAGCCTGCGAAGGTTTGTTTTATATCAGCGAAACCGACGCAGAATTTGAAGCGTTTGTTTGGAAAACAGACAAACCCATTGATGAGATTTCAGGCGAAATTGTTTTAAAACTTGCCGGAGAAAAGCCGAACGCGAAAGTTGCGGAAAAAACTCTGGATGATTTTTTCAAGCACCCGACCGAAATGCAGGACTGGTTTGGAGACGAAGAAAAGGCGCAAGTAGAGAAATATTTGAAACTCAAAGATTTGCTCGCAACAAAGCTAAAAAACACTAAGGTTTTCAAAGTCGGCGATGTGCAAATTAATATTTACATAGTCGGCATTGGCGGTGAGGGAAATCTGGAAGGCGTTAAAACCAAGGCAGTTGAAACATAAATCGGCAATTAAAATGCGAAAAATTCTTTCGAGAAAAAATTGGGCGTGGATTGCAATTGCAGTAACGGTTTTGGTTCTCTTTGCGGTGCTTCACACTCAAAAACGTTTATGGTTCTGCGAATGCGGACAGATTTTTCTCTGGGTGAGCGATGCCTGGAGTTCAAATACTTCTCAACACTTGCTTGACCCTTACAGCTTTACGCACGTTTTGCACGGATTTCTTTTCTGCTGGCTGATAACTTTAATTTTTCCGCATTGGCGGCGAGAATGGCAGCTCTGGCTGGCGATTGCAATTGAATCCGGTTGGGAAATTATAGAGAATTCCAGTTTTATTATTGAACGTTACCGAGAAACAACTGCGGCACTCGGTTATTACGGCGACACAATTATCAACTCATTCGGCGATGTTTTAAGTTGCGGAGTCGGTTTCGCAATCGCCCGCAGTTTGGGTTTTGTGCGCTCCCTGTTTTTTTTTCTGGTAATCGAAACGATATTGATTTTCTGGATTCGAGATAGTTTGTTGCTGAACATTCTGATGCTTATTTATCCGCTTGACACCATCAAACAATGGCAAGCAGGAGGAGTTTAAATCAAAAAAAAAGCTTACCGGCTGTCCATTTTCATTTCGATTGAATCCTGAACATTTGGCGGCAAGACGGAAAGCAAATTGTATCCGGTTTTTTGTTCAATTTGACGAACCGTCGTTCGATATTTGCGCCAATCTTCGCTACGAACACCTTTCGCGTTTGGAATGTCAACCGCAATAATTCGCGTGTTTCCATTAATATCTGAAACATCAGAACCACTTGGCAAAACTACAACTATTTTCCACATACTTACGGGAACGGTTACTTTATTTTTCACTCGCCCGCGTTCGCCGGAAACGCCGGCGGCGACATAAATTTCGTTTCCTTGCTCAACCAAATCGCGGCTGTAATCTTCGAGAGTTTTCCAGACTCCCTGATTGCTTTCCGGCTCCTGAGGAACGATGTTTGTCATTAAAAAAGTCGCGTCATTCGCCTCACGAGTGTTTGAACGGTCTTTTGAAGGACAAATATGTCCGCGATCAAAACCGCTCCCGGTGTAATCATTTGGAGTAATCCGAGGAAAATTTGGGGGTAAACTGTCATCCGGTCGAAAATTACCGCGATCAACATCTCCTATGTCAGCTTGCGTGACGCGCCACAAAACCCAATTTGCAGTTCCGCGCGAGCGATTGTAAGACAGCGCATAATACGGTTTGACCATCAAATAGTTGTTCGGATCAGAATTGTTTGCTCCGCTCGGATTTCCCAATCTCAAATAAATTTCCGTCGCTTGTTCGACTGTTAAACTCGAGGAAGGATTTTGTGTCGGGCGCGAAGGTTTTTTGTTAGTTTGGTTTGATTCGACAACAACGTTTGCATTGTTCGGCATTCGCTCGCCTATGAAGTTGTAGCAGGCGCGGCAGCCGAAAATGATTAAACCAATGACAACGACGAGCAAAGCGGTCCATTGACGAGTTGTCAAACCGTAAATTTTATTTTTTGACATAAAGCGCGAAGAATTACTTTTAAAATAAGCTAAAATCAAAAGAAATGGAACAGAAAACGCATTTAACAGGATTGTTATCAGCTGAACTAACTGAGTTTGTCCAAAATCTGGGCGAGCCGAAGTTTCGCGCCAAACAGATTTTTAAGAATCTGCACAATCGGCGCGTCTTATCTTTTGACGCGATGACCGATTTGCCTAAAGATTTTCGCGCAAAACTCGCCGAAAATGCGAGAACGCGTAGTTTAACAGTTGAATCGAGATATGTTTCCGAAGATGGAACCCGGCGTTTTTTGATGAAAACCGAAGACAATCTGCCGGTTGAAGCTGTTTTTATTCCGACGGAAAACCGCGACACGATTTGTTTCTCATCGCAATCTGGCTGTCCTCTGAAATGCGATTTTTGTTTGACGGCGAAATTAGGTCTGCTCAGAAATTTGAGCGCCGGAGAAATCGTCGAACAAATCATAATCGTTTTAAACGACGTTTACGGCGCCGGAAACGGAACTCCGCACGGGACAAATCTCGTGGCGATGGGTGCGGGCGAGCCGTTTTTGAACTTTGAAAATCTGCTCAAAGCTCTAAAAATAATGTCAGACGAAGAAGGTTTGTTTATTGTGCCGAACCGCGTGACTGTTTCGACTGCTGGAATTGTGCCGAAAATTTACGAGCTTGCGAAAACAGAAGCGCGCCCACATCTGGCGATTTCTTTGAGCGCGCCGAACGATGAGCTGCGGAACAAATTAATGCCGATCAACAAACGCTGGAAAATTGACGATTTAATGCAAGCTTGTCAGGAATTTGAAAAATCTTTGAAACCGAACGAGCGTTTTACTTTTGAATACGTGATGCTTGCGGGCGTAAACGATACGGACGAACATGCGCGGCAGCTTGCAAATTTAATCAACCGATACAATTTCCGGCACGTTAAAATCAATTTGATTCCGCACAATTCCGCCGAACCGCTCGAATATCGTCCGTCTTCCTGGGACCAAATCGAGCGTTTTCAGGAAATTCTGGCGAGCAAAGGCGTTGACGCTTTTGTCCGTCGTCCCCGCGGTCGCGATATTTATGCAGCTTGCGGGCAGCTTGCGGCTAAACAAGCGCCGAATCTGGTGCAAATCACTGCCATTTGAACCAAAAATTAGTTTGAGCCGTATTTTCTATACCGAGCGAATTTGCGCTTGAAATTATTTTGTCGGTAAAATCCGAAACATACTCTCCGAAATTACGAAAGAATATGATTTATAAATTGGCAAGTAAAATTATCTTCGTTTTGGCGTTTGTCTTCATTTTTGGCACGGCGTCCGAAACCTCGGCGCAAAACATCAACATTAGCGGCGAAGTCGGTAACGGACGGCTTGAAAAAGGCAAAACTGCAGTTGTTTCAATTATCTTGGACATTCCGGGCGATTTGCACATCAATTCGAACAGACCGAGCAAGCGTGAGCTTATTCCAACCAGATTAAGAATTTCTGGTGCTGGATTGAAATTCGGCGCAGTTAATTATCCGCGAGGGAAAGTTAAATCTTTTAGTTTTTCCAATACGCCTTTGAGCATTTACGATGGGCGGACAATTCTCCGGGTAAATGTGACCGTGCCGCCGACTTTTAAAGGCAATGTTGCCAGAATCCGCGCCGTAGTTGACTATCAGAGCTGCACCGACGAAGTTTGCTATCCGCCCCGCAGCGGCGATGTTACTTTGAGCGCGTCTGTCCGATAAAGTTTCAAACATAAAAATACAGAGGCGCAGAAAAACGAATGAAATTTTTCTGCGCCTCCGTGTCTTTGTGTTGGAGTCTAATTTTGTCTGCCGATTACCGAAAGCAATCTACCGGTTTTGCCGTAAAGACGTTTTTCTACACGGTAAGAGAAAAACAGATCGGTTCGCTCCATTGTGCAAAGCTCTGAAATATAAATGTTTTCGGGTGCAACGCCGTTTGACAAAAGCTGAAAACGATTGGCTTTGAATAAATCAACGAGCGCGTGATTTTCGCGCGTCGGCGTGAAAAAATCCTGATAGTTTTCGGAAAAGTTTTGTTGAAATGTCTCGATTACATCCGAGCCGACTTCGTAATTTCTGCCGGAAGCCGCCGGACCAATTGCGGCAATTAAATTCTGCGGATCTGTACCGAATTTTTCCCGCATTTCATTGATTGTTTTCGGAACAATTGAAGCTACAGTACCGCGCCATCCGGCGTGAATCGCGGCAAACGCTCGCGTTTTAACGTCTCCCAGCAAAACGGGAACGCAATCCGCAGTTTTTACTCCGAGTAAAATTCGACGTGCATCCGAGATGAGCGCATCCATTTTGTGATTGCCGTCGTCCGCATCCGCAAAGTCTTTAACAAAACGGATTTTGTCGCCGTGAACCTGCCAGCACGAGGCAATTTTCCATTCGCCTTCAAACGCTTTTAAAAAGCGACGTCGGTTTTCGTATATATTTTCCGCCAAATCGTCATCAAAACCCGCCAGATTTAAATCTTTTTCGGGAAAAGGGCTCGTACCACCGATTCGGGTCGAAAAACCATTTATAAAGCCTTCTCGTTCCAAAGCGGCGCAGATTAAAACACGAACGCCATCCTTCTCTCGCCAATAAAAACCCTTTTCGGCTAAACTCTGGTCAGTTAGATTTTCTGTCGTGATAGTTTCAATCGGAATTGACATAGTAGAAGTTTACCGCATTCGGCAAACAATCGAGCGTACGCCGCGATTTGTCGAGCGCGTTTTTACTGAGCGAGAGCGCGCTTATTGCAACGGCAAAGGCGTTGTCGCTGCGCAGCATTACGCTGCGCGATTTGCCGCTAAAGAAGCTACAATGAAGGCTTTAAGAACCGGCTGGCGCGGAACCGTTGGGTGGCAGGACATCGAAATCTGCGGCGACGAAAACGGCGCGCCTCGTTTGGAAATTTGCGGCGGCGCAAAGCAGATTTTCGATGCGCTCGGTGCCACAAAAGCGCATCTTTCGCTATCTCACACAACTGAACATGCTATCGCTCAAGTTATTTTTGAGCGATAGGAAACACCGAAAACACACGAAATTAGACAAACAAATTCGTTCGTGAAATTTTGTGTGTTTTCGTGTTTTCCAGAGTTTTAATTAAAATTATCCAAATCGCTCAAATCGTCGTAAATCATTCCGCGGCGATCTTTGCGCGCTTTTGTAATGGCTTCAAAACCGCCTTCTTCGTTGCGTGAAATTTTGTTTTGTGCGTATAAGCCTTCCAAAACGAATTCGCAGGCAGAAACGAGCTTTGCCTCATCGCTCCGGTCGAAATCAAACGGCACAAGCGCGGTTTCGACCAATTCCGGAACGTCTTCCAGAAAAAACACGCATTCGTTGGCGGCTGCCGTGTCGGCGAGCTTTAATTTATTTCCCGAATCAAACCACCGAATAGTGGGCGTAAAATCAATGCCGACGAAAAAGCCTTCAAAAATCTGTCCGCAAGCGCGTTTGATTAAATCTTTCGCCACACGTTCGGCTCCGACCTGTTCACCCTCGTATTCAAGCTCCATTTTTCCGGTCATCGCCGGAAGCGCCGAATAAACGTCCGAGATTCGCGGCACAATTTCCTGTTCGTCGTTTAAGAGCGAGCGGCGTTCGGCATTTGAGATGACAGCTTCAAGAACCGTAATTGGCAGGCGCTGAGAAACACCGCTGCGTTTATCAATCCGTTGATCGTCACGCGCTTCGAAAGCGATTTGTTCGACGATTTCCGAAATGAACTCGGGTATGAAAACCGACAAGCCGGAATCTCTTTCTGTCCAAGCTTCTTGTTTGGTAATCTCGACGCCGAGACCTAGATGTTTCGGGTAATGCGTCATAATTTCAGCGCCGATGCGATCTTTCAATGGCGTGATGATTTTGCCGCGAGCCGTGTAATCTTCAGGATTTGCCGAAAAAACGAGCATCACGTCGAGCGGCAGGCGAACCGGATAGCCTTTAATCTGGACATCGCCTTCCTGCATTATGTTAAAAAGTCCGACTTGGATTTTTCCAGCCAAATCCGGCAATTCGTTGATGGCGAAAATCCCGCGGTTGGCTCGTGGAAGCAAGCCGAAATGAATCGTTAATTCATCCGATAAAAGATGCCCGCCTTTTGCGGCTTTGATAGGATCGACATCACCGATGATGTCGGCAATCGTTACGTCGGGCGTCGCGAGCTTTTCGACGAAACGCTGCTCTCGTCCGACCCAATCAATTTTAGTTTCGTCCCCGTGTTGCTCAACTTGCTGGCGACCAAAGGCGCTCAAAGGAGTGAAGGGATTATCATTAATTTCCGAGCCCGCAATGATCGGAATTTCATCATCAAGTAAATCCGTAAGCTGTCGAATAATTCGGCTTTTCGCCTGTCCGCGTAAGCCTAAAAGAATAATGTTATGCTTTGCTAAAATTGCGTTAACTAATTGAGGAATAACTGTTTCTTCGTAACCGACGATGCCCGAAAAAAGCTTTTCGCCCGCACGAATTTTGCGAATCAAATTGGCACGCATTTCGTCTTTGATCGTGCGCGATTCGTAGCCGCTCGACTTGAGTTCTCTGAGAGTTTTCGCTTTGCCGCTCATTGGATAAAATTTCACCTTGCCTTGAAAATTTGTTTAGATGATGAAAACATTTTTCTCTCTGAAATGTCACGCGGCATTTGATTTGAATGAAAGTTCTCCATATTCTCGATTCTTTAAAACGTGGCGGTGCCGAAACGCTCGAACTCGATATTTGCCGAAACGCGTTGGCGAACAATCTAGATTTGACTTTGGCTCTTACCGGCGAAGGCGAATTATCGGAAGATTTTAGAAATTCGGGGATTGAAATTATTGAGCTTAAACGCCGTTTGCCGATTGATTTAAAAATCGTCGTTCGTTTACGCAGAATCATCAAAAGCCGAAAAATCCAAATCGTTCACGCAAATCAAGCAGTTGAAGGCATCCACGCCTATCTTGCCGCCTTCGGAACAGAAGCTAAATTGGTTTTGAGCTTTCACGGCTTTGTTCCGGATAAGAAAAACCGTCAAATTCTCAAATTCTTAATTCCTCGAACTGCGAAAAACATTGCTGTCAGCCGCGAGCTTTTAAGTTGGCTCGCCGCCGAAGGTTTTGATATAAGCCAAAACTTTACTGTGCTTTACAATGGAGTTGATGAACGTCGTTTGCAGCCGTCAAATCAAAATTTACGTCGGGATTTAAAGGTTCCGAACGATGCTTTATTAATCGGAATGATCGGAAATTTTTACGCCCAGCCGCGCAAAGATCAGATGACCTTATGCCGGGCTCTTCCCGATTTTTTTAAAACAATTCCAAATGCACACTGCCTTTTTGTCGGAGGTTTTGAAACAGAGGCGGAAACGAAATTCGCCGAAGCAGTTAAATTCTGCAAACAAAACAATATACTCGATAAAACACATTTTCTCGGCGCTCGCCGGGATGTGCCCGATATTTTGGCGGCGCTCGATGTTTTTGTTCTTTCGACCCTGCATGAAGGATTACCAATCGCAGTTATAGAAGCAATGCTGGCAAGAGTTCCATGCGTTCTGTCAGACATTTCTCCTAATCTGGAAATTTCGAAAAACGGAGAGTTTGCAGAAATTTTTCAAACCCAGAACTTTAATGATTTGAGCAAAAAACTGTCTTTGTTGGCAATTGGCGAAAAGCAACGAATCAAATTAAGCAAACGCGCATATGATTATGCGAAGAAAGAGTTTAGCATTGAAATGCATATAACTGATTTAAAACGGCTTTATGAATCAATCTGTTAAATCTTTCTAATTTCAAGCGGATCGAAAAACAGCTTTTATTTGATTTTTATAACCTTCCTTGAAACCATATCGACAGAATGAGAAAATCAATTCGGAGTTTCTGGATTATGGATTATGAAAATTTTTTAAACTCTTTCTTTAAGGGTTTTAAATTTGATTTGAAAGCGACTGAAAAGCAAACCTCGGAAGGTGTTTTGTTAGATATAACAGGAGAAGACGCTCGACTTTTGCTTGCCGAAAACGGAGAGCTGCTCGATGCACTCGAACATATTTTGTTTCAAATTTACGGGCGTGATTTACCGCGCGAGCAGCGTTTTATATGCGATGCGGACGGCTATCGGCAAACACGACGAGCCGAATTGCAAGCAATGGCGCGGTTTGCCGCCGATAGCGTACGCAAAAACGGCAGACCGTTTACTTTCGGCGTTTTAAATTCGAGCGAACGGCGGACGATTCATATGTGTTTGGCTGAGGAAGAAGATTTGCAAACTGAGTCGGTTGGAGAAGGAAAAAACCGCCGTTTGCAGATTCGACTGAAAATTTAAATCTTTCGTTACAATGTTGTGGATACAATTGTTGCTATTTCAACTCCGCTCGGTAGAAGCGGAATCGGCGTTGTTCGGTTGAGCGGCGAAAACGCTCTCGAAATCGGGAGAAAACTCGTTTTCGATGAAGATTTCTCACCACAGCCGCGAAGTGCGATTCTAAGGAAAATTTATGAGCCTCTAAGTTTTGACGTTTTGGACGAAGCGGTTTTAACTTTTTACAAATCGCCGTTTTCATTTACAGGCGAAGATGTCTTGGAAATCAGTTGTCACGGGTCGCCGGTTTTGCTGCGAAAAATTGTTGATGCGGCTTTACAGTTTGATGCTCGTCTCGCTGAACCCGGAGAATTCACGCTTCGGGCGCTTGCAAACGGAAAACTAAATTTGAGTCAGGCAGAAGCGGTCCGCGATTTGATTGACGCGCAAACCGTCTCCGCAGTTCGGCAAGCCGCTAAACAGCTTGGCGGCGAGCTTTCCAATCAGCTTCAACCGCTCAAAGACGATTTGCTGAATATTATTGTCGTTCTCGAATCGGCGCTCGAATTTGTCGAAGACGATTTGCCTAATTTTGCTGTTGAGAACATCAAGAATAAACTTTTGGAAATAAACAAATCCATCGGATCGTTAGCCGAAACTTTTCGCGCCGGCAGGCTTTTGCGCGAAGGTTTAAAGGTAGCTCTGGTTGGACGCCCAAATGTAGGTAAGTCTAGTATCTTTAATAGTTTAATAGGGCAAGAGCGAGCTATTGTTACTGAAATTCCGGGAACAACCCGTGACAGCTTGCGAGAGAGTTTATCGGTTAATGGAATACCTATTTCCCTTTTCGATACTGCCGGTGTGCGCGAATCAACTGATAAAGTTGAAACTATCGGAGTTGAAAGAACCCGCAGAGCAATTGCCGATGCTGACTTGGTAATTGTCGTTTTAGACGGATCGTTGCCATTACAAGATGAAGATTTTGAGGTTCTTAGAGCCACTGAAGAAAATTTACGTATGATAGCGATTAATAAAACGGATTTAAATTTTGGTTTTGATTCGACAATAATTCCAGCGGGCGATAAAATTGTGAGAATCTCCGCAAAAACAGGCTCGGGATTGGATTTGCTGAGAAAAGAATTGATTGCTCCGTTCGCTTCACAAGATTTTGAAAATTCGGGTTTTCTTATTTCCGATGCCCGGCACTACGATCTACTCCGACGTGCGCAATTTGAAGTTAGCGAATCCTTCGATCTGCTAACGATGAAAGCAAGCGAAGAGATTGTTTTAGTCGGACTTCATAACGCTTTGCGTTTGCTCGGCGAAATAACTGGAGAGACAACTTCCGAAGATGTTTTAACTCGTATTTTTTCAACCTTTTGCATCGGAAAGTAGATTTTTTGCATCACTATTAGCTTATGATTTTCGATGAAGTTTTTGATGTTATTGTCATAGGTGCGGGTCACGCCGGTTGTGAAGCTGCCGCTGCATCGGCTCGCCTCGGGGCTGAAACCGCATTGGTGACAATAAATTTAGATTTAATCGGGCAGATGTCCTGTAATCCGGCTGTGGGCGGAATTGCTAAAGGTCACTTGGTCCGCGAGATAGATGCGCTTGGTGGAATAATGGGGCGGATTATTGATCGAACCGGAATCCAATTTCGGCTTCTAAATCGCTCGCGTGGGATGGCAGTACAATCTCCCCGCGCCCAAGCCGACCGTGCTCTTTATCGCACTGAAATGCGGCAAACCTTGGAAGCAATTCCTAATCTCCACTTGCGACAAGGGATTGTCATTGATTTTATTGTCAAAGACAATAACATTTTGGGTGTTGAATTACAGGATACGAGGAGATTTGCCGCTCGCGCAGTTGTCGTTGCTACAGGCACTTTTCTGAACGGTACGATACATACCGGTAGGCGCACTTTTTCAGCAGGGCGTGCTGGAGAACCTGCATCAATCGAGTTGGCTGAAAGTTTAAAAAGGCTCGGATTTCCTGTTGGAAGGTTAAAAACGGGAACCCCACCGAGGCTTGATGGTAGAACGATTGATTGGGATGCGTTCGAACCGCAGCCAGCCGATGAGAATCCAGTTGCTTTTTCATTTGCCACGGACAAAATTGAACAACCTCAAATCACCTGCTATATTGGCTATACAGGAGAAGATTTGCATAACAAGATTCGAGAAAATCTTCACGAATCGCCTCTTTACTCAGGCAAGATTAAAGGGATCGGTCCCCGCTATTGTCCTTCGATTGAAGATAAAGTCATAAAATTTGCTGATAAAAACCGGCATCAACTTTTTTTAGAGCCTGAAGGACACAACACGAACGAAGTTTATTTGAACGGTTTTTCAACTTCTTTGCCCTCCAATCTACAGCAAGAATTGGTTCGAATGATTCCCGGAATGGAAAACGTTCAAATCATCCGTCCAGGGTATGCTATTGAATACGATTATGTTGATCCTCGGCAGCTTCAGCCGACGATGGAAACCATATCGGTTAAAGGTTTATTTTTTGCCGGGCAAATCAATGGAACAACCGGTTACGAAGAAGCTGCATGTCAGGGGTTAATGGCTGGAATCAACGCTGCCTTAAAAGTGTCCGGCAGAAAAGAGTTTCGCCTTCGTCGAGACGAAGCTTATATAGGCGTATTGATAGATGATTTGCTTCAACATGGAGTCGATGAGCCGTATCGGATTTTTACCTCGCGCGCCGAGGCACGCTTAACTTTAAGACACGATAATGCTGATATGAGGCTTTCTCCTAAAGGTCGTGAAATCGGTCTTGTCGGTGACCCGGACTGGAATCGATTTCATCAACGAAGAGAACGTATTACTAAACTCTATAATGCACTTAATAATATTCGTTTTAAACGTTCGGATGTTGTTTATTCAACAGCTTCCCAGATTTTGGGTTGTGATTTAGGTGATTCGTTTACATTGGCGCAACTTGCTCAAAGACCCAACGTTGGTTCTGAGTTGATATTTCGTCTTTTGCCGCTTGATTTAAAAGAGATTGCCAAAAAAACAGAACTTGATTCGGTAATAGCTGATTCGATTTATAAAGGATATATCGAAAGTCAGCAAAATATTAATAACAGAGTTAACCGACACGATTCTTTGCGAGTACCCGAAAGTTTTGAATTTCAGAAAATCAGCGGATTATCCCACGAAATGATCGAGCGCCTGCAGCGGTCTCGTCCCCAAACTTTTGGTCAGGCGCGTAAAATTCCTGGAATTACTCCTACGGCTTTATCCACGCTTCTAGTTTATCTTTCGGCTTCTGATAAAAAAGTTGCTTAGTTTTTTTTTTAATGTTTCACGTTTTACAATTTATATTGAACTTATAGCGATTCTTGATTGAGTGCGACTAGTTTATGCTGTAAAATTCCACGAATGAAAGCCTATTCTTTGGATTTGCGCCAGCGTGTGGTCGAAACTTACAAAACCGGCGTGCTGACGATTAAAGC
>JALZCH010000080.1 GCA_030863175.1 Acidobacteriota bacterium | reverse complement strand
AATAGCGAATGATTTGGCGAGTTTTACGTTCACTAATTTTGGAACGCCGATAATATCGGTTTAGTTGTTCCATTTGAGCAGCTTAGCACTTCAAGTCAAGTGCTTTGCTACTCTAGAGCCTTATTTTTTTATGGTTTGCACAAATGCTGAGGAAGGCTTGCGATATAGTTTTTCGCCCCATAGAGAATTCGTTGGAATGGTTTATATTCCAAAAAAGGCTGACAATCATTTAAGATGCAACGGTTTTGCACCCTTTTCACCTGAAGCTCAATACGATCCACTTGAAAGAATTGATTTTAACAATCCGAATTTCAAGAAAAAAGACTGGTTTATGCTTTACGCTAGACTAGACAATTTTTATTTTCACATCTCTAGTAGTAAAGATAATAACGGATATGTATTAGTTTATTTCGACAACAAGCTCCCTTTAAATGAATACAGAAAGCGTCTTAATAAAATAAAAGAATACTTTTTCAAAACTAGAGGACTTTCAACAGAGCAAATAACCTTTATTGAGGGCGGTTTAAAAGAAGAAGCAGAAATTGAACTTCACCTTTTGCCAAAAGAATTGAAACCGCCTGCACCAAATCCAACGCTTCCAAGTCCGCAATTTATGAAAAAGAATTGAGTGTCGAATCAAAGCAAAAAACAAAATCGGATGAAGTTAAAAACTTCATCCGATTTTGTTTTTACCCGAATAGATTAACTTCTATCTGACAACTTCGCTCACAACGTTGCCGTTGATAATTGTTCCGACACAGTGTGTCGTAAACTCAAACGGGTCGCCGTCGAATAAAGCTAAGTCGGCGTCTTTTCCGGCGGCGAGCGAGCCGACGCGGGCTTGAATTCCTAAAAGCTGCGCTGCGTCAATCGTAATCGCGGCGAGCGCGTCGCGCTGGCTTAAACCGTTTGCCGCCGCCATTCCGGCTTCAAGCAAAACGACGCGGGTTTTCGGCACGTAGGCTTCAAAACCGCTTTGCAAAGCAAACGGGATTCCCGCCTGTTTTAATTTCGAGGCGGTTTCCATACTCAATTTTTCGGTTTCTCCCGCTGCTCGATACATCGTCGGATGAACAATAACCGGATAGCCTGACGCTTTGATTTCCGGCAAAACTCTTTGCGCTTCCGAAACTCCGTCCAAAACCAGGCGCAAATTAAATTCTTTGCCGAGCCGGATCGCCGTCACGATGTCCTGATGGCGATGAACGGTGATTAAAATCGGAATCTCGCGACGCAAAACGCGCCCGAACATTTCCTGGCGCAAATCGCGCGTCGGCATTTTCGTCGCATCACCTTTTGCGTCGTCAACACGGCGGTTGTAATCCTGCGCTCTGAGCAATTCGGCGCGGAGCATCGCAATCTGCTTGGCGCGCGTGCCGGGCGCACGACCACCGGAAAACAAAGAGCTGTCGCCGAGAGTCGCGGCAATCATCGCTGTCGGCACAATCGCCGCTTCATCGGCGGTCTTGCCGATTGTTTTGGCGACCATCGTTTGCCCGGAAACGGCGACGCCCGTTCCGTGTCCTGTGTGAATCGTCGTTACGCCAAACGAGCGGAGCCATTCAATCAATTTTTCTTCCGTGTTGTAAGAGTCAATCGCCCGCAGTTCGGGCTGCATCGGCGCGGAGGTTTCGACCTGCATTTGATCGTGCGGCTGGGCGAGATAACCTGCTATTCCGACGACCGTGCGAGCGTCAATCAAACCGGGTGTGACAACTTTGGCGGTAATAACTCGATAATTCGCCGGAATCTGAATCGAATTTGCCGCGCCGACGCGCTCAATTTTGCCATTATTGATTAAAACCATACCGTCGCGAATCGGTTCATTGGCGGTCATCGTCCAAACCTGTTCGCCGCGTACCGCAATCTGCGCGTTTACAGTGAGCAGTGAGGGGTAAGCAGTGAGCAGCAAAAACAGAAATAAAAATTTGAAATTTGAAATTTGAAATTTGAAGTTTTTCATTTATGTCCGCCTCCTGTTATGTCGTCAAAGCAAGCGATGTGAGTGGTTTGCTCGCCGATGTTTAATCCGCCGACGGCAATTTCGTGATCTTTCGGATTTGAGCGGTCGAAGACTTTGACGCCTTCGACATAGGTTTGCAGAACTTGCGTGTAAACGCTCAGTGGATCGCCTGAAAGAACGATAAAATCGGCATCTTTGCCTCGTTCCAGAGATCCGATCCGGTCTTGCATATCGAGCATCCGCGCGCCAGCCATCGTCATCGCGTAAAGAGCTTTTTCGCGCGAAAGTCCTCCGCGCACGCCGAGCGCAGCAGAACGCAGAAAAATGCGCGAATCAGTGATGTAATCATCGGTGTGATAACCGAACATCGCTCCGGCTTTATCCAAAACCGCGCCGGTTTCATAGCGCAAATCAACGGCTTCGAGCTTTCCGCCCGGCGCGTCAATCATAATTATCGAAGCCGGAACGCCCGCTTTCGCAATTTCTTCGGCGACTTTCCAGCCTTCCGAGACGTGCTGCAAAACCAACCGGAAACCAAATTCTTTCTGCAAACGAATGGCGGTCATAATGTCGTCGTGCCGATGCGTGTGAAAATGCACAACTCGCAGCCCATCCAAAACTTCAACCAGAGTTTCCATTGCTAAATCACGATTTGGAAGCTTCGATTTATCGTTTCCGGCGCGCCTGATTTTTTCGCGGTAATCCTGCGCTTTGATAAAAACTTCGCGGACAAGGGAAGCCGAGCGGGCGCGCGTTCCCGGAAACGGTCCGGTCGAGCCGGGACGCAAAGGGTTCGTGCCGTTGGCGAATTTGATTCCGCCCATATATTTTCCCGCTTTGTCGAAAATCAAAAGGTCGTCAATCGTGCGCCCGTCTTTGACTTTGAGATAAAGCGTTTGACCTGAATCGAGATGTCCCGAACCGGGCATTATATTTACTGTCGTAATGCCGCCGGCTTGGGCGCGCTGAATTCCGTTGTCCAAGACGTTGATTGAATCAAGCACCCGAACTTCCGGCTGAATCGGAGCCGAACCATCCGCGCCCGCCACTTGTCCGATGTGGCTGTGCGTGTCAACTAGTCCCGGCATAATCGTTTTGCCGGTAACATCAATTTGTTCGGCATTCGCCGGAATGCGAACTGCGTTTCGCGCGCCGACTGCCGCAATTTTTCCGCGCTCGACGACCAGAACTCCGTTGTCAATCGGCTGCCCGACAATCGGAATAATCCGCGCGCCGACGTATGCTTGCGGTCTTTCCTGCGCCGCGACTGGAATTGCAAAGCAAAGCACGGCAAAAATATATTTTGCAAAATTTTTCATTTCAGAATTTCCTCAAAAATTTGTCGCAAGAGAAGTTTCAACTTTCGCGTAAAATTGCCTCGAAAAAAACTTTCTGTCAAGGGACGTTTTTTTAATCTGAGAAAACGCGGCAGGTGGTTTTCTGTACAAATTGAAAAATTGACGACTGCGGGCAGAAAACTCGGCGTTTTAATCGGAGCAGGTGCAAGCGCCGGAACAATTTATGTTTACACAAAAAAACGATGCAGAAACTAATTTTAGAAACCCAATCTGGAAATCAACAGCCTAAACTTCGATTTCCTGACGCGGAAGCGGCAACGAGATGACAAATCTCGTGCCGTTTCCGTTGTTTGGCGCAACTTCGATTTTTCCGTCGTGCGCCGTTACAATTCCATAACAAACCGCCAAGCCTAAGCCCGTACCTTTTCCGGTTGCTTTGGTTGTAAAAAACGGATCGAAAATCTGTTTTATATTTTCCGGCGCGATTCCCGTCCCCGTGTCTGCGATTTCAATCAGGATTTCTTCATCGCTCGATTCGGTTTTTATTTCCAGATTGCCGCCCTCGCTCATCGCGTCGCGGGCGTTCAAAAGCAAATTCAGAAAAACTTGTTGTAGCTGGTCAGCATCAGCCACAATTTTCGGTAAATGTTCGTCAAAATTTTTAATCAACCGCAGTTTCTGAAACGATTTATCAAAGCTTGCCAATCGGAGAGCCGTTTCCAGAACGGCATTTATATCAACTAAGCTGCGAGGCGACGGGCTGGCTTTGGAAAAATTGAGCATATCGCGCGTCACGCCCGTGATGCGATTTATTTGTGTTTGCACAAGACGCAGCATTTCTTTGGTTTCGTCGTCCAGATTTTGTTTTGTTTGGAGCATCTGAACCAGCGATGAAATCGAAGCCAGCGGGTTGTTGATTTCATGCGCGACGCCCGCCGAAAGCGTTCCCATTGCAGCGAGCTTTTCGGTGCGTACGAGCTTTTCGTTTAATTTTTTGAGCTTTTCAATGTCAGCCGCCATTTTTTGGCTCATTTCGTTAAAAGACGCGGCGAGCACGCCGATTTCGTCATTGCTGTCTTCTTCCACAGTCGCGCCGTAACGACCGCCCGCGACTTCGACCGCCGCCAGCGTGATTCGTCGAAGTGGACGCGAGATTGTGCGGACAATCAGCAAAACGAGCAGCAAATTCGGAACAAGCGCGCTGATTACGCTAAAAGTCAAATAACGCCGCCAGCCTTCGGCAGTTAATCCGTCTTGAAAAGCCCAGTAAACAATCGGAATTTGAAACGCCGCGAAACTGACGACCGCGACAACGGCGATCGTCAAAGCGATTTTGTAGATAATCGGAAAAAGACGAAATTGATCGAGCGCGGTTTGAAACGAGAAGAGCTTGAAATTTGAAATCGCGTAAGCGTAAATCAAAACGCCGGGAACGGAAAACGCAGCCGCAGCGGGCAGCAAGTCGTAAATGCCGAAAAACGGCAAAATGATGTTTGCCGTCGTCATCAAAACGGTCGTTATTCCAAGTCCCCATAAAATTGCGGCGATTTGTTGCCCGCGCTGCGTTCGGCGATAAAGCCTGAATTTCTGAAAAAGCAAAAAAGCGCCGTAAGCGAAAATGGCGTAAACGTAAGCGGCAAAAGCAAAGGCGAGCGGTGCAAGATCAATTTGAAATTTTCCGTCCGCGGTGAAACCGGCTTTGTGCCAAAGCAAACCAAAACCGGCAGCAGGAATTAGCACCGCGCCGGGCGCGAACAAAACGGCGGCTTTTTTGCGCGGCGTGCGAAGGTTTTCGGGAAAAACCCAGGCGAAAACAACCAGCGAATATTGCAAAAAAAGCGCAAGCACAAAGCTCGCAGCAGCCCACCAGGCGGCTTTTCCGCGCGGCGCCTGAAATTCCCAGAAAACAATGTCTTTGACCGTCCAAAGCGCCAGACATATGATGAATGCTGCAAAAGTTTGATGCGCCCTGTTTCGCGGAGCAGCGACGAAAACGTAAAAGCCGAGCGAAACCAGAACGAATAAAGAAAGAAGAAGTAAAATCAGGAGCATTGTTAACGGTTATTCGTTAATTATTAATCGGTCGCAGGCAAAATAAACAATTAACCATTAACAATTATAGCAACTAACCATTTTCAAAGCCCCAGAATAAAAGCGGAGATTGCGGTCGAGATGCCGAATGCCAGCGGCAGAAAATGTTTCCATTCGATTTCAGTGCCGCGTTCGAGAAGGCGATGAACCGCGGCGAAAGCCGGAAACGCCGCAATTCCGACCGGAACGGCGCAGATTACTCCAAAAATCGCGCCAACACCGAAAAAGATCGCGCCGCCCGCCGCGCCTGTAATTACCGCCCAGCAAAATCCGAGGAAAGTGGACCAAAGAAGCATTTTTGTCCAAGATTTGCGCTCTAAATTCACGAATTTGTGGGCGAAAGCTTCGGCAATATATTTCCCGACGAAAGCGCAAGTTAAATTTATCAATAAACAAAACACGAAAACGACCGGCATATTGTCGTTAAGACCGTATCCGGCGCCTTTTCCGAAGACGGCGGCAGGCGGCAGCAAGCCTAAAAGCAAGCCGAAATATCCGTAGGCTTCCTTTGCCGTCACAGGCGAACTCATCAAAGCAGCTTCCGTTTCGTGTTTTTCAATGCGAAACGCTTGTTTTTGAAGGGCGATTTCAGCGTTTGCAGCGAGCAGCGAATCTAATCTTGAGTTTTCATCGCCAGATTCAAGGTCGAAGATTGTGTATGCAAAACCGGAATTTGTTCGAGCGGCTGCGGTTTCCATAATTCCTCCTGCTTTTTCGATGACGAAGCGAGGCTCGGATTTTGTCCTTCGATTTCTTTTTTTATTCGATTTAAATAATTGTCGGCTTCGTCATCAGCCAATAAAACAACAAGGCGCGTTGCAGAATAAAAAAGGTTTTCGCGGGAAGTTATTTTGGCAGACTGATGAGAAAGATTATCAAAAATTTGCAAAAAGTCTTGCCGGGCTTGAATTTGATGAGCTTTCAAACGCAGCAGATTTTTGCGCTGCAAACAGCGATTGGCGAGCTGCAAATCTTGGTTTTTCCTGCCCGCGACGACGAATAATTCGTTTTGAAATTCGGTTGATTCGGCTGAATCGCGCAACGCTTCGGTTAAACCGACGTAGCGTTCAATGGTTTCGCGGAATTGAAAAAACGAAACTTTTTTTTCGTTCCCCGAAATTTCCGAATATGCGGCGAGCAGTTCTCGCAGGTGCTTTTCGATTTCGTTTTCGCCAATCGAATCCGATGTTGGTTTTGCCCCGTAAATACTTTGCGAGCCGCGAAAAATCCAAAAAACGGCGTAAAAACACCAGCCGAAAATGACGCCTAAGACTTTTAGCAAAAACGTTGAGTCTAAATTATTTGAACGCCGGTTAAGAAAGAAATAAACGCCGAACGGAGCGCCGATTGAAAGATAAATGATGAGAAATTCCGAAAAAGTCATCTCGGTTGAAACAAGGGGCAATGATTGTGCCATTTTTTTTCAAAAAAATTTTTGATCCGTGTGACCCTTTTTCAAAAGATTTTTCGCGTTATAGATTGAGCGGGGAACTTTTCCAAAAGAAAAGCGTTGAAAAGCGAAGGTTGGCAAAGCGCATTAAAAGCCGAAAGTTTTTGGCATTATGCAAACCAAGCGACGTGAAAAGCTCGATGCAACTTTTTATTTTAAAAAAATATCAAATGCAAGACCTGTCCGTTCAAACGCAAGATTGAAAAAAATTATCATTCTAAATTAGGCAAAAGTTGAAATCGAAAACGTCAACTGAACAACCGCGCAAGAGCAGGTCATAAAAAAGCAACAAGGAACTGTGATTATGGAAACGAAAGCAAAAATTAAAGTGATCAAAAAAGATTCGGCTCAGGAATTTAAAATTCGCAAGCACGTAGAAGCCAAAACCAAAACCGCGCAGCCCGCGGCGCGAGATATGGTGTCAACCGTGAGCGGCTGGGTCACCGAGTTTCAGCAAAAACGACGCGAAGAAACCAAAGAAGCATTTAAGCTCCTTTTTGAAGTGCGGCAGCCGGGCACTTGCGCGAATTGTTAATCAGACAGTTTCTAATTTGTTGCTAAAAAGACGACTTTTAAAATGTCGTCTTTTTTTTTTGCCTTCGAACGGTTAAACTGCTCTCCGATTAACAGATGGAAGAGCTAAAAGAAAAATCAGCAATCGTTACGGGCGCAACGTCGGGAATCGGGCGTTCAGCAGCCGTTAAACTTAGCGCCGCCGGTGGACGCGTCGTCGCCGTCGGGCGCGATACGGAAAGTCTCAATCAGCTTCAAAACGAAATCGAGCAAGCGGGCGGAATTGTCAAAACTATTCGCGCCGATGTCACAAACGAATCCGATGCGCAAAAAATTATCGAGACGGCGGTCGAGAATTTCGGGCAGATTGATGTTTTAATAAACGCAGCCGGAATTATTGGCAACGGAACGATTGAAAACACCGCTTTAAATGATTGGGACGAAATGATGAACGTAAATTTACGCTCGATTTTCGTGCTGATGCAAAAGGCTGTTCCATTTCTGGAGAGGACGAAGGGAAACATCGTCAATGTTTCGAGCGTTGCGGGCTTGCGCTCATTTCCCGGAGTTTTGGCATATTGCGTTTCAAAAGCCGCCGTTGACCAATTGACGCGCTGCGCATCGCTTGAGTTAGCGCCGAAGCAAATCCGCGTCAACGCCGTTAATCCGGGCGTGATCGTAACAGAGCTGCACAAACGCAGCGGAATGGACGAGGAGAATTACACGGCGTTTTTGGAAAAGTCCAAGCAAACGCACCCTCTTGGTCGCGTCGGACGCGCGGAAGAAGTTGCAGATTTGATTTTATTTCTAGCTTCGGAGAAAGCCGGTTGGATTACCGGCGTGACTTATTCGATTGACGGCGGACGCGCCAACACAGCCGCTCGATAAGCAAATCGGAAACTGTTCCATTTCACGATTCACGAATGAAAATCCAGCTATTATCCAGCACGTTTGACGAAAAAGGCTGCGCCTCGCGGCGACAGCATTTGGCTTGTTTCGTGCTGAATGACCGTCTGGCAATTGACGCCGGAAGTCTCGCTTTTGCAGTTTCCGACGAGCAAAGAAAATCAATTCGAGACATCGTTATCACTCACGCTCATCTCGATCACATCGCAGGTTTGCCGCTTTTTGTTGATGATTTGTTTTCGACGCTCGAAAAACCGCTCAAGATTTACGGCTCGGAAAAAACGATCGAAGCTCTCGAACGACATATTTTTAATTGGGAGATTTATCCGCGTTTTTCCGAGTTGAAAAATGAATATGGGGCGGTTATGGAATACGTTCAATTTTCGCCGCTCGAAAAATTCAACGTCGCAGACCTGGAAATAGTCGCCGTTCCGGTAAATCATCAGGTTGAGACGGTTGGTTTTGTGATTGCCGAAGGCGAAAAAAAGATCGCTTTCAGCTCCGATACGGCGGAAATTCCCGGCTTTTGGCAGTTTATAAACGAACAACCGAAATTGAACGCGCTTTTTATCGAATGCGCTTTTCCGAATCGAATGTCCGAGCTTGCCGCCGCGTCGCATCATTTAACGCCGCAAAAGCTGGCAGCCGAATTGCAAAAATTAAAACATTCGACCGACGTTTTTATCATTAATCTCAAACCAATGTTCCGCGAAGAGATTTGTGAAGAATTAGTGGCTTTGAAAATGCAGAATTTAAAAGTTATGCTGCCGGGTGAAATTTACGAGTTTTAAATTATTCTTCGATTATTTGCGTTTTTTTGTGTTTGATTTTGCGCTCTGCCGGATGCGCTTTTTCTTCGGGTTTTCTTTTGCCGATTGTCCGGCTCGGCGGAGCGGTCGGTTTTCTGAGCGAATCGAAAATCGGTCGTGCGGCATCTTTTTTCGGCTTTTTCTTCTGGTTGCTCATAATAAAAAAGCTTTTCGCTACGGCTGGTTGCAAATATTCGGTTGACAGATTGACACCAGCGGCGAAAAAATTATTATCGTTGAACGTTTTACCGTTTTCAATCAAAACGATAAAATCAAAAACCGTCCGGGCTTTATAAAACAGGCTTTCTCGATTAAATAAACGCGGATTCGTCAACAAAAAGTGCAAAGAGTTCGTTCCAATATACCAATCAAAACCGAAGCCATCGGCGGCAGCAAACAGGTTTACGTGCGTCCGTTCTGGCTCTCCAACTGGACTTATTTCGGCGGCGCGGTAGCGTTCTCGCTCATTTTGTTTTTCTTCCTGTGGAGCATTTTATCCGAAGACGGTGATGCATATGACAGCACATGGTTTCCGGCATTTCTCGTGTCAACGATTTTCTTCGCTTTCGCAGCAGCGTTGCACGGAGTTTTATTGCGCCGGGTGAAAAATAAATATTTGCTCCGGCGCGAGCAGATGAAATTTCCGAGCGGCGGCGCAAATCTCGAATTAGGTAAATTCACTTTGGAAAAACATGTCGCCGCTTTAAAGCAAATACAGCGCAAATCCGAAGCCGCCGACGCGACCACGACAAACGGCGAAGCTCATCTGGAAGTTTATCGAGCCTGCGGCGACTACCTCGAACAAGTCGAAATAGCCTTGCCTACCGTTCACGCAGGAAGCCCACGCCTGGCGGCTTTTCGCAGCGGGCAGGAGCGGGTGCGCGGTTTGCAGAAACATCATCTTTTGGCGTGGGCTGAAGAAGAATCCCGCGGGCTTTTGCGCGAAGCTCAAATTCGCGTTACGACCAATGAAAAGGTCGAAACCGCGCAACGCGCGCTCGAAGTTTTGGACGCGGCGTTGCAGATTTATCCGGAGGAACGGCAGCTTGCCGAATCAAGCGTTGCGGTGCAGGAATTTATTGCCGCTTCGTATGTCGCCCACTGGGTCGAATTAGCTGAGCGCGCCGCTTTTAAAGAAAATTACGAACAAGCTGTTGACCATTACCGCGACGCGCTTTTTTATCTTTCGCGCGAAGCGCCGAACGAAGCTCAGCGGCAGGCGACTGCAATCAAAATCGAAAGTGAGATAAACAGATTGCAGATTTTAATAAATCAACAAGCGGGAAATGGTAAATCGTTAAAATCCGGTAAATCGGAAGAGTTAAACTTGGAGGCGGAAAATTGATTTTCTCAAAATGTCCCCGTTGCGCAAGCAACCGGATCCGGCGCGGTTATCGGCGGACGCCGATTTGGTGGAGAGCTTTCGGCAGGTATCATTTACTTTGCAACGCTTGTAACTGGGAATTCGCCGGGTGGGCAATTCCGGGAACGGTCGAGGCGGCTGCCCAGCGGAGGCGAAAAAAACGAGCCGAAGAAAAACAACGGCAAGCCCCGGAATCGTTTCAGGAATCAAACGAACCTGTCGTTAGTCTTGAAAAAGCCGAAAACAATGAAAAAGCCGACAATAATATTGAATTGGCTGAAAATAATATTGAATCGGTTGAAGATGAAATTGAACTGGCTGAAGATAATCATAAAAATCTCACACGGGTAAAAGTCAGAAAGCGAGTCAGGGTAAAATTGAATAAATGAGGTTTGGCTTTTTAATTCTAAAATTATCGTGCGTCGCCGCCGTATCACTCGCGGCGGCAAGCGCGAGCGCGAAGATTTTCGCGCAGAAAGTCGAACCGACTCCTGCTATCAATCAATCGTCGGCTCAGCTTTCGGAAGAAAAAGCAGCTAAACAAGAAAACGGCGAAAACAAATCGGCAAGTTCGGCGGTTCGACTCGAAGATTTGATTCATCTCGGCGATGTGATTGACATTGACGTTTTGGGCAGTCTCGAATACGACTGGCGCGGGCGGCTCGATTCCGAAGGTTTTTTGTCGGGAATTCCCTACGCGAAAGAACCGGTTTTCGCTCTTTGTCGAACCGAAGAAGAAATTGCCGCGCAACTTACCGAAGCATATTCGAAAATCTTGAGAAAGCCGGAAATCGTCGTCCGGGTGGTTGACCGCACGGAGCGGCAGCAAGCAAGAATTTACGGCGCGGTGCGGACGCCCTTGCGTTTTCAGATCGAGCGTCCCGTTCGGTTGAACGAGATTTTGGTCTTGACGGGCGGCATCGGCGAACGTGCGAGCGGCGAAATCAAAATCTTTCGCCCTCCTTATTTAAGCTGCATTTCGCCGAATTCGGCGCAAGCCGAATCGCAAATGATAACGGTTAAAATCTCTGAGCTGCTCGCTGGGAAATCCGAAGCGAACCCCTTTATACGCACCGGCGACATCGTTACGGTCGAAGAAGCAAAGCCGGTTTTCGTTGCCGGCGGCGTCGCCGCTCCGCAGACAATTCTTTTGCGCGATAATCAAACGATGACTCTAACGCGGGCAATCGCGAGCGCCGGAGGCGCGGTCAAAAATGCCGTCAAAGTCACGATATTTCGCCGCTCATCGGACGGAGTAACTCAGCAAATCGAAGCGGATTTGGAGAAAATCCGCAGAAAACAAGCCGATGACGTTTCGCTCGAAGCGTTCGATGTTGTCGAAGTCGAAGGCACATTGCGCGCAGACAAAACCAAGCCGCCGACCGTTGCCGGTTTTGACGCGAATCAACCGAACCAGGCAAATCCGCCTTTGCGCGTAATAAATTAAATTTAAGGAAGTTTTTGAACCGTATTTCCTTTGACAACTGTCGCTGCCACAACTCCAATCAGAAGTTTCTAACACGCCTTCCGCCGCATATAAAGTTGATCAAGGTCTGATTTAATTATCAATCTTTAAATTGATTTCCTGCGCTGCTTCATTGCCGAAAAAGTCGGCGGCAAAAACGCGGATTTTGTAATCGCCGTTTGGCAGTTTCGTTGTGTCGAAAAAATCTTCGCTCGCGGCGCCGTCTTTGACGCGATTTGAAACGATGTAATTAAAAATGGTTTCGGGCGTGTAGCCGGATTGCGATCCGACGGCGTAAACCAGATTTGCGGCTTCGGAATCGGGAAGCCGCTCGAAGGAAATGGTTTCCAATTTATCGGAAACCGGAGAATTATCCGCCCTTAAAACTTGATAGCCCAGCGTGTAAATTCCAAGTTTCCGGCGCGCTGAGCCGCCGTCCATTTGATCGAAGCCGCGCGCTGCGATTCTAATCCGCCCGCGAAGCGGTTCGCCAGCTTTAATTTCATCCCAGTTTTCGCCGAAAAATGTAATTTTTTCGATTTTGGGGGCAATCGTATCTTGCGCGCCGGGAAGCACAAGCGCGTCCAAAGCGTTCATTTCCGCGCCGGTTTCTCCCGCAATCAAGTGAACGTGGTTAAAAGGATTGAGAGTTCCGATTGATTCGCCAGCCCGGAAACGCGCACCGCGCGGAACGCGCAATCCTGTCAATTTGCCGTTTTCGGTTTGAAAAAGAAATCTGGCGTCCCCGAAAGGTTTATTGCCCGCGTCTCTGCCCAAACGAAGATGAATGTATCCGATGGTCGGCATTCGCAGGCGTTCGCGATTGTTTTTCTGGTCGAAATCTTCGACGGCAACCGGGCGCAGCACTTTTTCGTCGCGGATAAAATAGACAATTTCGCCGAGCGCGCCCGCGATGTCCAAACCGTTATGAAACCAAGCCGTATCGCCCGGTTTTTGAATCGCGCCGCGCAGTTCGCCGAAAGTTCCGGCAACGTCGCGCGGGCGGTCCGGCGGATTGAAAGTCCAGCGAGGCGAACCGCGCTCGCGCATTTGCGCGGGCGAGAGAAACAGCGTTTTGGCGGTGTCGGCAGAAATCTGCGCGCCTAGATTCGAATTGTCGGGCTGAATGATTCGAACCAGCTTGTTTGCTGAATCTGCGACAAACAAATTTCCGCTCGCATCAATTGCCAGATTCGTCGGACGATTAAATTTCGCATTCTCCAGAGCGCCGTCCATCGTTCCGCGTCCGTTGCCTGCGGCTGTTTCCCAGAAAGGCGTGAAACGACGATTAAAAACGCGAATGCTGTTTGCGCCCGCGTCCGCCACGAAAATTGCGCCGGTCGGGTCAACCAGAATTCCGATTGGCTCGATAAACGACGCTTGATCGGTAAAACCGTTGTTCGCGCCAGATTCGCCGGTTCCGGCAAAAGTCGAAACAGCTCCGTCCGTTGCAATTTTTCTGATTCGCCGATTTCCCGTGTCAGCGACCAAAATTGAATTGTCGGGCAAAACCGCGACGCCGCAGGGCGTATCGAATTTCGCCTGAATGCCGTCGGCAAAGCCTTTTTCGCCGCCAGCCAGAGTTTTGACCGTTCCATTTTCAATCACGCGAATCCGGTCGTTGTAAGTGTCGGCAACGTAGATTTTGTTTTCGGCGACTGCGATGCCGATTGGAGCGCGAAAAAGAGCTGCATTTGCCGCGCCGTCGGCAAAACCGCTTTGATTTTCGATTCCGGCGACGATTGCAGTTTCGCCGTTTGCCGGGTTGATTCGTTTGATTGTATGCGAGCCGGAATCGGCGACAACCAGCGTATCGTCTTTGTCAACAGCGAGAGCCGAAGGCGCGTCGAGTTTGTCTGTAATGAGCGATGTTTCTCCGGTTTTTTCAATTCGCCAGATTTTTCCGTCTGCGCCGTCTGAAATGAAAATCGCACCGCCGCTGTCAATCGCAATCCCGAAAACTTCGCCAAAACGATTTTCACCTGCTCCGGCGAGAGTCTGCACTTTTGCCAAAGGCGCGCGATCGATTGATTGATTGTTTGAAAAACACGAAAAACCAAGGCTGACAGTCAAAAGCAAAAGTAAGATTTTGCCCGGAAATTTGAAATTAAAGATTTGGCGAGTCATCGAAAATAAACGAAAAGCTAATTGTTGTGCGGTCAAAAAATCTTGTCAATCGAGTGCAACGGTTTATAGTATTTTCTCAAAAGCAAAATTTATTTTTTCAAGGAAAGGGAAAGAAAATGTTTTCATTGCAGGATTTATTGGGTCAGCAACAGGGCGAAGAGGCAGTCGGACAAATCAGTCAACAAATCGGCGCCGACCCGTCATCAGTCCAAAATGCGATTCAGATGGCGCTGCCCGCGATACTCGGCGGTTTGGCGCAAAAGGCACAGCAGCCGGAAACCGCGCCCGTGATTGCCAGCGCCATCGAACAGGAACAAGGCGGCTTTCTTGACAACCTCGGCGGGTTGTTTGGCGGCAGCGCGGTCAATCCGATGCTGAGCGCCGGAATTTTAAGCACGATTGTCGGCAACAATCAAACGCAGGTTGCAAGTCAGATCGGGCAAAAGAGCGGTTTGAGTACCGGACAGGTTGCCAGCATTTTGATGCTCCTCGCGCCGATTGTTCTGGGCTATCTGGGGCGCCGTCAAACGCAGCAGAGACTCGATCAGGGCGGAATCTTCGATATGCTCAACGGCTACGGACAGCAGGCGCAGCAGCAACCACAAACCGGAGGCTGGCTTTCGGGAATGCTCGACGCAAACCGAAACGGCAGCTCGCTCGACGAATTGGCGGCAATGGCAATGCAATATATGGGGCGGCGATAAATCAAAAAATCTCAAAAACAATCTTCGCGCTGAACTTTGCGTCTTTTGCGGTTTACTTTTGCCCGGTAAATTGACCGCAAAAGACGCAAAGTTTTTTGCAAAAGACTCAACGGACTGTTTTCCGGCGGGCAAACTTTCTTCTGTTTTCGCCGTAGAATAGTTGACACAAAAAACTCTTCCGAAATTTTGGAATAATTTTTAACGTAAAAAAAGGAAAAGTATGAAAAGTAGATTGCCTCGTTTTCTGGCATCGTTTGTTTCGTTGGGTTTAATTTTCAGCTTAAACGCGAATCTGGTCGCCGCTTTTGATCCGGTTGATGATTTGCGAGAGAAATTCGTGCAGGAAGCGGCGAAGAAGAAGCCTCTGCCGCCGGTTCGCTACATTCCAAGCCGCGAGTACGATTTGCGCCATGTTGCGCTCGATTTAAAATTCGATTGGAACGCCGAACAAGCTTACGGAACCGCGACGTTGACGTTTGCTCCGCTTTTGGCAAACACCAAGACCGCCACTTTCCACGCGGCTCTGGCAAGTGTCGGCTCGGTCAAATTGGCGGACGGCAAAGCCTTGCAGTATAAATTAGACTCCGAAAAAGAAACGCTCGTCGTTGATCTTGATCGCGCTTATCAACCGAATCAGATTGTCACGATTGCGATTGATTACCGTTCTGGCAAGCCGAGAGGCGGCAGCCCAATTGGCGGCGCTGCACTCACCTTTATCAAACCGAACGACCGCGACCCGAATCGCCCGCGCCAAATCTGGTCGCAGGGACAGCCTGAAAACAACCGCTTCTGGTTTCCCAGCTTCGATCATCCATCGGACTTTCGCACTTCCGAACTGCGCGCAACGATCGAAAAACCGTTTATGGTGATTTCTAACGGCAAACTCATTTCTACCACCGAAAACAAAGACAACACGCGCACCTATCATTGGAAGATGGACGTGCCTTACACAAATTATCTGACTTCGATAATTGTCGGAGAATACGGAACGGTTGACGGCAAATATCAGGATATTCCGGTTCTGTCATACGTTTATCCGAACGAACTCGCCGCAGGAAAAGCCTCAACTGGTCGTTTGCCGCAAATGATCGCCGCTTTCTCAGAAATCACCGGGATGAAATATCCTTACAACAAATATGTCCAGACAATGGTCAAGGATTTTGGCGGCGCGATGGAAAACATCACGGCGACGACAATGACCGACACGATTATTCAGGACGAACGCGCGCTGCTCACTGGGGACACCGAAGACATTCAGGCGCACGAAGCCGCGCATCAATGGTTCGGTAATTACGTGACCTGCCGCGATTGGTCTGATCTGTGGCTAAACGAAAGCTGGGCGACGTTTATGGAGGTCGTCTGGGAAGAAAAGAGTGACGGTCGCGACGAAGCGCTGCTGCAAAACAAGGAACATCAGGATGCATATTTCGGCACTTGGCGGCAGGGAACGCGCCGTCCGGTGGTGACGAAAAATTACAGCGATCCTGATGCTGTTTTTGACACTTACGCTTACCCGCGCGGCGGTGCGACGCTCTTTATGCTCCGCTCGCAACTCGGCGAAGAAAATTTCTGGCGCGCGGTCAATTATTATCTCCGCAAACACGCCAATCAGCCCGTCACGACCGACGATTTTCGAGCCGCAATCGAGGAATCAACCGGACAGTCAATGGATGTTTTCTTCGATCAGTGGATATATAAAATGGGGCATCCGATTTTTGAAATCACAAAATCCTATGATGCCGCCTCGAAAACTTTAAAACTCAACGTCAAACAAACTCAAAAACGCGATGAAACTTCGGATTATCCGCAAGTCGAGCTTTTCCAACCCCCGGTTGACATTGAAATCGGCACGGCTTCCGGTACGCGCGTCGAGCGCGTCAATCTCGCCGCACAGCCCGAACAAACCGTTATGATTTCGGTTGACGCCGAACCGCTGCTGGTCAATTGGGATTATCAAAATGCTCTGATTGACGAAGTGAAATTCGACAAATCCATTGACGAATTGGCTTACCAACTCAAAAACGACCCGGACGTAATGGGACGAATGTGGGCTTTGAGCGAATTGCGCGGCAAAATGAACGCCGCCAATGCTGCTGACGCCGATAAACAAAAAGCTCTTGCAGCATTTCATGCGGCAGTTGTAAGCGATAAAGTGTGGCAAGTTCGCCGCGATGCGATTAACGCTCTGGCTCCGCCCGCGCCGCAAGGTGCCGCAGCAATTTTCGCTTCGATTACCGGCAATATAGCAAAACCGAATTTCTCGCCCGAAACAGTCAGCGTTTTGCTCGCGGCGACCAAAGACCAACGAGCCAACGTCCGTCAAGCTGCGATTTCACAGCTCGGACGCCTGCGCGACGCCAAATATGCAGACACTTTTGCTTCTGCTTTGAATGACCGCAGCTACTCGGTTATCGAAGCCGCCGCCAACGCGCTCGGTGCAACCAAAACGCCTGCGGCTTACGATCAAATCTCGAAGCTGCTCGAACAAAATTCGTGGCGCAACCGGATTCGCATCGCCGGTTTAAACGGCTTAGCTGCGACGGGCGACAAGCGCGCGATGGAAATCGGTTTTAGACACACCGATAAATCATTTGCGCCGAACGTTCGCACTGCCGCTCTCGGAGTCCTCGCGGAAACCGGCAAAGGTGACCAGCGCGTTTTCCCGCTCGTTTTCGAGAACTTCAAAAAATCGCTCGACACAAACGATTTCAACGGAATTTTCAGCGGCTTTGTCAGCTTCATCAAGCTCGATGACCCACGCGGGCAGCAGGCGTTTGATTTAGCCAAAGAAAAATTCAAAACCCAGCAGGGATTAATGAACTTTGTCTCGCAGCTCGAAGGCGCTTTTAAACAAGCAACCGGAGGCGCAAACAAAACACCTGCGGCGAATCCGCAGTAAAATCGCTTCTATTTTTATTTCGTCAAGCTGAATAAATATTTATTCAGCTTGACGTTTTTGAGAAGCCGTGTACAATTTGATATGACAATTTAGCGTGGTGAGTTAAGGCGACTTGCGACCACTTTAAAAAACAGCTAAACAGCCCGACAGACTTTTCAAATTGAATTTAAAGAAAAGCCTCGCGTTGTTTGGACGCGAGGCTTTTCTTTATGAGAAGCGGCAGGAAATAAACTGCAAATGAACATCAATGCCCCAAATTCCGGCTTGGAGATGATCGTCGTTACTCGGACGCGAGAAATCGTTGATGGGTTCAACGTCCGACGCGCTTTACCGACCGCGCGACGTCGGATGGTCGGACCTTTTATCTTTTTCGATCAAATGGGACCGGAAATATTGCGAGCCGGGCAAGGTTTGGACGTTGCTCCGCACCCGCACATCGGGCTTGCCACGCTGACTTATCTTTTTAAAGGCGAATTAACTCACCGCGACAGCCTCGGAACAATTCAGGAAATTCGCGCCGGTGAAGTCAACTGGATGACCGCCGGGCGCGGAATCGCACATTCCGAGCGCACGCCCGATGCGATGAGAAACGGCGGCGCGGAGCTTTTCGGCATTCAATCGTGGATTGCTCTGCCGCGCAAAAACGAGGAAATTGAACCTGACTTTTCGCACCACGAATCAACGGAGCTGCCGATTATCGAAGGCGAGGGAAAGCGCGTTTGCCTAATCGCGGGTTCGCTTTTCGGCGTGCGTTCGCCTGTGAAGACTTTTTCGGAAATGTTTTACGCAGATGCAATGCTTGAAACCGGCGCTCAAATACCCGTTTCCGCCGAACACGAGGAACGTGCAATTTATGTTGTTGATGGCTCAGTCGAAATCTCGTCGGAAGACGGAAAATTTGACGCCGGGCAATTGCTGGTTTTAAAACCGCGGGCGGAGATTACGATTAAAGCCGCTTCAGATGCTCGCGTGATGCTGCTCGGCGGCGAGCCGATGGATGGGCAGCGGCATATTTGGTGGAATTTTGTTTCAAGCTCAAAGGAGCGCATCGAGCAAGCGAAGGAAGATTGGAGAGCCGGGCGTTTTCTACCTGTACCGGACGAAGTTGAATTTATTCCGCTCCCGCCGGATCTGACGCCAAAGCCGGTGAATTATCCGTAAACGAATATTTTCTAACGACATAATCAAATAAACTAACGGTTTTATGAATTTTTTAGACTTACTTAAAGAAAAAATAATTGTTTTCGACGGCGCAATGGGCAGCAATCTGCAATCGCAGAATTTGACGATTGAAGATTGGGGCGGAGCGCGGTTTGAAAACTGTTCGGAAAATCTGCTTTATACCAAACCCGAAGCGATTGAAAAAGTCCATCTCGGTTTTCTCGAAGTCGGCTGCGACGTAATTGAAACAAACAGTTTCGGCGGCAGCGAAGTGGTTTTGACTGAATTCGGCATTGCTGATAAAGCCTACGATGTAAATAAAAAAGCGGCGGAACTAGCAAAACGCCTCGCAAATGATTTTTCGAGCAAAGAAAAACCGCGTTTTGTAGCAGGTTCAATCGGACCCGGAACGAAATTGCCGACGCTTGGACATATCACTTACCGGGATTTGAAAAAGGCTTACACCGAACAAGTACGCGGGCTTTACGACGGTGGAGTTGATCTTTTTATCGTAGAAACCTGTCAGGATTTGCTCCAAACGAAAGCCACGCTGGCGGCGATTTTCGAGTTTTTCGAGAAACAAAAAGTAAAACTGCCGGTCATCGCGCAGGTCACAATTGAAGCTTTCGGGACAATGCTCAACGGAACGGAAATCTCCGCCGCCCTGACCACGCTCGAACCGTTTCCAATTGACGTGATCGGAATGAATTGCGGAACGGGACCTAAGCAAATGACCGAAAACGTCAAGTATTTGTGCGAAAATTCGCCGATTCCGGTTTCCGTGCTGCCAAACGCCGGAATGCCCGAAGTCAAAGACGGCACGCAGCATTACGACGAAACGCCCGAAAGTTTCGTCGCGCAGGTTGAACATTTCGCCAAAGATTTCGGCGCAAACATCGTCGGCGGCTGTTGCGGCACGACGCCTGAACATCTGCGTCTCGTCGTAGAAAAAATGGCGAATGTGACGCCGAAAAAGCGAGATGCAAAACTGACGCCCGCCGCTTCTTCGATTTACTTTCAGCAGCCTTATTCCCAAGACGCCTCGTTTTTGATTATCGGCGAGCGCGTCAACGCTTCCGGCTCGAAAAAAATGCGTGATCTTTTAAACGCCGAAGATTGGGACGGTCTGGTTTCGCTCGCCAAAGAGCAGGAACGCGAAGGCGCGCATATTCTGGACGTAAACGTGGATTTCGTCGGTCGCGACGGCGTTGCGGATATGCATGAGCTTGTTTCCCGTCTCGTCACAAACGTCAAAATCCCGATAATGCTAGATTCCACCGAATGGCAAAAAATGGAAGCCGGACTCGAACACGCGGGCGGCAAATGCATTTTAAATTCGACCAACTACGAAGACGGCGAAGAACGTTATTTTAAAGTTCTGGAACTCGCGCGCGAGCACGGCGCGGCGATTGTCGTCGGAACGATTGACGAACAGGGAATGGCGCGCACGGCGGAAGATAAATTGCGAATTGCCCGCCGCGCATTTAAAGACGCGACGGAATTCGGAATCAAAGCGCACGACATTTTCTTTGATCCGCTTGCGCTGCCGATTTCGACCGGAATCGAAGAAGACCGCGCTAACGCCGCCGAAACAATCAAAGCGATTCGTCAGATTCACGAAGAAATGCCGGAAGCCAATATCTTGCTTGGTGTTTCAAACATTTCCTTCGGTTTAAATCCGGCAGCGCGTGTTGTTTTAAACTCGGTCTTTCTGCACGAATGCACCGAAGCCGGAATGAATTCGGCGATTGTCAACGCTTCAAAAATTCTGCCTCTCAATCGCTTTAACGAACAAGAAATCGAAGTGGCGCTCGATTTGATTTACGACCGCCGCAAATTTGAAGGCGATGTTTGCGTTTACGATCCGCTGACTGAATTTACGACGCTTTTTGAGGGCAAAACAGCCAAATCAATCAAGCCGGACGTTTCAAATCTACCGGTCGAAGAACAGCTCAAACATCACATTATCGACGGCGAAAAAATCGGTCTGGAAGACCATTTGAAAATCGCTCTTAAAAAGTATTCTGCTCTCGACATTATCAACAACATTCTTTTGGACGGAATGAAAGTCGTCGGCGATCTTTTTGGCTCGGGACAAATGCAATTGCCATTCGTGCTGCAATCGGCGGAAGTGATGAAAACCGCTGTCAAATTCCTTGAGCCATTTATGGAAAAAGTCGAAGGCGAACAGTCAAAAGGCGTGATGGTTTTGGCTACCGTCAAAGGCGACGTTCACGACATCGGTAAAAATCTGGTAGACATTATTTTGACCAACAACGGTTATCGCGTCGTCAATCTCGGAATCAAACAACAGATTGACGACATTTTAAAAGCCGCCGCTGAACACAAAGCCGACGCGATTGGAATGAGCGGTCTGCTCGTCAAATCCACGCTCGTGATGCGCGACAATCTCGAAATTATGAACGAGCGGAATATAAAAATTCCGGTCGTTCTCGGCGGCGCTGCGCTCAATCGCCGTTATGTCAACGAAGATTTGATTCCGCTTTACAACGGAAAACTGTTCTACGCGCAGGACGCTTTCGATGGTCTGCACGCGATGGACGTTTTGACGAACGAAGAAAACGCAAAGGACACAGCGAAAACAAACGGCGCAGTCAAAGCCCAAGTTCACCAGCCGATTGAAGAATCTGATGATGATTTGATTGGTGAAGAAGCGAAATTAGGAATCAAGAAAACCGCCAGACCGCGCGGCGTAATTGGCGCTTCGGGCGATTTTACGCACACAAAACGGTCGGCTGTTTCCGAAGATGTCGAAACTCCGAATCCGCCTTTTTACGGCTCGCGCGTCATTGAAGATATTGATCTGAACGAAGTATTTGCGTTTGTCAACGAAACCGCTTTGTTTAAAGGTCAATGGCAATTCAAACAAGGTCGGAAAACGAAAGAGGAATATCAAAAAATCCTCGAAGAAAGAGTTTATCCGGCTTATGAAGAATTAAAAGAGCGTTCAAAACGCGAAAAGCTTTTGCAGCCTAAAGTCGTTTACGGTTATTTCCCGTGTCAATCGAGCGGCAACGATTTGATAATTTACGAAGACGATTTAAAAACCGAACGCCTCCGCTTTACTTTCCCGCGTCAACCACAGGAGCAGCGCGGAAGCAAAAATCTATGTCTCGCGGATTATTTCGCTTCGGTTGAATCGGGCAAAATTGACGTGGTCGCTTTTGATTTGGTGACAATGGGACGCCGCGCCAGCGAATATTCCGCCGAATTATTCAAAAACGATAATTACACAGATTATTTGCTCTTTCACGGTTTGTCGGTTGAAGCGGCGGAAGCCTTGGCGGAATTGTGGCACAAGCGAATCCGTCAGGAATTAGGCATCGCCGACAAAGACGCGCCCGAACTCACAAAACTGTTTCATCAAGGCTATCAAGGCTCGCGCTACAGCTTCGGCTATCCGGCTTGCCCTGATTTGGAACAACAGACCAAAATTTTTGACTTGATTCATCCGGAAAGAATCGGAGTCGAGCTTTCCGAAGAGTTTCAACTTGAACCGGAGCAATCAACTTCGGCGATTATAATTCATCACCCGGAGGCGAAGTATTTTAATATTGAGTAAATGACTTTTGAAGATTTCTTTGATTATCCAAAGCTAATTGGTGAACTAACATTGGAACAGAAACGAAAGTTTTATGTTCTGTTAGCTCACAATTTAACCAATTGCCGTTCGCGGAATTTGGTCAAACGAAAAACTAAGCAATGCTGAAAAGATTGAAGGAATGAAAGCGATCAATGAGATTATGCATCGTCTTATTTTTCGTATCGAAGAACTGCATAATATTTCGAGAAAAGAAGAAGATTCCTGGACGGAACATGATTTTTGGACGTTAATAAAAGATTATGTTTCAGACAATCCGAAAGTTATTGTCGGTGAGGTCGCTTGTTCAATCAAATTTAGCTATGAAAGATGTGGTTCGGTATAATTAAAATATGAATTACAAAGACATCATCACAATTGAATCAGACAAACGTGGCGGTAAGCCTTGCATTCGCGGAATGCGAATAACGGTTTATGATGTTTTGGAATATCTTGCTTCGGGAATGACCGAAGCGGAAATTTTGGCAGATTTCCCGTATTTGACTCACGAAGATATTACCGCCTGTTTGGCTTTTGCGGCTGACCGCGAGAAAAGTCTGTTAGTTGTTACTTAAATGAGACTTCTGTTTGACCAAAATCTCTCACCGCGTCTGGTCAAACTTTTGAGCGATATTTTCCCGAATTCAAATCACGTTTTTCCGCTCGGTCTCGATACATCAAATGATACAGAAGTTTGGGAATATGCCAGACAAAATGATTTTACACTCGTTACAAAAGATGCCGATTTTGGCGATTTAAGTATTTTGCGCGGTTTTCCGCCAAAAGTTATTTGGATTCGTCGCGGCAATTGTAAAACTTCGGATATTGAAAAGATTTTACGAGATAATTTTGAAGTGATTGAGCGGCTTGAAAACGACTCGCAAATCGGTTTGATTACTCTTTTCTAAAATCGCAATCAAATTTAAGCCTCCTTGTTATATTTATTCCGGTAATCAAACGGCGTCATTCCCGTAATCTTTTTGAAAATCCCGCGAAAAGCCTTCGTGTCAGAATAACCAACGTCAAACATCACTTCGGTAATATTCTTGCGGCTGGTTTCGAGTCTCTTTTTGGCGGCTTCGATTTTTACTCGCTGGATATATTCGCTGACGGTGTTGTTGGTGGCTCGTTTGAAACGGCGTTCCAGCGAGCGGCGGCTGAGGGCGAATTTTGTTGAAAGATCGTCAATTGTGATCCGTTTCTGAAAATTGTTCTCGATAAATTCTTGCGCCTTTTTTATTTCCTCGTCAGCATGTTCGCTTTGACCAGTGAACATAATAAATTGCGATTGGCTGTGGCGTTCGATGTCTATCGCAAAATATTTTGCCGCCAGAATCGCCGTTTCCCGATTCGTGTATTTTTCGACTAGATATAAAAGCAGATTCCAGTAAGAAGTCGCGCCGCCGCTCGTGTAAATGCCCTGTTCTTCGGTGATTATTTTGTCGGTGACGAGATTAACGTCGGGAAACATCCGGCGAAATTGCTCGGCGGCGCGCCAATGAGTCGAGCATTGTTTTCCTTTCAAAAGCCCGGTTCGCGCGAGAAGAAATGCGCCGATGCAGAGGCTGACAACTTCGGCACCTTTTCGGTGGTGCTCTTTTATCCACGGAATAAAATCTTTATTTTTTTCTAAGTAATCTTCCAAAATGCCTTCAAATGCCGGAATGAAAATCAGATCAGTCTTTTTTACCTCGCTCAAAAGCAGATCCGTGTGAACCGTGAAGGAACTGTTGTGCAGATTGACTTCCCTTTTTAAACCGACAAGCTTGATGTCGAAAATCGGCGGCTTTCCTTCATTTTCGTAAAAGCGGTTAACAGCGGAAAAAACGTGGCGCGGATCGTCAATTGCCGCAAGCAAAGCCGATTCGGGAACGAGTACGGAGACATGTTTCATAAGAAAAAAATAATCTTAAAATTTGTCGCAATCAACCTGCAAAAATGTCGCGTTTGCACCTCACGCTCTTGATTCTGAAGTGCTATAGTCTGCTCATGACATTTTGTTTCACTAATGAAACAAAGTCAAATAAAAGGAGCAAAAACAATGGCAAAAATCAATCCATACTTAAATTTTATCGGCAATACGGAAGAAGCTTTTAATTTTTACAAATCGGTTTTCGGCGGCGAATTTTCCGCGCTGATGCGGTTTAAAGACTTTCCTGCACAAGAAGAATCCGAAGGAATGGAAATCGCCGATCACGAATGGGAAAAAATAATGCACATTGCGCTGCCCATTGGCGGCGGAAACGTTTTAATGGGAACGGATGTACTTGAATCAATGAGCGGAAATTTCAAGTTCGGCGATAATATTTCATTGTCGCTCAACGTTGACAGCAAAGAAGAAGCTGACACGCTTTATGCAAAACTTTCAGAAGGCGGAAGCTATCTGATGCCGCCTGCGGAGGCTTTCTGGGGAGCTTATTTCGGGATGTGCGTTGATAAATTCGGCGTGCGCTGGATGTTTAATTACGACAACAACACAAAATAAAAACAAAAAAGGAGCAAAAACAATGGAAAGATATGTTGACGGTTTTGTTCTCCCGATTCCGGCGGAGAATATCGAGAAATACCGGGAAATTGCGCAAAAAGCGGGTGAAGTCTGGAAAGAACACGGCGCACTTGAATATTGGGAATGCGTGGGCGACGATTTGGAAATCCAGGATATGCTTTCATTTAAAACAATTGCGGGCGCGGCGGAAGGCGAAACGGTAGTTTTCGCGTGGATTGTTTATGAATCGAGAGAAAGCCGCGACAAAGTAAATGCCGCCGTGATGGAAGACCAACGACTGAAGGAAATGATGGGCGCGCCGGACGCCAAAATTTTTGATTACAAACGGATGGCTTACGGCGGGTTTAAAACTCTGGTCAAAATTTAAGTTTTGAAACCCCAGTTGTACGGAGGACGAAAAATGGCAAAAGAAATATGGCTCAATCTGCCGGTTAAAGATGTTGGAAAGTCGAAAGAGTTTTTCGGAAAGCTAGGCTTCGCCTTTAATGAAAAATACACCAGCGACGAAATGGCTTGCATGTTAATTGGCGAGAAAAACTTTCAGGTGCTGCTTTTCCCTGAAAAAACGTTCAAAGGTTTTACGCGAAGCGAAGTCTCTGATGCCGGTCAAACTGCCGAGTGTTTGATTTCGCTTGATGCGGCGAGCCGCGAAGAAGTGGACGAAATGGCGAAAAAGGCTTGGGAGGCAGGCGCGCGAGTTTTCGCTGAACCGGATGAAATTCAAGGTTGGATGTACGGTTTTGCTTTCGCCGATTTGGACGGGCATCGCTGGAACGTCGTTCATATGGATTTCAGTAAAATGCCCGATTAAATGAAGAACGAAAAACAATTTTTAGGCTGAAATAAAAAAGGCGAGTTTGAGAAACTCGCCTTTTTTATTTTGAAAAAAATAGCTGTTGTTTGTTTAGATTCTGCCGATAAGATTGGCGTTCAATCGCTGATTATTTTTGGAAAATAAATTTTTGCGATACGGTTTGCCGAAATCTTGCGCGTTCTTAAATCGAGGTAAATTTATGGCGGTAAGCGCAAGATTATTAAAACGTCCATCCGATCGCGGTTTGTTTCTGACGGCGGCAATCGGATTTCCCCTTCTCGTTTTAATCGGTTATTTCAAGTCATATTATTTCAGCACATTTTTCGATGTAAAACCGCTTGCCAATGCGCTCGTCCACGCGCACGGCATTGTGATGACAACGTGGGTTGTTTATTTCGCGGCTCAAATCGCTCTGATTCGCTCAAAAAATGTGCGGCTGCATATGACAATGGGAATGGCTGGTGTCGTGCTCGCTGCTTTGGTTGTTGTTGTGGGACTAGCAACAGCGTATGACGCTCACATCGTTCGAGCTGTGGCTCCTCCGGGAATTCACCCATACGGTTTTATGACGCTGGCGCTTTTCGATCTGATTTTATTTGTCACTTTCTTTGGCGGTGCGATTTATTACCGCAAACGTCCGGCGCAGCACAAAACGTTGATGCTGATGACGGCGATCAACTTTTTGCCCGCCGCTTTTGCGCGGATTCCGGTTGTTCCGGGAAAATTGATGATACTCTGGGCGTTCGGCGTTCCGTCTTTGATTGCAATCAGCTGTTTGATTTGGTTGACAATCAAACACCGCAAAATAAATAAAATTTTCGCGCTCGCAGTTTTGCTTCTTGTCGTTTCGTATCCGTTGCGGGTTTTCCTGATGTTTTCTGAAAATTGGCTCAAATTTGTGGGCTTGCTCGTGTCGTAATCTAATGAAACAGTTTTTTGCTGCAATAACGCTTTTGTTTTTGTCGTTCAGTTTCACTTTTGCTCAAAGCCGTAAACTCGATCTGCGGTTTGTCACGGACGAAGCCGATGCCGTTCTGGCGATTTTGGCGAAGAAAAAGAAAAATCAGGAAATTTCCGAGAACGATTGGCAGCGTGTTTTTCAGAGCGAAGGTTTTCGGCGTCTAAAAAAACGCGAAGAATCATTTAAGCGCAGCTTTACCGAAGAAGATTTCAAAAAATTTGTTTTGTCCGATGATTTGGCGGCGAGATTCGAAACGCTCCAAGAAACTTTTGATCGCTGGCAAAGAGCAGATTTAAACGCGGCTGGAAAACGCGCGTTGGCTTATTTGCCGAAAGGCGCGCATATCAAAGCGAAAATTTATCCGGTCATCAAACCGCGCGACAACAGTTTTGTTTTTGAAGTCAAAACCGATCCGGCGATTTTTCTTTACCTCGACCCGAAAGTAAACAAAGAACAATTCGAAAACACGGTCGCGCACGAGCTCCATCACATCGGTTTTGGAACCGCTTGTCCGACGCCGCAAATTGAAGCGGAAATTAAAAAGCTCCCGCCAAACGCACAAACCGTTTTGAAATGGATCGGCGCTTTCGGCGAAGGCGCGGCAATGCTCGCAGCGGCTGGCGGAGCGGACATTCATCCGCACGCCGTCAGCGAGGAAACGGAGCGCGCTCGCTGGGATCGAGATGCGGCGAATTTTAACGATGATTTGAAACGAGTCGAAAAATTTTTCACTGACGTTTTGGCAAATCGCTTGAGCGAAGAGGAAACGAACAAAACCGCCTTTTCCTTTTTCGGCGAAGAACAGGGCGCTTGGTACACGGTCGGTTGGAAAATGGCTGTCACAATTGAAAAAACTTTCGGGCGCGAGAAATTTATCGAAGTCCTTTGCGATCAGCGAAATCTGCTTTCGACGTATAATCGAGCCGCCGAGAAACATAATAAAAACAAGCCCGAAAAATTAGCTTTATGGTCGCCCGAATTGCTCAAAGCAATCGGTAATCAAACGAGTAAATAAATGTTCTGTTGAAAACACAAATTTTGCGAACCCATTCGCTTCAATTTTGCGCGTTTTTAAGTTGAGGTGATTTTTATGGCAGTTAATCCAAGACTTTTAAAGCGCTCGACAGATCGTGGTTTGTTTTTAGCGGCGGCAATCGGTTTTCCGCTGCTCGTTTTCATCGGATATTTTAAATCTTATTATTTCAGCGCATTTTTTGATGTCCAACCAATTGCCAACACGCTGGTTCACGCGCACGGCATTGTGATGACGATTTGGGTCCTTTATTTCGTGGCGCAAATCGCTCTGATTCGTTCGAAAAACATTCGGCTGCACATGACGATGGGAATGGCAGGCGTCGCATTGGCGGCGCTCGTTGTTATCGTCGGCTTGGCGACCGCTTATGACGCGCAGCTCGTTAGAAAATCGGCTCCGCCGGGAATCAATCCGCACTCGTTTTTTATTCTTCCGGTGTCGGATATGCTTTTGTTTGTGATTTTCTTCGCCGGAGCGATTTATTACCGCAAACGCCCCGCCGAACATAAATCTTTGATGTTGCTGACGGCGATCAATTTTTTGCCCGCAGCTTTATTCCGATTGCCGCTGTTTCCGCCTGATTTGACGATCATCGGGACATTTGGCGTTCCGGCTCTGATGGCTGTTGCCTGTTTGATTTGGCTGACTGTGAAACATCGCAAACTGAATAAAGTTTTCGCGGCGGGTGTTTTGTTGCTGGTCGCGGCGATTCCCTTGCGGATAATAATCGCGCCGAGCGAAATCTGGCTCAACTTTGTCGGTTGGCTGACTCAATAAACACGTTCTCGCGGCGATAAAAATGCGCGCCAAGAAGTCTTGGCGCGCATTTTTTATTTTCTGACAACAAGTATGTTTTGTCAGTCGGCTTTATTTTTCCCAGGCTAAACCGGCTTTGCCGAAGTGACCGTAGTTGGTCGTCTGACGATAAATCGGCTGAAGCAGTTCGAGAGTTTCGATGATTGCCGCCGGGCGGAAATCGAATTTTTTGACGAAGTCGCAAGCCGCTTGTTCATCGCCTGTGCCGAAAGTATCAACTTTGACCGAAACCGGCTGCGCGACGCCGATGGCGTAAGAAACCTGAATTTCGGCTTTGTCCGCAAGCCCGGCTTTGACGACTTCGCGCGCGACGTAGCGGCAGAAATAAGCGCCCGAACGGTCAACTTTTGACGGGTCTTTGCCCGAAAATGCGCCGCCACCGTGACGTCCCGCGCCACCGTAAGTATCAACAATGATTTTGCGTCCCGTCACGCCGCAATCGGCTGAAGGTCCGCCGTGCGTAAAGCTGCCGGTCGGGTTGACCTGGATTCTAATCTGATCGTTAAACCACTCGCCCAAAGTTGAAGGAATCAGTTGTTTTGAAACGTAATCAAGAATTTCGGCGTGCGAAACATCAGGCGTGTGCTGTGTCGAAACCAGAACGTCGGAAACGCGGACAGGCTTGTTGTTTTCGTAAACGACCGAAACCTGCGTTTTAACGTCCGGGCGCAGCCAGGCGACTTCGCCTTGTTTGCGGATTTTTGCCAGATTTTCCGCCAAACGATGCGCGAGCGAAATCGGAAGCGGCATTAATTCCGGCGTTTCGTTCGTCGCGTAGCCGAACATAATGCCCTGATCGCCAGCGCCCTGTTCAACATGCAAACCTTCGCCTTCGGTTACGCCCTGCGAAATTTCGGAGGATTGTTTGCTCAAAAATTGAGTAATTTTCACTGTATCGGCGGCAAAAGGCTCGCTGTTGTCGGTGTAGCCGATTTGGCGAATCGCGTCGCGAACGATTTTTTCGTAATCAACTGTGCCGTTTGAAGTGATTTCTCCGGCGAGAACGACTTGATCGCCTTTGACGAGAACTTCGCAGGCGACGCGCGATTTCGGGTCTTGCGCTAAATATGCGTCGAGAATCGAATCAGCGATAAAATCGCAAACTTTGTCGGGGTGTCCTTCCGAAACCGACTCGGAAGTAAAGGTATATTGATAACTCATAAACTTTTCTAACTCCAAAATTAATGTATTAAAATGACGAAAGCCGTCCGTTTTTCACATCAGAAAACGCACGGCTTGACCTAAATATTTATTTGCTTGAGACTTTGGTTTCGACTTCTAAATCGCACATCCGAGTTTTTCTTATTCTCGAAGCACCGTGGTGTCTCTTGCCCGGTTGCCGCCGCCCGTGTGTCGCGGGCGACTCCTGATGTAAGTTGCAAATATAACTTTCCATAACAAATTTGTAAAGCCGTAAGGCTTAAAAACAGGCGGCGTTTTTGTTAGACTTCTATCGCCAAATTTCTTTTCCAATTTATGACAACACCAAAACATAAAATTTTTATCGCCGGCGCCGGCGGCATCGGTCAGGCAGCCGCTCTGCTTTTGCGCGAATGGGCTGACTTTGAAACCGATTTATACATCGGCGACATCAAGGAAAATAATCTCCGGCAGACAAAGGAAATATTAACCGCAAAATCCGAAAGAACCGGCTTGGTTGAAAGCGTCAATATGGCTGACCAAAATGCTTTGCGGGCTGCTCTGCAAAATTGCGAAGTTTTGCTCGATTGCTTACCCGGCGAACAAGCGCCGCGAATGGCGCGTTCTTGCAAAGAATTCGGTTTGCATTACGCAAATCTGACCGAATATGTCGCGCAGACTGATGAAATCGTTGGACTTGCAAATGATGCCGAAACAGGTTTTATTCTGCAAACTGGGCTTGCTCCCGGTTTTATCAACATTCTAGCGATGTCTCTGTACCAAAAATTTGTCCGGGAATTTGGAACGGAAAAACTCGAACGAATCGGGATGAAAGTCGGCGCGATGACACGTTACGCACACGCGCCCCATTTTTACGGTTTTACGTGGTCGCCGATTGGCGTGGCAACCGAATACGTCAAACCCTGCCGGACAATTCGCAATTATCAAATCAGCGAGCAGCCCGCTTTGAGCGAAACCGAACAAATCCGAATTAACGGCTGCGATTACGAAGCTGATTTAACGAGCGGCGGTGCGGCGAATTTGACCGAATATTTCGCAGGAAAAGTGCGCTCTTTGGATTACAAAACTCTGCGTCATCCCGGACATTTCGATTGGGCGCGCCTGCAAATTCGCGAACTGCCTAACGACGAAACGCGTCCGGCACGCCTTTTAGAAATTATGCAGCGCGAGATTCCGCACGTCGAAGAAGATTTCGTGCTGGTCCACGCTTCAGTCGAAGGTTTCGACCACACGGGCGTACGGCGTCGTTTGGAAAAATCTTTTCGGATGGACGCCATTGAAATCGGCGGACAAACTCTCCGCGCAATTCAAACGACAACCGCCGCACCGCTCGTCGAATGCGCAGCAATGTTGCTTTCAGGAAAATATAAAGGCGTCGTTCAGCAAAGCCAAATTGAGCCGGACGATTTTTTAAACGGCAAATTCATCAGCCGCGTCTACGGAATCGTTTGAGTATTTTTTATTCTGAAAAAGTAAATGAGGCGTCAAAACTGACGCCTCATTTACTTTTTCATTTTTTCATTTTAGTTCGTTTTAACTGGCGGAACGGGGCGAGCCGGAAGCTTGACTGGAGTGGTCAGCTTTTTCATTACTTCCTGCACGGCGCGTTCGAGCTGCGGATCGCGTCCGGCAATAACGGCTTTCGGATCGTTTTCGACTTCGATGTCCGGGTCAACGCCGTAGCCTTCTATTATGTACTCGCCTTTCATATTGGTGAGAGCCGATTCCGGCACGCTAACTCCGCCACCGTCAATCAAACCGCCGCGATTCGAGATGCCGACAACGCCGCCCCACGAGCGTTTGCCAATCAACGGTCCAAGACCTGCTTCGCGGAACATATACGGGAAAATATCGCCATCAGACGACGAGTTTTCGTTTAAAATCGCCGCCATCGGTCCGTGAAATGCTCCGTCAGGGTAAGTATTTGGAAAATCGCTCGTGCGCGTATAATTGACACCCAAAACTTTTCTTCTAAGCCGTTCAATTAGCATCCGTGAAACATTGCCACCGCCGTTAGCGCGCACGTCAACAACGAGTCCTTCTTTGTCCAATTGCGGATAAAAGTATTTGATAAACTCGCGGATTCCGTTGGCGCCCATATCGGGGACGTGAATGTAGCCGACGCGCCCGTTGGTCATTTGCGAGACGCGGTTGCGGTTTGCCGTAATCCAATCGAGATAAATTAAATTGCCTTCGTCCGTAATCGGGCGATATGAAGTTTGGCGCGCGCCCTGCAAACTCGGCGTCGAGTTCAGGGTTAAAATTACCGGCGCGTCGCCCAAATTTCGCAGATATTGATAAATATCTTTATCGGCAGTAACGTTTTCGCCGTTGATTTGCAGAATGTAATCGCCGACTTTGGCATTGACGCCGAATTCGGTCAAGGGTGAGCGGTAAATGTCTTCTTCGTTCTGACCATCGAAAATTTTCGAGATGCGATAACGATTTGCCGCACGATCAATTTCAAAACGCGCACCTGGAAGAGCGACGCGCGGGCGCGTCGGCAAATTAAAATCGCCGCCTTCGATGTAAGCGTGCTGAACCGCGAGTTCGGAAATCATCTCGCCGATAACATAATTCAAATCGGAGCGATGCCCGACGTGCGGCATCCACGTTTTATATTCATCGCGAATTCGCTGCCAGTTATAGCCGTGCATATTCGGGACGTAAAACCAATCCCTGTAACGACGCCAGACTTCGTTGAAAATCTGATTCCATTCTTCAGCCGGATTGATTTCGGTTTGCAAACCTGCCGTCGAAACCGTTTTACGTGCAGCCGCGCCCTGCGGCGTCGCGTCCATCAAAGTGTAAGCAGGTCCTTGCCCGATGATGAGCTTTGAGCCGTCAGCCGAAAGCGAATACGAATTGACGTTTTCCAGCAAAGTCGTTTCCTTGCGATCTTTGATGGAAAAAATTCGAACGGAAGGCTGACGGTCAGCAGCGCGACCGTAATAAAACGGCGCGCCGACGAAATAAACAAGATGTCCTGTTTTGGCAGTCAAACCGCCGTAATTTTCCGGCGGCAGCGGAACTCGTGTTGCGCGGGCGACAATGCCGTCAAAATCAACTGTTTCCGGTCGCGGCGAAGGCACATTTTTCTTTGCCGTATCAGCAGGAGGTGTTCCCGCCGGAGTCGGCGAAGGCGATACGCCGGGCTGCGGTTGTTTTTCGTCAATCGGGCGCGGGCGAGCGTCGTCGGGCGGAGCTGCCGGAGTTGGCGAAGGTTCGGGAGCGATAGTTACCTCGTCGGATTCGGGCGGAAACGGATTTTTCACGTCTTTCCGAAGCGGCAAAGCGTAAATCATTGTCGAGCGGTTAGAGGCGTAGTTAAATTCAACGCCTGAAATTTGCGGCGCAAATTCGCGGTTGCTCAAGAAATAGAGATAATCGCCCGACGGGTCGAAAGCGGGATTGAACGACGCAAACATCGGATCGGTAACGCGGTTTAGCTTATTAGCGTTTACGTCGTAAATATAAACCGATTGAAAACCGTTTTCCCCCGCATAGCTGAACGCGAGATAATTCCCTTTCGGCGACCATTCGTAATCAAGAACCTGTCCGCGCGGTGCGTCGGCGATTTGCTGCAAGCGTTTATCGGCAACGGTCAAAATATAAACTTTGCCGTCTTTGTCCGAAAAAGCAATTCGTTTTCCGTCGCCGCTCCATTCCGGTGCGTAACGCTGCGCGTTTCCGCCGGTCGTCAATTGCTGCGGTTCGGTCATACCATCCTGCGCGACAATCCAAACTTCTTCTTCGCCTGTTCTGTCCGAAATATAAGCGACCTGGCGACCGTCGGGCGACCAGCGCGGGAATTTGTCGTGAGCGTTTGACGAATGCGTCAGATTGCGCGTGCCGCCTTTTTCAACCGGCGCGCTGAAAACATCGCCGCGCGCGGCAAACAAAACCCGCTCACCTTTTGGCGCAAGCGCGACGTTTTGAATAAACTGAGCGCCGTTGATCGTGCGGGCGCGTTTGTGAACGCCGTCATCTGGGACGGTGATATTTAATTTTGTCGGGCGGTTTGATTTTGTGTCGAGAACTTCTAGCTCGCCGTTTCGCTCGTAAACAATTCGCGAATTGTCGTCGCTTGATGCCCAGCGAACATCCCAATCTTTAAAATTCGTGACTTGCGCCGTTCGGGCGTTTCCGGTGTCGTAAGCGTAGAGATTGAACTTTCCGTCGCGGTCGGAGTTGTAATAAATTTTATCGCCGATCCACATCGCATCGCGGCTGGCGCGAACGCCTTCGGAAATTTTGCGCGCGTCATTTGTGTTTAAATCGTAAATATAAAGCGTATTCGCCTGACCGCCGCCGTAACGTTTTTCGGTGCGGAAATCGCGGGTGCGCGGCGAATAAACCATTTTCGTTCCGTCAGCGGAAAAATCACCGGAACCGGCTTCGGGCATCGGGAGCGGTTCGGGCGAGCCGCCGTTGATCGAAACTCTATACAAGCGGCTTTGCGGCAGAGTCCACGAATCGCGCTGCGAGCGGAAAACGATTGATTGCCCGTCGTTTGTCCAGCCCATCACTTGATTGTCGTAGCCCCAACGCGGCGTGAGCGGTCCGCGCGCCGGATAAAACGTCAACTGCTTCGGTTCGCCGCCGCCCGCCGGTATCACATAAACCTGTTCGTCTCCATCGTACTGTCCGGTAAAAGCGATCCAGCGTCCGTCGGGCGAGAACTTGGCGAAAACTTCCATTCCGGGATGCGCCGTCAAGCGAGTCGCCGTGCCGCCGGTTGTCGGAGCAGTCCACAAATCGCTGGCGTAAGAGAAAACCACTCGGTCGTCCGCAATGTCGGGAAAACGCAGAAGTTTGGTTTGCCCTAAAACAGGCAGCGCAAACAGAGAAAGCAGGAAAATTGCGTTGAAAAAACTACGGCAATTCTTCGTAAAAAAATCGGGAACTTGTTTTTTCATAATTTTAATATCGGAGTTTGAGTATTTACGGAAACACAAATCACAAAGTTTGCGCCGCATAAAATAATCTGCAAGGCAACCGCAGATGTCGCATTTTCTTCAAAGTCTTGCTAATATCGGCAGTGAAACCTTGCGCTTTTCTGAAGCGTAAAATAGCACAGCAAACGTGAGGTTGGCACGCGCTGGGAAAACAAGCCCTCGCATCCGTTCACAAGCCGTTAACATTATTTACCAATGCGCGCCCGTATCAAGGAGTAATTCAAGCGTGAAAAAAAGTTTAGTTTTAAATCTACTTCTAGTCGTTTCTCTGTTTTCGCAATCTTTTGTTTTCGCGCAGAGCGGAAACGGCTCTTCCAAATTAACTTCGAAAAATATTGAACGCTCGTCATCAGCGCCCGCCGCGAATAACAAAAAACCGGTGACCGGCGAAATGATCGAAGGCGATATTTCGGAAGCCCTGTCTGTTATTGAAGAAAATTATGTCAACGGCAAAAAGCTGGATTACAACGAGCTTTTTAAATCTTCAATTGACGGAATGCTTCATGCGCTCGACCCGCACTCGAATTACTTCGACTCGAAAGAATTCGAAGCGTTTCGCACCGAGCAGCGTTCAGAATACTTTGGAATCGGCGCGACCATTGGCGATTTGAAAGAAGGCGACACGACGTGGACTTTTATCCGCGCGACGTTTGAAAATTCTCCGGCGTGGCGCGCAGGACTTCGCTACGGCGACAAAATCGTTGATGTCAACGGCACTTCGATGAAAGATAAAACTTTCGTAGAAGTTCGCGGACATTTGCGCGGTCCGCGTGGAACGACTGCCAAATTGACGGTTGAAAACAACCTGACCAAACAAAAACGGACAGTGGAAATCACCCGCGACGCCGTGCCGCAACCTTCGATTCCCGAAGCGTATATGATTCGCCCCGGAGTCGGCTATATTGCAATGACCGGCGGTTTTAATCAAACCACGGCGGCTGAGTTCCGTGAAGCGATGCGGCAATTAAAAACGCAGGGAATGCAGCAGCTTGTTCTCGATTTACGCAGCAACGGCGGCGGTCTCGTCGGTCAGGCTTATCAGGTGGCGAGCGCATTTTTAGGCGATGGACAAATTATTTTCACTCAGCGCGGACGGATTCCGGGCAGCGGCGGCAAATTCGCTTCGGAAAATCCTTCGCCCGATAAAACCCCGCTCGTTGTTCTCGTCAATCGCAACACGGCTTCCGCATCGGAAATTTTAGCGGGTGCGTTGCAAGACCACGACCGCGCTTTGATTGTCGGCGAAAACACATTCGGTAAAGGCTTGGTGCAGAATCCGTTTATGCTGCCGTACAACTCGGCGCTGTTGCTGACGATTGCCAAGTATCAAACGCCTTCGGGACGCAACATTCAGCGCGATTATTCAAACGGCGATCTCTACGATTATTACTATCAAGGCGGAACTTTACGCGACGAGCGTAAACCGACGAAACCCGCCGGAGCGGAAAAAACGACCGATGCCGGACGCAAAGTTTATGAAGGCGGCGGCATTCAGCCCGACGAAACCGTCAAGCCGGCTTTGCTGACTCCGGTTCAACAGCGTTTGAATTATCCTGTTTTCGGCTTTGCGCTTGAACTTGCTGCCGGTCGCGTTCCAGGATTTGAAAGCTACAAGGTTGACCGCGCGATTGAGTTCGGTCGCGATCTGAAGCCATCGGATTTCCCGTTCAACGAACAGCTTTTTGCGGCGTTTAAACGGTATATAGCATCGAAACCCGAATATAAACATTTGACTGCGGCGCAGCTCGACAAGGAGCGCGATTTTATCGGTCGCCAAATTCGCTATGAACTTGCAACGGCGGCTTTCGGTTCGAACACGGCGTTTCAAACTTACAACGAAGCTGATCCACAGCTTCTGCGCGGAATCGAGTTGTTGCCGAAAGCGCGCGAACTAGCGCAGCTTGTCAAAAAGAATCCGACGGCGCAAAACCCGTAAACAAAATGCAATTTTTGTAATGCGGAGTGCGGATTGTATAATTCAATCCGCACTTTTTATTTTGTCAGTTGATTTTAAGAAAGGTTTTTTATTCGCAATGCCAAATAATCCGCCACCGTATTTTCCGCAATCGCAGCTATCGCCGCCCGATCCGAATCGCTATCGCAAATTCAAATTAACAATCGCCGCCGTTGCTATATTTTTGATTTTATTAATTGGCGCAATCGGTGTGGGAGTTTATTACTTGATTCATTCTCTTTTCTAAGCTTCAACATTTGGAAGCTGAGCCATAAGGAATGTAAAAAATAAAAAAGCTCTAATTGTTTTCATATTTTTCTCGTCTCATTGTTCCTGCGTTTCAACTATTCGCAGCGAAGTGCTTCAATCGGATCGAGACGTGCGGCTTTCCAAGCCGTGAAAAGTCCGAAGAACAAACCGCCCCCTAAATCAGCGAAAGCACGATCATAAAAGCCGTGACGCCGATAATCATTCAAAGCAGCGTCAAAAATGAGCGCAGTTTATGCGTTCAGATTTGAGAAAAAGCTAGTTTTAAAGTTTCGGAAAAGTTCATTCAGCAGATAACGAAAATTGTAGTTAATACAAATATTTCTTAATTTAGATGCCGGAAAAGCAAAAAAGCGGGCTGAATGTCTCATGCCCGCCTTTCCCGATTTTCCAGCCGTTTATTGATCAATTTCGCCGCGACAGCCCGAATGACCGCATTCGCAGGCGATTCCCGTAATATCCTGCTCGCCCGCGCTTCGACAAGCCGCACTGCAATATTCCGAATCTCCGCTCGTCGGACAGCTACAGTTCGCATGTCCGCATTTATTGTCTCTATCTGCCATGAAATGGCTCCTTTCATTTTTTTCAATCTTAGGAAAACGAATGGACTTAAATCAAGGTTTTTCCGTCGAAAATCACCAATGAACGGTTTTAGTCGTAACGCAAGCATTCTATCGGGTCCAACCGCGATTCTTTCCGTCGCCCAAAAACAATTCCAACCATCGGCAAAACTTCGATAACAATTTTCCTACCTCGATGCGAAAGCCGGAAGCGGCGAACAAGCATTAACGAGCAGACCGACCATTTCGCCGATTACGCACCATGTCTAACGCCATTAAGGTTTATTCTTTTAAATCATCAACAATCATCTTTGCGGCGAATCGTCAAATGACTCATAGCTTTTTCAAAAAACTTTAAATATAATTGCGCGCTTAATATTATTTTTACAATGCTCATTTACAATCCGGCGAGCAAATTTGTTTAATCCGACCGAATTTAGAAAGACGAAATAAATGGGAAAATCTCTGACGTTTGTTTTAATTGCAATTTTTGTTGCAGTGTTTGCATTCACGCCTTTTAATCAAAGCTCGGCGCAATCGGACTGGGCGACGTTTTGGCAGAAATTCAAAACCGCGGTCGCCAAAAACGATAAAAAGACGATTTTAAGTCTTTCGGACTCGGCGCAGCTTCCCGCCGATTATCAAGCTCTTTTCGGCACTGCTGCCAAACGGAAATGTTTCCGCACAACCAAACCGGAAAAAGACGACGAAGGCGGTTACAACGTCTTCTGCGGCGAGCAGGGTTATTATTTTAAAAAAGTGAACGGGCAATTCCGATTCACTGAAGGCTTCGCAAACGATTAAATTAAAAACCAAATTGTGAAAAATTCATTTTGTTTATTGCTGGTCCTATTTTTCGGCGCGAGCTTTGCACTCACTCAGAAAAGCGCGAAGCCTGCTTTTACGAGCGTTTACACCGATATGAAAAACGATTGCAAAATGCTCCCGGAGCCGCCGGGAACGCCCGAAGGCGGAGACCCGCTCGAAAGATGCAAAGGTTTTGGCGGTTATCGAATTTCGATTAGTTACAGCGCTCTGCACGCCACGTTGTCAATCGAAAATCCGAAAAAGCGAAACGATTCGGTTGATATTGCGGCGCTTTGTTCGGATTACGGCGCAAAGCTCGAATGGCGTCTGGCGAACGGCAAACCGTTTGCCGTAATCGTTCGATTAGGCAAATACAAAGATCAGGACAGCAGCGATAATCCCTGCGTCCAAACGAACAAAACCGGCAATATGCTCGTAGTTAAAGGCTTAAAAGGTTGGGAACACATCAATTTCGAGATTAACGGAGCGAACCACGACGCAAATGAAAGAGCGCGCGAGATGGCAGACCAAAATTATTCCAAAAATAAATGAAAAACTTGAAGAACTCAGCGGTAAAAACTTTCCGGCAAATCCCGGCGGCGATTGTCTTGTCGTTTTCGGCAATCTGCATTTCATTTGCCCAAACATCGGAAAACGAATTGAAAATTCCTCCGGAAGTCACACCGTTTGTCGAAAATGAGACAAAGGCGATTGCGCTCGAAAAGGCTGACTTGAACGGCGACGGGACGCAGGATTTTATTCTGGTGCTCGAAGATTTGAAAAATGAGTCGGAAGACGAGAAAGGAAAGCGCTCGCTCCTCGTTTTAACGCGCGGGGCGGACGATAAATTGACTTTGGCAAAGCGAAATGACAAAGGCGTGGTTTATTGCCGGACTTGCGGCGGCATTTTCGGCGACCCGTTTGATGGCGTTATAGCCGGAACGAAAACTTTTTCGGTGGAACTTTATGGCGGCAGCGCCTGGCGTTGGAAAATGAGCTACAAATTTAATTATTCGCGCATTGACCGAACTTGGCAGCTTGACCGTGTAATTGAGTTGAGCTATCACACTTCAGACCCGAACAAAGTCAAAACTCGAACCCACACGCCCCCGAGAGATTTCGGCAAAATTGACATAGCCGATTTCGATCCACAGAACTATTTGAAAAAAGCTGCAAAACAAAAAAACAAAAATTAATATGAAAACACTATTTTATTTTCTGCTCGTTTTCATCCTTTTTACGGCGACAAGCTGCTTTGTCGTGCAACGCTCCGAAACTGTAAATGTGCAATCGGACAATGCTCAACAGGTTTCCGACGATGCTGGAAGCGATAACGCACAATCAAACGTAAACGTTCAGACAGTTCAACAAAATTCGCCGGACGACGTGGTGAAAGATTTATACCGACAACACGATGCAAAAAAAAGTCCTTTTTTTCAAACCAAAAGCCGCGCGCTTGTGGATAAATTTTTCGCCAAAAAGCTCGCCGATCTGATTTGGAAAGACGCCAACGATTCAAAAGGCGAAGTGGGCGCGCTCGGCGCCGATCCGCTTTATGACGCGCAAGATGTGGACATCAAAAAATTCAACGTCGGCGCACCGAAAATCGAGAACGACCGCGCGACGGTTGTCGTCACTTTTGAAAATTTCGGCAAAAAAACTGCGATTACTTATTCGCTTGCCCGTTCGAATGCGGATTGGAAAATCACAGATATTAAATATCCTGACGGCACTTCTTTGGTCAGGGCTTTTGAAGACTACGCAGCAAACACGGCGTCCGAAAAATCGGGCGCGGAAGGCGAGTTTGAGGGCAATTATCAAGTCGGCGAAACGACCTGCATCGTGCAGCCGAGTAAAATGTCTTACGAAGTCAGATGGAAAAAAGGCGCGGGAGCAATGGTTTTCTTCCATGAAGAAGATTACCGTTTTGTTTCGGAAGAGAAGGAAAACGGCAGAGACGCTTTCATTTTCGATGACGCCAGCTTAACCACCGGCAAATTCGTCCGCGCCGACGGCAAAATAATGCCAGTTAAAAAAATAAAATGAAAACACGAAATTAGTTTAGCGTTTGGCAGAAACGATGTTTTCCGTAATTTCCAAATCGCGTTTGAAGAGAAAATTCGCGGGCGAACTATGATGCAGTTGCCGAAAAATCATCAGAGCTTCCTGTAAATTAGCGGCGCTTTCCTTTTCATTTTTTTGCCGCTGCAATTGGGCGAGCTGCCGCAAAGCGATGGCTAAATCCGCTTGCCATTCTGCGTGCTGTGAATCTTTGGAAAGCAGTTCTCTCATCTCAGCAATGATTTCGCGGTAAATCCGAACGGCTTCGTCACGACGATTATCGGCGGCTAGAAGGTCAGCCAGATGCCGACGCGCGTAGTTGATTTGGCGGCGGGCAGAAGCATTTCGCCCGTCGGAAGCCACAACCGTTTGATAACCGGCAATGGCTTTTTCAAATGCTTTGAGGGCTGCAACACTTTGTTTGTCCGTGGCAAGTGAAATACCTAATTCGAGATAACAGTCAGCCAGAGCGTTGCGTTCGCCGATGTTTGCCGGGTCTTGTTCAACAATTGCGGATTGCAGCGCCAGAGCCTGTTTAAGATGTGCCAGACTTTCATCAACGCGGTTCAAATCTCGCAGCGCCACGCCGACCGACCAGTGAATTTGGGATAAATTGCTGCGCGCTTCAATGCTGTTCGGGTTGCTTTCCCGCAAGCGAACTGCAATTCGAAGTGCTTCTTCATATAAACGAAGCGCCTCGGATTGTTGTCCCATCTGCTGTCGGACGTAACCGAGATAAGTGAGAATCACAAAGAGTCGCTGCTGGCGGTTCACATCTGCAGGGTTTTCCGCCGACAGCGTTTTAAAAATATCGTGCGCGCGAACGTAATTGCTCAAAACTTCATTCAAATCGCCGACTCGCAAAATGCTTTGACCGAGCATCCCGAGGCTTCTCGCCAACTGCAACCGAACCTCAGCATTTTGCGGAGCGATTCGGTGCAGTTCTTCGATCAAACTGACGGCGCGACGATTGTTTTCAATCGCCTCCGCCGAGCTCCCCGTTGTCATCAAGGCTTCGCCAACGAGGCGATAACCGGCGGCAAGCTGCAACCCGGCTGCAATGTTGCCTGGATCGGCGTCGTAAATTGCTTGCCGCAGTCGCAGAGATTTGCGGTAGCTTTCGAGTGCCCCGCCGGAATCCCCGAGATTCGATTTGAACAATGCGCCCTGCACCGCGCCGATGCGCTCGTAACCTGCTGCCAGCTCGCTTTGCAGCGATAGATCCGAGCCCGCTTCTACAGCCAAGCTGTCAAGATATTCGACCCCGCGACGAACCGCCAGTTCGCGAGCCCGAATCGGACTGCGCTCGATTTCGTCGTTGATTTCAAACAGAAACGAGTTTGCCAACTGGCGCACATCGTTAAAACGGCGCTCGGCGCGATCGCGTTCAAATCGCGCGGTTCGCGCCTGCCACAAAGTCGCCGCCGCACCGCCGCAGAGGGCGAGCAAAACAAAAGTAGCGGCAATTGCCGCGACGCGATTTCGGCGGAAAAATTTCTCCGCGCGATAAGAAATCGTGTCCGGGCGCGCGAGAACAGGCAGACCCGCAAGATAACGGCGAACGTCCTCACTGAATTGCTCGACGGATTTATAACGCCGATGCGGTTCTTTTTTAAGAGCTTTCAAAACAATATTGTCCAAATCGCCCTTTAATTGAGAAAAGGAGAAGTGGAGAAAAGGAGAAGTGGAGAAAGATTGGTTTTCCTCTTCTCCTTTTTTCCACTTCTCCGCTTTTCGGTGCGAAACGTCGCTTGGCGCCGTCGGTTGGACTTCGCCGACGATTTGAATAATTTGACTGAGATTGTTGTTTTCGAGTGAAAACGGGCGCGTGCTGGTCAGCATTTCGTACAAAATTACGCCCAGCGAATAAACGTCCGAAGCGGTGGTCAGCGTTTCGCCGCGGATTTGTTCGGGCGCTGCATAGTTCGGCGTGAAGGCAAACAATCCGGTTCGGGTTTCACCCGTTTCGTTTCCGGTGTCGAGAATTTTGGCAATACCGAAATCGAGCAGCTTCGGCGTCCCGTTTTTGGTAATCAAAATGTTTGAAGGCTTTAAATCACGATGCACAATCAGCCGCGAGTGCGCGTATTCAACCGCCTGACAAATCTGGCGAAACAAATCAAGCCGGGCGTGGAGCGGCAAATCGTTCGTCCGCAAATATTCGTCGAGCGGCACACCTTCGACGTATTCCATCACCAGATAAGGCAGATTTTCGCGGTCTGTCACTCCGCCGTCAATAAGGCGCGCGATAAATGGGTGTTCGAGATCGGCGAGAATCTGTCGCTCGCGGCGAAAGCGTCGCCAAACGGCGTCTGAATCGACATCGCCGCGAACAAATTTGACTGCAACGCGCTGTTCAAATGCGTCGTCCGCGCGCGCGGCAAGATAAACTCGACCCATTCCGCCGCGTCCGATTTCACGCATGAGCCGGTAATTGCCGACAATCATACCAATTGCGTCGTCCGCAGTGACACGTCGAGCAGCCGCCTGTACTGCGGCAAGCGCGGAAGTTTCTAGGAAATCGGCGGCTTCGTCGTGCAGTTTTAAAAGTTTTTCGACTTCCCGGCGCAATTCGGTGTCTTCACCGCAGGCTTGCCGGACAAAATTGATTTGCTCTGCTGCGGAAAGCTCGCTTGCATGCAAATAAATCTCGCGCACCGCGGCATAACGCGCCTTGGCGTTTGACAATTTATCCGCTTTCTCGCGCAGCGCGGTGTAATCTCCCGTTCTCATTTCGTTTGTTTTCAGTCGCTTTTTTTCAGTTCGGCGTACAGCCAGGTTTTCGCCATTTCCCATTCGCGTCGCGCAGCAGCGACCGTGATATTTAATACTTCGGCAACTTCCTCGTGGGTTAACCCACCAAAAAACCGCAGTTCGACGATTCGCTCCGCCGTTTCGTCCAATTGTGCCAGCTTTTCCAAAGCTGAATGCAAATCCAAAATTTCGACATTCAGCGCGGTCAGAGAATCAACCGCAGCGTCAATCGTCAATTGTTCGCGCGAAACTGCTCCGCCGCGTTTTTCGGCGTTGCGCGCGTTGGCGTAATTGACCAGAATCTGCCGCATCGAACGCGCGGCAATTCCGAAAAAATGCGCGCGATTTTGCCACGCAACCGCTGATTCGGTGCCGGTCAATCGCATAAACGCTTCATGAACCAACGCCGTCGGTTGGAGCGTGTGATTCGGGCGCTCGTTTTTGAGCAGGGCGTTTGCGATTATTCGCAATTCGTCGTAGATCAATGGAAACAATTTGTCCAGCGCGGCTTTGTCGCCTCGATTTCCGGCTTCGAGCAATTCTGTAACCTGTCTGTTTTCCATTGAATCGAGAATCTTTGGGGCGTTCGGACATCTGGATTTTACAATCCCCGTCTCAAAACACCAAACCAAAATCACGAAAAATCATTTTTTTCAAAAATTTCGCGCAGATTTCTGATTGTTTCCTGCATGTATAGTTGAAGCGAAATTTTCGGCTGTATTTCAAACTAAATATTCGCCTGCGCCCGCGATTGTACCGATTCAAAGCGTTTCCGATACTCGTAAAACCGACAAGCCGCTGGTTGCGAAGCCGAAACTCAATTTTTGCTGATAAGAAATTTCTTTCAACTGCTAACAACGCAAACGTAAAAAAATGCGCGCTGGAAACGGCAAAAAGAGATGCCCGGAAACAAGCTGTTTTCCGTTTCCGCGGCGCAGGAATGTAAAGACAAACTAGGAGAATTATGAAATCCGCATTGCCCACGACTCGAAAACTCTTTTCTTTTTTCGCCATTTTTATCTTTGCCGCCGGATGTGCCGCTTTTATGACGCAAACCGGTGTCGCCAAATCTTCGCATTCCAGCGACGCCGGTTTGATCAGAAATTTATTGCTCCATCCCGAAGCGTCCGGCACGTTTTCAAATTCCTCGTTGACAAATATTTTTGAGACGACGAGCCAACGCGCGGCAAAGAAAACAATCAATTTCGCCGTAAAACCGGATGCGACCGATTCCAAACCGAAAGCGAAAGACGAAAAAGTTTTTGACCAGCTTATTGACGAGGCAAAAGACAAAGGCAAAGTGCGCGTAATCGTCGGGCTGAACGTGGATTTTGTTCCCGAAGGAAATCTAGCCGAAAGCGACCTCGTCGAACAGCAACGCGCTCAAATCAGCGTCGCGCAGGAAAATCTGATCGGGCGAATCAAGCAGTTCGGCGTCGAAAACGTTAAGAAATTCGAGTTTATTCCCTATATGGCTTTTGAGACGGATGCCAACGCCGTCGCGTTTATGAAATATTCGCCGGAAGTCAATTTTATTCAGGAGGATAGAGCTGGGACGCCGACGCTCCTTGAAAGCACGCGCGTTTCCGGCGCATCTTATTCGTGGGCGGCTGGCTTGGGCGGTTCGGGATGGACAGTGGCTATTCTCGATTCGGGAGTTGACAAAAACCATCCGTTTTTAAGCGGTAAGGTGGTTTCCGAAGCCTGTTATTCGTCAAATGTTAACGCTTCAAACGGCACTTACACCAGCGTTTGCCCTGGCGGCGTCACATCTTCCACTATGTCAGGATCGGGCGTGAATTGCTCAACTTCGGTTTCCGGCTGCGATCACGGCACGCACGTCGCCGGAATTGCAGCCGGCAACAACAGTTCGAGCGATGCCGACGGGGTCGCCAGGGACAGCAATATTATTGCGATTCAAATTTTTTCGCGTAATAATTCCAACAACTCAGTCGGATATTTCACCTCCGATATGATTAAAGGCTTGGAGCGAGTTTACGCTCTGAGAAACACTTACAGCATTGCGGCGGTTAATATGAGCATCGGTATCGGCGGCGGTTCGACCACGACCTGCGATGCGGGCGAAGCCGCTTCTAAAACCGCGATTGACAATTTGCGCTCTGCCGGAATTGCAACGGTTGTTTCTTCGGGAAACGACGGCTTCGTCAATGGTTTGACAGCCCCGGCTTGCATCTCGTCCGCAATCAGCGTCGGTTCGGTTAGAGACGGCGGGAGCAATGTTACGACCGGCTCGGTTGATACTCCTTCGAGTTTTTCCAACAGCGCTTCGTTTCTTTCGCTTCTCGCGCCGGGCGAAATGATCAATTCATCAGTTCCCGGCGGCGGTTATGCTGACAAGCCGGGCACCTCGATGGCAGCGCCACACGTCACCGGAGCGTGGGCGATTTTAAAACAAAGAATGGGCGGTTCGGCAACTGTCCAGCAAATCCTCGACCGGCTTAACAGCACCGGGGTTTCGGTCACAGATTCGCGCAACAACATCACGAAAAAGAGCATTAGAATTGATACGGCGGTTTACGTCGGCTGCAATGCTTCGCTTTCCGGCACGAGCGCGAATTTTAATGCTTCCGGCGGAAACGGCAGCTTTAATTTGAATATTACGGGCTGCGGCTGGAACGCGATCAGCAACGATTCATGGATCACGACCACAAGTAGCAGTTCGGGCGGCAGCGGCACGATTACTTACACGGTGGCGCCGAACAACAGCACCAGTTCGCGCACCAGCACGATTTCAGTCGCTGGACAAAGATTTACAGTCACTCAAAGCGGAGTTTCCTGTACCACGCCTTCGCTTTCGTCCTACAGCGCGTCAGTTCCTGCCGGTGGCGGAAGCGGCAGTTTCATAGTTAATTCGCCGTCCGCTTGCGGGGGCTGGACTGCCGAGTCAAGTCAATTTTGGGCTTCTCTCAGCACCAATGGAACTGATACCTTGTACTACAATGTTTCCGCCAATAACACAGCCTCGACCAGAACGGCGACAATTACTGTCAGAGCGCCTGGCGGAAATCTAACTTTTACTATCACGCAAGACGGAATTTCTTGTAATTCGACGCTCACTCCGAGCAACGTTTCCGTCAACGATTTTGGTGGCACCGGCAGCTTTAGCGTTTCTAGACCATCAGCTTGCGCAAGTTGGACGGCAATCAGCACGGTTGCGTGGATTACGGTCACCGCTGGCGGTAGCGGCACAACGGGAAATGGAACCGTCTCTTACTCGATTGCCGCAAACACAAACTCAGGTCAGCGAACCGGTACGATTTCGGTCTCTGGCGGCTCGACTTTCACCGTTACTCAGGACCCGGCTCCTTCCTGCACTTATTCGCTCGGCTCAACAGGTAGAATTGTTGATGCTGATGCCGGTAGCTTTAGTTTCGGTGTTACTACCAATCGCAGCCATTGTTCGTGGTCGTCAAGCGTTACAAGCGGTTCTGGCTGGCTTTCAGTTACCTCTGGGAGCGGAACAGGCAGTGGCTCGGTTAGTTACTCCGTCACAGCCAATCCGAGCAGCACAAGCGCTCGCATTGGGACGATTACAACTGGTGGTCAAACTTTTACCGTTAGACAATCTGCCGCCAATCTTCCATGCTCGCCCGTCACCAGCAATTTAATCAGTTGGTTCCGCGGCGAGAACAATACCAACGATTCAATCGGCGGTTACGATCCCGGCACATTCTTCGGTTCGGTTACTTATACCACCGGCAGAAGCGGTCAAGCCATAAACTTCGGGGGGAACGGCGCATTTTCGATTCAACGACAAATAGGCGATGATTTTTCGATTGAGTTTTGGCTGAAAACAAGCAGCGCGGGCGGCAGTGGCGAGACAAATTGGTATCAAGGCGTCGGATTGGTTGATGCAGAAGTGTCTGGTGTAACCAATGATTTTGGTGTTTCGCTCGGCAACGGCAAAATTTTGTTCGGTGTCGGAAACCCGGATACAACCATTCGCAGCGCCAACACAGTCAACGACAATCAATGGCATCACGTCGTTGCCGCACGACGAAAAAGTGATGGCTCGATTAGGCTTTACATTGATGGGGTTTTGTCGGCGAACGGAACAGGAGGAACGCAGAGCTTAACAATTCCGACGCAAATCACTTTTGGCAAACTTCAAACCGGCGGTTATTACGTCGGGCAGCTCGACGAAATCAAACTCTACGAAGACGATTTGTCCGCAACACAAGTGACAAGCGCTTACAACGGCTGCGCGAGTGCTCAACCAAGCATTTCAATCAGCGACCGCAGCTTAAACGAAGGCAACAGCGGAACGACAAACGCGAGCTTTACGGTTTCGCTCTCAGCCGCTTCAGCGGTAAATGTCAGCGTTAATTACGCAACACAGGATGTCATGGCGACCGCTGGAAGCGATTACACAGCAACGAGCGGAACTTTAACGATTCCAGCCGGGCAAATGGGCGGCACAATCAATGTTCCCGTCATTGGCGATACGTCAGCAGAATCGAATGAAACTTTTAAAGTAGTTTTGTCGAATGCGGCGAACGCTACAATCGCCGACAACGAAGGGCTTGGAACGATTACTAACGACGATTCGTCTTGCAATTATTCGATTTCGCCGACATTTCATATCTTCCCGGCATCAGCCAGCAACCTTAACATCTCCGTCACAGCTCCGGCGGGTTGTTCGTGGACTGCGACAACAGCTCTTGATTGGGTTTCGATCACTTCCGGCGCATCCGGCAACGGAAACGGAACGGTGACAATTGCCGTCCCGGCAAACACAAGCACTAATACACGCAACGGCGTGATAACCATCGCCGGAATCGAATTCAGCGTGGGGCAGCAAGGCGCTGCCCAGAATTGCACCTATTCGCTTTCCCACGATTCTCAAACTTTTACGTCATCCGGCGGCACTGAAACTATTATTGTTACAGCTCCGGCAGGCTGCGCGTGGACGGTTTCAAACCCGCTTAACTGGGTTTCAATCACTTCCGGCGCATCCGGTAACGGAAACGGCTCGACGACGATTAGCGTCCAGCCGAATCCGAGCTACAATATTCGTTACGGCTTCGTAACCATCGCCGGAATTCAATTCTTTGTCGGTCAGGAAGCTATTCCGACGTATTCAATCTCCGGATTAGTTTCGTATGGCATAACGCCCGCCGGACAAGCCGTTAAATATGTTTCCGGCGTTCAAATGTCCTTAACGGGCGCTTCTTCGCAAAACATCAATACCAGTTCGACGGGTGCGTATTCATTTACAGGATTACCGGGCGGAAATTACGTCGTCACGCCAACAAAAACAACACAAATCAGCGGAATTACAGCCTTTGATGCGACGCTGGTTTTGCGGTGCGTCGCTGCCGGAGCAAGCTGCACGTTAACCGCAAATCAGAAAAAAGCCGCTGATTCTGATAATGACGGAGGAACGACGGCTTTTGACGCCACACAAATCTTGAGGTTTGTTGCGGCAAACGGTTCAAACGCCAACACCGGACAAGCTGGAAAGTGGAAATTTGTGCAGCCTTCATACAGTTACACTCCGCTGTCAAGTTCCGTGTCGGGTCAGAATTTAACGGCGATTTTAGTGGGAGAAGTTGACGGCGATTGGTCGCCAACAGCCGCTTTGACCGAAGTGGAAAATGAAGTGACTGGAAATCTGGAATTAGTCGGTCGGTTTAATAATTTTATGTTCAGCAATGCTTCATATCTAAAATTACTCGGAGTTATTAAGCAAACCAGACAATCTTGGCTTTGAAATACATTCTGTATTGGGTTTGAAATTGTGCGCCCAGAATGCCGAAACCAGCACAGTAATTGTGGGTGTAGAAAATTGTCCTCTTGATTATTGTACTGGTTTCGGCAAAATAAAAGAATTGTGCACAGATTTTCGATTGTTTCCTGCATGTATAGTTGAAGCGTAATTTTCGGCTGATTCCCAAAATAAAACGTTTATTGGCATAATCTGCTCAATTCGTTTTTTGTTCAGCCTATCTGGACATTATTAGATTGATTCAGCCGCCTTTTGTCTGTCACCAAACTAGAATTTGTTTTTAGCAGCAGTAGCGCATTCTAACTGCTAACCGCTCCGATATTTAAAACATCGGGCGGGTTAATCAGACAAAATTGAAAACGCCATGTGATCGATTGTTTTTTACCAAAATTAACCGAGAGAGGATAAACAGGAAAAAAATGAAACACCCATTGCTCAAAACTCGAAATCTCTTCCTTTTCTTTACCATCATCCTCGTGGTTGGGCTGGCAGCTATTGCCATACGAACTCAAGCCGCAGGTTCATCTCAGCCGGAAAGTTTTGGTAAAACTGAATTGCAAAGTCAAACAACACCTAATGTCGGTTCTTCGGTATTACCGAATTCCAATCAAAAACAAAATCCCGGTTCCACGGCGGCAAGACAAGAAGCTGTAAAACTGTTCAGCTTTGTTGATGAAAATTCGTTGGATAATCAACAGAAACTTTCGTTAAATGACAAACGATTATCAATTGCCGCCGTTGACCAGCGCGAAATTGCAATCAACCCGGCTGCCTTAAATCTCGATTCGCTCAGCTTCGATTCGACAAACCATCTGCAAATCCCGCTTTTTAATAATGAAATTTTCACGGCAGTGCGCAACGAAAAAGAAGGATTCATTCGATATGGCTCGGCAGAGTTCAGCTGGAAAGGGAAAATTTTCGCGAAAAAAGACAACGAAGATTGGAGCGGAGACGTAGTTTTAACGGCAAAAGACGGCGCTCTTTCCGGTTTGATTTACGCGCCGAACGGAGTTTACGAAATTGTGCCGCAGGAAAATTTTCGGCATGTTTTGGTGCAGCTCGATCACAGCCTTTTTCCTGAATGCAGCGGATCGCCGACTCCTCCGGCTGATAAGAAGCCGAAAGAACAAGTTAATTTTTTGGAAGGAATGCCGGGCGAGCAGCCTGCAACTAAACTATTTGAATTTGACAAGTCGTCAAATTTAAACGAAAACCTTCAGCCGCTATCGCCGCAAGTTGATAACGGAAGCCAGATTGACGTGATGGTCGTTTATAGCGATGACGTACGAGCGTCACTTGGAGGGACAGCGCAGGCGCAGGCTTTCGCTCAACAAGCTGTGGCTTTAACGAACACAGCGTATCAGAACAGCGGCGTTACCCCGCGCGTTCGTCTTGTATATGCAAGGGAAATCAGCTATGACGAAAGCCCAGGCACGCTGGATGCAGCTCTAAACTGGATTGACAGCGAAGCGACGGTTGCTGCCGACCGCAACACTTATAAAGCCGATATGGTAGCCTTTATTGTTGAAACAGGTGCTGCTAACGAATGTGGTTTGGCGTGGGGAATGGACACGGTTAGCTCAAGTTTTGCACCACTCGCATTCTCCACCTCGACGAGAAGCTGCGCAGTTGGAAATTTGTCGTTTCCGCACGAACTCGGACACAATCAAGGTGCCGATCACAACCCTGAGGATGGTAGTCCGGCAAGCTCATACGCTTACCCGTATGCTTACGGTCATTACGTAAACGGCTCATTTCGTACTGTAATGGCGTATGCCAATCAATGTACCAGCAGTTGCCCGCGCGTTCCGTACTTCTCAAATCCTTCTGTGAACTACAACGGGCAGGCAACGGGAATCACGAATCAGCGAGAAAATACCCGCGTATTGAACAATACAGCTGCCACGGTTGCTAACTTCCGCGATAGTGGCGGCGTTAATTGTTCATTTACTTTAAACCGGTCGAGCGACTCTTGGGGTGGGGGCGGCGGGAACGGCAGCTTCGACATAACCACACAAAGCGGTTGTTGGTGGTTAGCAAAAAGCAACGATTCGTGGATTTCGATAACGTCAGGCGCTGGTAACGGAATCCTCGGAAATGGCAGCGTTGCTTACACAGCCGCGGCTAATTCAAGTTCTAATCCGCGCACAGGCACTATTACTGTCGCCGGGCAAACCTTTACTATCACCCAAAATGGACTTTCTTGTGGCTCGACACTCACACCCAGCAGCGCCTCCGTCAACGATCAGAGTGGAACTGGTAGCTTTACCGTCTCAAGAGACCCGGCTTGCGCAAGCTGGACGGCAATCTCCACAGTTTCCTGGATTACAGTCACTTCCGGCGGCAGCGGTACGACTGGAAACGGAAACGTAAATTATTCAGTTGCGGCAAACACAAGCTCCAGCTCGCGTACAGGAACAATTTCCGTTTCCGGCGGTTCGACTTTCACGATCACACAAGCTGGCGCTCCGGCGTGCTCTTACTCCCTTAGTGGATATGGCAAAACATTTGATTCAAATGCTGGCACGAGCAATACTTCCATTTTTACCAATCGCAGTCATTGCTCATGGTCTGCAGCTGTCACGAGTGGCGCGGGATGGCTGACAATTACGGGGGACAACGACGGAAGCGGGTTTGGATCAGTTAATTTTTCAGTAGCAGCTAATACTAGTTCGGCTTCTCGCGCTGGAACGATTACAGTTGCCGGATTGACATTCACTGTTAGGCAGGCGGCTGCAAATCTTCCGTGTACACGTTATTTAAATGGATTAATCCATTGGTATCGAGGAGAAATGAACGCCAACGATTCAATTGGTGCAAATAATGGCACAACAGAGGGCGTCGTCAGTTATGTTGCCGGAAAAAGCGGTCAAGCAATGAGCTTTGACGGCAACGACTCAGTCGCAATTCAACGGCAAATCGGCGACAGTTTCTCAATCGAGTTTTGGATGAAAACGACGAGCACTGGAGGCGGCAATGAGTCGCATTGGTATCAGGGTGCAGGTTTGGTTGACGGCGAAGTACCGGGTGTAGCCAACGATTTCGGTGTTTCGCTCGGCAATGGCAAAGTGCTGTTCGGTACTGGCAGTCCTGATACCACCATTCGGAGCACAACGACAGTTAATAATGGACAATGGCATCACGTCGTTGCTACACGCAACCGAAACACCGGAACAATGCGGCTCTTTGTGAACGGTCAGGCTGTCGCCTCAGGCACTGGCGGAACTCAAAGCTTAACTGCGCCGACGCAGATTACTTTGGGAAAACTGCAAACGAGCGTTTCTTACTTCAACGGACAACTTGATGAAGTGAAGATTTATGACTTCGATTTGACATCAACTGAAGTGAATAATTTATACGCCGGTTGCAGCGGGCTGCCGAGCTTGTCAATAAACGATATAAGTGTAAATGAAGGCAACAGCGGCACAAGCAACTCCAGCTTTACAGTTTCGCTCTCAGCCGCGAGCACGCAAAACGTTAGCGTCCTTTATGCCACGCAAGACGTGACGGCAACCACCGGGCTGGATTATACAGCGATGAGCGGTACGCTGACGATTCCTGCTGGACAGATAAGTGGCACAATTAACGTTCCCGTCATCGGCGACTTGACGGATGAACCGAACGAAACGTTTAAGGTCGTGCTGTCCGGTCCGACAAACGCTACGATTGCCGATAACGAAGGAATCGGAACGATCATTGACGACGATTCAGCGTGCAGCTATTCGATTTCGCCGGATTCTCAAACCTTTACTTCATCCGGCGGCAGCTCAACGATTACCGTCACTGCTCCGGCAGGCTGTGGATGGACGGCAACAAACGCTCTTAACTGGGTTTCAATCACTTCCGGCACTTCGGGGAGCGGAAACGGCAATGTGACAATTGCAGCTCAGTCAAATCCGAGCGTTAATATTCGTTACGGATACATAAACATTGCGGGCATTCAATTCTTTGTCGGTCAGGAAGGCATTCCGACTTATTCAATATCTGGAACAATCACTTACGGCATAACACCAGCAAATCAAACAGCTAAATTTGTTACCGGTGTTGTGATGTCTGCAACAGGTGCTTCATCGGCTTCTGTTAATTCCAATTCCTCCGGTGCATATTCGTTTACAGGTTTAATAGGCGGAAACTACACAGTTACTCCGACAAAGACAACAAACGTCAATGGAATTACAGCTTTTGATGCAACTCTTGTTCTGCGATGTGTTGCTGCCGGTGCAAATTGCACTTTAACAGCTAATCAACGAACAGCAGCAGATTCGGACGGAGACATAAACATTACCGCTTTTGATGCGACACAGATTCTCAGATATGTGGCGGCAAACGGATCAAATGCCAATACCGGACAAGCAGGTAGATGGAAATTTGTACAACCTTCGAGAACTTACAATCCGCTTTCAGCTTCGGTTTCCAATCAGAACTTTACGGCATTTTTAATCGGAGAAGTTGACGGTGATTGGGCAGTCCCAACCGCTTTGTCTGAAATGGAAAACGAAACGATTGGATATTCGGGATATCTCCGACCGTTTAACAATTTAAGGTTTGAAAGTGCGCCACGCCTAAAATTACTCAGAACTGATTAAGTAATTGAGCTTTTTCGACATACAATTTAGAGCGATTTTGCCCGCCTCTAAATTGTATGTCGTTTACTTGTGTATTAACTCTTATTATCCCATTTCAAAAGCTGCCACAAGCTCCAGATGTGACTGACAAAAACAATTGGGACGACAATTGCCGGAAGCCAGATAAACGGGAAATATAAAACGGCGCGATTCGGTTGTTCGAAAGCAAGTTTTTGGAAAGGAGTTTCGAGCGACAAAATTGCGTGCGTGACAATATTTATCAGCAAACTAAGCGCCAACAGATTCCATATAATTAGCAAAGGCTTATTGATCTTTCCGCTGCGAAAAGCCCAACCGGCAATGAATGGCGCGGTCAGCCCGGAAATAATATCGAAATTGCGTCCTTCGTAAGTCATCAATTGCGGAATCTGATCGTTTTGATAGAGCAAATGCAAACAAAGTTCGACCGGTACGCGAATGATGTGGAGCAAAGTCAGAGTTTGCAAAGCGGAGATTGAAAGAGAATTTCGGGCAAAAAGGAAAACAATAGCGAGAAGAATCAAAGTCGCCGGAAGCGGCGCGAAAATGAAGCGCGGCGGAATCGCGTTTGTCGTCAAATAAAAACCGTTTAAGCTTAAAACGGCGTGAATAACGAGCAGAACCAAAAATGTTAGGGAGAGCCCCGGAACAAATAGTTTGAATGTCGCAGGAGTTTGCCGCGCGGCGAGCATAAAAAAGCCGACGGTTACAAGAGTCGTAAAAGCGAAAACCAATGTTATGTAAATGGGAATGTTTTCAATCATTTTTGAATCACCACTTTCTTAACGCGCAAGAACAAAATCGAAAGTAACAAAAATGCGCCGTTCAAAGATAAAACTTCGGAACGGCGCATTTTTTAAACGAAACTGTTTTTGACTTTTTTATTTTATTCGCTCGTCTTTTTCGATTTGTCCGTCGCGGATTGTGATCACGCGATGCGCGCGTTCGGCGATGTCGTGCTCGTGCGTAACGACGATAATCGTATTGCCTTCGGCGTGTAGTTTTTCGAAAAGGTTCATAATTTCATAGCTCGTTTTCGTATCCAAAGCTCCGGTCGGCTCGTCCGCGAGCAAAATCGAAGGATGGTTGACCAGCGCACGGGCGATGGCGACGCGCTGTCGCTGTCCGCCGGAAAGCTCGTTCGGGCGGTGATGAACGCGGTCGCCCAATTCAACGCTGGCAAGCGCGGCTTGGGCTTTTTCTTGTCGCTCAGCGGTTCTCATTCCGGCGTAAATCAACGGCAATTCAACATTGTGCAGCGCCGTAGCGCGAGCGAGCAGGTTAAAGGTTTGGAAGACGAAACCGATTTCCTTGTTGCGAATGCGCGCCAAATCATCGTCATCCATTTCGGAAACAAGTTTGCCGTTAATCCAATATTCGCCTTGCGTCGGTGTGTCAAGACAGCCGATCAGGTTCATCAAAGTTGATTTTCCTGAACCCGACGGACCGATGATTGCCAGGTATTCGCCTTTTTGGACTTCAAACGAAACGCCGCGCAAAGCGTGAACCTGTTCCGAACCCATCTGGTAAGTTTTCCAGATGTCGTGCATCGAAATCAGCGATGTTCCGGTTTTCGCTTTACCGTTGGTGCTTGTCTTAACTGTTTGTTTGATTTCTTCGATTTCCGCCACTGCTAAATTCATTGTATCAGTAGGTAGAAGGTAGGAGATAGAAGGTAGGAGAAAAATCTGCTTTCCATCTTTTATCTCCTACCTTCTACCTTCGACTTACTTGTTCGCGTTTTCTCCGCCTGTCGGTCTCGTTTGCTTCTTGACCGGATCACCTTCTTTTAGGGTTTTCAGCACGCGGCTCGGTCCGGTAATAACTTCTACACCGGCGGAAAGTCCGCTCGTGATTTGAATGTCGGATTCGCCCGTAATTCCGGTTGTAACTTCGACAAATTTCGCTTTGCCGTCTTCCAAAATGTAAACGCCTTTGATCGGTTTCGGCTTATCAGCCGGATTTTGCGGCGCTTGCGGCTGCGCACCATCTGCGCCCGGCGTCGGGCTTGGCGGCATTTTGTCCACAATCGCCTGCAAGGGCACGGCTACCGTGTCGTTGGCAGTTTTCGTCGTGATCGTCGCCGTGGCGCTCATTCCGGGGCGCAAGCCTTCGTGAACGTCGTTCGGCAGATTTTTCAAGTTGATGACAACTCGGAATTCTTTGGCTTCCTGAACGTTGATATTGGTCGAAAGTCCGCCGGTTGTTTGCGATTTGCCAAGCGCAAGCGGAGTTTTTTGGGAAACTTCGCCCTCGATTTCGCGCTCGCCGAAAGCGTCAACTTTGATTTTCGCTTTTTGTCCGACTTCAACTTTATCAATTTCGGTTTCGTCAACTTTGACTTCGATATTGACCGAGGACATATCGGCAATCGTCATCAACGCGGTTGTGGAAAGACCGGCGGTAGCGAAAGTCCCGACTTTCGACGGAATTTCGGCAACGATACCCGTTAGCGGCGCAACCTGCAAAGTCTTGTCGCGCTGGCTGGTTTGTCCCCGCAGCATGGCTGCCTGCTGATTAGCGCGTGATTGCGACGATCGAACGTTTAAATTAGCGGTTTCAACTGCACGCTGACCATCGCGGATGCCGACTTGTGTTTGTTTGGCGCGTGCTAGATTTTCGTTCACCCGAACTTCGGCTTCACGGACAGCGGCTCTTTGCGTTTCGAGATTCGCGCGGGCGGTTCGCAAAGAAACTTGTGCATTTTCCACCCGGTCTTTTGCCGTATCGTATTCGAGACGAGACACAACGCCGGATTCGAGCAAATCGGCAGCGCGCTTTAATTCGCGCTGCGCAGCATTGACTTCAACCTGAGCGCGATCAATTTCGGTTTGCGTCGCAATTGCGCGCTGACGGGCAGAGTTAACGGCTTCGCGCGCTGAATCAACCGCGGCGAGCGCTGCGTTGTAAGCCTGCTGATTTTGCGCGAGCTGATTTTGCGCGGCAGCGACCTGCGATTGCGAAACTTGTATATCGCTTTGCGCGGTTTGCAGCGCGGCGAGCTGAGCGTCTTTGTTTGATTCGAGTTGGGTTGGGTCTAATTTGACAAGCGGTTGTCCTTTCGTCACCGAATCGCCTTCTTTGACGTAAATGTCAACGATTCTTCCGGCGACTTCGCTTGTCAGATTGATGTATTGAATCGGTCGAACCTCACCTGACGCGGTGACGGTGGATTTCAATTCGCGGCGCGTTTCGACTTTAACGGTCGTCACTTCGGGCGTGTCCTTGCGCGAAGCGAAAACGCTGAAGCCGATAATCATCACCAGCAAAGTAAGTGCGGAAACGCCAATAATAACTTTCTTACGACGGCTGAGAGCCATTTTTCCTAACCTCTATTTATTATTAAATTATGTTGATTTAACCGAAAGACCGGAGCGGGCAGCGAGCTTAATCGTCAAAATCTCTGGTTAAGATTTCTTTAAATTTCCAAAATCTCGAACCTGCTCGCCGAATTTGTACGCCCGACTCTTTAAATTAGTTTCAGTTTTCTTTCGCCGAATGTGGGGTTAATTCGTTCGATGCAAAATCGCGATAAAAAAGCCATCCGCGTCGTCGCGCTGCGGAAAAGTTCTGGCGAAATCTTTTTCCGTTAAAAACCGTGCGGGCAAATTTTCGCTTGTTAATTTAAAATCTTTATTTTTTGTCAGGAAATTTTCAATCACGGCTTCATTTTCTTCCTGTTCAAGCGAACAAGTCGAATAAACAATTCGCCCGTCTTTCTTAATGACCTTCGCCGCGCTCGCCAGAATTGCGCTTTGCAATCCCGATAATTCCGCAAAATCCGTTTCACGTAAATGATAACGAATTTCGGGATTATGCCGAATCGTTCCCGTTCCCGTACATGGCGCGTCAACCAAAACGACATCAAAGCTTTCACCGGCAAACGGCAATCTCCGCGCGTCGTAACGAACAATATTAATTTTCTCGGAGCTGAATTTCTTAACTGTTTCCTTCAAAATCCTGACGCGCGGAACTGTAAAATCTCCGGCAGCAAATAAATTTGTTCGTTGTTCGCCCTTCTTTGTTCGCCGTAAAAAAGAACGGCTGGCAATTTGTGTTGTTTTGCTACCCGGCGATGCACAGCAATCCAGAAAAGAAAATTGTTTTTGACCATCAACTTCAGACTCCAGACTCCGGACTGTTTCACCGACAAGTTGCGAGGCTTCGTCCTGCAAATAAATTTTATTTTCCGAAACTAATTGTCTAATCGCTGAAACTGCGCCGGAAACGCGAAACGCATTTTGCGCAATTCCCGATTTCTCCAATTTTGCGCCTGCATTTTCCAATTCTGCTAAAACCGAATCATCGGCTTGATTTGTCAAACGAAAAGCGGTCGGCGGTTGTTGGTTGTTTGTTCGAGCGAGCTTTTCGGTTTCTTCAAAACCGAATTGCCGCCGCCATCTTTCCAGCAGCCAAACGGGATGCGAAGTCTCGATTGACAATTTTTCGAGCGAATTTGTGATTTTACCGAGCAAATCGAAATCGCCCGCGCGCTCGCTTTTTCGTAAAATCGCGTTGACGAAACCAGCGGCTGAACGCTTTTTCGCCAGATAAACCAGATTTACTGATTCGTTGACAGCCGCACGAGCCGGAATTTTCTCCATCCAACGAAGCTGAAAAAGCCCGATTCTTAAAGCGGTTTTTACAGCCAAATCCAATTTTTCGACTTTTTTACCGGAAAAATGCTCGACGAGAGCGTCGAGCAGAAACTGATTTCTGAAAATGCCGAGAACCAAAGCGTGACAAAGTGCTCGATCTTCCGCTTTTAAATTTTCTTCGTAAGCGGGCAGCAAAATCGCCGAAAACGCTCGTTCGGCTTCGATTTTCTGGAGAATTTCAAAAGCCGCTTTTCTCGCTGGAGAAACTTGAATCGCCATTTTTAAATCAGTTTTTGCCCGACTTCGATTTTCGCGCCGTTGAGAAAATCGCGCACGGACATTCGACGTTTGCCTTCGGGCTGAACTTCTTTGAGATACAAAACCGTGCTTTCGCCACAAGCAATTATCAACTCGTCCCCTCTTGCTTTTAAAACCGTTCCGAATTCAAAAGCGGCTTCAACTCTTTCGGCGTCGGCGCGCCAGATTACAAGCTTTTTATCGCCCGTAAAGACAAAAGCGTTGGGAAAAGGTTGAAAACCGCGCACGCGATTTTTGATGTCAAACGCGCTCAGTTCCCACGAAATCAAACCGTCTTCGCGTTTGAGAATCGGCGCAAAGCTCGCTTCCAAATTGTCTTGTTTTCGCGGCTCGATTGAATCCAGATTTTTTAAAGTTTCGCTCAACAAATCGGCGCCGAAAGCCGAAAGCCTGTTTAATAATTCGGGCGCGGTTTCTTCTTCGCCGATTTCGGTTTCCGCTTGCAGCAAAACGTCGCCCGTATCGAGTCCAGCGTCCATTCGCATCGTCGTTACGCCCGTCTTCTTTTCATTTTGGACAATTGCCCAATTAACGGGCGCCGCGCCGCGATATTTCGGCAACAGCGAAAAATGTACGTTAATGCAGCCTTTTGCTGGAGTTTCCAAAAAAGCAATCGGGAGAATCCGCCCGTAGGCGACGACAACTGCAATGTCGGCTTCGTGTGATTTGAACAATTGCAAAGCCTCATCGTTTTTAATCCGCTCCGGTTGAAAAACGGGCAAATCGCGGGCGAGCGCAAACTCTTTGACCGGCGGGGTGGTCAGTTTTTTTCCGCGCCCGGCAGGCTTGTCCGGCTGCGTCCAGACAGCAGCGACCGTGTGCCCATCGGCTAAAATTTTTTCCAGAGTCGGAACAGCCGCTTGCGGCGTTCCCATAAAAACGATTCGCATTTTTCTTCTTAAAACAGCTTAGCAATAACCAACCGAAAATAAAACGCATCAGCTTTTATTGCCGCTTTGAATTTTTCGCGTTTAGTTTTAAGTTAGTTTTGTGCCGACTGCTTTTGTTAATTCGTTTCAAACCGACCGCCGACTTTTCCGCGCCGAGATTCGTGCCAGCTTAGCGCACGCCGATGGGCTTTTCCGCGCCGGAATTCTGACCCGCCAGGAAACCGAACGGATTAAAAACGGTTTGTGGACGATTCTTAAACGAGCCGATTACGACCGCCACTATTTCGACGCGCTGCCGTCGTCGGATGTGTTCGCTTTTGTCGAAGCGCGTCTTTTTCAATTAATCAGCGACGCGGCGGGAAAGCTCAAAATCGGTCGCAGTCATGACCATCAGGCGGCGGTCGCTTTGCGGCTCTGGCTGCGTGGGGAAATCGAGCAGATTGTTGAACTGTTCGAGCATTTGGAAGAAATTCTGCAACGCTCGAAAAATCCGATTTTTGCGGCTTTTTTTGAAATGTTCGACCGCGACCGTGAAATTTTCGGCGGTGTATTACGCCGGACAAACTGCCTGCCGCACATCGAATTTTCCTCTCACTCTGACGAATCTTTAACCGAAATTGATTTTTCGGAAATCGCTCGCGATCTGGGTTTTGCAACGCTTGCACATAACGCCGCAGAGTCGGCAATTGACCGTGATTTTTGTCTCGAATTTGTCGGCGCCGCCGGATTTACAATGCTGCATCTGGCGAGGCTGGCAAACGAAGCTTTAAATTATTTCGCGCTATCGGAAAACGCGCGAGCGGCTTTTGAGGCGATGCGCGGAAAATCGGGGAAAATCTTCGGGCATCAAATCGCTTTGTTTTCGCTTTTAAAAAGCGCGCCGCTCGTTGTAACGAAAGATTTGCAGGAAATCAATCCAACCGTTTTTGAAACCGCCGACACGCTGAAAGATTGTTTGCAGATGACATCCGGCGTTCTTGAAAATCCTAATTTACCAGCAACTTCAAGCCGATGAAGCCGCAAAGTTTATCAGGTTTTGCGCGTCGCCTACGCCGCGAATGGCGGGTGCTTGATTTGCCAACTGAAAAGCAGCGGGCGGTTCTCGCCGTTTCGGGCGGCGCAGATTCGGCGGCTTTGCTCACGGCTTGGGCGGAATTAAAAACAGCCGGAAAACTCGATTTAAATTTTGTCGTCGCTCATTTCAATCATTGTTTGCGCGGTACGGAAAGCGATAATGATGCTGAATTTGTAGAAAAATTAGCCGCACGATTCGACTTTGAGTTTGTCGGAGGCAGTTGGGATCGCAAATTTGAAATTGCAGATTTAAAAGAAAATTTAGAGCAGGCGGCTCGTAAAGCACGTTATCAATTTTTATTTGAAACGGCTGAAAAAACCGATGCTTTCCTCGTTTTAACCGGACATACTTTAAACGACCAAGCCGAAACTTTTCTGCTCAGATTAATTCGCGGCAGCGGTTTAGAAGGACTCGGCGCAATGCGTCCAGCGCAAATTTTGGATTTCGGATTTTGTATTTTGGATTTAGAAGAACAATCCAAAATACAAAATCCAGAATCCAGAATTCAGTTGGTTCGCCCGCTTCTGAGTTGGGCGACGCGCGAAATGACCGAAGAATATTGTCGGGCGCGCAATGTTGATTTTCGGGTTGATTCGATGAACAAAGATGAAAGCTTCTCTCGCGTGCGCGTAAGGCGCGAGGTGCTTCCGCTTTTGAAAACTTTCAATCCGAAAATCATTGAGCAATTGGCGCAAACAGCGCGTCTTTTAAGCGAAGATGCGGAAGAATTAAATTCGGCGGCGAAAAAATTGCTCGAAACGGCTGTAAAGGATTCCGGTCTCGACGCAAAAGTTTTGAAAGAAACTTCCGCAGCGCAGCGGCGCCGTGTGATAAGACAATGGCTTGAAACCGAGCGCGGTTCGCTTAAAAAATTGGAAGCAAAGCATTTAATTGCAATAGATAATTTGCTGATGTGTGGCGAGGGAAGCAGTTTCGTTGAACTTCCCGGCGGCGGAATCGTTCTCAAAAAGAGTGGTTTAATCGTTTTTAAACGGCTATAAGGTTGAAAAAAGCTTGTCCGGCAACTAAAATCAAAGCCGGAAGAGATGCGCGAGAAAGAAATCTCGCCAATGCGTTACCGACCTGCAAGAGACTAACAACTCAAAGGCGGATGGCGACATCTTAAACTCGACGTTTTTAATTGACATTAATTATGAACGCGAGAGCGACCGCAAGATTCACGAATTCCCTGCAAAATCTAGTTTGAGTGCGAGTTTTCGTAATTTATTGCAGTCGAAATCGGAGGCAACAAATTGAGTTCGAGAGTTAAACAAATTATTTTTTGGCTGGTTATTATTGCCAGCGTCGTCATCTTTTATCAATTAATTCAACGCACCAACGGCGCCGCGGCAAAGGAAATAACCCTTAGCGAAGCCGTAACCAGCATCAGAAACGGCGACGTTAAAGAGCTTTATCAGCGCCAGACGCGATTTGAATTGACCGATAAAAACGGCAACAAGTTTTACGCGCCGATTGATGGCAGCGCCGACGCTTTCAAAAACACGGTTTTGACAACGGCGATTGACAAAGGCGTTGCGGTCAAATCCGACGAAGGCACGAGCGGCTTTTTCTGGACGTTTGTGCTCGGCTGGCTGCCGATTCTGCTTTTTATCGGTTTCTGGATTTTTATGTTCCGCCAAATGCAGGCGGGCGGCAACAAAGCTCTTTCATTCGGCAAATCCCGCGCTAAATTGCTCAACAATCAGCAAAAGCGCGTTACGTTTAAAGACGTGGCGGGCGTCGAAGAAGCCAAAGACGAGCTTCAGGAAATTATTGAGTTCTTAAAAGACCCGCAAAAATTTCAAAAGCTCGGCGGTCGTATTCCGAAAGGCGTTTTGATGATGGGACCTCCCGGAACCGGAAAAACCTTGCTTGCGCGTGCAGTTGCAGGCGAAGCGAATGTTCCGTTTTTCTCGATTTCCGGTTCGGATTTCGTCGAAATGTTCGTCGGTGTAGGCGCTTCGCGCGTCCGCGATCTGTTTGAACAAGGCAAGAAAAACGCGCCGTGCATCATTTTCATTGACGAAATTGATGCGGTCGGTCGTCATCGTGGTGCGGGCTTAGGCGGCGGACACGACGAGCGTGAACAGACTTTGAATCAATTGCTCGTCGAAATGGACGGTTTTGAATCGAACGATGGCGTGATTTTGATGGCTTCGACCAACCGCCCCGACGTTCTCGATCCAGCGCTTCTGCGCCCAGGACGTTTTGACCGCCGCGTTGTGGTTTCGCGACCCGACGTGAAGGGACGCGAAGGTATTTTGAAAGTTCATACGCGCAAAATTCCGCTTGACGACAATGTTGATATTTCGGTGATTGCTCGCGGAACGCCTGGTTTTACCGGTGCTGACCTGGCAAATCTGGTCAACGAAGCAGCGTTGAACGCGGCTCGTTTGAACAAAAAAGTCGTCTCGCAAATTGACTTTGAATTATCGAAAGACAAAGTTTTGATGGGCGCGGAGCGCCGCAGTATGGTTTTGTCGGACGATGAAAAACGCTTGACGGCGTATCACGAAGCTGGTCACACGCTCGTCGGTTTGAAAGTTCCGTCGGCTGACCCGGTTCACAAAGTTACGATTATTCCGCGCGGAATGGCTCTGGGCGTGACGCAGCAATTGCCGGAAGGCGATCGTCACAGTTATACGAAAGAGTATTTGGTTGGACAGATCGCGATCTTGATGGGCGGACGCATTGCCGAAGAAATTTTCTTCGGCGAAGATAAAATCACAACCGGCGCATCGAACGATATTGAACGCGCAACTGCGCTGGCTCGCTCGATGGTCACCGAGTACGGAATGTCTGATTTAGGACCGCTCACTTTCGGCAAAAAAGAAGAGCAAATCTTCCTCGGACGCGAAATCGCTCAACACCGTGATTTTTCTGAAGATACGGCGATTAAAATTGATCAGGAAGTGAAGAAAATCATTTCCACTCAATATGATCGCGCGACTAATATTATCAAAGAAAATTACGACGCGATGGTTCGTTTGTCCGAAATCCTGCTCGAACGCGAATCGCTCGACGGCGTGCAAATTCGCCGTGTCGTAGCCGGTTTGCCGCTCGATGATGATAACGGCAACGTGGCTTCTGATGACGATAACGGTCATCCGCAGTTGAAAGAACCGGCTGTTAATCCGATCAAAAAACCGCTTTTGCCGCCACTTCCCGGCAGCAACCCGGCAACGGCTTAAGTAACAAGGATTAAATAAAATTCAAAAGGGAAATCAGCTTTCACTGATTTCCCTTTTGAATTTTGTGTTTTATAAAGAATTATTAAATTGAGTTAAGGAAGAAAAAAACGATTGAAGCAGCAATAAACATCAACAACCAAAAATCGTTTGACTCAAATGAATTTGAATGATCTTTTTCTCTCATATTCTTTTCCTCCCGTAATAAAATCGCTTCCACTTTTCTAACGCGCTAAATTTCGCCGAAAAGTATCACGTTTTAATCGAACGCTTCTTCAATTACTTTTTGCGAAGAAAAAAGTGAAACGACCGAAAAAAATTGTTTTTGTTAGTAAGCGCCGGCGCAAAAAATTCGGGTAAATTATATCTATGTTTGAACTCGAAAACTTTTACAACGCCGGAACAGGCTGGATTTGCAAACGCTGCGAACAGGAGTTGAGAGAAACCGAAACGCCGCAAGACGATGAAAAACTTCCCCGCGTCTGGCGTGAAGGTGAAGCCGAAAGCAAACGCCCAAAGCTTTCCGCTCCGCTCGCCAAATGGACAAATGACGCACGCAATCAACTCGTCTGCCCACGTTGCGGCATTAGCGAAATGATTGACAAAGCCTGAGCAGTTTTCAATTTCAAATATTTTTTGATAATGGATGACTGTTAACTGCTAACTGTTTTTTGATTTGATTTTTATTTCAAACAGTTTTCTCCAATTTTTGCCGGTAACGAAAATGCGGTCGCCTTGGGCATCGTAGGCGATTCCGTTGAGCGTGTTTTCTTCGTTGCGCGCCACGTCTTCGGGCGAGATTCCGTTTAGGTCAATCCAGCCGACGATTTTTCCGCTGTTCGGATCAATCCGCGCGATAATGTTCGGTTTTCCCAAAACTTCGGGATCTTCCGAGTGCCAGATATTCGCCCAAATTTCGCCTTTGATGTATTCAAGCTCATTCAGGCGGAATTGCGGTTTGCCCTCGTGGGTCACTGTAATGGTTCGGACGTTTTGAAAGTTTGTCGGGTTGACGAATTTGAGTTGGTGTGAGCCGTCGCTCATTATCAAATTAGTGCCGTCGTTGGTTAATCCCCAGCCTTCACCGATATATTTTAATTCTCCGGTCGGCTCAAAGCTGTTCACATCATAGATAAAACAAGTGTTTTCCTGCCATGTTAGCTGATAAAGCTTATCATTGAAAATCGTCAAACCTTCGGCGAAATATCTATCGTTGAGCTTGCGTTTTTTAACCACATCGCCGTCTTCAAGCCGCACTTTCCGAAGCGTTGATCTGCCGTGCTGCCCGGTGCTTTCGTAGAGAAAACCGTTGTAAAAAATCAAGCCCTGCGTAAAAGCCTGCGAATCGTGTTTGTAAATATTGACAACTTCGTAACTGTAAGTCGGAATGGCGTTTTTTGGCGTCGTTGCTGCCGCATTTGTGTTTGTATTTGTCGCCACGGAAATCGAGTTGTTTTGATTGGTTTGATCGTTACACGCCGCGCCGAACAAACAGACGGCGAACGGCAGCAGGAGAAAATTTAAAAGTCGCATTTTATTTTTTAGCCAGAGCTTTCTCTATTGCCTTTCGAAAAGCGTCCGCCGTCAATTCGTTGACGCGGACGCCGTTGACAAAAATCGTCGGCGTCCCTTTGATGCCGTAATTTAAGCCGTCCTCACGGTCTTTGCGAATCTCGGCAGCAAAACGATTGCTCGCCAAATCGGCTTCAAACCGTTTTACATCAAGTCCGATTTCTGCGGCGTATCGTTTTAGCGAAACGTCATCGAGAGCTTTTTGATTTTTATACAAAACATCAATAAATTCAAAGAATTTCCCCTGTGCGTTGGCTGCCGCGGCAGCTTCGGCGGCGCGAAAAGCCTGCGGATGCAAATCCATCAGCGGAAAATCGCGGACGACAAATCTAACTTTGTTCGGGAAATACTGTTTCAAAACTTCTTCCAAAACCGGATGGGTTCGGGCGCAAGCCGGGCATTGAAAATCGGAAAACATCACGATTGTAACTGGCGCATTCGTGTTTCCTTTTGCCGGATCATCATCCGCACTAATTTTTAAAACTGGCGGTTCCGGTTCGGTCAAAAGAATCTGTACTTTGTGTTTGGCTCTTAATTTATCGAATAGAGCCTGATTTAATTTGGAGCGTTCTTCATCGGTAAAATCACGCATTTTGTCCGATACTTCACGCTGAATGATTTCGTTGGCGGGCGTGTTGGTCGCCGTTGACTCCGCCAAAATCAGATTTTCAAAAACTGCTTGTCCGAGCGCCTGTCGTTTTAAGTCGTAAGTCTCAAACCGCAAATCGTATTCGAGCGGTTTTAGCCGTTCGTTAAAACTCCCTGCAACAATCGTTTTTCCTGCGACGGTCGCTAAAACATCAGTCGGTTTTAAATTCGCTCCATTCACATCAACGCCCGGTACGACTTTATGTTTTTGTCTGAGTCGTTCAGCAAGAGCGCGAGCGATTTGTTCTTCCTGTTCGCGGATTAAATAAGCGGCAATGCGGGGGCTTGCTTCTTCAAGCGACAAGTTGCCGAGAGCGGCGCGATTCGCGTCATAAACGGATTTGATTTGCTCGTCCGAAGGTTTGACTCGTTTTTTCGCGTTTTCGGTTTCTAGCAGCTTTTCCGGCGTTGTTTTCAGCGCGGCGGCTTCCGACGCAAAAAGCGTTTTATTGATTTCTTTTTCCAGCTCGCTTTTCCGCAGTTCAGCGATCTGAACCGGAAGGTTCTCAAGAGCGTTTTTAACTTGAGGATTGAGTTCGTTAAGAGTGATGTTTCGCTCACCGATTTTCGCCAGTATTTCCTGTGCTGAAACAAAGGCGGGCGTAATTGTGAATAAACAAAGAATTAAAACTAAAAAACGAATTTTCATCGGAATTAAAATTTGACACGCATGGCTTCCTGTTCGGATGGTGCACCGAAAACGTTTGGATGCAAAATCTTGGCTAAAATTTCAGCTCCGTCAACAACGCGCGGCGCAGGACGCGAAAAATACGAAGTTGCGTCAACTGCCCAGACATTGCCGTTTTTCACTGCCGGTAAATCAAACCAAGCGGCGGGAAATTCGGTGTTCGGAACTTGCCGCAAAATGTCCGCGATGTAATAACCGCACGGAATTAAAACGATAATTTCCGGCGCGTAAGCCGCAATCTCTTCGATTGTCGTCGTGGTTGAAGGTTTTCCGAGATTTCCGAAACCGTAATCACCGCCCGCAAATCTAACTTGTTCCAAAACCCAATGCCCGGGCGCGAAAAACGGTTCGAGCCATTCGAGCATCAACACGCGCGGACGCCGAACATTTTCGGTTTTTTCCGCCAGACTTTTGAGACGCGCTTGCAGATTTTCGACGACTTCCGTTGCGCGGCTTTCGGTTCCGGTCAATTCGCCGACAAAACGAATGTTGTCAAAAATCTCGCCTATCGTATTTGGTTCGAGCGAAACTACTTTTGCATCTGCCGTATAAATTCGCGCTGCTTTTTCGACAGTTTTATAGCTGACGGCGCAGACATCACACAGCTCCTGGGTCAAAATCAAATCGGGTTGAAGCGTGTGCAATAATTTTTCGTTTAAATCGTAAATCGAGCCGTGACCGTCGAGCTGCGAGCGCACGGTGTGGTCAATTTCTTTGCTCGTCATCGTTTCGTGTGAAATGCGGCTGGCGGTCAAATGCGGAAGATGTTGGATAGAAACAGGAAAATCGCATTCGTGTGTAATTCCGACGAGATTTTTTTCGAGTCCGAGGGCACAGACCATTTCGGTCGCCGACGGCAACAGCGAAGCAATGCGCAAGTTTTTATTTTTTTCGTTCACTTTTGAAAAGTTGACGGATGCGCGGTTTGTCTGTCAAGTTTGTGATTAATGTCGGATAAAAACCTGCAAACAGACCGCGAACTAAAAACCGAAATCAAACTTTATTACGATTTGTTCGTGCCGGAAAACGTCGAAAATCCCGCGCCGCTTTTGATCGCTTTGCATGGCTACGGGGCGAACAAACGATATATGATGCGCGAGACACGCACCTTCGCCCCCGACAATTTTGTCATTGCCGCTTTGCAGGGTTTTCACCAACATTGGCGCGAGCCAATGGAAAAAGGAGTTCCGCCAAAAATCGGTTTCGGATGGCTGACGAGCTACAAAGCCGAAGATTCAGTGCGCGTTCACCAGCGCGCCCTGCTTGATTTGACTGAAAATTTAATACGTGAAGGCATTACCGATGAAAACAGAATTTTCATGCTCGGTTTTTCCCAAAGCTGCGCCTTAAATTTCCGATTGGCTTTCTCTCATCCCGAATTGTTGCGGGGCGTTGTTGGTATTTCCGGCGGAATACCGGGCGATTGGGACGAGAATGAAAACTATCGGAAAACCGAAGCACAAATCTTTTATCTTTACGGTACGCGCGACGAGTTTTATCCGCTCGAAACTTTTGAGCGAAACGCCGAAAAATTAAAATCCCGCGCCGCAAATTATCAATCGAAAGTTTACGACGCCGCGCACGAAATCACTGACGAAATGCGGCGCGACCTCAATCGTTGGCTGCAGGAAAAAGAGAAATAAAAAAGGCAAGCATTACGCTTGCCTTTAATATTTTATTTTTTCTCTAGCTTATTTGCCTTCACGGTAAGTCGTAAATTGCGAATCCATTCTGGAGTCTTGTCCGGTTGTAAAATGATCCATACAAGCGTCGTCCGTGTAATCCATAAAATTATAAATCGGGTCTAATCCGGCTGAACTACAGGTATCGCGTCCCGCGGGACAACCGTAAGCTGCGGAACGCTCGCCGGGAGTATCGGAAACATAATCGCCCGATTTCGAGCAGCCACCTTGAAAAGTATGATACAAGCCCATCCAGTGACCGACTTCGTGCGTACCAGTATCGCCCAGATTATAAGGCGCGGCAGTTCCGCCTGGCAGAGATGAATAAAGCACGACGACGCCGTCTTTCTTAGGATTGCTCGAATATGAAGACGGGAAAGTCGCCCAACCTAAAAGACCGCCGCCCGGATTACAAGTGTAAATATTCAAATCGTCGGCGGAGCCCTTGCGCAGAGCGTTTTTCATTTGCATTTCATAGGTGCTGTTATCGCAATCGTTAAACCAAGTCGCGTTTGTTGTCCGGTCGGTTGAAACAAGATTGAAAGACCAGCCTGTGGAAGCGAAAGCGGCATTTAAAACGTTCATCTGATCGGTAATCATCTGGGTAGTAATATCCCCGTTAGAAACGCCGGTACCTTGGTTGATAACGTGGAAATAGACATTTATCACGCCACCGCTGGCTAACTGATTGTCGGTGCCGAACATAGTCTCGAAAGCTTTACGCTGCTTGTAATCTTCTTCGGCGGCGGCAATTCGTTCCGGGTCGTGATCGGTTGCGCATTTGCGTTCGGAAATCTCAGTTTTAACCTTTTGCTTGCCATCTTCTTGTTTGGCGTTCTCTGCCGAGATTTCAAATTCTTTAGCTGATTGTGCCTCGCTCGAAAAGTCTGCGGTGAAAAGGAAAGTTGCAACAAGCGCCGCTACGACGAGTATAGGCGCAATAAAGCGTAGTTTTTTCATTTGTCTTTCGGGTTCTCCTCTAGTTTGTAAGTTTAGATTAAAATTGTCTGCCAAATTTTAAAGAGCTAAGGGAAAAATCACAGCAAAGGTAATAAGTCAATGACGAAAAGATAAATTTTTCAATGTAAATTGTCAACCGTCGGTAAGAAGAATTTTTAGGGGTCTTAAAAATTATTGATAACAGTATAAAATGTAATTTTGGCGGCATTCGATAGGCATTTTGAATAAAATGAGAAACACGAAATTAAAGCTTCTCGCAATTCTTTTATCAATTTCCGTTTTATCAGTTTCGTTTGCGGCTTGTTCCAAAAATTCAAATCCGCCGCTTCCCCGTGCTCTGGACGAGGTGTTTTCTCCGAGACCAATCGTCACTGAACGCCCGCTTGCAGAAAACGCGCCAAGAGAAACCCGTTTAATAATTGAAAGCATTCGGCGGCAAACCGAAATTACTAAAATTTACGATCAAGCCTACGTTGTTCTGGATTATCCGAACGGCGACGTTCCAGCCGAAAGAGGGTCTTGCACCGATGTTGTGATTCGCGCTTTGCGAGCTGCAGGTGTTGATTTGCAGAAAGAAGTTCACGAGGATATTCGACAAAATTTTACTGTTTATCCGCAAAAATGGGGACTAAAAAAGCCTGACAAAAACATTGACCATCGCCGCGTGCCGAATCTGCAAACGTTTTTTTCTCGCCGGGGAAAAACAGTGCCCGCGACGAACAATCTGGCAGATTTCAAACCCGGCGACATCGTGAGCTGGGATTTAAACGGCAAAGGGTTGACGCATATCGGTGTAATCTCAAATTTCTGGAATGAGCAAACAAAACGCTATCTCGTCATCCACAACATCGGGCGCGGCGCACAGGCTGAAGACGTTCTATTCGATTGGCAAATAACCGGACATTACCGATATTTTTGATTGCGTTCAAATTTCGTTTATACTCAGCGGCAAACATCAGAGGAAAAAGTATGAAAATAATTGCGGCGCTTTTGTTTGTTGTTTTGTTTGCGGCTACGGTTTCGGCGCAGAAATCGGACGACCGATCGGTTTCGGAAATTCGCAAAGTGCTGGATGAACAGGTTGCGGCTTGGAATCAAGGTTCGATTGAAGGTTTTATGGAAGGCTACTGGCGTTCGGAAAAAACCACGTTTTCGGGCAGAAACCTGACGCGTGGCTGGCAGACTGTTCTCGAAAATTACAAAAAGAATTACGATACACGCGAAAAAATGGGCAAGCTCTCGTTCGGCGAGCCTGAAATCACGCCGCTTTCAAAAGACGCGGCTTATGTTTTCGGAACCTGGAAGATCGAGGACGGGAAAACCAATCCCGGCGGGCGCTTTACGCTCATTTTTCGCCGGTTCAAAGAAGGCTGGCGAATTGTTCACGATCACACTTCTTGATATTTGGATTTTAGATTTTGGACTGGCTTTTGAATTTTCGGGGTGAATTTATGAAAAGAATTTTTAGCTTCCTGCTTGTTTTATTGTTTGCGGCGTCGGTTTATGCGCAGATGAAACAGCCTGAAAAATATACAATTGAACAATATTTGAGAATTCGTTCAGCATCCTCGCCGTCGTTTTCGCCGATTGGCGACCGGGTAGCCTTTCTCTCGAACGTGACGGGGACAAATCAGGTTTGGATTGTTCCGGCAACGGGCGGAGCACCAAAGCAATTGACGAATTATGAAGATAATGTCGGTTTCGTCGCTTTTTCTCCGGTTGATGATGCCGTTGTATTCGGCAAAGCTGCGGGTGGCGATGAAAATACGCAGTTTTTCTGGATGCGCGCCGATGGAAGCGGCGTGAAAACTCTCACCAACGATCCGAAAGTGCGGCACAATTTCGGCGATTGGTCGGGCGATGGGAAACGCATCTTTTATGCCTCGAACAAGCGCAATCGAAATTATTTCGATATTTACGCGATGGATGTGTCCGACGGCAAAGAAGAATTGATTTTGCAGCACGACGGCTCAAATTCGGTTGCCGCCGTTTCCAAAGATGGAAAACGCATTGTAGTCTCGCGTTCGGGCGTTGAACTCAGTCTCGACAATGATTTGTATCTGGTTGATGTGGCGACAAAAAACGTCACGCACTTGACGCCGCACGAAGGCGCGGCACAATTCGGCGACGTGCATTTTCTTGATAACAACCGCATCACGCTCACCACAAACGACAAATGTGAGTTTCAGGAAATACGGATAATGAATCTATCTGCACCGAAAATCGAAGGCGGCTGCACGGCGAAAATGGATGTGGATGCGGTTGAAATTGCGGACGACGGCAAGACACGCGCGATTTCAATCAACAACCAGGGCGCGAGCGATCTTTTTACGCCGCCGCTCAATAACGCGAGCAGCAGCCGTTTTCCTGTTCAGCTTCCCGGCAAAGGCGTCGTCAGTGGTTTGGAATTAGACAAAAATGGCTCGAAGCTCGCTTTTACTTTCAGCGGCGCAAAATTTAACCCGGACATTTGGATTTATGATTTGCGGAACAAAAAACTCTCGCAATTGACGAAAAGCGACCGCGCTGGAATTCCGCAGGAAAGCTTTGTCGAACCGGAATTGATTAAATTTAAATCTTTTGACGGAGCCGAGATTCCCGCTTGGTTTTATCGCCCGAAAGCATCAATTACATTTCAAACGGGTCCGACAACGGTTGCCGGAAAGTTTAATCAAAAAAATAATTTGCCTGTGATTGTTTCGGTTCATGGTGGACCGGAGTCGCAGGAACGTCCCGGCTTCAATGCGCTTTATCAATATTATCTGTCGCGCGGTTATGCGGTTTTGGCGACGAATGTGCGCGGTTCGACCGGATACGGGAAGACTTACTCGCATCTGGACGACGTGGAAAAACGCGAAGATTCGGTCAAAGATTTAGCCGCTGCTCACGAATGGCTCGTCAAATCGGGTGGCGGCGATCCGAAACGGATTGCTGTAATGGGCGGCAGCTACGGCGGTTATATGACTATGGCTGCGATTACGCTTTACCCGGATTTGTGGGCGGCGGCTGTCAACACGGTCGGGATTGTCAATTGGGAAACTTTTCTGAAGAACACTTCCGGGTATCGTCGCCGTCAGCGCGAAGTCGAATACGGCAGACTCGACCGCGATTTGGAGTTTTTGCGCGGGATTTCGCCGATTGCCAAAATTGACCGAATTAAAACGCCTTTGATGGTAATTCACGGCAAAAACGATCCGCGTGTTCCTTATACCGAAGCCGAGCAGATTGTCGAAGCTCTAAGAAAACGCGGTGCGGCGGTCGAATACAAATTATTCGACGATGAAGGTCACGGCATTTCAAAGCTCAAAAATCGTCTCGTCGTTTATCCGCTCGTCGCGGATTTTCTGGATAAACATTTGAAGATGAAATAACGCGAAACAAAAAGGCGACTCTAAGCAAGAGTCGCCTTTTTAAGTTTTAAAGCTGCAAATGTTTTATCGCAGCGGAATGTAACCGGCTGGAACAGGAACGTCGCTGGCTAAGCCGAAGTTAATCGCGCGGAATTGACCGTTAGCGTTCAATGAAATGTACCAGTTTCCACTGCGATAAACGGCAAAGTCTGTTTTTCCGTCACCGTCATAATCGCCCGGAACCGGATTGTCGGCGGCAAATCCCCAACCCAAACCGCGGAATCCGGCGGTTGATTGCTGAACATACCAGGCTCCATTTCGGAAGACGGCAAAATCGTTTTTACCGTCGCCATCGTAATCCCCGGGAACTGGTTTATCACCTGCAGCGCCGAAAGCGTAAGCGATCAAACCACCGTCAGAACTTTTCTGAACAAACCAGTTTCCGTCCGTCGGTCGAAAGACTGCAACATCAGCTTTGCCGTCAGCGTCGTAATCGCCCGGAACCGGCAAATCCGTTGGCAATCCCCAATTCACTCCTCGGAATTGTCCGTTGGAGCTGTTTGAAATGTACCAAGCGCCCGCGCGAAATACGGCGATGTCGGTTTTGCCGTCGCCGTCATAATCGGCTGCGACGGGTTTATCCGAAGCAATGCCGAATTGCGCGCCGCGAAAACCTGATTGAGAGCCGTTGATGTACCAGAAACCGCCGCGGAAAACCGCTACATCGGCTTTCAAATCTCCGTCGTAATCGCCCGGCACAATAACGTCGCCGTTGGCTCCGAAAGGTTCGGCGCGGAATGCGTTATTGGTGCTGTTGCTGACGAACCAGTTGCCGCTGTCAGGGCGGAAAACGGAAACATCGGTTTTATTGTCGCCGTCGAAATCCGCCGGAGCGCGTCGCGTCGGGCTGAGGTTTAACTCATAAATGCCGCGCCCGTGAGTGGCGATTTTTAAAACGCGATGAGTTGGCTGCAAATCAATGTCGAATACAGCAACACGCGGCAAACCATCGGAAAATGGAGTCCAGACGTTGCCGCCGTCAACGGTGCGGAAAACGCCGATGTCCGTTCCCGCATAAACCGTGTTGCCGCTGGGATCAGCCGGATCAATCACGAGCGCGTTAACCGGAACGTCGGGAATTCCGTTTCCGGCTGGCGCAAAAGTCGCGTTGTTATTGCCCAGATTGGTAGTTTTCCAGACATGATGTCCCGCAGGCAGACCAAAGCCGCCGAGCGCGACGTAAGCCGTCGTATTGTTGCCGGCAATTTTGGCGCGACCGATGTAACGCGCCGGGATTGCGCCGGTGACATTGGTTAAATTTGTCGAGCCGTCCGTAGTGACATAAACGCGTCCGGCGGTCGAGCCCATTATTCGAATATTATCGTCATTCGGAGAAATGCCGATGGCGCTGATGCGCTCGCCAGTGGCTAAAGTTTGGCTGACGACGGTGTTGCTGTCGCCGCGATCGGCAGAACGGTAAAGTTTGTTCGTCCCGATGTAGAGCGTATTAGGATTGCCAGGACCGCGCGAGAGCGGCGCGTAAAACAACACCGGGTCGTTACAATTAATGCCTCTTGTGGTGTTGGTGCCATTGCAGCCGCGGAATGTTCCGGGCTGCGTTCCGGTGCCGTTGGCGTTAAAGGTTGAAATTCTTTGATAGCCGATTTGCGTTCCGGCTTGGTTGAAAAATGTGTGATAACCGAAAACGCTTGTCGTATCTTCGGCGTTTTGGTCAATCACGGTGTGCCCGCCATCGCCGCCCGTGACGCGCAGCCAGGTGCCGTCGGCTTTGTACCAATTGGTTCCGTTGTCCTGCGTGCCGCCGATTAAAAAGTTGCGGTCGGTTGGATGCAACGCGAGACTCATAAATTGGGTGGCGCTGAAAGTCGGAGTGTTGCGGCTCGTCCAAGTGGCACCGGCATCGGTCGAAATCCAAATACCGCCGTCCGAACCGAAATAAATCACGTTCGGATTTGAAGGCGCAACGGCAATTGCGTGCGTATCAACGTGCAATCCGACATCGCTCGACGTAAAACTGGTTCCGCCGTTGGTTGAGAATCCGAAAGTTAAACCACTATTCGATCCCGGAGGCGCGCCACCGAGATAAACACGGTCGGCATTGTTCGGATCAACGGCAATCGCAATGTTGTAAAAACATTGCGGACTACAAAATTTGTTTACGGCGGCGGTGGTAAAGCTTTCTCCTCCATCAATGGATTTATAAACAGTTCCGGTGTCTGCGCCGCCGGCGGCATAAACCGTGACCGTTGTTCCAGTTTTTTGTATCGCCAGTTCGGTTCGACCGTTTGTGGTTGCGTTTGGCGTGGTTAATGTGCGGGTAAAAACCGGCGTTGGAGCAAGAGCGTTTGTAGTCAGATAAACACCGCCGTCATTGTTTTCGCCAACGACCGCCACCAATATGCGGTTCGGATTGCCCGGCTCCATCACGGCGTCAATTGTTTCGCGGCTCACCGAGCCGGAAATCGAAACGTTGAGTCGTTGAAAAACAGGGGCGTCGGACATCGCATTTGTTGAGCGATAAAATCCGGCGGTCGGCAACACTAATCCGGCTGTGCCGCCGCCTATTCCGGAGCCGCCTCTCGTTGATGAAGCAAAAATGATGTTGGGATCGGTCGGATGAATCAAAATTTCACTCACCGAGCGCCCCGTGAAAATGTCGTTGTTGGCGGCGTCGCGGTTCAAAGGTCCTGAAATGACCGGATTGGTGTCAGCGTTTGTGATGCGGTAAATACCGACGCCAAAAAAACTATCGGTGGAAAACCCGGATTCGCCGGTTCCGACGTAAACAATCGTCGGATCGGACGGCGCAATGGCGACGGAACCGATTGCCAGGCTCATCGCATCGTCGAGCATCGGCGTCCATGTCAACCCCGCGTCCAGAGTGCGATAAAGACCCCCTTGTGCCGTGCCGACGTAAGCAATATTCGGATTAGTCGGGTGTACGGCAATTGACGTGACGCGCCCTGAAACGGCGTCGGTACGGGCTCCCGTTTGACCGTTCGGAATCGGCGCGGGACCAATCGGTCGCCAGCTTGCCTGCGGCGCAGCGTCCGGCTCGCCCGAAACGGCTGCAAGCGCCGTTTCCTTGCTTTCCATTTCAAAAATCGCTTTTTGCCGCGAATTTAATTTCGGATAAGGCAAGCCGCGAAGCAGAGATACTTGTTCTTGACGAGCACTTATATACGCGTCTTTATTGATGATTGACATCCCGGGCGGTAAATCGGGGTCTTCAAAATCAGGATCTCCGGATTTCTCAATAATTTTTTCGCTTTTCTGATATTTTTCTTGCTCGCGAGCGGCGAATGCAAAAGGGGTTAGGTTAAGCAGGTATAAAAATAGCACGGACGCGCTGAACAGCTTTCTGCGCATAATTCTTTGATTTTCTCCTTAATGTTTTAGAACAGAATAAGTGAAGTGAATCGTTAGTATATAAAACTGTAAGTCAAATTGTCTATTAAAATTACACAACAAAACGTTTTTTTGACACTTAATAAATCTGCGCGTAAAGCATATTATAATGATTGAAAAAAAGTAAAAGCCTGCAGATTATCCTCGTTGGCTCTTATGCTTATTTTTAATTTCATTACAAGTTTAAATATCTTTTCTATTTTCAATCCATTTAACAATCAATACACTTCGCAGGCTTCAGATTGAATCGATACGAATCAACTCATCAATTTGACCGCATTCAAATAGGTTTTAAATTAGTTACAAATCAGGAAGTATAAGGATTTTCATTGACTAACTTTGTTGGCATATTCCTTGCTGTGCTTTGTGGGATTTTCAAGCTGTTCGGTTTTTCTACATTGAAAGCGGAACAATTTTAGCAATCACAATAAAGCAAAATTCAAGAGGCAAACTTATGCAAACTGTTTTTGAACAACAACAGACTTGGAGAGGCAAGATAAAAAGAAATAAACATAAAGTTGGTTTTCTAGCCGGATTGTTCGGATGTCGTCATAAAGAAATGACACGCCCATTTACAGTCGGAAAAAATACACATCGCTCTTGCACTCATTGCGGAGCCTGGCGAGATTTTAATCCTGAAACTTTAGAAACTTATGGGAAGTTCTATTTTCCGCTGCCAGCGGATTCTTCTCGGATTGAACTAAGCTAAATACTTTTAAATTTCGAATTTAATTAATGAGGGACAAAAGCCAATAAGAACAATCTCTTATTGGCTTTTAATTTGTTTGTTATTTAGTTTAATTCTGCCAGCGCAACTTTTGTTTATTAGTGCACGCTATTACGGGATTTTATTTTCTCCAGATGCTCCTGAAGAATCTGGATTATCTTTTCAGCTTCCGCTTCGTTCAGATACATATTTTGCCATTGCGAGCCGTTATGAGTTATTTGCAAAGCAAATTCACCTGTCCGAATTGATTCTGAAGTTTCACTGATTTGAGCTTTGAATTTATCCGCTCGGTGCTGAGCTATCGCTTTTTTTACTGCTTCATCTGCCATTTATACTTTTCCCTTTCTAAGGAGAGTCTGTTTATGGATTATAAATCACAAAAGAGCAAAAGCGGCATAAAATCGTCTTGCTTTCAATAGGATGTTATTATATTTATCAGCTACAATAATAATCGTTTTATTTTGAAGAAAATAAATGAAAGCACCTTTGCCTGAAAATGAAGCTGAAAGACTTTCTGCGTTAAGAGAGTATGAGATTTTAGATACCAGAGCTGAAAAGGTATTCGATGATTTAACTCGCCTTGCAACTTACATCTGTAAAACTCCGATTGCACTAATTACATTGGTTGATTCTGATAGACAGTGGTTTAAATCCAGAATTGGTCTGTCAGATACGGAAACGTCGAGAGACATTTCTTTCTGCGCTCATGCAATTCTTCATACAGATACTTTTATTGTTCCAAATGCTTTGGAAGATGAACGCTTTAAAGATAATCCGTCGGTTACGTCAGAGCCGCACATTCGATTTTATGCCGGCTCGCCTTTGACAACATTTGAAGGTTACCGATTGGGAACATTATGTGTAATTGATAAAGTACCGAGAATCTTAAGCGAAGGACAGCTTCAAGCTCTTAAAGCTCTCAGCTATCAGGTAACAACACAACTGGAGTTGCGTCGTGAAATAAAGATTTTGAGACGACTTCTGGTTAAGAGAGAAAAAGAATAAGAAAATTGTGCAGTTATTTGTTTTTGAACTGTAACGAGCTTTATTGTAAGCACATTTCCTCTTCTAGCCTTTGATTTCCTTCGTGCGAAAGCGCAGAGAAAGAAGGAGCCGCTCATTTTTGGCGGCTCCTTTGTTTCGATTGATAATAATTCTTCTACTTTCACATACTCGAAAACAATTTATGGTGCCCAATCACCATCAACATCTCCAACCAAGATAGCTGCGTAGTTCTGGTTTGATTGATTAGCATTTAGATTAGAATAGGTCCTATTTATTGGATTGAACTTCCAATTCCCGACTTGTCCAGTACTAGCATTCGGCGCGTTTGCAGCTACAAAACGAAGGATTTGTGTAGCATCAAACGCTGTTACATTCGCATCTCCGTCCGTATTTGCAGCGATTTTTTGATTATTTGACAATGTGCAATTTACTGTTCCGGCAGCAACACAACGCAAAACTAAAGTCGCGTCAAACGCCGTAATTCCATTGATACTTCCTGATTTTGAGGGAGTAATGGTGTAATTTCCTGATAGAAGATTGCTAAATTGATAAAAGCCGCTCGCATTAGTGGTTGCCGGCGGAGCGCCGGATGTAGAAAGTAACACATCGGCTACAAGCTTCGACGGAGAGATGGCGTATGAAACAGTGCCGGAAATAGTATAAGTTGTCGTAGCTACTCCGTTAGTGCTGCATATAGTGCCCTGAGCACTAACGATAAAAGTAGTATAACTGCCATTTGCAGGCGGAGCAGCTGCGACGTTAGTAGTTGTGGTAATTGTGCCAGCAGAGAGCAAAACTTGACCACTGGATGGACCACTACTATTACCATTATAAATGTAAATGTCATTCGTTGAAATACTATTCAGGGAAAACCCTGAACGTGCATTAGTAATGGCGTCGCCAACGCCCCCATTGACGGAAGAGGTAATCGTTCCAGTGACATCCCGAACATTACCCAGTGGATTGCCCGTTGCATCGAAGACAAAAAGACGACCACCGTGGAGGAAGCATTGATTATTGTTTATTGTGTAGGTGACAGCTTGTTGCAGCGTGATTGACAGCGGAGTGCCATTGCCGCCGCTGAACGTTAAATTCGCTTGTGCCTGCACTGCCGGAATGTAAATCGCCAATACAAAAACAATTGCAATCAGAAATCCTAGTTTTAGTTTCATTTTCGTTTATCCTTTATCCTTTGGCAGTGATTTTCTCCGTTGCAGAAAAAAATTATCGCTGCTTAATTTGCTGTTTGTTTGTTGCAAGGGGCTGGGATACGGACAATTTAGAATAAAACTTATCTGGTGTCAATGAATTGTCGGAGCAGCCAATCTTTCCAGAAAAATAAATTGTGAATATCCCAAGGAGAAGTGCGTCAAAGACGCCCATTCATGAGGTATTCTTGAATGTTTATCCAACTGCAACGTTAGTGACTTGGTTGATACTTCAAGACTTATCTCAAAATCGAAATTCCAAAACTGAATGCCTTTGCCGAATTTTGAGACGCTTTTAATTCACCTTTTCTTTTGGTAAAAAGCAATTATTTTTCAGAACCACATTATTAGGTTCTGTTGACATTTCATCTGAGCCAAATCAATGAACTGACCAGATGAATGAAACTTAAATAGTTCTTTGACAATTTCTCAAAGCGCGTAAAAATGCGCCGCCATTGTTTGATTTTATTGATA
>JALZCH010000078.1 GCA_030863175.1 Acidobacteriota bacterium | reverse complement strand
CGGAAGTTAAGCCTCTTGGAGCCGATGGTACTGCATTGTTACCAATGTGGGAGAGTAGGAAGTCGCCGGATTTATAAGTTAAAAAGAAAAAGCCCGCTCAAATTTGAGCGGGCTTTTTCTTTTTTTCCTCTTGACAAAATTTCAAACAGCGTTAAAATGCCAGCATCATCCCAGCAATCATTTGATTCAGGCATTTAAATGCATGATTTTAAGGAGGAAAGAAATGAAAAAGTTAATGTTTGTTATGCTCGTTATACTGTCAACGAGCATTTTCGTTTCAGCTCAAAACACCAATTCAAGTTCAACTGCAAAAACAACTTCAAGCAACAGTACTTCGAATACGAATTCAAACGCAACAAAGCGACCACCTGTATTCCGAGCTAATAAGGAGCAAATTACTCAAGCTCAAACGATACTTAAGCTAAAAGGGCTTTATTCGGGTGATGCAACAGGAAAACTGGATGAACCGACAAGAGATGCAATTAGGAAATTCCAAGAAGGGGAAAAGATCCGAGCAACCGGAACTTTGAACCGGATAACTTTGGAAAAGATGGCTGTTCCATTAACCGACAAACAAAAACTTATACCCGTTTCCGAATCGAGCATCAATCCTAATTCAAATGACAGCAACAGAACTCGCTCTTCAGTTTTCCGGGCAACCAGAGACCAGATAATGCAAGTGCAGAAAATGTTGAAAGACAAAAATCTGTACACTGGAGCGGAAGATGGGAAAATGAATGACGATTTCCGCACAGCTTTAAAAAAATATCAAGAGATGGAAAAAATCAAAGCTACCGGAACATTAAACCGCGAAACTTTGGAAAAAATGGGAATTCAGCTAACTGATGCTCAAAAATCATCACAGACAACCGCCACAAAAACATCCTAAATTTATTAAAAAGTTTGGATTTTAATAATAAAACCTGCTTTATGAAAGGCAGGTTTTATTATTGCAAATTGGCAACAAAGACTTGCTAAATTGGAATCATAAGTCTTTAAATTCCGCGCAGTTTATGAATTTCGACACATATTTCAAATTGACCTCATACGCAGTTGTTGCCTGTGGCGCATTGGCTTTGTTTGTTTCCGACGGAATCGGTTTGTTTGTCATACTGGCTTTTTTTATCGCTCTTTTATTGGCTTTTCGACTTGAAGATACGAATTGGCAGTTTTCAGAGCGGTTGGGATTGGTCTTAACGATATTTTCTTTACCTTTATTTTATTTTGATTGGCAATTTTTAAAAGCAGCTCTTTCGCCGGAAAGAGCGGGCGCGGCGACATTGGCTCATTTGATTTTGTGGTTGTGTTTGCTCAAACTTTGGCAAAAAAAGAGCGATCGAGATTGGATATTTCTTTATTTGATTTCGTTTTTTGAAATCCTGCTGGCAGCGGGTTTAAGTATTACGCCCTTGTTTTTTGTCGTTTTGATTTTATTTTTGCTAATTTCAATCTGCACAATCATTGCATTTGAAATCAGAAAAACAAAGAGTGTTATTAAAGTACTTGACCCGAATGCGGATAAAGCTGTAAGGAAGACTGTCCCGATTTGGCGATTGCCGTTAACGGCAGGCGGAGTTCTGGCTTTGATTGTTTTACTTGCAGTTCCCTTGTTTTTTATGATGCCGCGAGTCGGCGGGGCAGGATTTGGGAATGAAAACGGCGGTTCAACGGGGGTGGTCGGTTTTTCCGAAACTGTGAAACTAGGCGAAATCGGAAGCCTGCAATTGAATAATCAAATAGTAATGCGCGTTCAAGTTGATCAGCCAAATTCGTTTCAGAGGCTGCGCTGGCGCGGCGTAGCATTGGATACTTTTGAAAATAAAACTTGGAAAAATTCATTAATAAAGAATAAAACTACTGAAACGAGTGAGTCTAGATTCTTCAGGTTCGAAGGTTTCGAAACGGTTCAAAGAGAAAATTTAACAATTCAAACCGTTTTGCTTGAGCCGACGAATATGAACTTTTTATTTGGCGCGCCGCAAATCATCGGCATTGAGGGAAAATTTCCGATTGTCCAAAGGGATAAAGACGGGGGAGTAAGTGCCCCGAAGCAATTCGGTCGGATACGTTATAAAGTGTATTCGGATACGAGCGAGCCGGATGCAAAATTCTTGCGTTTAGATAAATTGGCTTATTCGGCGGAACACACTCGTTATTTACAGCTTCCATCCCGGCTGGATGCGAGAATTGAAAATCTGGCTCGTCGCGTAATTTCGGAAAACAAGGCAACAAATGGATATGATGCCGCCCGCGCTTTAGAAAAATATTTGCAAACCCAATTTGGCTACACACTCCAACAAAAAAACAACGGCGATGATCCTTTAGCCAGATTCCTGTTCGAAGTGCGCGAGGGGCATTGCGAATATTTTGCCACTGCGCTGGCAGTGATGCTAAGAACGCAGGGAATTGCGACGCGCGTCGTCAACGGTTTCCAAGCAGGTAATTATAACGACGCCGCAGATGCTTTCATTGTCACTCAGGCACAGGCTCATTCTTGGGTTGAAGTTTATTTTCCGGAAACCGATTCCTGGATTACATTCGACCCGACACCGGCGGCAGGCAGGAATATTGACAACCGAGCAGGCAGCAATTTTATTACTGCCAGTGTTGGAAAATATCTCGAAGCCGTTGAGATGTTCTGGCTTCAATATGTAGTCGGTTATGATAATCAGGAACAGCGAAGCCTTGTTCGCAGTTTTAGAAATAATTTATTCGCAGCGCAGGAGAAGGTAGTAAATTATTGGTTCGCTTTCCAAAACGTTGTGGCGGAATGGTTCGCCGAACTACAAGGCGAAAAGGGTGTTTCAGGCAAAATCGGCGCGATTGCGAAAGGCGTTTTATTTCTCCTATTGTTAGCAGGAGTCGGTCTTTTTGTCTTTTTGGGTGGTAAGCATTTGCGGCGTTTTCGATTTTGGAACATAATAACCTCGTGGCGAAAATCGAATCAGCCGAAGCAGGTTGTTCTGTTCTACGAGCGGATGATACAGGCTTTGGAAAAACGCGGAATTCAGCGAAAGCCCCAGCAAACGCCGCTTGAATTCGCCGATGCATTAGCGATGCCAGAGGCGGTTAAAATTACAGAAGCATATAATCGGGTTCGTTTTGGAAAGCTGGATTTGTCGTCGAAGGAAAAGACGGAAATCGAAAACTGGCTGTTAAATTTAGAAAACGCTTCAAAATAAAAAAACGAGTCTGGCGAACTGCCCGAATAGATTAGAATCAAAATGTCTTCAAAAGGAGCAAAAACCTTTATCGGAGTTTTGCTGGCTGCTTTTTCCGGCGCCGTTGTCGGGCTCTTCATTTTAATCAGTTTGATTTTTTTAATGCCGACGGGCGCTTCAAATTCGGGAGCAGAAAGTACAATCAACCGGACAATAAATTCTGCGCCGGTAAAGAATTCAAGTCCAATAAATAGTGCAACTCCGTCAATCATTTCCAGCCCAACTCCCATACCAGTTGAACAAACGCCGGGAGAAGTTGAAGAGACTCCGCAGCCAACTCCTAGAACTACATTTACTCCAATAACTCTTCCGACTCCAGTTCCGAAACCGAACAAAACTCCGGTGGTTATTTCTCCGACTCCGAATAGTGGAAAACCGCCAAAAACGGTTCCCAAGCCGTCTCCTAAAAAACCGATACCGACGCCGTCGGTTCACACTTAATTTAGATTGGGAGTTAATTATGTTGAGGAATATTGCGGTTGACAATTTGCTCGAAGAAAACTTGAAAAGCTGTTTTAAATTTCTCTGTTTATTTTCGGCTTTTTTCCTTTTGACGTTTTCCGTTTCTGCGCAATGCACCAAGAAAAAGACGCGCGATTTTGTCAATCAGGGAAACGAATCATTCAAAATCAAAGATTTTCCATCCGCAATCGAATTTTATCAAAAAGCGATTCAAAACGAACCGAACTGTTCTTTAGCATATTTTAATCTCGGACAAACGCAGCGATTTTTAAATCAGACCGACGCGGCAATCGGCTCGCTCGAACGAGCCTTGAATTTGAATTATCCCGACAAAGCGGCAATTTATTTAGCGTTGGCAGGGTCTTATGCTCTCAAAAGCCAAAAAGAAAATTCAAAGGATATTTTTGTCAAAGCCCGCACCTATGCCGTTAACGCCGTCAAATTAAATGATAAATCGCTCGAAGCCTGGCGGATTATTGCGACGACAAATCGCGCTTTGGGCGATGTTCAAGGCGAGCTGAACGCCTGGGAACAAATCGTCCGTGTTCAGCCTTACAATCTTTCAGCCAGACGCGAAAAAGGGGTACTTCTTTATCGTTTAAAGGAATACCAAGGATCAATAGCCGAATTTGAAGCGATAACGAAAGCAGAGCCGAAAAATCCCGAAAACTTTTTAGCCTTGAGCGATCTTTACAGATTAAACGGGCAACATTCGCAGGCAATAGAAATGGCAAACCGGGCTTTACAGTTAAAACCAGATTCGCCGCTTGTTTTATTCACGCTCGGCGGTTCATATCTTGCGCTACAGAATTATGATCGAGCAATCGAGATGTTTCGCTCGGCGATCAATCAGAAAACCGAGTATTTGGCTGAAAGCCATTATTACATCGCCAGTTCGCAAATGGCTCAGGGAAAATATGCCGAAGCTGTTGATAATTTAAAAAAATCTTTGCCGCATACCGCTAAACTTTTCCCGGAAAACGGTTTCAAAACCTTTGTCAACCGGGCTTTGGCTACGAGCTACGGTCAATTGGCAGATTTTAACCAAGCCATCAATTACTTGTCGGAAGTCAAAAAAGCCGGTCTCGATGATTCAAATTTATATGTTGATTTGAGCTGGTGGCACAGTCTGCTAGGCGAAGATGAAAAAGCGCTCGAAGCCGCGACAATGGCAATTAAAAAAGACGCGAGCAATCCGATGGCATATACAAATCGGTGCCGCGCAAATTTTACTTTGAAAAGACTCGCCGAAGCCGAACAGGATTGCAAAAAAGCTCTCGAATTGAACTCAAACGAAGGTGAAACTTTGTTTTATTACAGCCGGGTTTTGCGCGACACAAATCGCAAAAAAGAAGCCGACGCGATGAATAAAAAGGCAATCGTTCTGCTTGAAAAAGCTGCTGGATTAAAAAACGCAAACACTGAAGTTGTCACAAACACAGTTCAAAATCGAAACGTTCCGGCTGCCATTTCCGCCGGCGCGAACGACGGAATAAATTATTTATTGTCTGTAAATGTTTCTTCGCCGTATTCGACTTATATCTTGGGAAACGCTTATTTTGATGACAACCAGCTTGGCAAAGCAATCAACGCTTACAAAATGTCTCTCCAGCGGGCACCGAAATTTCCGCTTGCACATCTAAATCTTGGAATTGTTTATTTTATTCAAAATGAGAAAAAAATGGCTTTAGCGCAATATTCAGAATTAGTGAAAATTGATCGCCGCCGCGCCGAAGATTTGAAAAAGATAATTGATCAAAAATAAATTTGAATTGAAAAAAAAACATCGCGAAAGCTCAGGCGAATTCAATAAAAAACAAATTAGCTTCGACTTTCGCGCCGATTTTTTTACAGACAACGCGAGCGCCCAAAAAAAACAACAAAATAGATCCGATTTAGCTCTTCAAAAATAAACGCCGTTGGTCGAATTACCTTTTGGCGCGGTATAATTTAGGAATCATTTATAAAAATAGCGAAGAACAGAAAACGGCTCTTTCGAGAGCCTTCTAATTTTACAATTACATTAATGGAAAACAGAAAAAAAGTCGGTTTTGTTAGCCTCGGTTGTCCGAAAAATCTGGTTGATTCGGAAGTGATGATGGGACAGCTAAAGCAAGCCGGTTACGAAATAACTCACAACGCCGAAGAAGCCGAAACGATTGTAGTTAACACCTGCGGTTTTATCGAATCGGCGAAAGCCGAGTCTATCGGGGCAATTCTGGAAGCCGCACGTTTGAAATCCGAAGGAAACGCCCGGCGGCTTGTTGTCGCAGGTTGTCTCGTTGAGCGTTATCGCGATGATTTGATCGAAGATTTACCTGAAGTTGATGCATTTATCGGGACGAATCAGATCAACGATATTCTAAAAGCGACGGACGAAAAAACGAATTTTCGCTCGCTTCCCCTTTTGCCAGTCGGCAATAAAACGGCAACTTATATTTACGATCACGAAACGCCTCGCCATCGCGCCACTGAAAGCTACACGGCTTTTATCAAAATCGCCGAAGGCTGCGACCGACCTTGTGCCTTTTGCTCTATTCCTTCGATGCGCGGCAGTTTTCGCAGTCGCAGAGCGGGCTCGATCTTAAAGGAAGCTCAGGATTTGGCAGCTCAGGGCGTCAAAGAATTGGTTTTGATCGCGCAGGATTCTTCACGTTACGGCGAAGATTTAGGCGAAAGGGAAGCGCTCGCAAAATTGATGCGTGGACTTTGCGAAATAGAGGGAATTGAATGGGTGCGAGTGATGTACACATACCCGACTCACATCTCCGACGCTTTTTTGGATGTGTTACGACAGGAGCCGAAAGCCGTCAAATACCTGGACATCCCTTTGCAGCACGCTTCGCGCAACGTTTTAAAACTGATGCGGCGCGGTGGCACGCGCGAAAGTTTAGAACGTTTAATCAAAAAAGTCCGCGAGCGGGTTCCCGAAATTACGATTCGAACAACTTTTATCGTCGGTTTTCCCGGAGAAACAGAAGCGGATTTTGAAGAGTTGTTGACTTTTGTCCGCAATTGCGAGTTCGATAATGTTGGAGTTTTTACATATTCGGACGAAGAAAGCACGCCTGCTTATGATTTGCCGAATAAGGTTGATGCAAAAATCGCTAAACAACGCCGCGCTCGCTTGATGAAAGAGCAGGCGAAAATCAGCAAAAAGAAAAACCGCGAAAAAATCGGCAAAACCTTGCGCGTTTTGTTTGAAGGCGTTTCGCAGGAATCGGATTTGTTGTGGCAAGCTCGTCACGAAGGGCAGGCGGCGGAAATTGACGGTTATATTTTGATAAATGACGCGCCGGAAAACTTCGAACCGAAAATCGGAGAATTCTACATTGTCGAAGTGACCGAAGCTCATAGTTACGACTTGATTAGCAGAATTCTTTAATATAAAGTTCTCAAACAACCTGGTTTAAAAAGGAGACTCCAATATGAAATACAACAAATTCGCCTTGCTCGTTATGGTTTTTTGTTTGACCGTCACGGCATTCGGACAAAAATATCTCGAAAAGCCATATACCGAATGGAGCAAGGACGAAGCAATAAAGGTTCTGAATGATTCGCCTTGGGCGCAGCAATATCAATCAACCAAAGACCTTGCCGCCGCTTCTCAAAGTCAAACGGCACGCGAGCAGGCGGACAACAACATTATGGGCGGAAGAGAGCGCGGTTCCACAGCTCGAAACATTCAGCCGCCGCCCGTTACCATTCGCTTGCACTCGGCTTTGCCGGTTCGCCAAGCGATGGTCAGGATGCAACAAATAGGGGCAAATTACGACAAAATGAGCGAAGCGGAAAAAGCAAAATTTGACGAATCCGCCAAGGGCTTTTTAAGCTGCCCCATTTGTCAAAGCTTTTATGTCGTCACAATGGTGAAAGCAAAGGATTCTTCCGGGCAGAGCGTTGAAGACGGTTTGTTTCAATCAATGACTCTGGAAGAGGTCAGAGGCAAAGTTTGGCTCACCAACGACAAAGGCGAAAAACGCGAAGTTGTTCAGTTTACTCCCCCGAAAGGCGCTGGTGATGCAGCTGTTTTCTTCTTTAAACGTACCGATGATAACGGTGTCGCTCTTTTAACTCCGGGAACAAAATCACTTAAATTTGTTTTCTCCAATGAATTTCTCGATGGTCGTAACGCTCACGCCAATTTGGTCCCGCGAAATTTTGAGTTTAAGGTTACTAAGATGCTTGTTGAAAACAAGGTCGAATTTTAGAAAATCGATAAAAAGCCGAATTTTATTCAAATCGTAAATTGGCGGTTAGCCGACCGAATCAAAAATGGGTTAAAATTTCAATGAAATTTTAACCCATTTTATTTTTATGGAAGATTCGACCTCGCTGATTCATCAAACCGACAGCGAATTTGAAGAAAGCAAACGCCGGATAAACCGGGCTTTTTCAAAAGTAAAGAAAAGCCGCACGGATTATCTGGCTTTGTCATTCGCCACTTTTGGAGTTGGTTATATTCGTCTCGCACCTGGGACTTGGGGATCACTGGTCGGAATCGGAATTTATCTGCTGATTCGTTCGATCGGTCTTGGGGGTTGGCAAATCGGATTGGCTAGCGGGTGGCGCGCTGAGCAAATGGCGGCTTGGCAGACGCCGGTAAATATTTTTATCGTATTGTTAATTACGTTGGCTGGCATCTGGGCTGGCGGGCGCGCCGCGAAATTAATGAACGACAAAGACCCGCAATCGGTCGTCGTTGATGAAGTCGTCGGTCAATTGATCACCCTTGCTTTTATTCCGTTCGATGTCGTTTGGTGGATGATTCTCGCCGGATTTTTTCTGTTCAGATTTTTTGATATTGCAAAACCTTATCCAATTGACCGCCTGCAAATTTTGCCCGGTGGTTTAGGTGTTTGCGCCGACGACATTCTCGCCGGGCTTTACGCCGCCGCGGTTTTATCCGTTATTGCGGCAATTCAAATTAGTTTTAACTGATAACATTTACATCCAAAAATAAAAGCGGCTCAATTTATGAGCCGCTTTTATTTTATAACAGTTAAACAGAAACTATTTTACGCCTAATTCTTTCACGAGAAACGCCCATTTATCGGCGGCTTCTTCGATGATTTTGGCGGTCGGTTTGCCGGCTCCGTGTCCTGCTTTTGTTTCGATGCGAATCAAAATCGGGCGGTCGCTGGCATTTGCTTCCTGCAATGTCGCGGCATATTTAAAGCTGTGAGCCGGAACAACGCGGTCGTCGTGATCCGCAGTCGTTACCATCACGGCAGGATATTTCGTGCCTGCTTTGATGTTGTGAAGCGGTGAATATTTATAAATTGCCGCAAATTCTTCAGCATTATCGGGCGAGCCATAATCGGAAGTCCACGCCCAGCCAATTGTGAATTTGTGGAAACGGAGCATATCCATTACGCCTACCGCCGGAAGAGCTGCGCCGAACAAATCGGGGCGTTGATTCAAAGCCGCGCCGACGAGTAATCCGCCATTTGAACCGCCGGAAATTGCGAGCTTGGACGGCTGAGTGTATTTTTCTTTGACAAGATATTCGCCTGCGGCAATAAAGTCATCAAAAACGTTCTGTTTTTGCAGTTTTGTTCCGGCTTTCCACCATTCTTCTCCGTATTCCGAACCTCCGCGAATTGAAGGTTGCGCGTAAATGCCACCCATTTCCAGCCAAACGAGGTTTGAAACCGAAAATCCCGGAGTCATCGGAATGTTGAAACCGCCGTAAGAATAAAGCAAAGTCGGGTTGTTTCCGTCCAATTTTAAGCCTTTTTTGTGTGTGATGAACATGGGAACTTTGGTTCCATCTTTGCTCGTGTAGAAAACGCGCTTGACTTCGTAATCATCCGGATTGAACTTAACCTTCGCCTGGCGAAAAACGGTGCTTTTGCCGGTTTTCATATCGTAGTGATAAATCGTCGGGGCAGCGTTAAAGGAAGAAAACGTGTAGAAGGTTTCGGTATCTTCGCGTTCGCCGCCAAAACCTCCGGCGATTCCTAAACCGGGCAGATCAACGTTTCGCACAAATTTGCCATTGATGTCGTAAATGCGAATCTGTGTCGAAGCGTCTTTGAGATAATTGACGACGAATTGATTGTTGATAAAGCTGATGCTGCCCATCGTTTCGGCAGCTTGCGGAATCAAATCGCGCCATTCTTTCGTTTCGAGATTATAAGCGGTTAATTTGCTGCGCGAAACGCCTTTATCGGTTTTGATGAAAAATGTCGTACCGTCATTCCCGACGACCGTGTAATCGGCTTCAATTTTGTCCACAATCGGCTCGATCTTGGAATCAGCTTTGCTCAAATCTTTGTAATAGAGCATATTTTTCGGACTGGTGCCTTTGCCGACCGAAATCACCAAATATCTGCCGTCGTCCGTAACGCCGCCGCCGACAAACAATTCCTTGTCGTCCGGTCTTTCATAAACTAAAACGTCTTCGTCCTGCGAAGTTCCGAGCTTGTGATAAAAGAATTTCTGATTATAGTTCAAGTCGCGTAGCTCGACGCCTTTTCCGGCTTCGGGAAAACGCGAATAGAAAAAGCCTTTGCCGTCTTTCGTCCAGCTCGAAACGCCCTGGCGATTCGGGCGCAAAGTGTCGGACAGATGTTCGCCGGTTTCGACGTTCATCACTTTCCACTCGGTGCGGTCGGAACCGCCAGTCGCCAAACCGTAAGCCATCAATTTGCCGTCGTCAGAAATTGAAATTCCGCTTAATGCGATTGTGCCGTCGGCTGAAAGCTTGTTCGGATCGAGCAGAACTCTGCCCGGATCGTTGACAGATTTTGCGACGTAGAAAACGCTTTGATTCTGCAGACCGTCGTTTTTGGAATAAAAATAGTTATTTCCGCGCTTGAATGGAGCGGAATATTTTTCGTAATTCCAAAGCTCGGTTAAACGCTTGCGGATTTTCTCGCGTTCCGGAATTTTGTTGAGATAGTCAAATGTGATTTTGTTTTGTGCTTCAATCCACGCGCGCGATTCAGGCGAATCGGGATTTTCGAGCCAGCGATAGGGATCGCTTATTTTCGTGCCGTGATACTCGTCAACTTGTTCGACTTTTTTTGCTTTAGGATATTCAAAACGCACTTTGGTTTCTTGAGCAAACACTGTAGATGAAGACAAAACAGCAATTGCAGCTACACTTAGACAAACTTTTTTCATAACTGACATAAATTTTGGGTTTTCCTTTCGGGACAGAAGTGCCGGCGATTTTACGCAAGACTTGTTAGATAGATTCAGGTTAAACCGCGTTGCCGCAAATTTGCAAGTTTGGCGAATAAACTTTCAGGCTTTCTTTCCAATGATCTTTATCAATCGGGAAATCCTCAAATTCATTGCCAAATTCCTGAACTTTGTATTCTAATAAATAAAAAAGCTCGTCCCTTTGCGTTTCATTTAAACAGAACAGGCTGCATCAGCCAGCTTTTTCTGATAAAGCGGAGACATTTTTCGCAAACTTTCAACAGCTCCCGGTAAGATCTCAAGAACATAAACAACATCTTCCTGCAAATTGTCTTTGCCAAAACTGAAACGAATCGCGCCGCGCGCCAATTCGTCGCTTCTTCCGAGGGCGCGAATAACAGGTGAAGGTTCAAGCGAACCGGACGAGCAAGCAGACCCGGTCGAAACCGCAATGCCTTGTAAATCGAGATTTATTAGCAATCCTTCGCCTTCGATAAAACGAAACGAAATATTTGAGATATGCGGCAGCCGATGCTCACGATTGCCGTTAAAAACTATGTCGGAAATTTTTGCTTCGACGTCGCGCTCAAACTGGTCGCGAAGATATTTCAAATGTTCGTAATTTTCGCTCAGATTTTCGCGAGCAAGACGCGCCGCTTCGCCGAAAGCGACAATATGCGCGACCGATTCAGTTCCGGCGCGGCGCTCGTGTTCCTGATGACCTCCGAAATTCTGCTTTTGCAAACGAACGCCGCGACGCGCGTAAAGAGCACCGACGCCTTTTGGAGCGTGAAGTTTGTGCGCCGATATCGAAAGCAAATCGCATCCGATTTCTTCAACATTGATTTCGATTTTTCCGGCGGCTTGTACCGCGTCTGTGTGAAACCAGATTTTATTACCTTTTTCGCGTTCAATTTTGACGATTTGTCCGATTTCGGCTATCGGTTGCCGAGTCCCGATTTCGTTGTTTGCCGCCATCACCGTAATTAAAACTGTATCGGGACGAATCGCGGCTTTTAAATCTTCAATTCGGATAATTCCGTCTTCGTAAACGGGCAGTCTTGTGATTTCCCAGCCGCGCTTTTCCATTGCGTCGCAAACTTCGGCAACGGCGGAATGCTCGATTTGTGAGGTGATAATGTGTTTGCCGTATTGCTGGCTAATCTCGCACAAACCGCGAATGGCGAGATTGTTGGCTTCAGTTCCGCCTGATGTAAAAACGACTTCTTTTGAGCGAGCTTTAATTAAAGCTGCGACTTCTTGACGAGCTTTATCAACTGCGGCGCGGGCTTCCTGCCCGAAAAAATGAATGCTTGAAGCATTACCGAATTTTTCTGTCAAAAACGGAATCATCGCTTCGACAACGCGGCGGTCAACCGGCGTTGTTGCGCTGTGATCGAGATAAACACGGCGAATCATAAACCCATTTTAGCGCAAAAGCGGCTCTTTTTCAGTTTAAGCTGCGAGCAATGCGTTTTTATTCTGAAACTCAGGCAAAGCCTCAAAAACCTGTAGAGCGTAACGAACGTTTCCAAACGGCGCGGAAACCTGCACGCCCTGAATCAAATCGCGCACTTCAAGCAGAGATTCGCGAGCTATCGCAATCCCTTCGTCGCGCGCTGCCTCTTTTGACTTATCCGACGCAACTCGCATCCGCTCCAAAATTTCCGGTGTGACACGAACTCCTGGAACTTCGTTGTGCAGAAATTCGGCGTTTCTGAAACTGACAAGAGGCCAAATTCCGGCGACAATCGGAATTCGCACATGTTCGATTTTTTCTAGAAAATCGCGCAGTTGTTCGGTATCAAAAACGGGTTGTGTAATAGCGTATTCGGCTCCGGCTTCGACTTTCCATTCAAAACGCCGAATTTCTTCCTCAAGATTGACAGCGCCCGGATTAACCCCGACCCCGATTGTAAAAGCAGTCGGGCAACCAATCGGGTTATTTCCCAAATCCAGACCGTGATTTAGCTTGTTAACCATATTAGTCAAGCCGATGGCATCAATATCGAAAACGGCAGTTGCGTCCGGATAAGGTCCCATTTTCGGCGGATCGCCGGTAATCAAAAGCAGATTGTGCAAACCGAGTGCGGCGGCACCGAGCAAATCGGACATCATTCCAAGCAGATTTCTGTCCCGGCAGCAGTAATGCAAAACGGCTTCGATACCGATTCGCTGTTCGATTAAAACACTCGTTGCCTGTGCGCTCATCCGGGTTTGGGCGCGCGGACCGTCCGGTACATTGACGGCATCAACTCCCGCTTCTTTGAGCAACCGAATCGAATCCAAAGTTTTTTCAGCGTCGCAGCCTTTCGGCGGTAAAACTTCAACCGAAGTGACAAACTCGCCTCCAGCGATTTTGCGCCCCCAATTTGAACGTTCAGCGAGCGGAATAACCTGAACATCAGGCGGTTTCAAATCCTGAATTCGTGCGGGTTGTTCTTTGACAAAAACTTTGGTTTGCCGCGGCGAAATTGAGCGGATTGCGTCAGCAAGAAGCTTGATATGCGCGGGTGTGGTGCCGCAGCAGCCACCGATAAATGATGCGCCGACTTGTATAAAACGCCGCGCATAAGTTGCCATATATTCCGGCGAACACATATACATCTGCCGACCTTGCACGTCGCGCGGAAGTCCGGCGTTTGGCTGAACCGATAGTTTTTTCTTCGTTACCGGGCGCATTGTTTCCAAAGCCGAAAGCACGAGCGCAGGTCCGACTCCGCAATTGAGTCCGATAACGTCTGCTCCCCATTCGTCTAGACGTGAAGTGAAAACTTCGGGCGTTGTTCCGAACGAAGTGTTACCGTCCATTTGGATCGTCATTTGCGTGATAATTGGCAAATCACAGATTTCCCGAACGGCACGGATTGCCTGACGGATTTCTGACAAGTCGGAAAATGTTTCAAGCACAAATAAATCAACTCCGCCTTCAAGTAGAGCTTCGGCTTGCTCTTTGAACATATCTTTGGCTTCGTCGAACGAAGTCGGACCGTAGGGCTCGATTCTCAAACCGAGCGGTCCAATGGCTCCCGCCACAAAAGCGCGCTCGCCCGCTGCTTCCTGCGCTATGCGTGCGGCGGAGATGTTGATTTCTCGCAAAGATTTATCCAGACCGTAAGATTGCAGCTTATGAGCGGTTGCACCGTAGGTATTGGTTTCGATGATTTCGGCACCGGCGCGGACGTATTCGCCGTGGACTTCGCGCACAAGATCAGGGGCGGTCAGATTTAGCTCGTCGTAAGAACGATTTATGTAAACGCCTTTGTCGTAAAGTCTAGTGCCGACGGCGCCGTCGAAAATGTGTATAGCGTCGGTTTGGAGTAAATCTCTAAAATTTTTCATATATAAAAAATCTCGCGCCAAACAAACAGCGCGAGACAATTTAATTAAAATTTGTTGTCCGGCTGTTTAGCGTGTTATTTAAAGTGGTCGCAAGTCGCCTTAACTCACCACGTTTTGTTAAATGCAAGTTTTACGATTTTGTCGCGAAACTGTCAAGCTGAAAAGGGTTTTACAGAATAATTGTTAAAGCAAATAAGCGATTATTTTTGGATTCTTATTTCAACCCTGATTACTGCATTTTTATTTTCTCTGGCATTTCGGGCAGAAAAAAGTTGATCGAGAGCTTTGTACGATTCTTTCAATCAAAGTTCGACAGGATGGGCAAGGTTTTCCGGCTTGAGCATAAACTCGCCAATGACCTTCGTAATTGCCTCCGTAATAGCTTCCATCAATGTTTTCGGGATTAACGTTCATTGTCGATCCGTGATTAATTGATTCTGAGAGAACAAAACGAATTGCTTCATACAATTTTTTTGCTCTTTTCGCTGAGATTTGATTAGCTGATGTTTGCGGATTAATGCTCGCTAAAAAAAGGACTTCGGCGGCATAGATGTTTCCCAAGCCGCAAACTTTTGTTTGGTCAATCAGAAATTCCTTCAAACTCCGTTTAGAATTGGAAAGTGCATGTTGTAGATAACTGAAAGAAAATTCACCCGAAAGCGGTTCGGGAGCGAGACATTTTAATTCCTTTGTTTCCGAGAGTTGCGCCGATTCGACCAGTTTCATCATTCCGAAATGCCTCTGGTCCTGAAAGACAAGCTTTTCTTTATCCGCAAAATAAAAAACAGCGTGAGAATGCTTCGGCAGTTCGCGCTCGTTCGGAAGCAGCAAGAAACGCCCCGTCATTCGCAGATGTGTGAGGAGGATCCGCTCGCAATCGAAATAAAAAAGAACATGCTTGCCGCGGCGTCCGACCGTTTCAATTGTCGTATTACTGATTCCGGCGGTAAATTCCGCAGGCGGATTTAAAGGTGCGAGCTTTTCTCTTAGAAGCTCAGCTTTAACAATTCTGCGCTTTGACACGAGCCGATCAAGTGATTTCGCAACCAGCTCGACTTCAGGTAATTCAGGCAATTCAATTTTGGATTTCGGATTTTAGATTTTGGATTAAAGAAGGCATTTTAAAATCCAAAATCTAAAATCCGAAATTATTAAACTTGTGTGTAATCGGTAAGTGTAGTTTTGTCGCCCAGGATTGTGCTGTTGCCAACAATGACGAAACGTCCAATGTGGCAGCCACGTCCGATGATGGAATTTGTGACAGTTGCATTTTGATTGATTCGCGTGTGCGCCCAGACAACCGAGTTTTCAATGACTGCTTTTTCCTCAACATAAACGTTGGAGCCGAGAAAAGAATTAACGATTCGTGCGCCCGGTTTGATTGTGCAGCCGTCGGCAATGAACGAAACCTTATCAATCTCTGCCGTGTGAGCGGCTTCGAACTCACCTTGTCGGGAGTCAAAATGCAAATTGCGAATTTTACCCTCGAGCAAATCTTTATGCGCCTGCAAATAGCGGTCGGGCGTTCCGATGTCGAGCCAGTAAGAGTCTTCGGTAATAAAAGCGTAAAAAGATTTCTCCTGCAGGAGCAAATCGGGAAACAAACCGTATTCAAATGAATAATTTTCTCCCGCCGGAATCATTTCAACGACTTCCGGCTCAAGAATATAAATTCCGGCGTTGATTGTGTTAAGATTTAAATGGGCTAAATCTTCGGGATTTGGCTTTTCCAAAAAACGGAGGACTCTGCCGTCCGCCGCTGTTTCGACCAAACCGTAAGCCGCAGGGTTTTCGACTCGCTTTAAAACAATTGTCGCCAAAGCCTTTTTGCGTCGGTGAAAATCAATCACCTCCTCTAAGTTTATATCGGTCAAAATATCGCCGTTAAAAACTATGCTTGGCTCGCGCAAAAAATCCGCAGCGTAACGATAAGCTCCGGCGGTTCCCATCGGATTCGGTTCCGTTAGATATTGCAGACGTACGCCGTATTCCAAACCGTCGTCCAATACCTGCTCGATTTTGTCGGGCTGGTAGCTCAAGCTCATCACGATATTGGTAATTCCTGCGCGTTTGAGCGTTTCGATTTGTGTCAGCAGAAAGGGACGATTTCCGAGCGGAACAATCGGTTTCGGCGTATAGACGGTCAAAGGGCGCAGTCTTGTTCCTTTGCCGCCGGCTAAGATTAGTGCTCGCATTTAAGAAAAAGCTCCAAGTATAAAAAATAAAATAAACATAAATCCGTAAATATCGAGTTTAACCACAAAAATGCGATTTGAAAACCACCGAGCGAAGTGGTTTATAAAAACAAAATTACCAATGGCAAGCAAAGGAATTTTATTGAAGTTCAGCCTTTGGTCAAAACTTGAAAATTGAGGCGGTTTCTGATGGTTTTTGATGGACATCTTAAATCTAAAGGATTAAAATGACTTTTACGTCATTTCAAGAAATCTATCGCTTTAGGGACTTTATTCTTCTACAAACGGAAGTGAATCATGAAAAAATTAATTGTTAGTTTATTTCTCTCTCTTTGTATCTGTCTGCTGACGGTTTCTCAGCCGTCGTCAATTTTTGCTTCCAGCAAAAAACCGATTTTGGCGAGAGCCTTAAGCGACGGACAAAACGGCGTTGTTATTCAATGGGAAATCGAGCCCCGTGCGGGCAATCTCGGATTTAACGTTTATCGCATCGAAAATAATCAGGCAGTTTTGCTTAATCCGCAGCTAATCTTCGGTTGGGCAATCTCCAGCGCCGAAAAGGCAAAATATTTCCGCGACAATTTATATTCCTTTTATGATTCTGAGGGAAGTCTCAACAGTCATTATGTGATCGAAGAGATTGATTTGAATTGGAAAACGCAAAAATTCTCGGTGCAAACCCAATTAGTCGAAAGCATTCTGCCTTTAACTGAACAGCAAGCAATCGAGTTTGAACAGCTTTCCGGCGATTCGGCTGATGCCGGATTGACCAAAGATTACCCAGTCGCTCCGCTGGATAAATTGTTTGCCGCCTTAAACGAAAATCTCGTCCAGAATGCCGACGTGCAAAAATTTGTCGCCTCACAGCCCGGAGCCAAAATTGCGATTAAAGCGGACGGTTTGTATCGTGTTTCGCGAACATTGCTGGCTGCGACGAACTTTAACGTCAACTCTCCGGTAGCCAATTGGCAGCTTTATGCCGACGGCGTCGAACAGTCGATTATTGTTGAACCGAACGGCGAATACATCGAGTTTTACGGAAGAGGCGTTGATAATCGCTACACCGACACAAAATATTACTATTTAATTGCCGGAACGACTCCCGGACGAAGAATGAGCGTTAATTCGCGCAAATTGAATAATTCGCAATTAACCGCCCGCAGTTTTTCGAATAACTTCCAATTTAAAGACCGAAGAAATTATATCGGCGATCTTAATAACGGCGAAGCAGAGAACTTTTTCGGAAGCTTGATCGGAAGCGAACCGTCACCGCCGACAAACGTAGTGGTCAATCTCAAAGGCGTTGCCACAAACTCTCCGACCGCCACTATTACGCTCAAAGTTCAGGGACAGTCTTCGACGGCTCATACAGTTACAGTTAAGCTCAATAACGCAACCATTGGGACAATCACGGGCGGCGGTCGCGTTTCAATGGAAAAACAATTTACCGTCCAAACTTCGCTGCTTGTCGAAGGAGCAAATACCTTTAGTTTTTCAACGGCTGCCGGTTCGACCGCGTTTTTCGATTCGGTCGTCGTTTCTTACAACCGCAATTATACGGCTGATTCGAATCGTTTGACTTTTACAACAGCGAACGGGCGTGCAACGCGCGTGCAAGGTTTTACTTCGTCAAACATCCGCGTATTCGACATTTCAAACCCGAACGGAACGGAATTGGTTAATTTCCGCAACGAAGGTAATGGCAGTATTCTTATTCCCGCCAATCGTCCGCAAATGTTATTTGCCGTTGGCGATGAAGGAGTTTTGCAGCCGGCAGCGGTAACTTCAAACTCGCCTTCGACAGCACTAACTTCAGCCGCCAACAAAGATTTGGTTATCATCTCGCACGGTAATTTCATTAACGCCGTCGAGCCCCTGGCAGTTTATCGCCGCGGGCAGGGTTTAACGGTTGAAGTTGTCAATGTCGAGGACGTTTTCGACGAATCGGGATTCGGTTCCGTAACGCCGCTTTCCATCAGCTCGTTTTTGCAATCCGTCAATCCGAAATACGTTTTGCTTGTCGGTGACGCAAATTACGATCAGCGAAATTATCAAAACAGATCGTTTAGTAATTTCGTGCCGTCCAAGAATATCGAAACGCTTTTTGGAGAAGCAGTTTCCGACAGCCAGTTAGCAGATTTTAATAACGATAATATTGAGGATTTCCCCATCGGAAGATTTCCGGTCAAAACCACTACCGAATTGGGAAACATCATCAGTAAAATTCAAGCGTTTGAGCCGACCGTAAGCACTGCGCTTTTACAAAAAGGCGCGCTTTTTGTCAGCGATGATCCGGTGGGTTGGGATTTTTACTACTCGAATCAGACAGTCCGGAATCAATTGCCGGCAGGAACTCCCGTTAGATACATCCGCCGTTCAGACGGCGATGCGGCGACGGTTCGACAAATGATAATTGACGACATCAATAACGGGCGTTTTATTGTGTCTTATTCGGGACACGGACAAATCGGCGCATGGTGGTCAACGGCGGCATTTCGTACCACTGATTCGGCGGTTTTGGCAAATAACGTTTACCCGTTGTTTTTGCCGATGAACTGTTTGAACGGCGCGTTTGCCGATACTTTTTCCGAAAGCTTAGCCGAAGGAATGATTAAAGCGGCAAAAGGCGGCGTCCTTGCCTGGTCATCAAGCGCATTAACATTCCCTGATCAACAGGAGTTAATGGCACTTCGTTTCTTCAAAGCAATTGGGACAGCCGAATTTGCGCGAATCGGGGATGCGGTGAAAAAAGCTAAAGAAGCAACGCCCGATCCTGATGTTCGTCGCTCATGGATTTTGCTCGGCGATCCGACATTAAAAATTCGTTAAGATGGGTTTTTATGGCTAAAAAAAACCGGAGCCAAATGCTCCGGTTTTTTTTTTATTTGAAATTTACGGTTGAATCCGCAAAACGTAACTGCAAATAGAAATCGAATCTTGCGGAGTAACTGGCATTGGCTGTCCAGCCGGAACTTCGCGACCGCTAACGAGCGTAGGGTTTTTGCCTTTGTGTGTTATCCAAAACTTGCCCGTCGAATCTCTGGTTAAAATCGCGTGCGGTCGGCTGATTTCCGGGTCGCCGTCGAGCTGAATGTCGGAAGCGATTTTTTGCGATTTCCGCCCGATGGTGATTTGCTGTTGAAAAACCGGAGTCACCGATAACTGTTGATTTCCGCGCCAGATTTCAAGGCGGTAAAGCTCGCGTTTTTTTACCTGCGTCGCCTCGTTGTCCAATCCTCCCGATGACGAATCGGTTTTCGGTGCGAAATTGTTCGGAGTGTTTCGTTCAACGACTTTCGGCTGCATTCCGCCGGGCGCAAACATTGTCGGCGCAAGCTGGGAGCCTTGATTCTGAACATTCTGCGGTTGATTCTGTGCGTTTTGTTGAGGCGGGGAACTGACAGCAGGTTGTTGCGCCCCTTTACGCGGAGTGATGTTGGTTTTTGTCGTACTGGCGCTTTCTTCCCAACTATGCTGGACGCGAACTTCACCTTTTTCAAGCGTTCCGTCAACACGCAATTCGACGCTAAACGAAGCTGTCGCGAGTTTGGTTTTTCCCGCCAGATCGCGCGCGTGTTCCGCCAGAACGTGATATAAACCTTGTTCGAGCGCACGTCGCTTCATTCCTTGCCATTCCCGGTCGTCTTCTTCGCTTAAAAAAACAAGGTATTCGGGCGGAATCACGATTTGATCCGGCGGCAGCGGAACGGCTTCTGCCTGCATTACTTCGCCTATAGCGCGGGCTATCGTAACAATAAATTGTTCGGCTTGGCGGCGTGGGCGCGCTTGTTCTGCGGCGGCGCGTGAAAGAGCATCTTCGGCGTCCTCTCCGTCAACCCAGCGTCTTAAAGTGTCAAGAAGTCCCATTTTTTTTTAATCGAAATTTCAGTTAAAAATTAGATGCCAATTTATTGTAAATCAACAATACTTCTATGAATCCAGCCGCGCATTGTACTTAAATTCGATTTCTCCGGCTGCCCGTGCTCGACTATTTCTACTTCAAACCAGCTTCCGTCTGAGCTTCGGTTAAAAATTTTCATTTCCGAGCCGACGGTAACAATACCAAGCTGATTGTTGCCAACATTAGGCGACGAGCGAAGCCAGGCATCTTTGTTGGCAGTGCCGAGTTGCGTTTTGAAAATATTGAATCCTGACGGAAAATTACCGCCGTTTCGCAAATACAGAAAAGTTCCGTAAAGAACGCCGGAAAAAACAGCCAGCAAAAGCACCGAAACAGCCAATTTTTTGAAAAATCCGGCGGGTTTTCGAGAGTGATTTTCAACCGCCTGTTCGGAGACTTCTTGAAGCTTTACGCCATTGCCGTTAATCGGCAAATCGTTTTGATTGGCGTTAAAAATAGAAACAAAATCGGAATTTTCACGACGCGGTTCCGCGGAAATCGGTTCCTGTTGAAATCGGGTTTTTTCCGCTGGTCGGTTTTGTTCGGTTCGATTCAGCTCGACGACAATTTTAGGCTTCGGCAAAATCGGGTTGCTGTTTTCTTCGGCGACGGCTTTTTGAACCGCTTTGAGCGAAGAAAAACTTGGCGTCGCAGGCGCCTGCGGAACAAAATCCGCCAGATTCGCCGTATCGAGCTTGGTTGAATGCTCAAAAGTATCTTTTAAATTGGTTTTTATTTCCGCAAATTCGCGCCAAAATTCATGCACGGATTGAAATCGGTCAGACGGATTGGCTTGCGTCGCCTTCTTCAAAACTCGCAAAACTGAGTTCGCCCAAGGTTGATTTCGGAATTTTTCCGGCAACTCGGTGACGGGTTGATTGGCAAAACGGCGCGGCGACTCGCCGAAAATCACCGAGTAAATCGTTTTCGCTAACGAATAAACATCGGCAGCCGGAGTCAGTTTCTGAACTCCTAAAAAATCCGGCAAACTGCTGTTCGCCGGGCTGTGTTCGGGCGCGGCATACACGTTTGTTCCGACGCGCGTGATCGGCGAATCGAGATCGGCGAAACGAGCGACACCAAAATCAGCGATTTTGACGACTTCTCGATTTTGCGTCAAAAGCAGATTTTGCGGCTTGATGTCGCGGTGAATAACGCCCTGTTCGTGCGCGTGCTGCAGACCAGTGCAAACCTGTTCGAAGTAAAAAAGCGTTTGTTCGAATGAAAGCGTCGTCGTGCGGCACAATTCGGACAGATTTCCGCCCGGCAGATATTCCAAAACAAGATAATGAAAAATCGTCCCGCGAAGATCGCGAGCGGTTCCGTGTCCGAGCCGATTGATAACGTTTGGGTGACGAACTTTATCGAGCGCGTAGGCTTCGTTTTGAAAATTTTCGATCAGCGTTCGCTCCAAATCGGCATCCGGAGCGTCCTGCAAATAAACGTTGAGGGCTTTGATAACAACGAGCTTGTGCAAAGAATCTGCGGCTGCCTGATTGTCGCGGGCGAGAAAAATCTCGGCATAACTGCCGCGCCCTAAAAGTCTGAGTACGTCGTAACGCCCGTCGAGTCTGGTGTTTTGTAAAACTAACTCTTTCATTCAAATGCCGATTGCCGGAGAGCTTCTGCGAATATCTTCGCACAAACAGCGGAAAAGCAGAAACTCCAAATTCGCGGCATCTGAAATAAAAACGAAACCCGGAAAAGCAATGTTGCAATAATGATAAAAAGTGAAATCGTTAATGAACGTTGAACTTCAGGCGTTGAGACGCCGCCTTAATCGTCGAATGTTTGAAGCTGGAAGTTTTTAGAGAGTTTGCAGATTCTGCGGTTTGACATAAAATCATTGAAAGCTATAATTAAACTTTTTGTATTTAGGTTGAATTTTGAACCGGGATACATCGAAAAAGCAGTGTTTGTTGATTTTAGTCAAACCAGTGAGAAGGTAATCAATTTTTCGCACGTATTCGAACCGGGCGAAATTGATTTGAACGACGCGGATAACCGCGTTGCGGGCAAGCTTGAAGTTTCGGGAACGGCGCACAAAACCGAAGCGGGCGCGGACGTTGCGGGCAAAATTTCGGGCAAATTGGAAATCGCCTGCGACCGCTGCTTAAAACCGCTCGAATCGGATGTTGTTATTGAGTTTGAAGATGATTTCGTGACGCTTACCGATTACGAAAAATCAACCGCGGAGAATCATGAAATCGCGGGAGCGGATTTAGACGTTTCGATTTACGACGGCGAGCGAATTGATATTTCAGAACTTGTGCGCGAGCAGATTTTATTAAATTTGCCAGCGCGCCAATTGTGCGATGAAAATTGCACCGGTTTGTGCGAAACCTGCGGTGCAGACAAAAACACCGAAAATTGTTCGTGTGAAAGTGAAACGATTGACCCGCGCTGGAATGCGCTCAAACAATTAAAAAATCAAAAGTAATTAAGAGAGAGTTAAAAGCAAGAGAGCAAAATTAAATCGGTTTCCTTTTTCCTTTTGCCTTTTGCCTTCTTAAAGAAATGCCAAATCCAAAACGCAGACATTCAAAGTCGAGAACCCGTATGCGCCGTGCTCACGACGCGCTTCAGACGCCGCAATATTTTATTGACCCGACCACCGGGGAACCCGCACAGCCCCACCGCATCAATCCGAAAACCGGAATGTACAAAGGTCGGCAGGTTCTAAAAGTAAAAGAAGAAAAAGAATAATTTAAGATAACAGGTGACAAGTGACAGGTTACAGGTGAGAATTCTTGTAACCTGTCATCTGTCACCTGTTTCTTGCTTTTTCTTCGGTTTTTGTGGCTAAATTGCAAAGCGGGCAAATCAAAAATGACTGGTAAAAACGCAGGCATCATCAGCACGGGACATTCGTATCCCGAAGGAATCTTAACCAACGCCGATTTGGAAAGAATCGTTGAGACGAGCGACGAGTGGATTACTACGCGCACGGGAATCAAGCAGCGTCGCAAAGCCGGTGACAACGAATACACGTCGCAGTTTGCCGTCAAAGCCGGGCGACAAGCTATGGAGCGCGCCGGAATTGACGCGAAAGAAATTGATTTGCTGATTTGTGCCACAACGACGCCCGACCAGATTCTGCCTTCGACTGGCTGTTTGATTCAAGCCGAACTCGGCGCAAACGATGCCGCCGCATTCGATCTCTTTGCCGCTTGTTCCGGTTTTCTTTACGGTTTAACGGTCGCCGAAAGTATGATTCGCACCGGGCAATCGCGGCGCGCGCTCGTTATCGGAGCGGAAGTTTTGACGAAATACGTTGATTATACGGATCGTTCGACGTGCGTTATTTTCGGAGACGGCGCTGGCGCCGCTGTTTTAGGTCCTGTTGATGAGAAAAAAGGGATTTTAGCGACAAAAATTCGTTCGGACGGTCGTTTTGCCGAACAGCTTTACGCGCCGGGCGGTGGCACTCGACACGGAACCACCGCGGAAACTATCGAGAATCGAATGCATTTTTTCAAAATGAAGGGCAACGAACTTTTCAAAATAGCGGTGCGTTCGATGGCTGAAATTTCGCAGGAAATGATGGAAAAAGCCGGAGTTTCGACAAAAGATTTGAAAATGGTGATTCCGCATCAAGCGAATCAGCGCATTACCGATGCTGTGGCGAGCCGTCTTGGAATTGATGAAACAATCGTTTATTCAAACATCGCTTATCACGGCAACACTTCATCGGCTTCGATTCCAATTGCGCTTGATGAATGCATTCAAAGCGGAAAAATAACAGAAGGCGATTTGGTTTTGATGTGCGCTTTCGGCGGCGGCGTCACCTGGGGCGCGACTTTGCATCAGTTTTAACAGCAGTAACGAGTTTTATTCAATTTCAAGAGAGCGGTATCGAAATATCGAATCAATGAACAAAATTGCTCGCTTCTGTGGAATTTTATGCACTGTCGGGATGTGCCTTGTCATCGTTTGGAAAATCATCAGAAGATCGCCCGAAGTTCTTGCTGTTGGGATAGTTTTTGCGGGATGGGCTTTTTTCGGCTATACGATTTACAGCTATTCAGGGCGGCAGGGCGGTTCTAATTTGGATTTTCAAGTTGCGCAGCGTGCATAATTAAAAGACGAGTAATGGGTGATACAGAAAAAACGGAGATTTCAAAAACAAAAATAGCTTACGTCTTTCCCGGTCAAGGTTCACAGGTTGCCGGTATGGGAAAGGATTTGTATGACAATTTCCCGACCGCACGCCGAGTTTTCGAAGAGGCTGATGACACGCTCGGATTTCCGATTTCGCAAATGTGTTTTGCGGGAACCGCCGAAGAATTGGCTTTGACGGAAAACACCCAACCCGCGATTTTAACCGTATCGGTCGCAGCATTTCGCGCGATGAAAAGCGAAGGCTTTCCGCTTCCGGATTATGTTGCCGGACACAGTTTGGGCGAATATTCGGCACTTGTTTCAGCAGGCGCGATAAATTTTGCTGACGCGGTTAGAATCGTTCGTCTTCGTGGGCGTTTTATGCAGGAAGCAGTTCCGGTCGGGGTTGGCGCAATGGCAGCAATTCTGGGCGCGGATTTGCAAACGGTCGAACAAGCTTGCGCCGAGGCAGCGGAAAATCAGATTTGCAGCGCGGCAAATATAAATTCGCCGACGCAAATCGTGATTGCAGGGCACGCCGAAGCAGTTGACCGGGCGGGCGAGCTATTGAAAAATCGCGGCGCTAAAAAAGCGATCAAATTAAATGTTTCCGCACCGTTTCATTCAGCTTTAATGCAGCCTGCGCAAGACCGCCTCAGCGTCGAGCTTGAGAAAACCAGATTTTTTGATTTGACCGCGCCGTGTATAACAAACATAGAGGCAAAAGAAAATGACGAAGCCGAGCGGGCAAAAGATTTGTTGATTAGACAAGTCGCCGCGCCGGTGAAATGGTGGCAGTCAATCGAATATTTAAAATCCCGCGGCGTTATGAAATATGTCGAAGTCGGGGTCGGAAAAGTTTTGGGCGGACTTATCAGACAAATTGACCGCGAAGCGGTTTGTTTGAACGTTGAAGACGCAAAGAGTCTTGAAGCTGCGAAAACAGCTTTGGTAGTTTAGATTTTAAAGATTAATAAATTTCTAAGGAGAAAATCGAATGGCATCAGAAGATGTACAAGGCAGAATTAAACAAATTATCGTTGACGAACTTGGCGTTGACGAAGGGGAAGTTACACCTAACGCACGTTTTATTGACGATCTCGGCGCGGATTCGCTCGATTTGGTCGAGCTCGTAATGCGGTTTGAAGAAGAGTTCGGAATCGAAATTCCGGACGAAGACGCCGAAAAAATTCAATCCGTCGGTGACGCTTACAGTTACGTCGAACAACATCAAAAAGGCTAGTTCGTTAATAGTAAATCGTGAATCGTGAAAAGTTTTTCTAATTTCGATTCACGATTTACTATTTGCGATTTACTATTTTATGAAACGTCGTGTTGTCGTCACCGGATTGGGTTTGGTGACTGCTGTCGGAAATACGGTTGAAGCGGCTTGGGGCGCGTTGATGCGCGGCGAGAGCGGCGTTGACTATATTAAAAGATTTGACACGGAAAAATTTCCGGTGAAATTCGCCGCCGAGGTCAAGAATTTTGACCCGCTCGAATTCATAGATAAAAGAGAAGCGCGTCGGATGGGCGCGTTTTCGCATTTTGCCATTGCGGCTTCAGATGAAGCTGTCAGTGACAGCGGTTTAAAAATTGACGATTCGAATGCCGAGATGGTCGGAACTTACATTTCGAGCGGAATCGGCGATTTCTGGGCGATTGAGCGGGAACACGAAAAGCTGCTCGCGCAAGGACCCGATCGCGTTTCGCCGTTCTTTATCGTTTCAGCGATTGTTAATCTAGCCGCTGGAAATGTCTCGATCCGCCACGGAGCGAAAGGACCTAACTCGGCGACTGCAACTGCTTGTTCGGCGGGCGCACACGCTATCGGCGACAGCTTTAAAATCATTCAGCGCGGCGACGCCGACGCGATGATCTGCGGTGGGGCTGAGTCTGCCATAACACCAATGTCGTCAGCCGGTTTTGCTTCAATGCGCGCGCTTTCGACGAGAAACGATGATCCGAAACACGCTTCGCGTCCGTTTGACGCCGAACGGGACGGATTTGTAATGGGCGAAGGCGCGGGAATTTTGATTCTTGAAGAATTGGAATTTGCCAGAGCGCGAGGCGCGCGAATTTACGCCGAATTAGTTGGTTACGGAATGTCCGCCGATGCTTTTCACGTCACGATGCCGGATGAAACCGGAAGCGGCGCAATTCGCGTGATGCAGAAAGCGATGAAAGACGCTGGAATCGCGCCTGAACAAATCGGCTACATCAATGCGCACGGAACCTCGACGCCTTACAACGACAAATTCGAAACTCTTGCAATCAAAAAGGCTTTCGGCGAGCACGCTTATAATTTAGCCGTCAGTTCGACCAAATCAATGACCGGACATGCCCTCGGCGCTGCCGGCGGAATTGAAGCCGTCATTTCCGTGTTGGCTATTCACAACAACACGTTGCCGCCGACGACAAACTACACGACACCCGACCCGGATTGCGATTTGGATTATGTTCCGAATGAGCCGCGTCAAACGTCTGTAGAATATGCTTTGTCTAACAGTTTTGGCTTTGGAGGCACAAACGCTTGTTTAATCTTCAAGCGTTTTAACGAATAAAACGGTTACAACCGGCAAGCCCTGCGTGCATAACGTGAATTGCCGAAAAAGTAATCCACAATTAGAACCTTCGAGGGAAAGGCTGGGATGAACAAAAAAGATATTATTCGGGCTTGGGGGCGAATCCTCAAAGGTCAATACCCATCGCTCTCAATCGAAATTACGCGCGAATGTCCGTTGCGCTGCCCAGGTTGTTACGCTTACGAGCCTCAGCATCTTCAGCAGCTCGGCGGACTTCGAGCTTTGAGCGATTACAAAGGCGACGAATTAACCGAAAAAGTTTTGGAGTTGGTTCGTCGCTATCGCCCGCTTCATCTTTCAATTGTCGGCGGCGAGCCGCTCGTCAGATTTCGCGAATTAAATGTTTTATTGCCGAAGTTGAGCGAAATGGGCGTTGCCGTTCAGCTTGTCACAAGCGCCGTCAGAGAAATTCCAAAAGAGTGGAATTCGATCAACAACCTGCATCTCGTCGTTTCGATTGATGGTCTGCAACCGGAACACGACGCCCGTAGAAAGCCAGCAACTTACGAGCGGATTTTGAAAAACATCGCTGACCAGCAAATCACGGTTCATTGCACCGTGACGAGACAAACCGCCGAACGCGAAAATTATTACCGCGAATTCGTCGAATTTTGGTCTGCTCGCAGCGAAGTCAAAAAAATCTGGTTTAGCCTTTTCACGCCCCAAATCGGAGCCGACGATCCGGAAATTTTGTCGCCCGAAATAAAAGAGCGGATTTTGACCGAACTTTTAACCTTGAGACGTTCTTTTCCGAAAATTTATTTGCCTCGTCTAGTCGCTGACGGTTACCGTAAACCTCCGAAATCGCCCGACGATTGTATTTTCGCTCGGACGACTTTAAATCTGACCGCGGATTTGGAAAACCGAGTAATGCCTTGCCAATTTGGAGGAACGCCCGATTGCTCGCAATGCGGCTGTATCGCATCAGCGGGACTCGCGGCAATTGGCGATTATCGTCTGGGCGGTTTGCTGCCGGTTCGGTCAATTTATAATCTTTCCGACAAAGCAGGAAAAACAATCGGAAGACTGACAAGCTAAACAAAAACGAATTCAAAAGAATGTCAAATGAATGAGCAGTCATTCATTTGCGGTGGAATTTTTGTTTTGAAAACGATAAACTCATTGGATAAAAATCTAGTTTCAATTTTATTAAAAATATGAAAATTGTTGTTTTAATGAAACAAGTCGCTAATAGGGATGCGGTTTTGCGAATTGGCAAAGATGAAAAATGGATTGACGAATCGGATATAGCGTACGAGACGAACGAATCCGACGGTTATGCTTTGGAAGAAGCTCTGCGGATGAAGGAAGCTAAAGGCGCGGGCGAAGTTATAGTCTGTTCGCTTGGACCGCAACGTGCGAAAACGGTTATCAAAGATGCTCTGGCTCGCGGTGCAGATCGCGGAATTCATGTTGTTGCTGAAAACGCGAACACAATGTCGCCTTTTCAAATCGCTAAAGCTTTAGCTGGCGCAATTAGAGATGAAAATGCGGATTTGGTGATGTGCGGTTTACAGTCAGACGATAACAGTTATGGGCAAACCGGCGTGATTTTAGCTGAGCTTTTGGGCATTCCGCACGCAACACTTGTAATCGAAGTTGACCGCACGAGCATCAACGGCAAAATTCGTTTGAAAAGGGAATTGGAAGGCGGTTGGTACCAATGGTACACGTATCAAACTCCGGCTTTGATGACGATTCAATCGGGCATTTCGCAAATTCGTTACGCGACGTTAAAGGGAATTATGGCGGCGAAGAAAAAAGAAATCCGCGAAGTTGCCCTTCCCGACGCCGCATTTGATTCGGCACAGAAAATCGAGAAAGTTTATTTCCCGCTCAAGATGAAGCAAACGCAGCTTCTCGGCGCTAACGATGCGAAAAAAGGCGCGCAGGAACTGGTCGAAAAACTGAGAGCCGAGGTTCGCGTACTTTAAGGAGGCAATCGAATAATGAGCAAAATTTTAGTTTTTATCGAACACAAAGACGGAAATTTCAATAAAGCTTCGCTCGAAGCGATTGCCGCAGCGCAAACTTTGAGCAAACAATTAAATTTGGGAGTGGCGGCTGTAATTCCTGCAGACGCAGCACCCGGCACGTCTGTCGCAAATCAAGTCGCGGGTTTTGATTTGGAAAGAGTGATCGTCGCCGCGAACGACAAACTTTCAAATTACACGCCGGATGGTTATACAAACGCGCTCGAACAAATTATTAAAGCGAACAATCCGCAGTTCGTCGTCGCCGCTCACACTTATCAGGTGCGCGACTTTTTCCCAAAGCTCGCCGCCAGGTTCGGCAAGGAAATGGTCGGCGATTGCATTCGTCACAGCATTGACGGCTCGACACCGCGTTTCACGCGTCGAATCTTTTTAGGAAAAATTGATTCGGATGTCGTCATCGAAGGTGATGCGCCGTATTTCGTGACGTTTCAATCGGGGGCTTTTCGCGGTGACAATGCGGCGAAAGGCGGTTCGGCGCAAGTCGAAACGGTCGAAGTTGATGCCGGAGAAATCCGTATGCAGCCGGAAGAGCCGTTTCAGGAAGTCAAAGCGGCGGTTGATTTAACGAAATCGGATGTTATCGTCGCCGTCGGTCGCGGAATCAAATCGCAGGAAAATCTGGCTTTGGCGCAGCAATTGGCTGATGCTTTGGGCGCTGATTTGGCAGCGTCACGCCCGATCTGCGATGCCGAATGGCTGCCGATTGATCGTCAAATCGGTTCATCCGGTCAAACCGTCGCTCCGAAACTTTACATCGCTCTCGGAATTTCCGGCGCGATTCAGCACATCGTCGGAATGAAAAACGCCGGAACAATCGTCGCCATCAACAAAGACGGCGAAGCTCCGATTTTCGACATCGCTGATTATGGAATTGTCGGCGATTTGTTTGAAGCGGTTCCGGTTTTGATCGAGGAAATAAAAAAAGCGAAAAGTTAATTCCGCGTTTCAAAACAAAATTAAAAGGCGAGACAAAATCTCGCCTTTTTTGTTTTAAAATTGAGCTATGCAGGAAGAAAAAGAATCGCCGGAAGCTGAAGAAGCAAATTGGGAAGGTGATCAAAAACGGCGCAGTTATTATTATGACGATGCGCACGGTTACGAAGTTTATAACCCAGATGAGGACGATGAGGAGGAAAATGAAGATTAAGCCTTTGCACGATTGGAATTTAACACCTACGGAAGCAATCGAATTGCAGAAGATATTGGCGAGCGAAGTAGTTGAGAAAGATGATTTCAAAGAACCAGTTGAAACCGTCGCCGGCATTGATTTGGGCTACAGCGAAAAAACGAATACTTCACGCGCGGTCGTCGTTGTCTTAAGCTTTCCAACACTTGAATTGATTGAATCGAGCGAAGCAATTTTACCGATTCAATTTCCGTACGTTCCGGGACTTCTTTCGTTTCGAGAAACCCCGGTTGCACTCAAAGCTCTAGAAGGGTTAAAAAACGCGCCCGATTTGATTTTGTGTGACGGGCAGGGAAAAGCGCACCCCCGCCGTTTCGGAATTGCCTGTCATATCGGGTTGTTTACTGATGTTCCGACTATCGGCGTAGGAAAATCAATTTTAGTCGGAAAGTATGAAAATCTGGGCGAAACGCGCGGTTCGGTCGCGCCATTGATTCACAAAAATGAAAAGGTAGGTGTTGCGCTCAGAACAAAGGATGGCGTTCAGCCCGTTTTTGTTTCGGTTGGAAGCCGAATCAATCTTGAAACCGCAATTGATTATGTTTTGCGATGCACGCCAAAATACCGTCTGCCTGAAACTACTCGCCTTGCCGATAAATTGGCTTCTTACCGGAAAAAATAAAACCTTACCCTGAAAAAACAGGCTAAAATCATTTTTTTCGGCTCACAACATGTAAAACTTTGCCTTTCGTTAAAGCTAAGCCGCTTCTGATGTCTTCAAGAGAAACAACAAATTGCCGTTTGCCTTTGGCTTGACCAAGCATTTTATTTAACTCTGAATCGGAAATTTCTTCTTTTCCGATCCCATAACCTTCAAGCTGGGCGCGCAGTTTATCTACCGTGTTTTTGTTATATCCGTAAACATCGGGGTAAATGTGCAAAACTCCTGCTTCGACGACTATCGTATCGTAATAAATTTCAACCGGAATTGTTTCCGGCAAATTTACGAATCTCTGTTTCTTATCGCTACGGGATTTCTCGATATTTGTGAACGGCAAATCGTATGCGGCGGCAATTTTCTTTGACAAATCGAACAAATCAGCGAGCATTACCCGCACGCAACCGTGCGAGACGAGGCTTCCCAAATCTCCGATTCCTTTTGCCTGATGAAGCAAATAGCCGTCGCCGAGCGGAATTTTTATTTTGCCGAGCGGATTAAGTGGATTGCTGGCTGTAATTATTCTGCCCGGCTTGATTTTCGAGGCGTGAACCCAATCGCTGTCAGGCGGAATCCAATCGGGATTGAGAATGATTTTGTCGGTAGCACGCGGACCGATGGCAATCGGATAATCTTTTTGTCCGACACCGATATTATAAACAGCTATCTCTTTATCACCTTGCCATAGAGTCAGCAAAAAAGCCGGTACGTCCACCGTGATGCGTATGTCGCCTTTCCCGCGTTCTAGTTTGGCTCGTTCGATTTGTCCACCCGTAAATTTATCTTCTCGTTCTGATTCGGCGCTGGCGTAAGTTTGAAAAAAAAGAGTTTCCGAAATCACTAAATCATCGGCTTGAACGTTGAGTTGAAATTGCAATAATAATAAAGATAAAAATGACGCACATTTACGCCAAGAAAATTTCATCATAATAAATTCCGTAAAATTAATATTTTCTAAGCCTTTTTAGTTTGCATTCGACTTTATCAAAATAATATCGGCAAATTGTCTGACGCCTCGGGCAGCGATTCGTTTGCCTGTAAGTGAAAAGGCAAGGCTTCAAATATTCCCATCCGAGTTGAATCTTGTTGATGTTTTGGTTAGAGAACGGCTTTTGCGTCGAATTGGTTGAGGCAGCTATCGCTATTTATTCACAAGTTACGGGAACTTGGAAAAAATTGCGATTAGCGGCAATTGCGGCGCAAATTACGGCTAAATTTATCAGGATTCAGGCGAAATTGCGCTTTGCTGAATTGAACGATCTGATTTAAATCGCCGTTTAAGGGATAAGTACGAAAATTTAAATATTGTTGAAATCAACGCAAAATCTTGGAATCAAATTAAGTCGGAAGCATGGAAATTCTCACCGTCCTTTTTAGTTTTAGAAAACAGGGATTATTGCAAAGCTAAGACAGATACCTTCAAGTCTGGGTTTTAAGGCATTTTCAATCTTTGCCGCGCAAAATTTATCGTTTTTCAGCTTTACAATCGGCATCGTAACGAGTTTGCTCCGGCAGTAATGCGAGACGAAATCCGGTCAAAGACCATTCTTCGCCTTCAACAACATCAATATAGGAAAAATCGCCCGGCGCGTTCGCGCCGACCGCGAAACAGGAAGCGTTGCCGCGCTCGTCGCGGTAAAAACCGAGTTCGAGCGAAGGCGTTTGGCTCCATTCGGGATGAAAAACAGTGCCGATGAGGTTGAAAATTCCGGGTGGGCAAACCGTTACACGATAACCTGCCGGCAATAAATTTCTTTGCTGCCAATCCTCGTTGAGCAAATTGAACAGTCGTCGCAAAGTCGGATAATTTTGCTCGTAGCGGGTTCCCGTCGTTATTCCGGCAAGACCGAAATAATCCGATAACGGGTCGGCAGATGAGTCGTGACCGAAAGCAGTGCCGTAAAATTGCCGGTTTCGCGGCAGGTAAACCGGTTTTTGCGTCGTTTCAACACCAATTAAATAGCCTTGCTGCCGGCAATGACCGTTTTTTAATTGATAACGAACGCTGTGCTCGTGCGACGAAGCCCGATGTTTTAAACGATGCGCGGTTGGATACATTTTCGCTAAATAAGCGTCGTTAAACGGTAGTACATCTGCCGCTGGAACAAAATGCCATTCGATATTGAATTGTCGCAAGCCTTCTGTCGCCAAGGAGCTAAATTCGAAACCGGCAGCGTGAGCCGGAACTACCGGCGAATCGCTCGATAACCCAAAAAAATCTCGATATTTTGCGGCTCTTTCGTCAATCCAATTATTCATTTTTATATTCAGGCAGAAATACGAGCTTATTGGGGAATTAGCTAAAAACAATTCCGAGATCGTATTGCCGCCAAGTTAATTATCTTTCTTTTAAAATAAAAGTGACCGCGTCAACCCGCTTTCAAATTTTCCAGATTTTAGACGCGAAGAAATGCCAAAACCATTCTATTTTACATGAACATAACATAACAGTGGAAATTGCGAATTCGGAAAAAATTTCAATATTAAAATTTGTCAGATTGGCATTTAAATTGAAACTTAGGCACGAAAAATGCCCTATTTACTAATAATTTTCTGTTCGTTATATTTTTTATAAATGCAGTTTCTGCAAAAAACGCCTGAATATTTGCTGTCTTTCAGGTGATCATAAAGTTCATACGTTCACCTTTAAATATTTAGAGGACTGAATAATTAAAAATATCCAACAGGGAGAAAATAAAATGACAAGTGCCAGAAAAGCGTTTCTGTCAACACTTATAGCGTGCTGTTTTTGTATTTTAGGTCAAACAATTTTCGGTCAATCAATTATCCGGCGTCAGGATTTTGACGCGAACACGGCTTGGGCTTATACGGAAAACACCGGAGGGAATTTCTCGCGCAGTATTCAAGCCGGACAAATAGACCCATCGCGTCCGGGAGACGCAACTTTCGGTTCAATATCTGCGAATAACGTCAATCAAATTCCGAATAATTCGGAAACATCAACCGGTTACGGTTTATCAGGAAGCGTTAACGGCACGAGCGGAACATCTACGCTCACATTTGCCGCAATTCCGCCTGCTGCTTTTGCGGGAAACACTGATTTATACATAAGTTTCAGAGTAGCTGGAATTGGCGAAGCCGCTGGAGCGGGTCTTGATGCAACAGATCAAATCAACGTCTTTGTTTCGCTCGATAACGGAGCTACATTTACTAATGAAGCCAGAATCAGAGGAAATACCGATGCCGCCTGGAGTTATAACCTTTCGCAAGAAGGAGTGGTTGATTTCGACGGAGATGGAAGCGTCGAAGCCGCGAAAAACTTTCAACCTGCAGCAGGTACTACAAATGACACAGGAGCGATTTCCAAATTGACGATTAGAATTCCGGATGCAAGTCTAAACTCATCTACGGGCGTAATTTTTAGAATTACTTTGGAAACAAATCGAGTTGACGAGATGATTATGGTGGACGATTTTATCGCCTATACCTCAATGCTTCCATCCGCAGCTTTTTCGTCCATCGGCGGGCGGGTTACTAATTCGCAGGGAGCAGGTATTTCAAAAGCGACGGTCAAGTTGACAAACTCAGCCGGGGAAACTTTCTATTCCAGTACAAACCCTTTCGGATTTTATCGCTTCGACCAAGTTTCAACCGGACAAACTTATGTTATCGAAGCCTCTCACAAATCTTACCTTTTTGCGCCCAGCGTGGTTTTTCTCGGAAACGATTTCGAAACCTTTGATATTGTAAGCCTTGATTCAAGGATTATTTTGCCGCAAAAAGCGAATGGAAAAGAAAAATAGTTGAAATCGAAAAGGCGGGTAAATTTACCCGCCTTTTTATTTCTTCGGTCTCTCATTGGCTTTCAAATAGCGTTTTCGCAAGCGAATTGATTTCGGTGTGACTTCCACCAATTCATCGTCGGCGATAAATTCGAGTGCCTGTTCGAGCGTTAGTTCTTTCGGCGGAACGAGCCGCATCGCGTCGTCAGAACCAGACGCGCGCATATTCGTTAATTTCTTTTCTTTGACTGCATTGACATCCAAATCAACCGCGCGGGCGTTTTCGCCGACAATCATTCCTTCATAAACCTTAGTTTGCGGACGGATGAAAAGCGTTCCGCGTTCCTGCAAATTGAACAGCGCGTATGTCGTCGCTTCGCCCATTCGGTCTGCGACGAGAGAACCCGTCGCCCGCGATTTCATGTCGCCTTGCCAGCGGTCGAAACGAAGAAACAACGTGTTCAAAAGTCCCGTGCCTTTGGTTTCGGTTAAAAATTCACCGCGAAAACCGATCAAACCACGCGACGGAACTTCAAATTCGAGACGGACGCGCCCCGAACCGTTGTTAATCATTTTGGTCATCTGACCTTTGCGGCGACCTAAGGCTTCGGTGACAACTCCGATAAATTCTTCCGGCACATCAATAACGACCAGCTCAATCGGTTCCTGCAATTCGCCGTCTGCTCCGCGTTTGGTGATAACTTCGGGTTTGGAAACCTGCAATTCAAAATTCTCGCGCCGCATCATTTCTATTAAAATCGCCAGTTGCAATTCGCCGCGCCCCGAAACTTTAAAATTTTCCGGCTGATCGGTTTCTTCAACTCGCAAAGCGACGTTTGAGAGCAATTCGCGGTCAAGCCGTTCTTTGATTTGGCGGGAAGTCACAAATTTTCCTTCCGTTCCTGAAAACGGGGAAGTGTTGACCCCGAAAATCATTGCAATTGTCGGTTCGTCAACCGCGATCACCGGCAGCGATTTCGGATTGTCAGCGAGCGTTACGGTTTCGCCGATTTCGATGTTGTCAAATCCGGCAAGCGCGGCGATTTCGCCGACTCCGGCACTTTCCACAGGCGTGCGTTTTAAGCCTTCAAAAACGAATAATTCCTTGACGCGCGTTTTCGCTGTCGCGCCGTCGCGTTTGCAAACAGCGACTTCCTGATTTTTTTTGATTTCGCCCGAAAAAATACGCCCGATTGCCAGCCTGCCGACATATTCGTTGTAATCGAGATTCGCAATCAGCATTTGCAGCGTATCTTTTCTGACTTCGTGCGGAGCCGGAATGGTTTCGATAATCTGGTCGAAAAGCGGTTTGAGGCTTTTTGAATCGTCTTCCAAAGATTTTTTTGCCACACCGTCACGCGAAATGGCGTAGAGAATCGGAAACTCGATTTGCTGGTCGTTCGCTCCCAAATCAATAAAAAGGTCGTAAATTTCGTTGACGACTTCTTCCGGTCGCGCATCCTGGCGGTCAATTTTGTTGACGACGGCAATTGCGGGGAGTTTGGATTCGAGTGCTATTCTCAGCACAAAACGAGTTTGAGGCAGACAGCCTTCAGCCGCGTCAACGAGCAAAACAATGCCGTCAACCATTTTCAAAACGCGCTCGACTTCGCCGCCGAAATCGGCGTGTCCGGGCGTATCAACGATGTTGATTTTATAATCGCCATAGCGGACACTCGTGTTTTTCGCCATAATCGTAATTCCGCGCTCGCGCTCTAAATCCATTGAATCCATCACGCGGTCAACGACTGTTTCGTTTTCGCGGTAAGTTCCGGCTTGTTTGAGCATTGTGTCCACAAGCGTGGTTTTGCCGTGGTCAACGTGAGCGATAATAGCGATGTTTCTGATTTTATCTGTGTTCATTATTAAATTTAAGAATCAAAATTGAAATTAAAAAACTTATCCTTCTAAAATACATTTTTCAAAGCAGACTGCTGCAATTGAAGTATTATTTGTAATTATCGCCGATGCGGGATAAATTGCCAACGACGCAAAGATTCGGCAAATTCAAGCTATGATTTCGACGATTTGTTTAGACAGTTCCACCAAACAATTTACTAGAGACTTGCCGACACCAGAAATCAGCGATTATTGCCTGCAGGAGCAAAACGTCGTTTGGGTTGATGTCAACGATCCGACGAGCCAAGACTTTTTGGATCTGGCTGAGGAATTCAATTTTCACCCGCTTTCGATTGAAGATTGTCGCAATCTCCATCAACGCCCGAAGATCGAAGAATACAAAGGTTATTATTTTATCGTGCTTTACGAAGCTCAACTTGCCGGTCCGACGGATCGTTTGGAGCTTCGCGAGCTAAACATCTTTCTCGGCGCAAACTATGTCGTCACGGTTCACAGCCGTCCGGTTCGCGCCGTTGAAAAGGTCCGAAAGCTGTGGGGCGAATGGGCGGATCGTTCGGAACACGGTGCCGGTCTTCTGGCTTATTTGTTGTTTGATGCAATTGTTGACGATTATCTTCCCTTGCTCGACATTTTGACAGAGCGCGTAGATAACTTGGGGGACGAAATTTTTACCGATTTTCAACCGGATAGCTTCCAAACCATTTTTAGAATCAAGAAACAATTATTGTACCTTCGCCGATCCGTGACACCTCTAAGAGACGTTTTTAACATAATGCTGCGCCGCGAGCAGCCGATCTTTAAACGCGAGATTTACGTTTATTTTCAAGACGTTTTCGATCATTTGATTCGCGTCGCCGATTCCATTGACGCATTGCGCGAAATGCTGGGCACGACGATTGACGCTTATCTTTCCGTGTCGAGTAATCGAACAAACCTTGTGATGAAGCGTTTGACCTCAGTTGCCACAATTTTGATGTCAGTCACGTTAATTGCCGGTATTTACGGAATGAACTTCGATTATATGCCCGAACTCAAATGGCGTTACGGCTACATATTCGCGCTTGGTTCGATGGTTGTAGTCGGTTTGGTAATTTACCTTTATTTAAAGAAATCGAAATGGATATAAAACAAATCAAATCATTAATGGCGAATGCTCGTAAAAACGGCAAAAATTCGAAAAAAGCGGCGGATCGTCTTGCGCCGCTTGAAGAGCAAACTCAAGGCATAATGATTGTCGGCGAAGAAGATTTCAAAGCGGCGGAAGATTTAATCGAAAAATCCGATGAAGTCAGTTGGAGCGATTTAATTTGGCTTGAGGCGCCGGTAATCGTAATTTTGCTTGTTGCACTCGGTTTTATTGCTTTTATTGCGTGGCAGATTCAATTAATGCCGCCAGTTACAAAGTAACTTGTTTACGACATAAAACCGCTACGCAATTCTAAAAAGTGAGAAAGCCGGACTTTATACAAAGTCCGGCTTTTTTGTTGGTAATTGTTTCCCGGATTTTAGCGACCTCTTTCGGTTCTCAGGTTATTTGTCACCGAGAAAACGCCCGGTATGCCGTTAACGGCAAAAAATGCCAAACGCCGGTCGGTTTCATCGGACACAATGCCCTCAAGAGTCACGTGACCGTTTCGGACAATAATCCGCAATGACGGATTTGTGCCTTGAAGATAGCGGTATAATCCAGCCATACTATTAATCGAGCGAACCGATTGCGCCCGAATTCTGTCGTCAAAACCGGAAAGCGGCAGAACTTCGATTTTATTGATTACCTGCTCCACGCCTTCAACGTCTTTAACAAACTTTTCGGCGCGCGTACGAGTGCTCGGACGATAAACCTGCCCGTAAAGAGTTACCGTGTTACCTTTTACTTCAAAAGCAAGATTGTCAAAAACTCCGTCCCACGAAGCGCTAATCAATTCTTTGCGAACTTTCTTTTCTATATTGGTTAATTGCCGCGTATCATTATCGGTTGATGACGCCGCAAAAACACCTGAAGCTGAGATAGCAAAAACAGCGATTATTGTTAAAATAAAATTTCTGATCGTTTTCATTGTTGTCCTCCAAATGTGAGAAAGTAACGACTATTGTTCATTTCTTTTGTATATTTTAGACGCAGAACTTTTGAGGAAAGATGCCAAATCTGAGTTGGAGAGTGTTAGATTTTGTTACAAAATTTAACTAAAAAAGAGGGCGTATAACCGCCCTCTTTTTTATTCGAAAGTTCCTATTTATTAGGGAACATTGCCAAATGCCGGGCGATCGCCATTTTGCCCGAATTTTGCGGCTACAAATTTGCCGTTACTGCTATTGAGAATGTACCAATAGCCGTTGGAAGGTCTGAAGACTGCAATATCCGTTCGTCCGTCGTTATCGAACTCTCCGGCAATTGGAACGTCTCCGTTCATACCAAAATGATTAGCTCTTAAGGCGCCGTCAATGCTCCGGCGAATGTACCAATAACCGTTTGAAGGACGGAAAACAGCCGCATCGGAGATACCGTCGCCGTCGAAATCCCCGGTTTGCGGTATATCTCCGTTTGTCCCCCATTTGATTGCTTCAAAACGATTATCGGAGCTGCGATTGATATACCAATTGCCGTCAGAAGGACGAAAGACTGTTATGTCGGAGCGCCCATCGCCGTCAAAATCACCCGCGAGCGGCACGTCTTGAGCCAGACCCCAACGCATCGCAAAAAGCGTATTTGTAGAGCTTTGTTTGATGTACCATGAACCGGTTGATGGTCTGAATACAGCCAAGTCATGCCGTCCGTCGCCGTCAAAATCGCCGCTGACGGGTTTGTCCTCGGCGACGCCCCATTGTTCGCCCGAGAAACCGTTATCAGAACTGCGCTGAATGTACCAAAAACCATAGCCGTTGCTTTGACGGAACACGGCTACATCGCTGATACCGTCGCCGTCAAAATCGCCGGGAATTGCTCTGTCGCCGTTGACTCCAAAATGAAACGCTCTAAAACTGTTGTCCGAACTGTTGAGGAAATACCAGTTTCCATTTGTGGGGCGGAAAACTGCCAAATCCGATACGCCATCGCCTTCAAAATCGCCTAGCAGGTTGCGTGCTCGAATTTGTCCGCGTATTTCACCGTTCGGATAATTTTGGCTGCCAATGATGATGTAGCACAATCCGGCGCGAAGTTGCGCAACTTGTTCAGGAGTGACAGAAAACGTTTGTGTTGGAAGGAATCCGCTTGTTCCACCCACAGCTCCGAGACTAAATACGACCGGAGCGTTTTGACCAGGCAGCGCTGGACAGTTAATGCTCGAAGTCGTTTGATTGCTGGACAAATTGAAGAAAGCTGCAAAAACTTGAATTTGGTTTCCGGCTTCATTCAAAAGTATGTTTGCAAATCCGCGCGCAGCTGTGTTTACAGCCGGAACAACCTGATTGCCACGTAAAGTCGCATTGAAGAAACGTCGCTGATTCGGAGTCGGAGAAACCGTTGGCGATGCTGTTGGAGTCGCGGTTGCCGAAGGGCTGGGACTTGGCGAAGTTCCCGGATTTACACAATTAAATGTGCCGGAAAGAATTGTTGTGTTGCCGTTTCTCACGGTAATGACCGTTCCGGGAGTGATGTTCATCTGCGTATCAATGAACACTTGCCCGTTTCCGTTGTCGCGAAGAGTTATTTGTCCGACATTCGTGTTACCGACAAAAACATTGAGCGTGGTTCCTTCTGGCAAATTCACAAAACGAACGAAAACCTTTAATTGATTGTTATTGCCGTCTCTGAACTGAGCAAAACCGCGCGGTGCTTCGTTGTTGATAGCGCTTCCAGTCAAAGTAGCAAACAAGGGACCGCTCGCGCAGTTACCCGGAGAAACGGATGGAGTCGCCGTAGGCGAAGGCGTTAAGCCCCCGTTGAAAGTCCCGGATAAAATAATATTTGTTCCTTGCCGAACGGTTAAAACATCCCCGTTATTAACAATTGGAACTGTTTGACCACGATCGGTTTTAAGCTCCAGCTCGCCGCTTCTGTTGGAGTTAACAGTAATTTGACCGATCTGAGTGTTGTTCAGAAAAACACCGAGCACGGTACCGGCTGATAAGTTAACGGAGAAAATTTCGATCTCTAGTTTACGGCTACCGTCGGAATCGGCTTTATATTCTGCTCGACCGAACGGGCTGACGTTGTTGATTGAATTTCCGCGCAATGATGCCTGCAATTTTACCTGCGAACTGTCGAGCGCGTCAGAGGCTTTCGTAATATTGAAGTTTAGAAATGGGCTTACAGTCCAAATCACTAAACCGAAAAGCGTTAAAGCAAAAATCAACAGTTGCTTTGGTTGTGACCCTTCCTTCATCTTTCTTCCCTCACTTTTTTGAGAATTTTCAGACACAAAATGTCCTGACAGCAGGACTTGGCTGTATTTGAGGAGAGTTTATTTTTTTTATGTGGAAAGTGTAACTTATATAAAATAAGTTACAAGAGAAATTTATTGAATCAAGAAGAGAATTGCCGTTCAAAGATAAGTGAATTCACCGGTTTGTCTAAGGGCTTCATACAAAACAACTGCTACACTCGTGGCTAAATTTAAGCTCCGAACATTTTCGTTCGGCATCGGAATCGTCAGACACCTTTCCCAATTAGCTCGAAGTAAATCTTCAGGCAATCCTCGCGTCTCACGACCAAAAATCAGGCAGTCTCCGTCCTGATATTTCCAATCGGTATAAATTCGTTCGGCTTTGGTTGTAAAAAAAAGAAAGCGCGAATTAGGAAGAGCTTCGCTGAGAGCTTCGATGCTGCGGTGTTTGAAGAGTCGTACTTCATTCCAATAATCAAGTCCGGCACGTTTGACAGCCCGCTCGTCCATACGAAAACTTGGAACACCGACAATGTGCAGGTTTGTAAAAGTAGCAGCGCAAAGCCGGGCGATGTTGCCGGTATTTGGCGGAATTTCAGGTTCTACAAGAGCAACGTGTAAACTCATTTCTAATTAAAAACGGCGGGTTTTCAAGCCCGCCGTTATAAAATTTGTTGGTTTCGATTTACGAATTAGGATTAGATGTTAGTAACTGGTAATTGCCAATTTCACGGTTATGTGAATCGAGCGTGCCAATTGCATCGCTGGTTGCGTCGAGCATTTGTTTGGTCATCGCAATCGAATCCGAAAGCTGCTCGAAGTCGAGCGAAGAAACGCGCTCGGGCGTAGGCAGCGTGACGATTTGATCATTTACCAAGCCAAAGAAATTTTCGATTGACTGCAACTGACCTTCAACCAATTTCACTGAGCGCTCAAGCTCATCAAAAGCTGCAACGCGGCGTTTTAAAATTTCGAGGTTGGCTTGCTGGATCCGCCGCGTCCGTTCATCAGGCGCGTTTTCAGCAGCATATTCGGCTTGCTTGAGCTGGTTATTAACGGCTTGACGGTTGATTGATTTCAAATGATGTTTGCGTCGGCGATAAACGTCGAGTAAATCAACGAAATCTTCCCATCGCTGATCGAGCGTTTTAATGTTTTGCGGAACTTCTTTTGACGCGGTAAATTTTTTGTAATTCGTGTAAATCTGTTCTTTCAACCACCGCAGATATTCCACCGCTTCGCGCTCGCGCGGGTCAAAGGCTTTGATTAATTTTTCTCGCTGAGCGTCGCGCAATTGACGAATGCGATCTTTTTCGCGGGTGTCAACCAGTTTTCGATAGAGCTTGTTTGCCGGAACCGAAGCCAAATAAACCCCTTCCATTCCGAGCGCAACGGCGAGCGGAATTACCGACTGAGTATAAGCGGCGGCGACCGCGAAACCCGCCAAACCCCAAAAATTAACCGGCTCAATAACCGCCTCTTTTACATATTTCCAATTGTATTTCGCCAAATCCGCCATAAAGTTATGAAAATAAAAATCTGAAAAATTTTCCGTCCGGTTTCTTACATTCTGATTATGACTCGTTAGTTTCGGTCAATAAATTTTTATTGGAATTCGCTCCTGAAGTCGCTGTTCCAGCCGAAAGTAAATTGTCGCCCTTCGGTGCGCCGGGGAGCATTCCCATTTGCGATTTGTATTCGAGCAATTTATCTTGAAGCTGCATTTCTATCGCTTCGCGTTCAATATCCTGCATTTGCGCGTCCACACTCGAAGCGCCGAGCTGTAATTTCGCTTCCGCGGAAGCCACGCGGCGATCAATTTTTTCGCGCATCTCGTTGAAGGTCGCCGCATCATCGCCGAGATTAAAAGTTTCCATCGTTTGAGCAAGCTGTTCCTGTAATTTAGCTTGCTTCGAGGCGTTGATGAGCTGGAGCGCTTCGGCTGAGCGGCGTTCGAGCTGTAATTTATAATTATCGCGCGCCTTCAACGCTTGTTTGGAAGCCGACTTCGCTTGTTCGAGTTGTACGGTTGTTTTCTGCAAATCGAGCTGCGCTTGCGACAATTGACCGATGTAAGCCGTGGCAATGTCATCGCGTCCCATTTTTACCGCAGCTTTGATTTTTGAATCTAAATCAACGACTTGCCCTTCGAGTTTTTCTTTATTTTTTGCCAGAAGGCGCTCAGTCGCCATGACCTGTGCGACTGAGTTGTTCAATTCAGGGATGCGCTCTCTCATATCCTGAATTGTTTGCTGCAAAATCAATTCGGGATTTTCCGTTTTCTCAACGATTCCGCCGAAAACCGCCCGCACCGAACGTTTAAATTTTCTCCAAACACCCATTATTAAAAAATCTCCTTAATGCCTCAGCCGTTGCCAGATTTTCTTACGACACACAGACAAATTTAGTTCCGAAAGCCAATTCGCATTATAACAGGAAAAAAGATGATTTTTGAACGATAAACGATGGATTGAAAACGATATTTTCTTTTTGCTTTTAACAAATCTTATTTTCCGATGTCGCGGCGATACTGCATCCCGTTCCATGAAATTTCACCAATTGCTGCGTAAGCATTTTGCAAAGCATTTTCCAAATCACGACCAATCGCCGTTACACCCAAGACTCGCCCGCCTGAGGTTACAAAATCGCCGTTTTCATTGCGCGCCGTTCCGGCGTGGAAAACGAACGCATTTTTGTTGTTTTTCACTTTTTCCAAACCGCGGATAACATCACCTGTTTGGTTATGCGCCGGGTAACCGCGGGAGGCTAACACGATGCAAGCCGAAGATTTATCGGAAAATTCAACCGTTGTTTCTCTCAGCTTTCCTTCGACAATTGCCTGACAAATTTCGACCAAATCGCTTTTTAAACGAATCAAAATTGACTGGGTTTCAGGGTCGCCGAAACGCACGTTGTATTCCAAAACCTGAGCGCCGCTTTCGGTCATCATCAAACCCAGAAACAGGATTCCGCGAAATGGAAAACCCTCTACTGTCGCGCCTGAAAGAGTGGGCTTAATGATATTTTCAACGATTTCCCGCGTTTGATTTTCGTCCAAAAGGCTTTTGTCAGTGATTGTTCCCATTCCGCCCGTGTTTGCGCCGGTGTCTCCTTCACCGATTCGTTTGTGATCCCGCGCAGGCGGCATCAGAGCAAAATCTTTTCCGTCTGAAAAAAGCAGCAAAGAGACTTCGCGACCCGTTAAGGTTTCCTCCAAAAGAATTTTGTTTGCGGCTTGCGTTCCAACCAAATCAGCCATTTCCAAAACAGCTTGCTCAGCTTCTTTTCGGTTTTTTGCTACGACGACACCTTTCCCAGCCGCCAAACCATCGGCTTTGACAACGACCGGAGCGGATTCATTTCCAAATATGCCCGAGCGCAAAATCTCCATCGCTTCAGCGACACTTTTTGCAGTTTTAAATCTGGCGGTTGGGATTTTATGTCGTGTCATAAAATCCTTAGCGAAAACTTTGCTGGCTTCGAGCCGGGCGGCATTTTGTGACGCGCCGGCGATCTTCAGGTTTCTGCTTTCAAATTCATCAACAATTCCCGCAGCAAGTGCAGTTTCACCGCCGACGATTGTCAAATCAATCGAGTTTGCCGAGGCAAATTCGGCAAGTCTATTGATTTCTGTCGGGAAAATGTCGATGCACTCGGCGATTTCATTGATTCCGGCGTTTCCGGGAGCACAAAAAATCTGTGGATTGTGCCGACTTTTTTTGATTGCCCAACAAATGGCGTGTTCACGCCCGCCTGAACCGACGACTAAAATTTTCATTTATTTATCCTGATTTGATATACTTAAACCTGCTGACTTGACAGCGCGAATATCGAAGTTATAACTTCCCCTAGAACGATTTTTTTGTAATTTCGCTCTTCACCTTCATCCGACTCAAGCGCATTTCGTTTCCCCGTGTACCGAGCTGTTACTCTCTCGGCAGTTGCTCGTCGCGTTGGAGAAAGTGCCAAAGGAGTTTAAAGTTATGTCAACGACAAATTTCGAGCCTTTAAACAACGGGTTTTATGTTCAAACAAATTCTAATAAAAAAGAATTTACTGACATTTTAATAAACTGTATAGACTGCAAGCTGGATTTCGTTTGGACAGTAGGCGAACAGCAGTTCTTTTACGACAAAGGGCTGCAAAATCCCCCAAAACGATGTAAACCCTGCAAACAAGCTAAAAACGAACGTATTGCGGCGGCTCAAGCCGCACAAACCTCAGGCATCAAACAAAAAATCGAAGTCGCCGTTAATTGCGCTCAATGCGGATCGTCAACTACCGTTCCGTTTTACCCTTCGCAAGGTCGTCCGGTCTTTTGCCGCTCCTGCTTCCTCGCAATGCAAAACAGTTAAATCAGTTATGAATTTTGAATTTTGAATTAATGATTCATTCAGAATTCATAACTCGGAACTCAATTAACCTCCAACGTGAACGTTCGGACGCCGTTCCGGATCGGGTTCTGCTTGCCGCAAAATCTCGCGAGTGACCGGAGCGGTATCGCCTTCACCGAAAAGCACGTAACGAACCAAATACATAGCCGGATTGCCTTCGCTCCAGCCGAAATAAACGTGCGGGATTTTGCCTGTTTTGTCTCGTAAATACAGGAGCAGCCCCGCAATCGCATTCGGCACAGCCGGAGCCTGAGTGCGCAGGATTCTGTAACCGTCAATGTCAACTCCGCGAATTTTCAATTTGCCTTTGAATTCCGAAGCATCCCCCAAATCAACTTCGTAAAAAACAATTGGGTCACCCGAAGGAATGTGATTGTCGAGCCGTTTTTCATGTTCTTTAAAGCGATATTCGGCAACGTCACCGACTTCGCGCCGATTGGTGACAATACGGATTTCGCCTTTTTTCAAGTCCTCAATAAATTCCTGAGCCAGCCGATCAAATTCGATTGTGTCAATTCTGACTTCGGTCGAACGCAGGGCGCGAGAAACGAGCGAGGTAATAATAATTCCGAAAATAAAAATCGAAGCGAAAGCCAATCCTTCGGGACGCTCGATAATGTTAACGACAATAGTAAAAATAAAAACAACCGAGATAACCAGAAACGCCCATTTTACCCCTTGATTTCTTCGCCACGCAGAAATCGTAACTGCAATTGCCGCGCTCGTCATCAACGCCAGAACCCCTGTTGCATAAACTCCCGCTTGGGCATTAACGTCTGCTCGGAAAAAGAGCGTGACGGCAAAACAAACAAGGATAAAAACTATTGTCAGTGGTCTTGTGGCGCGTGCCCATTCCGGTGCCATTCCGTAGCGCGGTAAATAACGCGGAACGATGTTTAGCAGCCCTGCAAGCGCCGAAGCGCCGGCAAACCAGAGAATTGCGATTGTGCTGATGTCGTAAACAGTGCCAAAAATTTCGCCTAGATATCCGTGCGCCAAAAATGCTAGGGCGCGACCGTAAGCTTTTCCCGCGGGTTCTACAATTTCGCCTCCTGCTCCCATAACCGGGGCTTTAAACTCTTCCGGCGGAATCAAAACCGTAGTTGCAATGCTGCTGGCGATGAGCATAAAACTCATGATAATTGCCGCTGTCGCCAGAAGTTTGCGAGTGTTTTCGATGCGGTTGGGGCTTTTTATGAGAGGCATAACGACAACACCGGTTTCAAAACCGGATAGACCGAGCGCAAGTTTTGGAAAAACGAACAACGCAAGACCAACCATAAAAATCGGATTGCCGGATACGCCCGGATAGTTCATCAGCGCATCTTTCCATTCGTAAAGTTCTTGAGGATGTGTAAAAACTTCATAAAGCCCTGTTCCAACGACTATTAAATTCAATCCGATATAAACCGCAACAACAACTACAGCAATTCCGATGGCTTCCTTAAAGCCTTTGAGGAAAACCGCGCCCAAACCGGAGATCAAAAGGAGCGTTAAAATCACTTCGCTCGAAGTTTTTTCAAGAAAGGGAAATGTGTGGTGAACAAAAGGATTTTCGACAATATGAGCCGTCGCGTCGGCTGCCGAAAGCGTTATCGTGACGATAAACCCGGTCGCGGCAAAGCCGAGCAAGGCGAGGACAAATAGTTTACCTTTCCAGCGCGAAAGCAACTGTTCGAGCATCGAAATAGAGCCGTCGCCGTGCGGGCTTTCCGACGCCACGCGGTTATACATTGGAAGAGCGCCGAAAAGAGTAACGATTACCAAAACAAGAGTTGCAATCGGTGAAAGCGCACCGGCGGCGAGAAAAGCAATGCCGGGCTGATAACCGAGAGTCGAAAAATAATCAACTCCGGTCAGACACATTACTTTCCACCAAGGCTGTTGTTGATGATGCGTATGTTCTTTTTCGTAAGGACCTTCAACTTCCTGCACCCCTTGCAAAAGCCAGCGTTTCAGTCTGCTTTGACGCTTTAGTTCGGATACGTTTTCCGCCATATTTCCCCTTAAAATAAAAAAAGACCAAAAGGCGAAACAATTTGCCCTCACGGTCTTGATTGATTATTTATGCGCCTGAAAAGCGCAAATCTTGTCTGACAAACACCGAAAATATCAACGTTTCGTCAATCTTCAACAATAGAAAAACGTTTTAGATTTTCACGCTTATTACAACTTTGGTCAAGCCCAAAATTTAAAAAGAAAGCGGATGACTAAAACAGTCATCCGCTTTCTTTTCACTTCACCAATCTGCAAAAGGAGAAAATAATCTGCCTGTTGAAGAAAGTTAGTTTAGAGCGAGGTCTCCCACGCCCTCGCAGTGCGATCACGAGTCCTCACCCCTCGTGACCTGCTGTGTTCACCGGGGAGGTGAACGGTTTGAATTATGCACAACTCATTGGGAAGTTGCAAATGCCGGAAGCACTTTTTTCAATTTAAGATCGTATTAATTTTTCATCGCTTCAAAATTCAAGTTCTCAGCGGTTTCGTTAATCGTGACAACTTGTGGAGCAAATTGAAATTGTTTTGAGTAAGCGTTGAAAATATAAGTTTGACCGGCATCAACGTCGTCGAATCGGTAATACCCGAAAGAATTCGTTCGAGTCCCGCGCGTATTTCCGTTTTGGTCGGTTAATTGAACAAAGGCACCAGCGACACCGCGCTTCCCATTTGAGACTCTGCCCGCGACCGTTATCTTAGCGGCAGTCACCATTGAAGCTTCATACGAGCCGATATCGGGCTGCGCTCCGCCGGCGCTATTGCCGTCGATCGGGCGGGCAATGCCGCGCTGGTCGGTCGCGGGAAAGTTTGTCGTGTTGGCGTTGTCAATCGCCGGGCTAAAGAGAATCAATCTGTGAGTTTGGGTCGGACCTCCATTGTCTCCAAGCGTTTCGAGCATAGGGTCTTGTCCAGTGATGTTGCCGGTGGAATTTCCCCCGATGTTTGCGCCGCTCGTGTTTTCGATTAAGTTGTAGCCCAGCGAATTAAGAGAGCCGCTGACGTCGGGTGCAGTTGGCGCTGTGTTGTCGCCGATAATAGTATTGCCGACGTCAATAGGTGACGACAAAACGAAAATGCCGCCGCCGCCATTAGTCGTGTTGTTATTTACCACCGTTGAAAAATTCAAAAAGATAGTCGCTGGATTTTGACTATCTCGATAAAGTCCGCCGCCCAAGTTTGCTGAATTACCGCTAGTGGTCGAATTGATAATATTTAAAGGCGTGTCCTCAAGGTACATTCCGCCGCCTTTGCCCGTTGCCGTATTGCCGTTAATGGTCGAGCCGGTTATTGTGCTTGTCCCGCCGGAATCAAAAGCTAGCCCGCCGCCGTTCAGATTGGAAATGTTATTTCTGATGGTTGAATCAGTCAGATTGAAATTTGCTGAGTCAATATAAATTCCTCCGCCTCCGGCGTCGGATGTTGGGGTCTGAGCAGTATTACCGCTGAAGATTGAGCCGGAAACCGTGAGTGTCGAGCCGTCATCGGAATAAGCTCCGCCGCCGTTTTTTCCAGCCGTATTGTTGCTAACAGTCGTATTTGAAACGCTGACGGTTGATGATGCGTTGCCGTAAATGCCGCCTCCGTCGCCCGTAGCGTTATTACCGGAAATTGTCGAATTGTTAATAGTCAGCGAATCGCCGGTGCTGACATAAATTCCGCCGCCGTCGAGAGTTGCCGAGTTGCCCGTAATAACAACATCATTCAAAGTTAAGTTGCCTTGATTATAAATTGCGCCGCCGTAATTGTTACCGGGAGAAGCGCCGATGGCGTTGCCCTGCGTTAAAGTTATTCCGCTGATGACGACGACAGGCGTTTCGGTAATCGTGAAAATTTTGCTCGCATTGCCGCCGCTGATAGCCAACAGATTTGAGCCCGGTCCGGTAATGTTAACGTTGGCGTTTGTGCTGTTGGTGATGATTAGATTGCCGCCGGTTAAAGTAATCATCTGCGGTGTGCCGAAAACGCCCCCGTCGAAAACAATTGTGTCGGCGCCCGACGCTGCGTTTGCGTCGTCAATGGCGTCGCGCAAAGTGCAGGTCGCGTCACATGTTAGATCGCCGGCGTCGTCCGTTTGATTGACCGTAAACGTCGCCGCGCTTGCCACCGCTCCGAGCAGCAGAAATAGAATTAAAACAAATGAAAGTTTGCCGGACTTGCTAGGTTCTGTTGACATTTCATCTGAGCCAAATCAATGAACTGACCAGATGAATGAAACTTAAATAGTTCTTTGACAATTTCTCAAAGCGCGTAAAAATGCGCCGCCATTGTTTGATTTTATTGATAAAGCATTCAATCAAATGCCTTTCTCGATATAAATGCCAGTCATATTTTCTGACTTGTTTACCAGCATATCGACGCGCTGGAATCACAACTTTTTTGCCGCTTCGGCGAATTTCTTCAATAAATGCTGCTGAATCATAACCTTTGTCGGCAATCAAAGAATCGAAAACGAAACCGCGAATCAGATTTTCTGCTTGACGATGATCGCTCATTTCGCCTTCGCTTAAGATAAAACGAACTGCATTTCCCAAAGCGTCAACGGCTAAATGAATTTTC
>JALZCH010000066.1 GCA_030863175.1 Acidobacteriota bacterium | reverse complement strand
GCCAACTGATGAAATGCTTGAAGAAGCATTAAATTGGGCATTGAAACAAATAACGAAACAAGACTGCCGTAATTGGTTTCGCCATTGCGGTTATCAGGTCGCACTCATTTGAGAAGCGCTATAAGTGCGCACACATTTCGCACATAATTTAACTTTCAAATAAACAAATTGAATTTGGAATATCAATATTGTAATGATTGATGTTTTTTCAATTATTGAGGTAAGCCAATCCGCCGCAGCAAATCCTGAAAGCGCAGGTCTGCGCGAAGCTCGTCCCAGTAAGGGTCAGCATTAAGATTAACTAAAGAGCCTTCGCGTTCTTCGTATGCGCGGCTCAGCCATTCCAGCGCGCGATTTCTATCGCCGGTTTTGGTGTAAAGAAAAGCCATACTTAAAGAAGTAACATAGCGGCTTTTAGCATCTTCAAGCGCAAATTCAACTTTTTTCTGCCACACGGATTTCCAGCCGCCCGACGCATAAGCATTTTTAAGTTCGGTGATTCTTTCCGCACTCGTTCCCGATAGAGCTTCAACCTTTAAAAGTTCCGCAAAGGCTTCGTCGTTCATCCCTTTCTTCAAATAGACAGATTGGAGGTAAACGTGCGTCCGCGCGAAATTTTGATCCATTTCTAGTGTTCGGCGCAGTTCATTCAGCGCCTCGTCGTAGCGACGGGCAAAGTAGAGAATTCTGCCCACGTTCCAGTTGATGAGAAGAGAAAAAGGGTCAAGTTCCCGCGCCCGCCTGATTTCTGCCAAAGCCTCATCGAAGCGTCGCATCGCCGTGAGGTAATCGGCATACCAATGGTGCGCTTGCGCGTTATTCGGGTTAAGCGCGATTGCCTGTTTGAAATCGTCCTCAGCCCCGCGCCAATCCCAATCAAAACGATATTTAATCCACGCCAATGAAGTGTGCGCTTCGCTTAAACTTGGATCAATTTCCAACGCTTTCTGTGCCGCGGTTCTCGCGTTCGGCATCGCCTCGCGCGGCGGCAAAGAAGCATCGAACGTAGCGCCGAGCAAGGTGTAACCGTCAGCAATCCCCGCGTAGCCGAGCGCGAAATTCGGGTCGAGATTAATTGCTTGTCTGAAATACTCAATACCTTTCTTCTGCCCGTCGCGTGTGCCGTTGTTCAGAAAAAACCGACCTTTCAGATAAAGCTGATAGGCTTCGGAATTTGTCGTGTAATTTTTGGCAATCTGGTTTTGTTCCGCCCCGGAGAGCTTTGTTCGCAATTTGTTGGAAACATCTCTGGCAATCTCGCTTTGCAGCAAAACTAAATCGAATTGTCTGCGATTATATTGTTCCGACCAGATTACGTTCTCGGTTGTTCCGTCAACCAATTCCAGATTCAGAATCAACTGCTCGCCGCGCTGCAAAACTCTGCCTATTAAAACCGCCTGCACATTTAGCTCCCCGGCAATCCTCTGCAAATCCGTCTCTTTGGCTTTGTAACGAAAAACGCTTGATCGTGCCTTCACGTTCAAATTCGGAATCTTCGAAAGACTGCCGATTAAAGATTCGGTAATTCCATCCGAAAGGTATTCGTTATCGGCATTGCCGCTTTCGTTCTGGAACGGCAACACTGCGATTGATTCGATTTGTTTGCTGTTCGTTGTGAAGTAACGGTAACCGAAGAACGCGCTGGTCAGCAGAATCAAGCCAAGCAGTCCGAACAGCCACCACTTTCGTTTTGCTTTTGGATTGAAGGGCGAGGATTGATTACCAACTTCGACGGCAATTTCAGATTTTTTGGAATCGTTTGTGATGGCGTTTGAAAAAACTGCCCTCTGCGCTTCATTTTTAGTTTCGCGTTGCAAGTTTTCACCTAGCGGCAATCCAACGCGATTTAACAAATCTTGGAAGCGTGGATCCGAGCGAAATTCGTCGAATTTCGGATCAACTCCTAGCCAAGGGAGCCACACCGAGTGTTCCTGGTAAGCCTTTTCAAGCCACTTAAACGCCTCTTCCTTTTCGCCCAATCCGACATAAATTATCGCCATTTCAAAGGCAGGAACGTACTTGATTTTTGACAAGCTTTTCAAACTTTCGAGCCTCCGTTTTGCCTCGCCGTAATTGCCGGCAACCGCTTCTGTGTAACCAGTCAACGTCAAGATGATTGAATCTTCAGCTCCAGACCATGCCTTTTGAAGTTCGATCAGTGCGGCGGAAAAATCGCCCTTCTGAACATATGCTTCAGCAAGAAAACAGCGGGCGATGTTGAAATTCGGTTTTAAGTCAAGTACTTTTCGATATTCTTCAATCGCCCTATCGGGGTTACGCATCCAGTAATACAAATTACCGATGGCGGTGTTGATTTGACTTGAAAGTGGGTCGAGCGTTAGCGCGAGTTTTAATTCAACCATACTTTCGTCGGACCGCCCCATCAAACCTAAAAACCATCCGTACCAATTATGCGCGTTGGCGTCACCCGGGTTTAGCTCTATCGCACGTTTGAACTCCCGCTCGGCTTCAGCCCAGCGCTGGTCATAATACATTTCGATAATGGCTAAAGAAGTGTGGGCTTCGGCGAGACCATCATCAATTTCCAATGCTTTCTTTGCCGCTTCTTTAGCTTTTGGCAGTGCCTCAGCCGGAGTGAAGAAAGAAAATGAAGCTACTGTGTATGTATCGGCTAGACCGGCGTAAGCCGGCGCGTAATGAGCGTCAATGGCGATTGCTTCTTGGTAACACTTAATGGCTTCGCGAAAACCGTTCGACTCAAAACTTCTTGCGTGAAAGCGTCCCCAGAGGTAAAGCTGGTACGCCTTTATGTTATCGGTATAACGCTTTAAGAGGGACGCCTTTTCTCTGCCCAAAAGTTTTAACTTCAACGCACCAACAACGGCGAGAGTGATTTCGTCCTGCACGTCGAAAATGTCCCGCATCTCGCGGTCGTAGCGCTCAGACCAGAGATGATAACCGTCCGAAGCGTTGATTAACTGAACCGTGATTCTTATTCGCTCGCCCGAACGTCTGACGCTACCTTCTAAAACGGTCTCTACGTTCAGCGTTTTTCCGATTTCGCTGACGTTTGTATTTTTGCCTTTGAAGGAAAACGCCGATGTCCGCGCCGCCACCTTCAAATCTTCGATCTTCGCGAGCGCATTCAGAAGCTCTTCCGCCAAGCCGTCGCAGAAATATTCGTTTTCAGCGTCAGCGCTCAGATTGGCAAATGGCAGCACGGCGATAGAGTTCTTCTGTTTTCCGGTTTCCGCAGTCGTTGCAGCTTTAATGATTTGTGTCGGGCTTTCCGCGTTTTTGTCAGGCGACGCGCTGCGTTCGAGTTTTGTTTGAAAGGCTAATTCTTCTTTGAGTTCTTTCAAATCATCGAGTAAACACTTTGCTGACGGGTAACGTTCATCCGCTTCTTTCGCCAGACATTTTTTGATGATCCTTTCAATTTCAGCTGGATAACCCGTGGTGAAATGCGACAAGGGCGGCGGCTCTTTTTCCAAAATTGCGACAATTGTGTGATTGATTGTTTCGCCCGTAAAAGGCTGTCTTCCGGTGAGCATCTCATACAAAACGCAGCCAAAACTGAATATATCCGTTCGAGCGTCAACCTGTCTGCCTCTGGCTTGTTCTGGCGACATATAACGAACAGTTCCCATTACAACGCCTGGATTTGTTTTTACTAGAGCGCGTGTTTCCGCTTCTGCATCAATATTTGCTTCTTTGTTTTCTGTGAGCTTTGCCAAACCAAAATCTAGAACCTTCACCAATCCATCATGACGAATCATGATGTTTTCAGGTTTAATGTCTCTGTGAATGATTTTAGCTTCGTGTGCGGTTTCAAGAGCAGAAGTAATTTGTATTGCAAGGTCGAGAGTTTCACTCAAACTTAGATTATCGCGCTGCATTCTATCGCGAAGAGTTTCACCTTTAATAAATTCAGATGCGAGAAAATGAGTCTCTCCAGCAGATTCAAATTCATAAATAGTAAGTATATTCGGATGATTTAAAGCTGATACCGCAAAAGCTTCACGTTCAAAACGAACAAGGCGCTCTTTATCCCAGGCAATACTTTCAGGAAGGACTTTCAAGGCTACTTGTCGTCGCAGACGGGTGTCTTCAGCAAGGAAAACTTCGCCCATTCCTCCTGCTCCAAGAGCAGAAAGTATTTTGTACTTTCCAATCTGTTCTCCGACAGAAGGCATTCTTTATTTAGTCTTTAAAACGAGTAAAAAATGAACTATGAAATAAATTAGAATGTTGCGGTTAATATACACCCCCAACCAGAAGCTATCAATGAAATCAGATAATTTTGGTTTACTTTATCGGGAATAGTTTATTTATTAAAGTGGTAAATGGATATTCTATATATTGTTAGATATGCCTTAAAGAAGATTGTTAACTGTCGGGATTTCGACTGTTAATCTGTTTAATTAGCTATTAAAATCAAAATTTCTTCTAAGAGCGTGTCTGAAAAGTCTCCGTCAGAATGATAAGTTGGATTCGTGACCAAACGAATTTACCCTTCTGACCTGTCTGACGGAGAATACAAGTTTCTCAAAAACTGTTTGCCCGTGCAAAA
>JALZCH010000004.1 GCA_030863175.1 Acidobacteriota bacterium | reverse complement strand
GTGGTCGAAGCTGAAAACGCTATGTCGAGGCAGAAAAGCGCCAACTGATGAAATGCTTGAAGAAGCATTAAATTGGGCATTGAAACAAATAACGAAACAAGACTGCCGTAATTGGTTTCGCCATTGCGGTTATCAGGTCGCACTCATTTGAGATGTGCGGATCATAGACATCATTTCAACTTTATGATGGATTATGAAGCACAAAATAAAAGCACGTTTAGAGTGGGTAAAACTCTATGAAATCACCAGAAATGCTGGTCTTGTTTGCCGCCGCTGCGGCATCTCTCGACCTACTTTGAGAAAATGGTGGCGACGCTTTCGACAAAATGGAATAGCTGGTCTGGAAGATTTGAGTCGCCGTCCGCACAATTCACCAAAACGTAAAATCTTTGAAATTCAAACAAACTGGATTTCTGAATTGCGAAAACGGCGATTAGGTTCAAGGCGGATTCAAAACGAGCTTCTCAGAAATTATAATTTTTCTCTTTCTCGCGCAACACTCGCCAAAGTGCTTCGGAAATTAAACGTTGCTCCTTTGAAGAAAAGCCGAATTCCGCGAAAACACAGGTTTCGGTATGAGCGTCCGATTCCAGGCGAGCGCGTTCAAATTGACACCTGCAAAATTGCTCCTGGTCTTTATCAATATACGGCAATTGATGATTGCACCAGAATCCGCTGTTTAGCTTTATTCAATCGTCGAACAGCCGCTAATTCTCTGATCTTTCTTGAGCAGATTTGTGAAGAAATGCCATTTCCGATTCAGCGGATTCAGACTGACCGTGGGCGAGAATTTTTCGCTTACAAATTTCAGAAAAAATTGAAAGAATACGCCATCAAATTCCGCCCGATAAAACCCAGATCGCCGCATTTAAACGGGAAAGTCGAGCGTTCGCAGCGGACAGATTTGGAAGAATTTTATCCGACAGTTGATTTGAAAGATCCGGACCTGCGTCAGAAACTCGCAGATTGGCAGGATTATTACAACGAGTTTCGCCCGCATGGCTCGCTCGGCGGCAAAACACCGAGGGAGAAATGGGGCGAATTATTTATGCAAACGCCTTATCACGATGAAGTTGAAGCGATGTTTGACGAATCAAAAGAAAGGCTGAGATTGCAAAATTACAGAGATGATTTATATTGTCAGAAATTGAAACTATCTCTGTGATCCGCACATTTGAGAAGCGCTATATTGTCCTTAATTTGTATTGGGGTACAAAAACAGCAGAAATTAACACAATCGCAAGGGGTTTTTACTCCGTATAGGCTTCTACCTTTTACTTCATAACGTTCGAACTAAAAATCAGCATATTAGTCGAACGTTTCGATCAGGTCGCTGGCTCTTTATTTATTTTTCTCAACCTTTCTGTTTATCTTGTCTTTAGCTGTGTTGCCGTTAGAAGTATTTTCAGTAATAGCAACATGATTCATTAGTTCAGATTCCTGTGCTGCTTTTGCATGCAAGAGATGTTCTCTCATAGCTTCTCTTGCCGCTTGTGAGTTTTTGTCTCTAATGGCTCTGTAAATCTGCCGATGCATTTCTGCTGATTCTTTCAGATCTAATGCTCTGTGAACTGTTTTGCTTCTGGTTTCAAACAAAATCGAAGCTACCATATTCATCAATGCCGTTAAGATTCTGTTTCCCGATGCTGCGGCAATTGTTTGATGAAATCGCATATCATGCACAAGGTATTCTTCCGGTTCATCCAAAGCGGCAAACATTTCTGCGACTTCTTCGCTCAAGGCAGCTAATTGTTCGCTCGTTGCTCTTTCTGCAGCAAGCGCTGCGACAGACATTTCAAGCGCTATTCGGGCTTCAAACATTTCATCACTTGAGAATCCGTGCAAAGATGCCATCAAACGTAACGGATTGGCATCCAAAGCCGGAGAAGCCGCCGCTTCAACAACAAATGTTCCGGCTCCCTGACGTGATTTGAGGATTCCAACAGCAGATAAAGTGCGAATAGCAGCACGAAGAGTCGGACGAGAAACGCCTAAAAGTTTAGCTAAATCTCTTTCAGGCGGAAGACGATCTCCGGAACGAAGTTCTCCTTTATGAATCATTTCTCGAAGCTGTCCGACGACTTCTTCCGAACTCGTTGTTCCTTGTCGCTCGCTTTCAATTGTTCTAAAAAGTGTTTCCTGAGCCATTTTCTTTGCCCTGCCAATGCCAGTTTAGCTTAATTTTAAGAATACAACAGCTTTCGCCTTATGGTATGCACAGTATTATTTTTTCAGCTATTTTAAGTTTAAAGACAAACCGCAGAAGACGCATAAGAGAAAGAAATTTCGATTCTCTTTAATCTTTTAGTCGCCCTCTGCGGTGAATTTTATTTGTATTTCATTAAGACAATTTCGGCGCCTAACCTTTCTTTCGCGGTTCAATCTTAACAGCGACTTCATTCAAGTTTTCCACGAGCTTGCCGTTTATTCGGACGTTTTCAAGCTCGGTGTCTTTTAAATTGGCAATAACGGCTCCGTTAGCGACGTTGTCAAATGTTGAATCTTTGATCTGCAAACCGTAAATCGGCGCGTTTTCAAATCCCTGCACATCAGCCACGTATTTGCTTTTGCCGCTCTTTAAATTTTCCACCACGAAATTTCGCATCACGGGCGTAAAACCGCCTTTTTTGCCTTCTTCGTAATTGAAATCAATTGTGATAACGGCGTGAGCGACCTGCCCGACGGTAATGTTGCGGAAATAGAAATTCTCCAAGACGCCGCCGCGCGAAGCGTTGTTTTTGATGCGCAAAGCGTGATCGAGATTCGGACTGTCAAGCCGGCAATTTTCGGCGAAAACGTTGCGGACGCCGCCGGAAATTTCGCTTCCCGCAGTAATTCCGCCGTGTCCTTCCTTCATCGTGCAATTGCGGATGATGATGTTTTCTGAAGGCACATTGATTCGTCTTCCGTCCTCATTTCTGCCGGATTTAATTGCGATGCAATCGTCGCCCGTGTCAAAAAAGCAGTCTTCGATCAAAACATCACGACTCGATTCTGGATTGCAGCCGTCATTGTTCGGTCCATGCGTCGAAACCTGAACTTTTCTAACGGTGACGTTTTCACACAAAACCGGATTAATTTCCCACATCGGCGAGCGAACAATCCGCACGCCCTCGATCAAAATGTTCTTGCAGCGATACGGCTGAATAAACTGCGGTCGCAAGTAAGATTCCGCGCCGAAAATTCTTTCTTTAACCGGCACGCCTTTCTCCATCATTTCATAGAGTTTGGCGCGCGCGGGCTTTTGATTCGGCATTCCTTCGCGCCAGCCGTCCTGTTTGTTGCCTTTCCAGAACCACCAGTTTTCATTTGCGGCTTGCCCGTCCAAAGTTCCTTCGCCCGTGATGGCAATGTTTGTCTGCTCAAAAGCGTAAATCAGCGGCGACAAACCCATCATTTCCATTCCTTCCCAGCGCGTAAAAACAAGCGGCTGATACGCTTTCGGGTCGGTCGAAAATTTCACGGTCGCCCCCTTTGAAATGTGAAGATTGACGTTTGATTTAAGATGAATCGCTCCGGTAAAAAACTCGCCCGCCGGAACGATGACTCTGCCGCCTCCGGCTTTATTGCAGGCTTCGATTGCTTTGCGAAAACCTTCGGTCGCGTCGGTTTTGCCGTCGGCAACAGCGCCGTATTTGAGAATTGAAAAATCGCGGTTCGGAAATTTCGGCGGTTTGATTCGCGCTAAAATTTTCGGTACTTGCGCCCAAGCGTCCTGAACCGCGGGGTTTGAGAAAAAAGCTGATTCAAAATCATTAGCTTTGACAAGATGCGGAGTGACAAACGAACCGACTCCGCCCGCGAGAAACATTTTCAAAAAATCACGACGATTGTTCATAACTTCTTTGTTTATTTGGATTGGTTTTTGGCAGCATTTCGCGCCAGCTTCTGCTGCCATTTCGGATAAGTTTGGTTGAGAAGCCTGTTCGGCTCATCCGTGTAATAGCCATAACCATTGCGGCGCTCGGCTTCGATTTCCATATAGTTGTATTTCACAACACCGTCGCGCCCGGTAAAAATCGGACGATTGGTTTCAATTTCATAAAATCGCGCCCAGAGCGGCGGCGCTGTTTTGTCTTTGATGACAATTCGGTCAAAACCTTTGGGCAAATTTTTGTCCGGTTTTTCAACAACCCGAATTCCGGTTAATTTCGATTTTTGAAACCATTTAATCGCCGATTCGATTGCCTCAACAACTTGCGGACTAGGGGTTTCCACACTTATCAGAAACTCGACAATATCGGAGCTTTCTTTTCCGCTCAGCGAAACCGGTTCAAATTTTCTGGCTGATGCCGGAGCGAAAGTTACTTCGTCGTGCTGCGCCGCCCAAACTGTTTTTTGACCGTTGACAACAACCTGAGTTTTCAAAATCGCTTCGATTCCCTTTTCAACCACTTTTTGCGCTTTGGCGCGACGTTCTTCGTCAACAAAAGCGTAATCGGCTTTTTTAGCCGCAACATCGCGCATCAGCCGCAAGGCATTGATCATTGCGTTATCGTTGTAAGTAATGCGGCGCGAATAATCTTTTTTGAGAGGAAAATATTGCGGATAGCCGCCGTTTTCGTATTGCATCGCAAACAGAAAATCCAAGCCTTTGTTAAAAGCGGCTTTGTGAGTGTCGATGTTTTTCGCGGTGATAACTTTGGCGAGATAGCGAAGCTGCGTTACGGTCGCGCCGTTATCAATCGTCGTGTCGGTGTTCGATTTGTTTTTGGCGATTTCTTCCCGCTCTTTTTGCGTGAGCATCATTGCCATATCGAGGTTTTTCGACCAGCCGCCGTTGTCGTGTTGATAAAGAATCACTTGATTTGCAATCCGCGTCGCTTCGTCAACTGCATACCAATCTTTCGATTGCTCGAAGACATCGTTCCAGCTGACGAGTTTGAAATCGGGTTTGGCTGTCGGTTGCAAATCAAAACTGGCTTTGTACGGATTCCAATTGTCCTTGCCTTTTAAAAAATTTTCTGCTTGAAATGTTTTGGCTTCTTCTTCGGTTAATTGCCGCGCCCATTTAACGCGCGTTTCAGGTTTCGCGCCAGCACCGCTCGATTTGTATTCGCCCAAAAAAGCGGTTTTTTCGCGTTCAGGCTGCCAATGATGCCAACCTTCCGGTCGAATGTGCGCACCCATATCGGTGTTGAGGTAAACAGTTCTGCCAAAGTCGCGCCACGGTCTTCCCAAAAAGACGCCTTTGTTGGTGTTTTCGCCGGTTAGCTTCGAATTAATGAAAACAAAACCGCTCGGCTCATCCTCAGCAAAACGCATCGGCGCGGCAATGTAACCGTCGCCTTTTGAATGAATCGTGCAGTTTTCAAAAACAGCAGCGGCTTGTCCGAAAATAAAATCAACGTGACCTTCGATGTAACAATTCTGGTAAAACTGCCTGCCGTTTTTGGCGTAAAGCGTGTCTTGCCAACCTAAAAAGCGACAGTTTTTGAAAACGGCGCGGTCGGCTTCGACTAAAACGGCAACCGCCTGCGAACCGGTTCCGAAAGAATTTTCAAACGTGATGTTCTCGGCGTAAAAATCGTGTCCAGCGACATAGAAAGCATAAGCGGCGGAAGTCGAACCGGCGATTTTATTCGAGATGTTAAAAGTTAATTTCGTATTTTCGGCTGATTCGCCGACGAAGGAAATGTAAGGCTTATTTGCCGGAATCCTGATTTGTTCCTGATAAACGCCGGGTTTGATGCGAATGATGAAACGCTTTTTATTGTTTTCAGGGACTTTTTCAATCGCTTCCTGAACGGTTCTGACATTGCCGCTGCCATCGGAGGCGACGATTAAATCTGCTTTTTGGGCAAAAGCCGGCGCTCCCGCCAATCCGAAAAACAAAATCGAACTAATCAGACAAAAGATTTTCATTTCTAATTCCGCCAAAAGTTGTGAAGATTTTTTAGGGGCAGCGCGATTAACACTGCCCCTACGGTTATCAAAATGATCTACGCTTATGCGAAAACCATTTTAGAAAGTGAATCTAGCGCCAAGTTGGATATCTCTTGGCAAGTTTCTCTGTCCGCTTACCAAGCCGAAGTTGGTGTTGGTAACAGCGAGCTGAAGCCCGTTACCGAGATAAACCCAATTTAAGGCGTTGATTGCTTCAAATCGAACCTGCAATTTCATTCCTTCTCGAATCTGGAAGTTTTTGGTCAATCCAACATCGAATTTTTGGAACGGTTGATTGCGGAAGTTATCAAGCGTATAAGGCAGATAACGCAAAGTGTTTTGGCTGCTAATCGTGTAGTTGTTGCCAAAATTGAGAACATTGCCGTTAGACATGCGGAAACCGCTCGTGTCAAATGCCGGAATGTCAACTCCATAGACTCTGCCTTGTTCGTCTCTTTGACCGAGCCGGTTTTGGAGTTGCGTGATGTCGCCGCCGTAAAACACATTCTGCAAAACAAGCGGTTCGCCCTTTTGCCATTCATACACGGCATTGAATTGCCAACCGCCAAAAACGGCGTCAACAACCGGATGCCAATTGCTGAAAAACTCTCTACCGCGACCGAACGGGAGTTCCATAACGCCAGAAAACGTTACGCGGTGCGGGCGGTCGAAAAGCGAAATTATGTCGGTCAGCTCATCATCCTGCGGATTCAAGCGACGTGTTCTTTCACGCTCGCGCGAGAAGGTGTAAGACGCATTGAGCGAAACTCCTCGGCTCATCCGTTTATTTAACTGAAGCTGGAGCGAACGATAAGTGTTGCTGCCGTTGTATTCGGTGACGATTAAATCCTGAAATTGCGGATAAGGAGTCAAGAGAAAACGGCGCTGAATCGTGGCAGCATTCAAAGTCGGATTCTGCGGCACAAGACCGCGGAAAGGATTCGGAACTGTCTGATTCAAAAACGTCTGGTTCGCTGTAATCGCTGCGTTCAGAGCGGTCGGATCGGTGATTCCCGAAAGATCGTTGAGATACTGACGAGGAATATAATTTAACTGCCGCAAAACCGGCAAATCGTAACCACGCGAATAAACGAATGTCGCTTCGGCGGCGAAATCATACGGCAACTGGCGTTGAATGCCGGCGATAAATCTGGCGTAGTTCGCATTTCTGCGGTCATGGCTGTAAACGGTTGTTTCAGTCGGACCGGTCGCGTTCGTCGTTCCCAAAGTTGTGCCAAGCAAAGTATTCAAGCCGAGGCTCGAACCGACAGCCGGATTTAAGCCGTTTGGAAACGGGCTGTTTAAATTGGTCAGGAAAGTTAAACCGTTGTTCGTCGTGTTCGAGGTAAATGCTGTCGAAGCGGTAAAGCCGCTCTGATTAATCGGCTGAATCTGGAAAGCCGAAGTGAAAATACCGAACCCGCCCCGAATGATGGTGTTATCGTCTAAAGAGTAAGAAACGCCGATGCGCGGCTGGAAATTGTTTTTATCGGTTGATTGGTTGGCATCGCCCGCACCAGTCGCAAAGCGCAAACCGCCGGAAAGGTTTTGAAACGCCGTAACGGGAACGCTTGCCGGCACGTTAGCATTAAAGTTCGCCAACGCGGCAGCACGCAGCGGGCTTTCTGCTGTGGTGTCAAATCCGGTCACGATTCGCCCTTCGGACTCTCTGACGCCGGTTTCGAGGTCGTAACGAAGACCGAGATTGAATGTTAATCTAGGCGAAACGCGCCAGTCGTCCTGAACGAAGAATCCGTGATAATTCGATGTGACATCGTACGGCGAGACTTGTTCAATCGTGCTGCTGGTCGGCAGTCCGAGTAAGAACGAAGCTAAATCGCGCCCGATTTGTCCCGTTGTATTGGCGTTCGAATTTGAAGCCGGTGAAGTATAAGTGCCAGCGAAGGTGAAGCGACCCGCGTTGTAACCGTTGGTCGTTCTGTTTTCCATCAAGCGGCGGTAATCATAGCCGTATTTAAGTGTATGATCGCCGTGGATTTGGGTCATCGTCGGCTGTAACGAGAACAATCTGAAATTTCTCGTCAAGCCTTCATTAAAGTCAGCACGTTCGGCTCCGAGCGTATCGTAATTGGTAAAATCGAAACGCGGAAAAACCGTCGAAGAAGTCAAAGCGGCAATCCCGGTGAAACCGAGATCGGCTGCTGACACAGGATTTGCAGGAATTCGATCTTGAACGAAATCGTTCAAGCTGGATCGAATATCAAGCACAAAGTTTGACGAAAGCGTCGCGGTGTAATTAATGTTTCCGCCTTTGTTAGTGCGTCTCTCGAAACCTTGCGTAATCGAGTTCTCTTCGCCGATAAAATTGTAACGGTCTTCATTGCTCTTGCTGTAAAAGAACTTTCCGAAAACTCGGTGATTGCCATTAAAGTTATGGTCAATTCTGGTCAGATACGAATCGTAAGGACGCTCACGAGTCTGATTGGAAAAGTAGTTATCAACAACACCTGGTTGATTCGGGACCGGGTAAAGATTTAAGAATGCAACCGCCGCGGGATTAAGTCGAGCTGTCGGAATTATATTTCCCGCAAAAGGCGTGCGGCAAACGGTCGTTCCGGTGCTTCCTGCTGTACAGGTAGTATTCCGCAAAACGGCGGTTGCCGGATCGTAAATTTGAATTCCTAACGGAAGAAGCTCGGAAAAATCGCCGGTTCTCATTTTTACGGTCGGAACTGTAAAAAATTCCGGTTCGGCGGCTGTATCAACCTGCTTCTCGTAAGAAAACATGAAAAACGTTCTATCTCTTCCGTTGTAAAGAAAAGGAATGTAAACCGGACCGTTGACTTGACCGCCCGCGCGATAATAACTACGTTCGGAAGGTTCCGCTCCGGCGCGCTTTGAGAAAAAGTTTTGAGCGGTTAAAGAACCCGGACGGTTAAAATAATAAACCGAGCCGTGCAAATCGTTGGTTCCGCTTTTCACCGCGACGTTGACGGTCGACCCGGCGGTAAAACCGGTTTGCGCGTCAAACGGGCTGGTTTGAATTTTAAACTGCGACAACGCATCAGCCGGAGGTGTGTAAGCAACGCCGCCGTCAAACGTAAGATTCGGTGACCCGTCCAATGTGATTTGATTTCCGACGGCTCCATTTGTGCGAATTGCCGCTAGATTTCCGTTTGCGGTAGGACCCGAAAACTGCGGGTTTCCCGTGTAAGAGACGCCCGGCGCCTGAGTCGCCAGATTGTAAGCGGCACCTTCTGAAAGCGGCAATTCGGTGATTTGCCGCTCAGTAACGACGGTACTTAATGTAACCTCGCCTCTTTCCAGCAATTCGTCACCGGCAACGATGTTAACTTCGGTTGCTGTTCCGATTGTCAATGTAAAATCAACCGTCAAACGGTCGTCCACGTTCAATTGAATGCTTTCGCGGACTGAAGTTTGAAAGTTCGTAGCCGTCGCCGTAACTTTATACATTCCGGGCAGCAGCAAGGGAAACGAATAAGCTCCCTCCTCATTGGTTGTAGCAGTATTGGTCACGTTGGTTCCAACGTTTTGAACCGTTACCGTTGCGTTCGGAACAACTGCGCCGTTCGGGTCGGTAATAGTTCCGGCAATTGTTCCTCTATATTCCTGCGCGCTCGCGGCGCCAAATGTAAGCATCAATAACAACGCGGCTAAAAAACCTTGTTGAGCTAAACATTTCATATCTTTAAATCCTTTTTTCATTACAAAAGATGTGGAGCGTGTCCGATTTCTTGAGTTGAACGAAAGATTAAATTTCTGGTTGAAACTACTTTTTCGACTCGACCGCTCTTTTTATTGTTTTCTTAAAATTACGAACCTGCTTGATCTTGAAAGCCGCTCCGCAGTATTCGTACATAAGCTCCGATTACCGGATTCACAAAACAGCATTGGTTTTACCAATTATTATTTACGAAACCAAATAAATTAGGAAGTCTGCATCAACAAGCCAAATCGCCGGACTCGGCGACCTCCCAACAAACTTACAACTTAAACAACGTGCAGCGATTAACATTCTGCCTAAACTGCGCACGAATGTCAAATAAATTTCTTAACCATTTATTAGATCGCAGATAAAGGGTAATACCAATAGCAACAAAAATCATATTTCCTATTTTCGGAAAATCTTATTGCGAGTAAGATGAAAAGTGATTTTTATTCGCCAGGATTTAAGTATTGAAAGAAAAGAAATTCTTGAAAGAAGGACGCACTTTATTTTATGAAATTTGGTTTGCCGGGCGCATTACAGCAATTTCAGGATCAGGTAGGTTTTAAATTCCAGCTTTATAACGGCTTATTTTTATCGCTTCCTTACGATAGAATCGAAAAAACCGGAATTTTACTTTCGCTCTTTGTTCAAAACTGCGAAGAAGGCTTTCTGGAAAAGCATTTGAGTCCGCAGGAAATTATCGAAGATTTCTTCAATAATCACACTTCGATTACAGCGCCGGAGGAAAAACTTGATCTGCTTTTCCGCTTCGTTCAATACGCAGAACGCCAAGTCGTGCTGTTCGACGCGCTTGAAGACGCGGCGTTTCAGGCGGTCAACGACGTTCAAGGCTCTGGAACGCTTAAGCATTTGCAGTTAGACGTTGCGCAAAATAACAAACAGTTGGCGCTCTCCGAAAAACTCCGTGAATTTTGGGTAAGACTGGTTTTAACCGCTCATCCGACGCAGTTTTATCCGGGTTCGGTTTTGGGAATCATCAACGATCTAAGCGAGGCGATCAAAGAAAACAATGTTGCGGAAATCAACTCGCTGCTTCAGCAGCTTGGGCGGACACCTTTTATCAAACGCGAAAAGCCGACCCCGTTTGACGAAGCCGTCAGTCTCATCTGGTATCTCGAAAACGTCTTTTACGAAGCCGTCGGCAATATCGTCACGGATTTAAACCAATTTCTCGGCGGAAATTTTGTGCCCGTCAGAATGGGCTTTTGGTCGGGCGGCGACCGCGACGGAAATCCGTTTGTGACCGTTGAAACGACTTTGCAGGTTGCCGAAGCTCTCAGAAGCGCAATTTTGCGATGTTATTACCGCGATGTTCGCAGGCTCAAAAGAAGATTGACGTTTGCGGGCGTTGATGCGGCTCTGCTTGAGCTTGAACAAAAACTGTATCAAAACATTTATCAATCAAATCAAAACGCACATTTGAAAAAATCGGAAATCCTCGAATTGCTCGAAACCATTCGCCGGACGCTGCACGAAAAACATGGAGACTTGTTTGTTGGCTTGATTAACAATTTGATTAACAAAGTCGAATCGTTCGGTCTTTTCTTCGCCTCACTCGATGTCCGGCAAGAAGCGAGCGTTCACGGTAAAGTGCTGGAACAAATCGCCGCGGAAACCGATTCTCTGCCCGAAAATTATTCCGCGCTCGGTGAAAATGAAAAAATCGAGCTGCTTGCCCGAACGAATCAAGCAATCGAACCCGATTTGCTTGTTGACGATTTAGCGAAAGATACGCTTGAAACAATGCGGGCGATAAAAACAATTCAACAGCAAAACGGCGCTGAAGGCTGTAATCGCTACATTATCAGCCAATGCGGAACGGCTTTAAATGCGATTGAGGTTTTCGGGTTGTTTTTGCTCGCGGGCTGGCGCGCCGAAGAATTGAATGTTGACATCGTGCCGCTGTTTGAAACCATCGCCGATTTGCGCAATGTGCGAGAAGTCATGCGCCGTTTATATGAATTTGCGCCGTACCGCGAGCATCTCGCGCGGCGCGGAAATCAGCAAACAATTATGCTGGGTTTCAGCGACGGCACGAAAGACGGCGGTTATCTGACGGCGAATTGGAGCATTTACAAAGCCAAAGACGAACTAACAAAAGTGTCGCAGGAACACGGCATCAAGGTTGTGTTTTTCGACGGGCGCGGCGGACCGCCTGCGCGCGGAGGCGGCAAAACTCACAGATTTTATTCTTCGATGGGCGCAAACGTTTCAAATCGAGCAATTGAGCTGACCATACAAGGGCAAACCGTCAGCTCGAATTTCGGCGCGGTCGAAGCGGCGCAATACAACATCGAACAGCTTATGCACGCCGGTCTTTACGAACCGCTATTCGGTTTTAAGGAAAACACTTTTACCGCCGAAGAAGAAAATCTGATGCAGCAATTAGCGGACGAAAGTTATCAGTTTTACGAAGAATTAAAAAATCATCCGGCATTTCTCGATTATTTATCCGACGTCAGCCCTCTGCGATTTTACGCCGAAACCAATATCGGCAGCCGTCCCGCCAAGCGCGGCGCGTCCGGGAAGCTTGAGCTAAAAGATTTGCGCGCGATTCCGTTTGTCGGCGCTTGGAGCCAGCTCAAACAAAATGTTCCGGGTTATTACGGCGTCGGTACCGCGCTCGAAAAAATGGAAGGGGTGGGAAAGCTCGAAAAAGTGAAAGAAATGTATCTCAATAATTCCTTTTTCAAAGCTTTAATGGACAATTGCGAAATGGCGATGCAAAAAAGCTTTTTTCCGCTCACCCGGTTTTTGTCCGAAAATCCGGTTTACGGCGATTTGTGGCGCGCGATTTATGAAGAATTTGAATTGACTCAGAAATATTTATTCCTGATTTCCGGGAAAAGCGAGTTGATGGCTGATTATCCGGTTGAAAAACAATCAATCCAAATGCGTGAGCGAATAATGCTGCCTCTGACGACGATTCAGCAATACGCGCTGACAAAATTGCGCGAATCGGGTGAATCGTCGTCAGAAAACAAAAAGGCTTATGAAAAACTCGTGATGCGGTGTTCCTTCGGCATTATCAACGCCGGAAGAAATTCGGCTTAGAAAAAGTCTGTCTCGCAACACGCAATCTTGATTTGCTCTAATTCTGGCAAGTTGCGGGGGGAACAATTTCATCAATTTTCCCAAACCTGTCTTCGTAGCTCTTGGCGTAATCGCTGATGTTACGTTTGATTTGATTGAAAACCGAGCAATAAAACTTTTCCTTGCTGGCTCTTTCAGCAAGATAGCGCATCGCGTTTGCTTCGCCTCGATATTCGCGATCCGCCCAAATCTGAATCGGCATTCCGCCCAACTGTTCGGCTAACTCCAACAAGCGTCGGTCGTTTGTGTTGTAGCCGTTTTTTAAGAAAATCTTGTGATAAGCCGCCATCAGCTTGTTTTGCTGTTGAAACAGCTCGCCGTTGGTTTCGGCTGTCACGTTAACGTGCCCGATTTCGTGAGCAAGCTTAGTTGCAGCCAAAATATTTCCGCTGATTCCGAATGATGTGCTGTGCCGAGAAAGCGAATTCATTACCGGATAATAAATTGCGTTCGGGTAGCCCTGATCCAGATTCTTTCCCAAAGTGATGGTCGCGCCGATCAGCTCGCCCCTGTCGCTCCATTTATAATCTGCGGTTTTTGCCCCAAATTCTTTGTTGGTGGAAACGGTAATTATCAAGGTGAAATTTTTATTCGTCGAATAATGTTCCCATTGCCGACGCCCGAGATCGGTTGCCAGCAGTTCATTCTTCCATTTCAGGTATCTTTCCAGATATTGCACCGGAACCATTTCTTTAATTCCGCCCGGCGCAGAATTTCCGGCAATTTCGTTGTAATCGGGCGGGCAAAATTCAAAATCCACTTCGGTGAAGTCGTTCTCAAACGCATTTGTTTGTTCTAAAAACAATCCGCTGAATAAAGAAAAAAATAGAACAGAAAATCCGCAAATCCGCAAAAAACTCATTTAGATTCTCCTTAGGTTTTTTGAAAGGGTGGCTACGTCGTCTAAGAATCTAAATAAGTCTCAACGTTATGTCAATTTTTATTTAAAGATTGTGTTTTTGATTCGATCTGCCGGTTCACGATCGGGCTTTCATCAAACATTCTTCAATATTTGCCATCTCGACCGCTCCGCCGACGATCAAAGGTGTGCGCTGGTGCAAATCAATCGGCTGGACCTCTAAAATCGGCTTTTCGCCGTTTGTCGCTTTCCCGCCCGCTTGTTCCGCCAAAAACGCCACCGGATTTGCTTCATACAACAAACGAAGCCTTCCGCTCGGATAATCGGTCGTTTGCGGATAAAGAAAAATCCCGCCGCGCAGAAGCGTGCGATGAAAATCCGCAACAAGCGAGCCGACAAAGCGCGACGAATAGCATTTTCCATACGCTCCGGTTTTCAGCTTTTCGACATAACGGCTGTAAACCTCCGGGAACTTTCCGCTGTGCGCCTCATTCATCGAATAATACTCGCCCTGCGCGGGAATCTGAATATTCGGATGAGTCAGAATAAAAACGCCGATTGAAGGGTCGAGCGTAAATCCGTGAACTCCGCTTCCCATGCTGTAAACAAGCACGGTCGAAGAACCGTAAAGTACATAACCCGCGGCAATCTGCTCTCGCCCGGGCTGCAAAACCCAGCTCAGAGGATCTTCGTGTTTATCGTAATCGGGGCGGCGAAAAATCGAAAACGTTGTGCCGATGGTCACGCAAACGTCAATGTTTGAAGACCCGTCGAGCGGATCGAAAACTACGGCGTAACGCGAATTCGGCGAAGTGTGTTCGACGGCAATCGGATGCTCGTTTTCTTCCGAAGCGATAATCCCGATTGATTCGCGCAGGCTGAAACTTCTGATTAAAGTTTCGTTCGCATAAACATCGAGCTTTTGCTGCACTTCGCCTTGAACATTCTTTTCATCGCTGTGCGCACCTAAAATATCGGTCAAACCGGCGCGGCGAACCTGCGCGGAAATCAATTTGGTCGCCAGTGCAATGCCGGAAGCAATCCATTGCAATTCCTGAAATTCACCGGGAAAACGGTATTGGTGCTGCATTACGTGTTGCTGGAATGTCGTGACCATATCTTAGTGATGTGGCGCCGGTTGGCTGCCTTTGTAAACGTTTTCGGCTTTTTGATAACCGTCTTTAATAACGGTTTCATTTAAATTGTTTTTATCAACCATAATCGGCTCAAGCAAAATCGAAGGAACATCAACCTTGCCGTTGTTGATTCTGGCTGAAGTTTCGATTTTTT
>JALZCH010000094.1 GCA_030863175.1 Acidobacteriota bacterium | reverse complement strand
TTGTCGGTGAACGAAGCGTTTGTCAGCGCAAGCGACGAATTGCTGTTTGAAAGAGTCAGAGTGATGGTTGATTGTCCGCCACGCTGAATCGTATCGGGAGTAAAGGCTTTGGAAATAGTCGGTTGAGAGAAATCATCGTTTGTGATCGTTCCCGCGCCTTGATTATCTTGAATCGTTGCTGCCGAGGGAGTTGACAAATTAACGAAGAAATCTTCGTTCGCCTCAACTGCGGTGTCGCCGTTAACTTGAACAGTGATTTGCTTGCTTGTTTCGCCGGGATTAAACGTCAATTGAGTTGTCGGAATCGACGTAAAATCTGAAGGCGAAGATGCTGTGCTGTCGGCAGTCGCGTAATCAACCGTTACAACCTGATCGCTCGGTTGTGACAACGTGACGGTAAAATTGAAATTGGTTGTTCCGCTGTTGCCTTCATTGAGAGTTACGTCGTTAATCGAAAGAGTTGGAAGCGGTTCGAAATCGTATTGGGTTGTGCTGTTGGCAACACCGATTTGAACTTTGTCAACATTGCCGACAAAGTTATTCCAGGCGGGTGCGCCGAATCCGGTAACAATTCTTAAGCCGCCCGCTCCTGAACCAGTATTTACGATGCGCGCATTCGGAAATGCAGCCACATATTGAGCCAGTGTTTTTACACTCGTGCCGGGACCCGCTTCGGCGTAACCATTTACAGACCACCAGCCGCCGGTCAAAGCGTTCCAGTTTTGCCAAGTGCCGGCTGTAGGCGGTCCTTGCGGATTGCTCGGGAAGAAAGTCGAACCTTGATAGACGGGTTCAAAGAACAATAAATCAGCTGCAGTACCAGGATCGTTGTCATGATCAACGTGCAGAATGATATAAGGAACTTGTCCTCCGCCAGCACCGTCCTGCTGAACGTAAGTGCTGTAGGAAAGGCTCGTCAGCGAATCAAGTCTTGTTCCGTGATATTGGGGATTGCGAATTTGAGCCGCATCGTTGCCGTTCGCGCCGACCGACAATTGCAAACTGCCTACGCCGAGTGGCGGCGTCCCGGGACCGACGATAAACGATTGAGTTGCTCCGCCAGTATTTTGTTGCTGCCAACCTTGCAGACTGTTTTGACGGACGACGACAGTCGAGTTATTGGTTACCCCCTGGAATCCGAAAGTTCCGCGACCGGGAACGGTTTCGACATCAGTATCCGTGCCGCTGGTTAAAAGCGGAAGATAGATGATGTTTGCCGAAGCAGGTCCGGCAATGTCAGGTTGACCGCCCGGAGCCGTTGCCGTACCGCCGTAAGCGATCGGAATTTGAGCCGCATAGCCTGGTTCCGTCGTGTTATTGGTTGTCACGACCGGCGTTGTGGTTCCCCACCAGTTTCCTCTTAAGTTCTTTGGACTTGCTCCGGGAGCGGGAAGCGACGCGCCGGTTTGACGATCACCGACCTGCCCGTACCAGTTTCCGCTGATGTTGTTGTTGCTGAAAACAGAACCAGCAGCCGATTGAATTGGAGCATTAGTTCCGCCGCTGCCATCAAGGAAGAGAACGCCTACAGTCCAGTTGTTGGTGATAAAGTTTTCAACTACGGTCATATTTTCCGTTGTGTTGCGGAAAAGGATTCCCGTTCTGTTGAAATCAATGACGTTGTTGCGGATTGTATGTCCGCTACTGTTATTAATGTCAATAGCCGTGCGGTTTCCGGTGAAAACGTTCTCGTAAACAAGCATTCCGGTTGTGCCTTGTGCCGGGGCAATACCTGTTAGATTTAAATCACCGCCCCATTGCGCGGCAGTATTGCCATCGCGCGTGATGGTAAAGCCTTTAATCGTGACGTTGTTGGCGGCGACGAAAATCGTAGTTGCGCTTCCGCCAATGGCTCCGCTGATTGTTGTAACGTCGGCTCCTGCGCCGAGCAGGTTGATTTGTTTATTGATGGTAACGTCTTCGTGATAAATACCCGATAAAACGCTAACATTCCCGCCTGCGGCAACGGCGTCAACGCCCGGTTGAACCGCTGCAAAAGCGTCGTAGCCCATTTCGGTTGCCGGTCCTGCGCCGTCGGGGTCTGTTCCGGCTGCAACCGCTGCCCAATCTTCGTCAACATAAACCGTGTGCGGCACCGTGCGCCCTACGATTGCAAAATCGAACGGGTTTTCATCGCTGTCGTTGTTGCTAAACGACACGCCCGTCGAGTATGCGCCTGCCGTGGTCGGAGCGTATTGAATTTTGAAAGTCGTCGAATCGTTCGGAGCCACCGTCGAAGCGGGCTGCTGCGTGACCGTAAACGGCATCTCGGCGAGTCCGACGGCTATTCCCACATTTCCGATTGTCAGCGTGCCTGATCCGGTATTTTCAATCGTAAAGGTGCGCTCCACTATTCCGCCGACCGGGATGACGCCGAAATCGGTGTGATCTGCGAGCGACGGTTGATAATCGTTTTTAGTAATAACTACGTTGTTGCCTTTGACGACGATTTCGGGCGTTCCACTGATTGTATAAACCTGACCTGTCGTGAAATTGCCGTTGCCCGCGCCTGTGCCGCCGAGCGGATTTCCCGCGCCGTCAACGATTGAATCGTTATCAACCACATCGAGCCGCAGAGTTCCCCCGCCGGAGCCGGTGTTGACCGTTACCGTGTAGGTCGAGTCGCTGCCCGTGACGTTTGTAACGCTTGCGCCGGAAACGCCCCCCGTCATTACCGGAGCAAAATCGGCAGCGTCAACACCTGTCACGTTTTCGGTGAAAGTGACAGTGAAATTAACCAACGAGCCGGGTGTTGTCGGGTCCGCGCTGGCGCGATTAATCGAAAAAACTGTCGGCGGAGTTGTATCTGTGCCCGTTCCCTGAATCACAAAATCAAACGGATTTTCGTCTCCGTCGTTGTTGGTGAAAAGGACGCCTGTTGAGTAAAGACCTGTCGTCGTCGGTGCGTATTTGATTTTGAAAGTCGTTGAGCCGTTAGGGGCGACCGAAGATCCAGGCTGCTGCGTGACCGTGAAACCTCCTTCGGCAAGCCCAACTGCGATTGAGACATTTCCGACTGTCAATGTATCGTTTCCGGTGTTTTCAATCGTAAACGTCCGCTCAAGCGAACTGCCGATTGAGACTGTGCCGAAATCCGTATGATCTGCTGCATCAGGCGTCGTATCGCCATCAGCAATCGAGACGTTGTTGCCTTTGACATTGATTTCCGGCGCAGCCGTCACTGTCACGGTCAAATTAGCGTTTGTTGACTCTATTCCGTCCGATACGGTCAAAACTACTGTATTATTGCCTGTTGCAGCATTGGCAGCGGCAGCGATGTCAGCCGTGATTGTGCCGTTTGTGTTGACGATGTTGGAAACTGTAATTCCTGTCGGAACTGTGGTCGCCGTAACTGTTAAGCTGCCTGCTGCTGTTTCCACATCGGAAACCGTAGCGATTTGCGAGTTCGTCCCGGCTGCGCCTTTCTCTCTCGTTAAACCCGTTGCCGGAGTTATTGAAGGCGGGGCATTGCAAACGCGCTGCAACACTGAGGCGTTATTGTTGGACAGGGCGGTAAAAATATCCTGGCGATTATCACCATTGAAATCTGCGATGGCTGCTGTCGTAGGATTGGAGCTGAAAGGGAAATTAACAGCCGAATCAAATCCGTCGTCCGTTGTTTTTCTTAACAAGACTGAGATGTCCTTGCTGGTCACATTAGCCGCGACAATATCCTGCTTTCCATCATTATTGAAATCTCCGGCGGCTACTGATTTGGGATTAGTGCCGACAGCGAAATTAACAGCCGGATCAAACCCGTTGTTTGCCGCGTTTCTTAACAAGACTGAAACGTTATCGCTGCCATAGTTCGCCGTAGCAACATCCGGTTTTCCGTCATTATTGAAATCACCGACTGCTACTGATTGGGGATTAGTCCCAACGGGAGAATTAACAGCCGGATCAAACCCGTTGTTTGCCGCATTTCTGAGCAAAATTGAGACGTTAGCGCTGCCACCGTTAGCCGTAGCAATATCCAATTTTCCATCATTATTGAAATCACCGACTGCTACTGAATACGGATTAGTCCCGACGGGAGAATTAACAGCCGGATCAAACCCGTTGTTTGCCGCGTTTCTGAGCAGAATCGAGACGTTGTGGCTTAAAAGATTTGATGTGGCAATATCCAGTTTTCCGTCGCCATTGAAATCTCCAACTGTTACTACGATAGGTCTGTGTCCAGCAGAGGAATTAACAGCCGGATCAAATCCGTCGTTTGCAGCGTTTCTCAATAAGACTGAGACGTTGTTGGCAAATCCGTTAGCCGCGACAATATCTTGTTTGCCATCGCCATTGAAATCACCAACCGCTACTGAATAAGGAGTAGTGCTAACGGCGAAATTGACAGCCGGATCAAATCCGTCGTTTGTTGCGTTTCTGAGCAGAACTGAGACGTTGTTGCTGGATTGATTAGACGCGACAATATCCTGTTTACCGTCGCCGTTGAAATCTCCAACTGCTGCTGAAGTAGGCGCAGCGCCGATAGGAAAATTAACAGCCGGAGCAAAAGCTGTCGTGCCAAATCCGTTACAGCCCGACGGAGCTTGAACCGTCAGATTGAAAGTCTTCGTTGTTACGCCGCCAGCGTTGTAAGCTGCGACTGTGACCGGATATGTTTCGTTCGCAAGGTTTGCCGGGAAAGCGTTGGTGACGCGAACGACGCCGGTTGCCGGATCAACTTCAAGATTGCCTTTAAAATTAGAGGTAGTTGCGGCGGTCGCATACGTCGCGTTTGTCGGCGCGGCATCTGGTGTAATGGTTGTATTGCCGCTCAAATTGATCGTTGTGTTGCCATAGTTGCCAAGTGCCGGGGGAGGAGGAATTGTGTAAGTTTGACCGGTCGTAAAATTGCCGTTGCCAGCGCCCGTTCCGCCAAGCTTGTTTCCGGTAGCATCAGCGATTGAATCATCGTCTGTAACATCGAGCCGCAAAGTTCCCGTGCCGGAGCCGGTGTTAACTGTGACGGTGTAAATCGAATTGCTTCCCGCGACGTTAGTAATGTTCGCGCCGGTAACGCCGCCCGTTGGCGTCAGGGCAAAATCGCCGGAATCAACGCCCGTCACGTTTTCGCTGAAAGTGACGGTGAAATCAACCGACGAACCGGGCGCGGTCGGGTCTGTGCTGGCGCGATTAATTGATGAAACGGTCGGCGCGGTTGCGTCAATCGTCCACGTATAGCTTGCCTGCGACGCATCAACATTGCCCGCCGCGTCTTTCGCGCGAACTTGAAATGTATGTGAGCCGTCGCTCAAGCCAGTGTAATTTATTCCCGTCGAGCAAGCCGTAAACGACGCATTGTCAAGCGAACATTCAAATCCGGTGACGCCTACGTTGTCAGTCCCGGTGAACTGAAACGTCGCGCTCGTGCTGTTGCTGGGATTTGTCGGAACAGGCGGCGTAATTGACGTATCCGGCGGTGTTGTATCAGTTCCTATTCCGGTTATAGATACATTCTGCGTTGTTGCTCCGGTGCTTACATTCGTGATATTGCCGCTTTTTGTCCCAACGCTGGTTGGTTTAAAGCGGACATAAATAGTTGTACTGCTAACTGTCCCGCTTGATTGTGTCAGCGAAACTGACGAGGCGAAACCAGAACCGGAAGTTTTTGAAACTTCAAAATCAGTGGGCGCGGTAACTGTAATGTTGGAAATTAAATCACTGCCTGAAACTGTGTAGTTTTGCTCGGCGGAAGTTGAGCCGACTTCAACACTACCGAAATCCAAAGTGCCGCTGGTTGATGTTGTAATGACGGGCTGCCCGACTGTAACCGTTGTATTATCAAAAAAGGCTGTTTGAGTAGTGCCCGTTGAGCCTTGCCAATAAGCGCCCATTAAAGGAAGGGAAGTTCCGGTGTTGGTATTATCAACTGCTGTTCCTTGAGATGTTAATGTTCCCGCCGCAGGATCAGCAAATGCTGTGGTGCCATCATTTCTTAAAAATAATTCCCAAGTATTGGAAGCGGGATTGTATGTAACTTTAATACTTAAATACTCTGTTCCAAAATCTGCCAGTCCTGTTGTATTAGAGGTAATGATATTAGTTAAAGTGCTTTGGATACCGCCACTGTATTTAGCTAAACGAATCGGGTCTGTTGCGCCGGATTGCCCAAGAACAACTGCATAGCCGTTTCCCGTATTGTTATTTGTATTAGATGTGCCAGCCAAAATAAAAGCGACGCCATATGAAGCAGCGGCACTAAATCCAGCAGGGTCTGATCTGGGTTGGCGCATGTTAAAAGTCCAGGTAACCAAACCCGTATTTGAACTCAAGGTCGTATTGTAAGGGCTGCTGAACGAAGATGAGGGCGTGCTGGCAAGTGCCCATCCGTCTGCATTTGCGGTTGCGCTCGCATCATTAGTCAGTTCCAATTGAGCAGGGCTTGTATTTCTTCTCGCACCCCAATCGCCGCCAGAGCGCGTTACAGTCCAAGCGCTTGCTCCAATTGCTCCGTTTGTTGTGTATGCGGCATTAGTATTAGTGCTGAAATCATCTGAGAAAACCGTAGTCACCGAGCTTGGGCTTGTAATCGCGGTTTCATTTGACCCAGAAAGATTAAAATTCAAATCCGGTTGAAGAATATTTTCCGAATCATTTTGAATCTCTTCTATATCCGTTCCCTTCTTTTCCGCTATTTGGCTATTATTTGCTGGTGCTGGACTTTGCAAACCCAAGAAACTTTTGACTGATTCAAAAAATGAAAATTCGGCGGCTTGTGCGCCTGAAATTGAAAAGGTTAAAAGTAATGCTGCGACGATTGTCGAAGTGATGATTGTGCGTGAACGAAATGCCGTTTTTGCTAAGGGGCGACTGGTTTTTCTCATACTCTTCTGTTGTTTCTCGGACTTGATAATGGAAATTTGATTGCAGGACTAAATGCAATTAATTTGTCTGACGGCGATGCGGCGAAAGGGCAAAGGAGCCACAATGGAAAACACGCTGAGACTTGTCCCGGACAGACCGAGCCTGCGGTTTTAAATCAATTATTCAATTGCAAATATTAAAAATGTTTGCCGAATAGTGTTACTTCGATCCGTATCCAAAGAGAGAATTATCCTGGCGTGCCGTACCGAAGGAATTATTTTAGCCGTCCTAAAGAAAATATATTCAAGGTCCTCGTAAGTCAAGCTGAGAAGAGCAGTTTTGCTGCTTTTTATTATGACAAACAACTATAACGAATTAGCGCTCTGATAGAGACCGGATTTCAACCGAGCCGGTTCTGAAAAAACTGTTTGAAGATCATTTTTTTACGAACTCATGAGACAGGCGAAATAATGTGTTTTCGAGCGAGCGGGTTTTACTTCTCCGGCGGAAAGCTTTATAAAACTGAAAAACGAGAAATATTACCGAAACAGCTGATTTTCGAGACACTATGCAATCGCCTCAGCCCGACCAGAAATTGCTGGAAACATCCGCCGGAGATTTTCCGCTCAATGAATACCGGCTTAATTTAGCGGAGCAGGAATTAAAGATTTTGCACGTCGCTGCAATGCTCACTCTTGAAGATGAATCGCGCTTTCTGCTTGAGACGACCAATCCGCTGCCTTATGGCGTCGTGCTCTGGTCAGCTACGATTGCGCTGGCTCACGAAATCGGCTCGCGCGCCGAGGATTTTCGCAACACCAAAGTTTTGGAATTAGGCGCGGGAACCGGATTGCCCGGAATTCTCACCGCTTCGCTCGGTGCGCGTGTCGTGCAGACCGACAAAAACAATCTTGCGACGGTTCTCCGCAAACGTAACTGCGAGCTGAATAACATTCAAACGATTGAACACCGGCTTGACGATTGGACAAATTGGAGCGACACGGAACGCTACGATTGGATTCTCGGCTCGGATATTCTTTACGGCTTGGAAATGCACTCGCACCTGCGCCGGATTTTTGAAACAAATCTCGCGCCCGGCGGTCGAATTTTGCTTTCCGACCCTTTCCGAAGCGGAAGCCTGCGGCTTCTGGAACAGTTGGAAAAAGACGGTTGGGCGATTGCAATCAGCAAATGGAGCGTCGGAAAGGAATCTGCTCCGCGTTCGATAGCGGTCTTCGAACTCCAGCCGCCCGCGCTTTAAGTTAGACGATTCTCAGCGGTTCCGAAATAAGGGAACTCGATTTTGAACAAGGCGAAAACAAATCTATATTGGAATTATGTTAAACTCGAATCCCAAATCAATTGTCCAAAAATGGGTAGAAGCATTTAACCGGGCGGACATCGAAACTCTCGTCTCGTTTTACGATGAAAACGCGGTCAATCATCAGGTTGCCGAAGCTCCGGTTGAGAGCAAACAGGCAATTCGGGAGATGTTCGAGCGAGAATTTGCCGCCGCTGAAATGACCTGCATCGTCGAGAATCTCTTTGAGGACGGAGAATGGGCGATTTTAGAGTGGCGCGATCCTTTAGGCTTGCGCGGCTGCGGATTTTTTCATATTCAAAACGGTAAGATCAAATTTCAGAGAGGTTATTGGGATAAACTGAGCTTTTTGCGGTTGCATAATCTTCCGCTGCCAACCGAGTAGCGTCGTTAATTGATTCTCGAAAAAACAGAAAGGCATTCCGGTTTTATCGAAATGCCTTTCTGTTTTTTTATTCAAATGCTCAATAGATAAAATCGGTTTTATCGCGCCGGGCGGCGAATAAGTTATCTGGATTTATCTGAAATTGCTGATTAAAACAACATCATTTGTTTCTACGCCGCGCGACAAAGCCAGTTGTTTGCCGTCCCGCGACCACGCAAAACGAAATACCCGCTCAGTTTTAAAATCGGTCAATTGTCTCGGCAATCCTCCGTCCAACTGCTGAATCCAGATGTTGCCGACTCCGCCTATCGTATCTATATAGGTCAGAGCCCGCCCGTCCGATGTCCAATGAATATTTGACCAGGTTTTCGTTGTCGGCGAAACGTTGAAAGATTTAATTGGGTCGCCGCCTTCGCTCGGAAGTACGATCAGTTCCACTGCTCTCTTTTGTTCATTGAAATGCCATGAAGCTATCAAAGTGCCGTCGGGCGAGACCGAACCCCATGTCGCATCGTAACGGGTTAACTGTACGGGGGCGCTGTTTTCTCCGAGCGCGACTTTCCACAAAGTTGCGTTTCTCGTGTCGCTTGAAGTGTAAATGACCGCGCGCCCATCAGGCGTATGAAAAGGAAGGAAATCCGACGTGTCGCCGCGCGTTAATTGTTTGAGATTTTCACCGTTTATGTCCATCTGCCATATTTTGGTGATGCCGGAGCGTTCAGACGCAAAAACGATGTGACGCCCGTCGGGAGAAACGGAAGGATCGAAATTCGAATGCTCGCCAAAAGTGAGCTGTTTCTGTTCGGTGCCATCTGATTTCATAATCCAAATATTGTGATTACCGCCCGAAGTCGAAACATAAACAATTCTTCCGTCTGGAGTCCAGGAAAAACCCCAGTAATCATTAACCGTTCCCGGACTTGAAGTAATTTGACTCGCCTTTGCCGTTTCGGTGCCGGGCAAAACCCAGACAAATGGGCGTATGTCGGATTGAACTGTAACTACACTTTTGGAGTCAGCCGTTACGCTGATATTGCCGTAATTACTCAAATCATTAGTGACTCGCCGCGCTTTACCGTCCGGATATGAGACGTGCCAAACCTGATATGGTCCGAACGGATAATCAGAGACAGTTGCGATTATGCCGCTTTTATCCGGCAGAAACGCGAGCTGCTTGATAAATTTCCATTGTTCGGAGGTAAGAGTTCTTTCAGTTTTATCTTCGACCCTAATCTCGATCAAATTAGCTTGACGTCCCGTTTCCGTAACGTTTCCGGCAATACAGACGATCGTCTTTCCATCGGGAGACCAGTTGGGGCTGAATAGAAAACCGGGTTTTTTGCGAGTGATTAGTTTCTGCCCTCCGCTGCCATCAAAAGCGTTTGCCACCCACAGCTCAACTTCCCCGTCTCCTGACTGTTTAGTAAAGGCGAATTGCTTGCCGTCTGGCGAAAGAGCCGGGCTCGGAGCGTCCTCAATTAGTTTTCTGGGAGTGCCGCCCAATATGGGGATTTGGTAAAGTGCCGGCGGGCTGTCCGGTTCGGCTTTGAAGTAGTTGATATAACTGCCGTCAGAGGAGAAAATAACGTCCAGATAACTCACGTCTGCGGGCGGAATAAGCTGCGTATCGCTGTTTGTCGTGATTTGCCTCAGCCATAAGCTTCTTTGCCTCGCCTCATCTACAACATAAGCCACATACTTTCCGTCCGGCGAAATTGCCGCATATATTGCATTGCGCGCGGTTGTGAGCCGCGTGATTTTCATTGGCGGGGAAACCGCGTTCGATGTGGCGGGTGAAGGTTCGCTCGTGAATTTATAAATTCCAAAGCTAACGACAGCCGCCAGAACGAAAATGAATGCTAAAGCGGCTATTTTCAACCAATGATTAGCTCGGCTGATTTGCGGCTTTGATTGATCCTCATAAGTAAAATTCTCAGAAGTCTTATCAATGAATTTAGCCCCGTTTTCGACGGCAGCGGATAAAACGGTGACATCGGATTCGGGAGCTTCATTTTTTTCGATGTGAATATGGTCTTCCTTTTCGGGAAAAGTTTGAATTGGTGGGGCTTTGCTCGTTTCCAGCGGATTGGTAACTTCCTCTTCAACAATTTTCACATCCGCAATGAAGCGATACCCGCGTTTCGGCACTGTTTCAATATATTGGCGTTGTTTAGGATCTTCACCAAGAGCTTTTCTAAGCGTTGAGATACTAAAAGACAGATTGCTTTCTTCGACGAAACTATCCTGCCAAAGTGCCTGCATCAAATCTTCCTTTTCCAGCAGCCGCCCTTTGTTTTCGACGAGCAGCAAAAGCAGGTCGAAAACCTTCGGTGTAAGCGGAACAGGCTTTCCATCTCGCCGCAAAAGCCTTTCATGCGGATCCAAACTAAAGGAAGAAAACTCGTATAAGTGCTTTAATTGGCTAACCATAACCGCTCTAAGAAAAATCTAGAGAAACTCTAAGAAATATTAAACGAATTTTTAAAGAAATTTGTCCCGCGACAGGCGTAAGTTCCGTTTTGTCGAAAGACATTGCTTCGGTTTCCGATCTGAAACTCTGGTAACAAACGGCAACCGAGCGAATCAACAATTGAATACGTTTCCATGCAAAAAGGAGTTCTTTATGAAACGAATAAATATTTTCTGGTTAGCTTGTCTTTTATTTGCCATAAACATTTCTTCCGTTACGGCTCAACAAATCGTATCACCGGATTCAAATAAAGCGGGCAGCTTTTACGAGAAGGCTGTCGCATTTCATAGTCAGGGTAAATACCAGGAAGCAATTGAATTTTACAAAAAAGCAATCGGATCAAAGCCCGATTACGCAGAAGCTTACAATAATCTCGGCAATGCTTATGCCGAAATCAATCGCTACGATGACGCAATCCGGTCGCTTAAACAAGCTGTCCTGTTACGACCGGAGTATTCCGAAGCCTTTAATAATATCGGTGTGGTTCACACGAATATGAACCGTTACGAGGATGCAGTTGAGGTCTTCAAGCAGGCGATTAAGCTCCAGCCGAATTATGCTTTAGCGCATAATAATCTGGGCAAGGCTTATATTAACTTGGGGTTTTACAGGGAAGCTGTGAAGACGTTATCGAGCGCCGTAAAAATCAAACCTAATGACGCCGGAATGCGGCGCAATTTGGGTATTGCATATCTAAAGTCGGGAAACCAGAAAGAGGCAGTCGAGGCTTTTAAATCAGCAATTAATTTGAAAGCTGATTATGTTGCCGCGCATAACGACCTGGGAATGGCTTATTCAAAGTTGGGTCTTTACAGTAAAGCGGTTGCGTCTCTTCGACAGGCAATTTTCCTCGATCCGAACTGCGAGGAAGCCCGCCTAAACCTGGGAATGATACATTCTGCTCAAAACAGAATTGATGAGGCGCAGCAACAATATTCAATTTTAAAGAGCTTGAATCCTGAAATGGCGATTGTCCTCTTTAAAGCGATAAATAATAAAGCATTCGCAAAAAACAGAACATATTAGAAATCTCTACGGGATTTTCGATAAGAGGGAATGGTTTACGCTGTTTCCTCTTATGCTTTTGGAGTGCCGATTATTCAACTCAGTGAAGCGACAAGTTAAAACTAAATTGATCGGAAATCACGTCGGATTAGCAAATTGATTTAAGAGACAAAAGAGTTTGTTCTGAGAAAAAAAAGAAGCGGTTTTTGTCGCCGCTTCTTTTTTGGTTAGCTCAGTTAACTGCTAAGTTTTTTAGACGGAACGGACATTATAAACGCGTGCCAAGGCATTAAGCTCGCTTCTTAAATTTCTCCAGGTGTTTTGAACACCGTTTCCGATTCTACCGCGACTGATAGCTCGATCAATTCTTGAAGCGATGCTGATGCAGCGTTCGACTTCATCGCGGTTCTCCCGCAAACTGTCGCTGCGGTCAAATTCACGCCGCAATTGATTGGTTGCTCTTTCAAGCTCTCGCGCCAAATCATTGAGACGTTCTTCGCGGCGAGTTCCGTCCGCACGGCTGTTATCAAGCGCTCTGTCAAATTGTCGGACAAAGTTATCGGTACGTTGCTCGACGCGGCGAACGAGGTTTTCAATCGCTCGTTTGTTGGTATTGCCCCAGCGGTCGTATCTTCTATCTTCTCTGCGATCATTATCCCGGTCACGCCATTGAGCTTCAGCGACAGAGCCGGAAACGATGAATATTCCAAAAAGGAAAGTAACCGCTAACGCCAGGTTTCCAATTCGTTTAAAAAGTTTCGTCAAGTTCATAAAAAGTCTCCTTCAAGAGTGATTTCATTTGCCCCGGACGACGCTAAAACAAAAGGTGTGCCATTTAACCTAAGTGTTAATATATTTGTCTTTATTCCAAATCGGTTGATTTCGTAATTATCCTTTAACACCAAATCGAGCAATAAAAGCCTGTTTTAGTATAAAAACGGCGGTCCCGTGAATTTGATATTTCCGGGAATTTCGTTGTGTTCTTTTTGCCAACGCTCTAACGTTTTCCATACCGATGGAGCCGGAAATGCACGAATAGCCCAAATCGGAGGTTTAATGCATCCGATTCTTTTTCCGGTGATATGCTTGATTTCGCCGTGTTATTTAAAGAAGATTAAGGATGCTCAGTACTGGACTCGAACCAGTGACCCCACGCGTGTGAAGCGTGTGCTCTACCAACTGAGCTAACTGAGCTAAGAACTCGTGTTTGTCAAAAATTGCAACGCTTCTCCAATATGCCTTAAAACTCGATTTTTTGGCAAGTTCGACAAATCGAAGAAAACGCGATAAAAGTCAAATCAGATTCGCCGAAAATCACCAGGACGAAAAAGCAATTGTCGCTGTAATATTAACTGAAAAGCCAACCTGATTATTTGTATTTAGAGAGTTGGGCGAGAGCAAATTTTGTGGAAAAAGCTGAGAAATTATTTGAAGGCGTTGCCGACGCCGAAGTGTTGAAGGATCGGACGCTCGGCAAAGCTTTACGGCTTGAGCAAACCCGCTGCTGCTTGTGCGAAACGGAAGATGCTGAACCAATCGGCGTCGGTGAAGATTTTGAGTATCGTACGAGCGACGACGTATTTTTAGCAATGCGATGCCGAGCGTGCGGCTTGGTTTATCTTAATCCGCGACCCGCGCCCGAAGAGTTTCAGACGATTTATCCGTCAAATTATCATGCTTTCGAGTTTTCGCCGGATCAATTCGGTTTTGTTTATCGCGTCCGCCGCCGTCTCGAAGCCCGCAGACTTTTAAACTGGTGCAGCCGTTTGCCCGCGACGGCGCGAATCCTGGATGTCGGTTGCGGCGACGGTTTTCACCTCGATGTATTGAAAGAATTCGGCAAGAAATCTTGGCAGCTCGAAGGCATTGACACCGACGAAAGAGCCGTCCGCGCGGGCGAGCAAAAAGGCTTGAAAATTCATTGCGGCACGTTGGAAACCGCAGATTTGCCCGCAAACGCTTATGATCTCGTGCTGTTGATTCAAACCATTGAGCACGTCGCCTCGCCGCCGGAACTTTTGCGGCAGATTCGCCGCGTTTTAAAACCAGGCGGAAAGCTTGTGATTATAACCGATAACACCGATTCGCCGGATTTTCGCATTTTCAAAGGTCGTTATTGGGGCGGCTATCATTTTCCGCGTCATTGGAATTTATTTAATCCGAAAACAATGCGCGCATTAGCCGAAAAATGCGAGTTCGAACCGGAAAAAATCGTGACGGTCGTCAGCCCCGTAAATTGGACTTATTCGATTCGCAATCTGCTTGACGATGCGGGCGCGCCGCGCTTTGTCGTAGATTTTTTTAGTTTGAAATCCGCGCCAGCACTTGCCGCGTTCACGATTTTCGACACAACACTCCAATTTTTAGGCAGAGGCGCTCTTTTAAACGCGCATCTGCGAAAGCCTCTATGAAACAAAATCCCAAAAAACCGGTTGTCATCGTCGGCGGCGGAATCGCCGGGCTGACGGCGGCAAATTTTCTGCGTCGCCAAAACGTCCCCGTCCGTCTTTTTGAAGCCGGAAAACAGCTTGCCGGACTCGCCCAGAGCTTTCACGACGCGGATGGTTTTACCTACGATTTCGGAGCGCATTTTCTGACAAATCGCCTTGCCGCCGCCGTCGGAATCGGGGCAAATTGCCGGGACGTTCCCCGCTACGGCGAAGCGGTCTGGCTTGACGGCAAGAATTACGGTTATCCGTTCGGTCTGCTCCGCGTTCCGCGTTTTGCCGCGAGCGGCGCACGGACGCAGATTAAAAATTTTGTTTCAAAAGAAAAAACAGAATCAGCCGAAGAATGGTTTCGCTCGAAATACGGGCGCGCTTTGGCTGACGAGGTTGCGGTTCCTTTGACCGAAGCGTGGTCGGGCGCAAGCGGCAAAGAGTTATCGCTTTCGGTAGGCGACAGCATTCCGGGCAGCATTGCCGGAACTTTATTTTTAAAAGTCGCCGGAAAGCTGACCGGGCGAGCGGTCGCTTGCGGTTACAGCCGCGAAATGCCGGAAAAACCGAGCGTATGGCATGTTTATCCTGAAAACGGCATCGCAACGCTCTGTCATAAATTGGCTGAAAATCTTGAAGATGCGATTGAGCTGGAATCGTCTGTCGAAGCGATTTACGTCGAAGACGAGCAGGTTGCCGGCGTTCGCGCCGCCGGGCGCGACATCGAAGCAGCGGCTGTCGTCAGCACCGCGCCGGTTCACGTTTTGCCGAAATTAATCAAAGGCAGCGATAAGTTAAATTATCTCAACAGATTCCGTTATCGCCCGATGGTTTTCGTCAATATGCGTTTTGAAGGTCGCGGCTTGCTGAGAGATGTCGTCGTCTGGACGCCGGAAAAGCGTTTCCCGTTCTTCCGTTTGACCGAAACGCCGCTCTCGATGCCGTGGCTCGCGCCCGAAGGCAAAACTTTGATAACAGTTGACATCGGCTGCGAAAAAGACGATGAAATTTGGCAAATGGCGGATGACAAATTAGGCGAGTTGTGTCTGGAAAATTTGATGCCGATTGTCAAAGACGCGAAAGAGCGTTATCGCGGCTGCCGCGTCTTGCGGACACCGCTCGCTTACCCGATTTTCCTTCGCGAGTACGAAGCGGACAGAAAGCGCTTCGAGCAGGGAACCGGAATCGAGAATCTTTACAGCGTCGGACGCAACGGCGAGTTTTCGCATATTTTTATGGAAGACGTTTACTGGCGGACGCTCCGCAAAATGCGCGAATTAATGGAAACATTATGCCGTCAAAACGATGAACAACCGGAACGCGACGAAGCACAAATTATTTTAGAAAATGCGTTGAGCATCTGAATTTGCTTAAAAAAGGGTGAGTTGCGAGTGTTTTCGAAAACACTCGCAACTCACCCTTTTTTAAGCAAATTCAGATGCTCAACGCATTTTCTAAAATAATTTGTGCTTCGTCGCGTTCCGGTTGTTCATCGTTTTGACGGCATAATGTTTCCATTAATTCGCGCATTTTGCGGAGCGTCCGCCAGTAAACGTCTTCCATAAAAATATGCGAAAACTCGCCGTTGCGTCCGACGCTGTAAAGATTCTCGATTCCGGTTCCCTGCTCGAAGCGCTTTCTGTCCGCTTCGTACTCGCGAAGGAAAATCGGGTAAGCGAGCGGTGTCCGCAAGACGCGGCAGCCGCGATAACGCTCTTTCGCGTCTTTGACAATCGGCATCAAATTTTCCAGACACAACTCGCCTAATTTGTCATCCGCCATTTGCCAAATTTCATCGTCTTTTTCGCAGCCGATGTCAACTGTTATCAAAGTTTTGCCTTCGGGCGCGAGCCACGGCATCGAGAGCGGCGTTTCGGTCAAACGGAAGAACGGGAAACGCTTTTCCGGCGTCCAGACGACGACATCTCTCAGCAAGCCGCGACCTTCAAAACGCATATTGACGAAAACCATCGGGCGATAACGGAATCTGTTGAGATAATTTAACTTATCGCTGCCTTTGATTAATTTCGGCAAAACGTGAACCGGCGCGGTGCTGACGACAGCCGCTGCTTCGATGTCGCGCCCGGCGGCGCGAACGCCGGCAACCTGCTCGTCTTCGACGTAAATCGCTTCGACAGACGATTCCAGCTCAATCGCATCTTCAAGATTTTCAGCCAATTTATGACAGAGCGTTGCGATGCCGTTTTCAGGATAAACATGCCATACGCTCGGTTTTTCCGGCATTTCGCGGCTGTAACCGCAAGCGACCGCTCGCCCGGTCAGCTTTCCGGCGACTTTTAAAAATAAAGTTCCGGCAATGCTGCCCGGAATGCTGTCGCCTACCGAAAGCGATAACTCTTTGCCGCTTGCGCCCGACCACGCTTCGGTCAAAGGAACCGCAACCTCGTCAGCCAAAGCGCGCCCGTATTTCGAGCGAAACCATTCTTCGGCTGATTCTGTTTTTTCTTTTGAAACAAAATTTTTAATCTGCGTCCGTGCGCCGCTCGCGGCAAAACGCGGAACGCGGAGCAGACCGAACGGATAACCGTAATTCTTGCCGTCAAGCCAGACCGCTTCGCCGTAGCGGGGAACGTCCCGGCAATTTGCCCCGATTCCGACGGCGGCGGCAAGGCGATTTGTCAGAAAATGCGCTCCGAAATCGTAGGTAAAACCATCCGCGTCGTGAAAGCTCTGGGCGAGTCCGGCAAGCTGTTTTCCGGCTTCAAAAAGACGGACGGGGACGTTTTGGCGACGCAGAAAATTTGCCGCCGTCAGCCCGGCGATTCCGCCGCCGACGATGACAACCGGTTTTTTGGGATTTTGTTTCATAGAGGCTTTCGCAGATGCGCGTTTAAAAGAGCGCCTCTGCCTAAAAATTGGAGTGTTGTGTCGAAAATCGTGAACGCGGCAAGTGCTGGCGCGGATTTCAAACTAAAAAAATCTACGACAAAGCGCGGCGCGCCCGCATCGTCAAGCAGATTGCGAATCGAATAAGTCCAATTTACGGGGCTGACGACCGTCACGATTTTTTCCGGTTCGAACTCGCATTTTTCGGCTAATGCGCGCATTGTTTTCGGATTAAATAAATTCCAATGACGCGGAAAATGATAGCCGCCCCAATAACGACCTTTGAAAATGCGAAAATCCGGCGAATCGGTGTTATCGGTTATAATCACAAGCTTTCCGCCTGGTTTTAAAACGCGGCGAATCTGCCGCAAAAGTTCCGGCGGCGAGGCGACGTGCTCAATGGTTTGAATCAACAGCACGAGATCATAAGCGTTTGCGGGCAAATCTGCGGTTTCCAACGTGCCGCAATGAATTTTCAAGCCTTTTTGCTCGCCCGCGCGGACGGCTCTTTCGTCGGTGTCAATGCCTTCGAGCTGCCAAGATTTCTTGCCGAATTCTTTCAATACATCGAGGTGAAAACCGTCGCCGCAACCGACATCCAGGATTCGCGCCGTCGCGGGCAAACGGCTGCACCAGTTTAAAAGTCTGCGGGCTTCGAGACGGCGGCGGACGCGATAAACAAAACCGAATTGATCCGGCGAAAACTCGAAAGCATGATAATTTGACGGATAAATCGTCTGAAACTCTTCGGGCGCGGGTCGCGGATTAAGATAAACCAAGCCGCACGCTCGGCATCGCATTGCTAAAAATACGTCGTCGCTCGTACGATACTCAAAATCTTCACCGACGCCGATTGGTTCAGCATCTTCCGTTTCGCACAAGCAGCAGCGGGTTTGCTCAAGCCGTAAAGCTTTGCCGAGCGTCCGATCCTTCAACACTTCGGCGTCGGCAACGCCTTCAAATAATTTCTCAGCTTTTTCCACAAAATTTGCTCTCGCCCAACTCTCTAAATACAAATAATCAGGTTGGCTTTTCAGTTAATATTACAGCGACAATTGCTTTTTCGTCCTGGTGATTTTCGGCGAATCTGATTTGACTTTTATCGCGTTTTCTTCGATTTGTCGAACTTGCCAAAAAATCGAGTTTTAAGGCATATTGGAGAAGCGTTGCAATTTTTGACAAACACGAGTTCTTAGCTCAGTTAGCTCAGTTGGTAGAGCACACGCTTCACACGCGTGGGGTCACTGGTTCGAGTCCAGTACTGAGCATCCTTAATCTTCTTTAAATAACACGGCGAAATCAAGCATATCACCGGAAAAAGAATCGGATGCATTAAACCTCCGATTTGGGCTATTCGTGCATTTCCGGCTCCATCGGTATGGAAAACGTTAGAGCGTTGGCAAAAAGAACACAACGAAATTCCCGGAAATATCAAATTCACGGGACCGCCGTTTTTATACTAAAACAGGCTTTTATTGCTCGATTTGGTGTTAAAGGATAATTACGAAATCAACCGATTTGGAATAAAGACAAATATATTAACACTTAGGTTAAATGGCACACCTTTTGTTTTAGCGTCGTCCGGGGCAAATGAAATCACTCTTGAAGGAGACTTTTTATGAACTTGACGAAACTTTTTAAACGAATTGGAAACCTGGCGTTAGCGGTTACTTTCCTTTTTGGAATATTCATCGTTTCCGGCTCTGTCGCTGAAGCTCAATGGCGTGACCGGGATAATGATCGCAGAGAAGATAGAAGATACGACCGCTGGGGCAATACCAACAAACGAGCGATTGAAAACCTCGTTCGCCGCGTCGAGCAACGTACCGATAACTTTGTCCGACAATTTGACAGAGCGCTTGATAACAGCCGTGCGGACGGAACTCGCCGCGAAGAACGTCTCAATGATTTGGCGCGAGAGCTTGAAAGAGCAACCAATCAATTGCGGCGTGAATTTGACCGCAGCGACAGTTTGCGGGAGAACCGCGATGAAGTCGAACGCTGCATCAGCATCGCTTCAAGAATTGATCGAGCTATCAGTCGCGGTAGAATCGGAAACGGTGTTCAAAACACCTGGAGAAATTTAAGAAGCGAGCTTAATGCCTTGGCACGCGTTTATAATGTCCGTTCCGTCTAAAAAACTTAGCAGTTAACTGAGCTAACCAAAAAAGAAGCGGCGACAAAAACCGCTTCTTTTTTTTCTCAGAACAAACTCTTTTGTCTCTTAAATCAATTTGCTAATCCGACGTGATTTCCGATCAATTTAGTTTTAACTTGTCGCTTCACTGAGTTGAATAATCGGCACTCCAAAAGCATAAGAGGAAACAGCGTAAACCATTCCCTCTTATCGAAAATCCCGTAGAGATTTCTAATATGTTCTGTTTTTTGCGAATGCTTTATTATTTATCGCTTTAAAGAGGACAATCGCCATTTCAGGATTCAAGCTCTTTAAAATTGAATATTGTTGCTGCGCCTCATCAATTCTGTTTTGAGCAGAATGTATCATTCCCAGGTTTAGGCGGGCTTCCTCGCAGTTCGGATCGAGGAAAATTGCCTGTCGAAGAGACGCAACCGCTTTACTGTAAAGACCCAACTTTGAATAAGCCATTCCCAGGTCGTTATGCGCGGCAACATAATCAGCTTTCAAATTAATTGCTGATTTAAAAGCCTCGACTGCCTCTTTCTGGTTTCCCGACTTTAGATATGCAATACCCAAATTGCGCCGCATTCCGGCGTCATTAGGTTTGATTTTTACGGCGCTCGATAACGTCTTCACAGCTTCCCTGTAAAACCCCAAGTTAATATAAGCCTTGCCCAGATTATTATGCGCTAAAGCATAATTCGGCTGGAGCTTAATCGCCTGCTTGAAGACCTCAACTGCATCCTCGTAACGGTTCATATTCGTGTGAACCACACCGATATTATTAAAGGCTTCGGAATACTCCGGTCGTAACAGGACAGCTTGTTTAAGCGACCGGATTGCGTCATCGTAGCGATTGATTTCGGCATAAGCATTGCCGAGATTATTGTAAGCTTCTGCGTAATCGGGCTTTGATCCGATTGCTTTTTTGTAAAATTCAATTGCTTCCTGGTATTTACCCTGACTATGAAATGCGACAGCCTTCTCGTAAAAGCTGCCCGCTTTATTTGAATCCGGTGATACGATTTGTTGAGCCGTAACGGAAGAAATGTTTATGGCAAATAAAAGACAAGCTAACCAGAAAATATTTATTCGTTTCATAAAGAACTCCTTTTTGCATGGAAACGTATTCAATTGTTGATTCGCTCGGTTGCCGTTTGTTACCAGAGTTTCAGATCGGAAACCGAAGCAATGTCTTTCGACAAAACGGAACTTACGCCTGTCGCGGGACAAATTTCTTTAAAAATTCGTTTAATATTTCTTAGAGTTTCTCTAGATTTTTCTTAGAGCGGTTATGGTTAGCCAATTAAAGCACTTATACGAGTTTTCTTCCTTTAGTTTGGATCCGCATGAAAGGCTTTTGCGGCGAGATGGAAAGCCTGTTCCGCTTACACCGAAGGTTTTCGACCTGCTTTTGCTGCTCGTCGAAAACAAAGGGCGGCTGCTGGAAAAGGAAGATTTGATGCAGGCACTTTGGCAGGATAGTTTCGTCGAAGAAAGCAATCTGTCTTTTAGTATCTCAACGCTTAGAAAAGCTCTTGGTGAAGATCCTAAACAACGCCAATATATTGAAACAGTGCCGAAACGCGGGTATCGCTTCATTGCGGATGTGAAAATTGTTGAAGAGGAAGTTACCAATCCGCTGGAAACGAGCAAAGCCCCACCAATTCAAACTTTTCCCGAAAAGGAAGACCATATTCACATCGAAAAAAATGAAGCTCCCGAATCCGATGTCACCGTTTTATCCGCTGCCGTCGAAAACGGGGCTAAATTCATTGATAAGACTTCTGAGAATTTTACTTATGAGGATCAATCAAAGCCGCAAATCAGCCGAGCTAATCATTGGTTGAAAATAGCCGCTTTAGCATTCATTTTCGTTCTGGCGGCTGTCGTTAGCTTTGGAATTTATAAATTCACGAGCGAACCTTCACCCGCCACATCGAACGCGGTTTCCCCGCCAATGAAAATCACGCGGCTCACAACCGCGCGCAATGCAATATATGCGGCAATTTCGCCGGACGGAAAGTATGTGGCTTATGTTGTAGATGAGGCGAGGCAAAGAAGCTTATGGCTGAGGCAAATCACGACAAACAGCGATACGCAGCTTATTCCGCCCGCAGACGTGAGTTATCTGGACGTTATTTTCTCCTCTGACGGCAGTTATATCAACTACTTCAAAGCCGAACCGGACAGCCCGCCGGCACTTTACCAAATCCCCATATTGGGCGGCACTCCCAGAAAACTAATTGAGGACGCTCCGAGCCCGGCTCTTTCGCCAGACGGCAAGCAATTCGCCTTTACTAAACAGTCAGGAGACGGGGAAGTTGAGCTGTGGGTGGCAAACGCTTTTGATGGCAGCGGAGGGCAGAAACTAATCACTCGCAAAAAACCCGGTTTTCTATTCAGCCCCAACTGGTCTCCCGATGGAAAGACGATCGTCTGTATTGCCGGAAACGTTACGGAAACGGGACGTCAAGCTAATTTGATCGAGATTAGGGTCGAAGATAAAACTGAAAGAACTCTTACCTCCGAACAATGGAAATTTATCAAGCAGCTCGCGTTTCTGCCGGATAAAAGCGGCATAATCGCAACTGTCTCTGATTATCCGTTCGGACCATATCAGGTTTGGCACGTCTCATATCCGGACGGTAAAGCGCGGCGAGTCACTAATGATTTGAGTAATTACGGCAATATCAGCGTAACGGCTGACTCCAAAAGTGTAGTTACAGTTCAATCCGACATACGCCCATTTGTCTGGGTTTTGCCCGGCACCGAAACGGCAAAGGCGAGTCAAATTACTTCAAGTCCGGGAACGGTTAATGATTACTGGGGTTTTTCCTGGACTCCAGACGGAAGAATTGTTTATGTTTCGACTTCGGGCGGTAATCACAATATTTGGATTATGAAATCAGATGGCACCGAACAGAAACAGCTCACTTTTGGCGAGCATTCGAATTTCGATCCTTCCGTTTCTCCCGACGGGCGTCACATCGTTTTTGCGTCTGAACGCTCCGGCATCACCAAAATATGGCAGATGGACATAAACGGTGAAAATCTCAAACAATTAACGCGCGGCGACACGTCGGATTTCCTTCCTTTTCATACGCCTGATGGGCGCGCGGTCATTTACACTTCAAGCGACACGAGAAACGCAACTTTGTGGAAAGTCGCGCTCGGAGAAAACAGCGCCCCCGTACAGTTAACCCGTTACGATGCGACATGGGGTTCGGTCTCGCCCGACGGCACTTTGATAGCTTCATGGCATTTCAATGAACAAAAGAGAGCAGTGGAACTGATCGTACTTCCGAGCGAAGGCGGCGACCCAATTAAATCTTTCAACGTTTCGCCGACAACGAAAACCTGGTCAAATATTCATTGGACATCGGACGGGCGGGCTCTGACCTATATAGATACGATAGGCGGAGTCGGCAACATCTGGATTCAGCAGTTGGACGGAGGATTGCCGAGACAATTGACCGATTTTAAAACTGAGCGGGTATTTCGTTTTGCGTGGTCGCGGGACGGCAAACAACTGGCTTTGTCGCGCGGCGTAGAAACAAATGATGTTGTTTTAATCAGCAATTTCAGATAAATCCAGATAACTTATTCGCCGCCCGGCGCGATAAAACCGATTTTATCTATTGAGCATTTGAATAAAAAAACAGAAAGGCATTTCGATAAAACCGGAATGCCTTTCTGTTTTTTCGAGAATCAATTAACGACGCTACTCGGTTGGCAGCGGAAGATTATGCAACCGCAAAAAGCTCAGTTTATCCCAATAACCTCTCTGAAATTTGATCTTACCGTTTTGAATATGAAAAAATCCGCAGCCGCGCAAGCCTAAAGGATCGCGCCACTCTAAAATCGCCCATTCTCCGTCCTCAAAGAGATTCTCGACGATGCAGGTCATTTCAGCGGCGGCAAATTCTCGCTCGAACATCTCCCGAATTGCCTGTTTGCTCTCAACCGGAGCTTCGGCAACCTGATGATTGACCGCGTTTTCATCGTAAAACGAGACGAGAGTTTCGATGTCCGCCCGGTTAAATGCTTCTACCCATTTTTGGACAATTGATTTGGGATTCGAGTTTAACATAATTCCAATATAGATTTGTTTTCGCCTTGTTCAAAATCGAGTTCCCTTATTTCGGAACCGCTGAGAATCGTCTAACTTAAAGCGCGGGCGGCTGGAGTTCGAAGACCGCTATCGAACGCGGAGCAGATTCCTTTCCGACGCTCCATTTGCTGATTGCAATCGCCCAACCGTCTTTTTCCAACTGTTCCAGAAGCCGCAGGCTTCCGCTTCGGAAAGGGTCGGAAAGCAAAATTCGACCGCCGGGCGCGAGATTTGTTTCAAAAATCCGGCGCAGGTGCGAGTGCATTTCCAAGCCGTAAAGAATATCCGAGCCGAGAATCCAATCGTAGCGTTCCGTGTCGCTCCAATTTGTCCAATCGTCAAGCCGGTGTTCAATCGTTTGAATGTTATTCAGCTCGCAGTTACGTTTGCGGAGAACCGTCGCAAGATTGTTTTTGTCGGTCTGCACGACACGCGCACCGAGCGAAGCGGTGAGAATTCCGGGCAATCCGGTTCCCGCGCCTAATTCCAAAACTTTGGTGTTGCGAAAATCCTCGGCGCGCGAGCCGATTTCGTGAGCCAGCGCAATCGTAGCTGACCAGAGCACGACGCCATAAGGCAGCGGATTGGTCGTCTCAAGCAGAAAGCGCGATTCATCTTCAAGAGTGAGCATTGCAGCGACGTGCAAAATCTTTAATTCCTGCTCCGCTAAATTAAGCCGGTATTCATTGAGCGGAAAATCTCCGGCGGATGTTTCCAGCAATTTCTGGTCGGGCTGAGGCGATTGCATAGTGTCTCGAAAATCAGCTGTTTCGGTAATATTTCTCGTTTTTCAGTTTTATAAAGCTTTCCGCCGGAGAAGTAAAACCCGCTCGCTCGAAAACACATTATTTCGCCTGTCTCATGAGTTCGTAAAAAAATGATCTTCAAACAGTTTTTTCAGAACCGGCTCGGTTGAAATCCGGTCTCTATCAGAGCGCTAATTCGTTATAGTTGTTTGTCATAATAAAAAGCAGCAAAACTGCTCTTCTCAGCTTGACTTACGAGGACCTTGAATATATTTTCTTTAGGACGGCTAAAATAATTCCTTCGGTACGGCACGCCAGGATAATTCTCTCTTTGGATACGGATCGAAGTAACACTATTCGGCAAACATTTTTAATATTTGCAATTGAATAATTGATTTAAAACCGCAGGCTCGGTCTGTCCGGGACAAGTCTCAGCGTGTTTTCCATTGTGGCTCCTTTGCCCTTTCGCCGCATCGCCGTCAGACAAATTAATTGCATTTAGTCCTGCAATCAAATTTCCATTATCAAGTCCGAGAAACAACAGAAGAGTATGAGAAAAACCAGTCGCCCCTTAGCAAAAACGGCATTTCGTTCACGCACAATCATCACTTCGACAATCGTCGCAGCATTACTTTTAACCTTTTCAATTTCAGGCGCACAAGCCGCCGAATTTTCATTTTTTGAATCAGTCAAAAGTTTCTTGGGTTTGCAAAGTCCAGCACCAGCAAATAATAGCCAAATAGCGGAAAAGAAGGGAACGGATATAGAAGAGATTCAAAATGATTCGGAAAATATTCTTCAACCGGATTTGAATTTTAATCTTTCTGGGTCAAATGAAACCGCGATTACAAGCCCAAGCTCGGTGACTACGGTTTTCTCAGATGATTTCAGCACTAATACTAATGCCGCATACACAACAAACGGAGCAATTGGAGCAAGCGCTTGGACTGTAACGCGCTCTGGCGGCGATTGGGGTGCGAGAAGAAATACAAGCCCTGCTCAATTGGAACTGACTAATGATGCGAGCGCAACCGCAAATGCAGACGGATGGGCACTTGCCAGCACGCCCTCATCTTCGTTCAGCAGCCCTTACAATACGACCTTGAGTTCAAATACGGGTTTGGTTACCTGGACTTTTAACATGCGCCAACCCAGATCAGACCCTGCTGGATTTAGTGCCGCTGCTTCATATGGCGTCGCTTTTATTTTGGCTGGCACATCTAATACAAATAACAATACGGGAAACGGCTATGCAGTTGTTCTTGGGCAATCCGGCGCAACAGACCCGATTCGTTTAGCTAAATACAGTGGCGGTATCCAAAGCACTTTAACTAATATCATTACCTCTAATACAACAGGACTGGCAGATTTTGGAACAGAGTATTTAAGTATTAAAGTTACATACAATCCCGCTTCCAATACTTGGGAATTATTTTTAAGAAATGATGGCACCACAGCATTTGCTGATCCTGCGGCGGGAACATTAACATCTCAAGGAACAGCAGTTGATAATACCAACACCGGAACTTCCCTTCCTTTAATGGGCGCTTATTGGCAAGGCTCAACGGGCACTACTCAAACAGCCTTTTTTGATAATACAACGGTTACAGTCGGGCAGCCCGTCATTACAACATCAACCAGCGGCACTTTGGATTTCGGTAGTGTTGAAGTCGGCTCAACTTCCGCCGAGCAAAACTACACAGTTTCAGGCAGTGATTTAATTTCCAACATTACAGTTACCGCGCCCACTGATTTTGAAGTTTCAAAAACTTCCGGTTCTGGTTTCGCCTCGTCAGTTTCGCTGACACAATCAAGCGGGACAGTTAGCAGTACAACTATTTATGTCCGCTTTAAACCAACCAGCGTTGGGACAAAAAGCGGCAATATCACGAATGTAAGCACCGGAGCAACAACGCAGAATGTATCTATAACCGGAATAGGAACTGATACAACACCGCCGGATACGTCAATTACGCCGCCTGTTCCGACAAATCCCAGCAACAGCACGAGCGCGACGTTTCAGTTCACCGGGACTGACAACGTAGGCGTCACCGGATTTGAATGTTCGCTTGACAATGCGTCGTTTACGGCTTGCTCGACGGGAATAAATTACACTGGCTTGAGCGACGGCTCACATACATTTCAAGTTCGCGCGAAAGACGCGGCGGGCAATGTTGATGCGTCGCAGGCAAGCTATACGTGGACGATTGACGCAACCGCGCCGACCGTTTCATCAATTAATCGCGCCAGCACAGACCCGACCGCGCCCGGTTCGTCGGTTGATTTCACCGTCACTTTCAGCGAAAACGTGACGGGCGTTGATTCCGGCGATTTTGCCCTGACGCCAACGGGCGGCGTTACCGGCGCGAACATTACTAACGTCGCGGGAAGCAATTCGATTTACACCGTCACAGTTAACACCGGCTCCGGCACGGGAACTTTGCGGCTCGATGTTACAGACGATGATTCAATCGCTGATGCTACCGGAAACAAGCTTGGCGGAACGGGCGCTGGCAACGGCAATTTTACGACCGGTCAAACTTACACAATTCCTCCTCCCCCGGCACTTGGCAACTATGGCAACACAACGATCAATTTGAGCGGCAATACAACCATTACACCAGATGCCGCGCCGACAAACGCGACGTATGCGACCGCCGCAACTACCTCTAATTTTAAAGGCAATCTTGAAGTTGATCCGGCAACCGGCGTCGTTCGCGTCACCAACGCTTTCCCGGCAAACCTTGCGAACGAAACATATCCGGTCACAGTCGCAGCTTACAACGCTGGCGGCGTAACAACGAAGACTTTCAATCTGACGGTTCAAGCTCCGTCGGGCTGTAACGGATTTGGCACGACAGCTTTTGCTCCGGCTGTTAATTTTCCTATCGGCGCTGCGCCTACTTCAGCAGCAGTTGGAGATTTCAACGGCGACGGTAAACAGGATATTGTCGCGTCTAATCAATCCAGCAACAACGTCTCAGTTCTGCTCAGAAACGCAACAAACGACGGATTTGATCCGGCTGTCAATTTCGCCGTTAGCACTACTCCTTATTCAGTAGCGGTTGGTGATTTCAATGGCGATGGCAAACAAGATATTGTCGCGGCTAACGGATTTGCCAACAACGTCTCAGTCTTATTGAGAAACGCTGCAAACGACGGATTTGATCCGGCTGTTAATTCCTCTGCTGGACACAGACCTATCGTAGTAACAGTTGGAGATTTCAATGGCGACGGAAAACTGGATATTGCCACATCAAATCTTTTAAGCCACAACGTCTCGATTCTGCTCAGAAACGCGGCAAACAACGGGTTTGATCCGGCTGTTAATTCTCCCGTCGGGACTAATCCGTATTCAGTAGCAGTCGGTGATTTCAATAATGATGGAAAATTGGATATTGCTACGGCTAACGGTGGCAGCGCTAACGTCTCAATTTTGCTCAGAAATGCGGCAAACAACGGGTTTGATCCGGCTGTTAATTCTCCCGTTGGGACTAATCCCCAATCAGTAGCAGTCGGTGATTTCAATAATGACGGAAAACCGGATGTTGCTACGGCGAACTATGGCAGCGATAACGTTTCAGTCTTGTTAAGAAACGCGGCAAACAACGGGTTTGATCCGGCTGTTAATTTCGCTGTCGGCACTAATCCCAAATCAGTAGCCGCCGGAGATTTCAATAATGATGGAAAGCAGGATATTGTCGCGGCTAATGTGACCAGCAAGGACATCTCAGTCTTGTTAAGAAAAACAACGGACGACGGATTTGATTCGGCTGTTAATTTCCCTTTCAGCTCCAATCCTACGACAGCAGCCATCGCAGATTTCAATGGTGATAATCGCCAGGATATTTTTACCGCCCTGTCCAACAATAACGCCTCAGTGTTGCAGCGCGTTTGCAATGCCCCGCCTTCAATAACTCCGGCAACGGGTTTAACGAGAGAGAAAGGCGCAGCCGGGACGAACTCGCAAATCGCTACGGTTTCCGATGTGGAAACAGCAGCAGGCAGCTTAACAGTTACGGCGACCACAGTTCCGACAGGAATTACAGTTTCCAACATCGTCAACACAAACGGCACAATCACGGCTGACATCGCTGCCGCTGCCAATGCTGCAACAGGCAATAATACAGTAGTTTTGACCGTATCGGACGGAATAGAGTCAACAAACGCTAATTTGACCGTGACAGTGACGGCTGCGCCGGAAATCAATGTCAAAGGCAACAACGTCTCGATTGCTGATGGCGATACGACGCCTGATGCAGCAGATCATACGGATTTCGGCACAGTCTCAATCGGCAGTTCGCTTGAGCGGACGTTTACGATTGAAAACACCGGAAACGATACATTGACAGTCGGAAATGTCTCAATCGCAGTTGGGCTTGCCGAAGGAGGTTTCACGGTCACGCAGCAGCCTGGATCTTCGGTCGCCCCTAACGGCTCAACGACTTTCAAAATCAAATACGCACCGACGACGACAGGTCTTTACTCAACAGGCGTCCTTTTCACCAACAACGACGGAGACGAAAATCCGTTTGATTTTGTGATTCAGGGAACGGGCACAGATACAACTCCGCCGACAGTTTTTTCGATTAATCGCGCCAGCGCGGACCCGACAACACCCGGCTCGTTGGTTAATTTCACTGTCACTTTCACCGAAAACGTGACAGGTGTTGACGCTGCCGATTTTGCTCCGGTAATGACGGGGGGCGTTTCCGGCGCAAGCGTTACAAACGTCACGGGCAGCGACTCGACCTACACGGTAACGGTCAACACCGGCTCCGGCGGGGGAACTCTGCGGCTCGATGTGGTTGATAACGATTCAATCGTTGACGGCGCGGGAAATCCGCTCGGCGGCACAGGCGCGGGCAACGGCAATTTCACGACAGGTCAGGTTTATACAATCAGTGGAACGCCCGAAATCGTCGTCAAAGGCAACAACGTAGTTATTACTAAAAACGATTATCAACCGTCGCTCGCAGATCACACCGATTTCGGCGTCATCCCGGTCGGCGGAATAGTGGAGCGCACCTTTACGATTGAAAATACCGGATCAGGCACGCTGACAATCGGAAATGTGGGAATAGCCGTCGGACTCGCCGAGATGCCGTTTACGGTCACGCAGCAGCCCGCTTCGACGGTGGCTCCGAACGATTCGACGACTTTCAAAATTCAATACGCTCCGACCACGGCAGGCGCATACTCGACGGGCGTGTCGTTTAGCAACAACGACAGCGATGAAAACCCGTTCGATTTTGCAATCGTAGGGCGCACGGTGCCGCACACGGTTTATGTTGACGAAGATTGGGCAGCGGTTGCAGCCGGAACAGACCCCGACGGCGCAGGACCGGCAACCGAAATGGGCTACGACGCTTTTGCAGCGGTTCAACCGGGCGTTGACGCCGTTGCCGCAGGCGGGAATGTTAGCGTTTTATCGGGTATTTATCACGAAGACGTTACCATCAATAAACAAATCAACCTGCTCGGCGCAGGAGCCGACGTTACAACAATCAGCGGAGCCATTGGCGGAAGCGCAACTACGATTTTCGTCGCCGCCAACAACGTCACGATTAAAGGCTTTACCATCACGCGCGATGGCAATACTGCCGCGCAATGGGGCGGTGATTTAAATCTAACAGGTATTGCCCCGGCACAAGGCACAACCGGAATGCTTGTTTACGAGAACGTTTTCACCGGAAACCGCACGGCTATTGACATTAATAACAGTAGCGGACATACAATCCGCAACAACGTCATTGATTTCAACAGAACGGGAATCCTTTTCCGCAACACAACGGAAAATATGACCGTAGTTGAAAACTTTATCACCAACAACTGGACTGTAGGCGTTCTCTTCCTTGATGGCAGCGGCGGAACTAATGCTCCAATTCAATCGGCTGCTGGTTCTGTTTTCAGCAACAACAACATCAGCGGAAACTGGTACGGGCAGGTCGGTGATCGTCAAACCGGCGCGTCGCTTCCCGCTCCCGGAGCAAGTCCAAAGAACTTAAGAGGAAACTGGTGGGGAACCACAACGCCGGTCGTGACAACCAATAACACGACGGAACCAGGCTATGCGGCTCAAATTCCGATCGCTTACGGCGGTACGGCAACGGCTCCGGGCGGTCAACCTGACATTGCCGGACCTGCTTCGGCAAACATCATCTATCTTCCGCTTTTAACCAGCGGCACGGATACTGATGTCGAAACCGTTCCCGGTCGCGGAACTTTCGGATTCCAGGGGGTAACCAATAACTCGACTGTCGTCGTCCGTCAAAACAGTCTGCAAGGTTGGCAGCAACAAAATACTGGCGGAGCAACTCAATCGTTTATCGTCGGTCCCGGGACGCCGCCACTCGGCGTAGGCAGTTTGCAATTGTCGGTCGGCGCGAACGGCAACGATGCGGCTCAAATTCGCAATCCCCAATATCACGGAACAAGACTTGATTCGCTGACGAGCCTTTCCTACAGCACTTACGTTCAGCAGGACGGTGCTGGCGGAGGACAAGTTCCTTATATCATTCTGCACGTTGATCATGACAACGATCCTGGTACTGCAGCTGATTTATTGTTCTTTGAACCCGTCTATCAAGGTTCGACTTTCTTCCCGAGCAATCCGCAAGGACCGCCTACAGCCGGCACTTGGCAAAACTGGAACGCTTTGACCGGCGGCTGGTGGTCTGTAAATGGTTACGCCGAAGCGGGTCCCGGCACGAGTGTAAAAACACTGGCTCAATATGTGGCTGCATTTCCGAATGCGCGCATCGTAAATACTGGTTCAGGAGCGGGCGGCTTAAGAATTGTTACCGGATTCGGCGCACCCGCCTGGAATAACTTTGTCGGCAATGTTGACAAAGTTCAAATCGGTGTTGCCAACAGCACAACCCAATACGATTTCGAACCGCTTCCAACTCTTTCGATTAACGACGTAACTCTCAATGAAGGCAACAGCGGAACAACCAATTTCAATTTTACCGTCACGTTGTCACAACCGAGCGATCAGGTTGTAACGGTTGATTACGCGACTGCCGACAGCACAGCATCTTCGCCTTCAGATTTTACGTCGATTCCGACAACTCAATTGACGTTTAATCCCGGCGAAACAAGCAAGCAAATCACTGTTCAAGTTAACGGCGACACCGCAGTTGAGGCGAACGAAGATTTCTTCGTTAATTTGTCAACTCCCTCGGCAGCAACGATTCAAGATAATCAAGGCGCGGGAACGATCACAAACGATGATTTCTCTCAACCGACTATTTCCAAAGCCTTTACTCCCGATACGATTCAGCGTGGCGGACAATCAACCATCACTCTGACTCTTTCAAACAGCAATTCGTCGCTTGCGCTGACAAACGCTTCGTTCACCGACAA
>JALZCH010000040.1 GCA_030863175.1 Acidobacteriota bacterium | reverse complement strand
GCCCGAAGCCGCCACCATTTTGCGCGAAATCGTTGCGCCGTTTGCCGATTACGGTGTTGTCGGATCGATAAACACGCGCAGCCGCAATCGAGGAGGTTCCGACCACACTTCGTTTAACGAAGCCGGATTGCCGGGAATCGGAGTTCAGCAAGACCCGGTCGAATACCAATCACACACCTGGCATACAAATCTCGACACGTACGAGCGAATTGTCGAAGACGATGTGAAAAAATCTGCGGCGGTAATCGCGGCGGCGGTTTATGCATTGGCTATGCGCGACGAAATGTTGCCGCGCTACAAACGCGAAGAAATGCCGGCTTTGCCCGGCGCGGCGGCGAGACCTTCGCCCAGCCCGAGTCCAGCGGCTTCGCCAACTCCGCGTCGGAATTAGACAAATTAAATCACGTAAAACAAGAAGGAACACGGAATAAAATCAATTATTCCGTGTTCCTTCTTGTTTTACGTGATTTCTTTCTCTCTTCTAATCCGTCGGTCGTTAGAATTTAGACACTGTAAATTCTCCAACATATTTGCTCCAAATTGCTCAAATCCGGTGATACTTTTTTCAGCCAGTTCGCGCGCTAAATAATGCGGACAAATTTTGCCGCCGCAGAAATTTGAAAAGTGAGATGGAAAAATATGTACGACGTAATTGTAGTCGGAGCGCGATGCGCCGGTTCACCGCTGGCAATGCTGTTGGCGCGCAAAGGTTATCGAGTTTTGGTTGTGGATAAAGCCGCTTTTCCGAGCGACACGGTTTCCACGCATCACATTCATCAGCCCGGCGTCGCTCGGTTGAAGCGTTGGGGCTTGGTTGAAAAAATCAAAGCGTCGAATTGTCCTGCAACGACCACGTTTAAATTCGATATCGGTCCGTTCGCGCTCACAGGTTCGCCGCCCGCGATTGACGGCAACCGCGAAGCTTACGCGCCGCGCCGCAGATTTCTCGACAAGATTTTAGCCGACGCCGCTGTCGAAGCCGGAGCCGAGCTGCGTGAACAATTTATCGTCGAAGAATTAACGACGGAAAACGGACGAGTGACGGGGATTCGCGGGCGTGACCAAAACGGAAATACCGTCACCGAAAAGGCGACAATTGTCGTCGGCGCCGATGGAGCGCGTTCGTTTGTAGCGCGTGCGGTTGAGGCTCCAATTTACGAAGATCGCGGAACGCTAACCTGTAATTATTATTCTTACTGGAGCGGTATTCCGAACAACACGACCGGACTCTACGTGCGTGAACGCAGAATGTTTGTAGTCGATTCGACCAACGACGGATTGACGATGATTGTTGGTGTATTTCCGAAATCTGAATTCAACCGAATTAGATCGAACGTCGAAGCCGAATTTATTCGGGAAGTCGAAACGCATGTTCCCTCGCTGGCAATGCTAATCCGCAACGGAAAGCGCGAAGAAAAGTTTGTCGGATCGGGCGTTTTGCCGAATTTCATTCGCAAGCCTTTCGGCGCGGGCTGGGCTTTAGTCGGCGACGCCGGTTATCACAAAGACCCGATCACTGCGCAGGGAATTACCGACGCTTTGCGCGACGCTGAATTTCTGGCTGGCGCAATTGACAGCGGTTTATCGGGAAATCTGCGGCTCGAAGACGCGCTGGCAGTTTACGAGCGAAAACGCAACCAAGCCGTGATGCCGATGTTTGAAATGACCTGTGATCTGGCGCGTTTGCAGCCGCCGACACCAGAAATGCAGCAGCTTTTTGGGGCACTGCGCGGAAATCAAAGACAAACTGATCGGTTTTTAGGTGTTGTTGCTGGCACTGTTCCAGTTAACGAATTCTATTCGCCCGAAAATATCGAACAAATTTTAACCCAGAGCTATCCGGAAGCTCTCGCCGCATAAAGCCGCAAGTTGACTTCAGCTTTATGCAAATAAAAACGGAAGCTCGACCCCCGGCTTCCGTTTTTATTTTTATTTTCGGTTAATGAAATAAATTGCAGTAGCTTGCAATTAATTTCGCGCGCTCGTGTATTCTTTCCAATTCATCGGCTGGCTGCCGTCGTCCAGCCTGACCATCGAAATCGCGCCTGGCGATGGGCAAACCAAATAACAAAGGTTGCAGCCGACGCACTCTTGTTGGTCAACAACCGGAAAGCGCTTGTTATCAACCATGTGAAAATCAATGCACTGATGCGCTCCGTCTTCGCAGGCGATGTGACAGAGATTGCACTGAATACAATTTTCATTGTTAACACGGGCGACGACTTTATAATTTAAATCGAGATTGCTCCAATCGGTTACGCGATTAACCGATTTCCCGATAATGTCGTTGACCGAAGCAAAGCCTTTTTCATCGAGGTAATTGTTTAAGCCATCAGTCAAATCTTCGACTATTCGATAACCGAAATGCATTACGGCGGTGCAAACCTGAACGGTTCCCGCGCCGAGCAGCATAAATTCGACCGCATCGCGCCAGTTCGAGATGCCGCCGATACCTGAAATCGGAATGTTAAAATCTTTGTCGCGCGCCAATTCCGAAACCATATTGAGCGCAATCGGTTTCACAGCCGGACCGCAATAACCGCCGTGCGCCGCCATTCCGCCGACGTTCGGGTGCGGAATCATCGAGTCAATATCAACGCCCATCACAGAATTGATCGTATTTATCAACGAAACGGCATCCGCGCCGCCGTTTTGCGCGGCGCGTCCAGGCGGCAGAATATTTGTCACATTTGGCGTAAGCTTTACGATTACGGGCAATTCGGAAACTTCTTTTACCCATTCGGTGACCATACAAGTGTATTCGGGCACTTGTCCCATCGCCGAACCCATTCCGCGCTCGCTCATACCGTGTGGGCAGCCGAAATTCAGTTCAAAACCGTCCGCGCCCGTGTCCTGAGCGCGTTTAACGATTTCGTGCCACGCTTCGCGTTTTGATTCGACCATCAAGGAAACAATTACGGCATTATTCGGATATTTCTTTTTGCACTCGTAAATTTCTTTCAGATTCACTTCGAGCGGGCGGTCTGTGATCAATTCGATATTATTCAAACCAATCATCCGCATAGCGCCGTGATCAATTGAAGCGAGGCGCGATGAGACATTGACAATCGGCTCGCCCAAAGTCTTCCAAACCGCGCCGCCCCAGCCCGCGTCAAAAGCCCTTTCGACCATCGAACCCATATTCGTCGGCGGCGCTGACGCGAGCCAGAAAGGATTGGGCGATTTGATGCCCGCAAAATTTACTTTTAAATCTGCCATAATTTTTATGAATTGGTATTGCCTAGTTCTCTAAACCAAGCCTTGTAATCAGTTGTGTCTTTTTTTATTTGCTCTGTTCTCTCATTACAAGAAAAGCACCAATAAAATCCCGCTTCTTCTTTCAAAAGCCAGGATACGGAAGGCAACGGTGAGTTACATTTCCCGCAAAAACATTCCTTGTTTTCATCCTCTTCGATTTCAAAACCGCATTCGGAACAGAACCACCAAGTTCGCTCGTCTTCACCCATCCGCCAAGTTAATCCTAACTTTTTGCAATTCAAACAAATTTGCAGGGTCATACTAAAAGGTTCCCGGTCTGTCCACGGCGGGCATAATGTTTTCCGCATCCGGTTCGTGTTCGTGCTTTATGCCAGGAACTGGATGCTCAGCGTTTTCAGGCGATTCATGCTGCGATTTCGATTCTGTTTCATCACCTTTTTCTTTTTCAATTAAATCTCTTTCTTCCTGCATAAATTTTCTCCTTAAAAAAGTGGATTTTGAAATTTTTAAAACCCAAACCTTACGGATAGGTATAAGGAGCCTGCAGACCGAGCGGAATGCCGAGCGTCCAGTAAACAATCAGGAAAATCGTCCAAACGATCAGGAATGTAATCGAATACGGCAGCATCAGCGAGACGAGCGTTCCGATTCCTGTGTTTTTAACGTACCTCTGCGCGTAAACAACGACCAATGGGAAATACGGCATCAGCGGCGTGATGATGTTCGTCGTCGAATCGCCGACGCGGTATGCCGCCTGCGACAGATCAGGCGAAATTCCCAGCTGCATCAGCATCGGAACGAAAATCGGAGCCAGCAGCGCCCATTTCGCCGATGCCGAGCCGATCAAAAGATTAACAGTCGCGGTCAGCAGGATAATCCCGACAATCGTCACCTGTCCGGGCAGATTTAATGCTTGCAGCGCGCCCGCGCCTTTTAACGCGAGCAGCGCGCCGATGTTCGACTGCGTGAAGGCAGCAATAAACAGGGCGGCGAAAAACGCCAGCACGATGTAGTAGCCCATCGCGCTCATTGATTTGCTCATCCCTTGAATGATGTCGCGGTGGCTTTTGACCGTTTTTGCTACATAACCGTAAACGATTCCGGGCAAAATGAACAAAATGAAAATCAGAGGCACAATCGACTGCATCAGAGGCGCGGCGGCGACCGTGACTTGCGGCGGCGTTTGTTCGGCGTTTTGCGTGAAAAGAGCGCCGAATTTCCCTGCGTTTTCGTCGCCGAGCCGGGTTTTCAGGGCGTTTTGAAAAGCCGTCGTGCCGAAAAGCTCCTGCTCGCGGATAGGCGCTGCTCGTTTCAGAACGTCTTCGGGAACGCCCGCTGCGCTTAAACGCTCAAACGACGCGGCGGTTAATTTATAACCGACCGGCGAGCGCAACGGCGATGTTTCGGGAATCGTTACGGCGATTAAAATTCCGAGACCGATGAGCAGCGTCAGGATTCCCGCGATGAGTCCGCGTTTCTCGTTCGCACCAAGAGTTTCCATTCTCGGCAGATCGCTTGTGTCGCCATCAATTGGGACTTTTTTCAAGCGCGGCTCGATCACGCGGTCGGTCAGGTACCAGCCGATGAGAATAATTACCAGACAGGACGCGGCGGTAAAATACCAGTTGTTCAAAGGATTGACTGTGCGCGCCGGATCAATAATCTGCGCCGCCGACTGCGTTAAACCCGCTAGTAAAGGATCAATGCTCGACGGCACGAAATTCGCGCTGAAACCGCCCGAAACGCCAGCGAAAGCCGCCGCTATTCCCGCCAGCGGATGTCGCCCGGCTGTATAAAAAATTATGCCGCCCAAGGGAATTACCAAGACATAACCGGCGTCGGCGGCAGTATGACTGATGACGGCGACGAAAATTAGCATCGGCGTCAGTAGCTTGACGGAAGTAAAACTCAAAAGCGCTTTCAGCGAAGCGTTGATAAAGCCTGTGTGTTCGGCAACGCCGACGCCGAGCAGCGCTACAAGCACAACGCCAAGCGGGGGAAAACCCGTAAACGTAGTCACCATACTTGACAGAAACGTTGCAATCGAAGCTCCCGTCAATTGATTGTTGATGACCAGCGGCTTTCCATTGCGCGGATCGATTTCGGCAAACGTCATCGCCGAAAGCAACGCGGATAAGATCCACACTACAATCAGCAAAATCAAAAAAAGCGCCGCCGGATCGGGAAGTTTGTTCCCAATCGTCTCGATGGCGTTGAGCGCCCTCTCGACAAACCCCGAAGGTTTTCCGCCCTTTCCCAAATTATCAGTTTCCCTCTTTTCCGTTTCCATATTTTATTTTCGTCAGCGGTTTTTAGAAAAGTAAAAATTTAGTGATGTTCGTTCCTTTCGTTGTTTTCGAGAACGGGTAAACGCGCTCCGGCAAATTCAATTTTTTCGCCGGTTAAGCTGAAATGAATGCCCTGTGCCGCAATTTTCCCCATTTGTGCGGCGTCAACCGCTTCTTTGCCGCCGTTGACGCAATCGCCGCCCGCAAAATATTTCGGATTTGTCGTTTGCATCGTATCGTTGTTGACGACGACCCGCCCGCCCGCGTCAAGTTCGAGATCGGGAATATGCTCTAAAAAGAAACGTTGTTTTTGCTGCCCGATGGCTTTGATGACCATATCGCACGGGATTTCAAAAATCCGGTTCGAACCGTCGGTTTTCTCGCACCGCAAAGTCAAAGGCGAGCCGTTTTCGCCGGGAAGAATTGCAATAGGCGCGGCTTGCCATACAAATTCCACTCCGTCTCGTTTAGCCAGATCGTATTCGTATTCGTAAGCGGGCATTTCCTTATCAGTTTTGCGATAAACCATCAAAACTCTTTCCGCGCCCAAGCGTTTTGCTTGCGTAACTGCGTCAACCGCAGTATTTCCAGCGCCGATTACGGCAACGGTTTTGCCGAACGGAACTTTGCTCCATTCGCGTGTCTTTATACGCTCGATAAAATCCAGCGCGTCCATTACGCCCGACAGATTTTCGTCCAGAATGTTCAACCGATTCGTCGCGCCCAAACCGATTGCGAGGAAAATCGCATCGTGTTTTTCTTCCAAATCCTTAAGCGAAACGTGCCGTCCGACTTCGGTGTTTTGGCGAAATTCAACTCCGAGCCGCTGAACCATTTCGGCTTCTCCAACCGAAACTGCCTGCGTCATTTTGTATTCCGCCATTCCGTAAGTGTCCAAACCACCGGGCAACGGTTTTTTGTCGTAAATTGTCACCGCATAACCGAGCCGCGCCAAAAAAGTAGCGCAGGACAAACCCGCCGGACCCGAACCGATGATGCCGACAGATTTTCCGTTCGGCGCGCCCGCTTTTAAAACGCCGCGCTTTCGGCTCATCACGAAATCGGTCGCGTAGCGTTGCAGACGCCCGATTTCAATTGGCTTTTGCATCAACGTATTTTCGACGCAAGCGCCTTCGCACAAAACCTCGACCGGGCAAACACGCGCGCAGGTCGCACCAATCGGATTTGCGTCGAAAATCACGCGCGCCGAACCCGAGAGATTTCCGCTTGCAATTTTTTTGATAAACGAAGGCACATCAATGTGCGTCGGGCAGGCGTGCATGCAGGGTGCGTCGTAACAGTAAACGCAGCGATTGGCTTCGAGAATCGCTTCGGCTTCTGTCAATGGCGACGCGATTTCTCGGAAATTGCGTTCGATTTGTTCGATATTCAGGGGTGAATGGTGAATGACTGACATAGTTTTTTCTTTTACAACTCGGCGTCAACTTCGATTTCAATCAGCATTTCAGGGTCAACCAATGCCGAAACTTCGACCATTGTCGCGCAAGGTTTTATCTCGCTGAAAAACTCTCCGTGTGCTCGCCCGTATTCTTCCCAGCGCGAAATATCCGTGACAAACATCCTCGTCCGCACGACGTTTTCCAACCCCGCGCCCAAGCCTTTCAAAGCTCGTTCGATATTGCGGACTGTCTGAACCGTTTGTGCATAAGCGTCACCAACTCCAACAATTTCGCCGTTCTCATTGGTCGCGGTCGTTCCTGTGACATAAATCCGCTCGCCGACTTTAACGGCACGCGAGTAGCCGACAATTGATTCCCATTTCGTGCCGGAAAAATAACGCTGTCTTTCTCGCATAAAATTTTAATCGGCAACTAGAGCGCCGTAAGCGTCAGGTCTACGGTCACGGAAAAACTGCCATGTATTGCGGACTTCGCGAATCATATCGAAATTCAAATCCGCCACAACCAATTCATCTTTATCGCGCGAAGCTTCGGCGACGATTTGCCCGCGGGGGTCACAGAAATAGCTTTGCCCGTAAAATTCGCCGATGTTCCAGGGCGCTTCGTGACCGACGCGGTTGATTGCGCCGACGAAATATCCGTTAGCGACAGCGTGCGCAGGCTGTTCGAGCTTCCAGAGATATTCGCTCAAGCCAGCGACGGTTGCAGACGGATTAAAAATAATTTCGGCACCGTTTAAACCGAGCGCCCGCGCGCCTTCGGGAAAATGACGGTCGTAGCAAATATAAACGCCGATTTGCGCGTAAGCTGTTCTAAAAGTCGGATAACCTAAATTGCCAGGGCGGAAATAGAATTTCTCCCAAAAGCCAGGATTAACATGCGGAATGTGAGTTTTGCGATATTTGCCCAGATATTTCCCGTCGGCGTCAATCACGGCGGCTGAATTGTAATAAACGCCGGTAATTTCTTCTTCGTAAATCGGCACAATCAAAACCATTCCGAATTGTCTTGCCACGTCCTGCATCATTTTGACCGTGGGACCGTCAGGAATTCTTTCGACCGCTTCGTACCAGCGCGTCTGCTGCTCGGCGCAGAAATAAGGCGTGGTAAAAATCTCCTGAAAACAAAGCATCTGCACGCCTTGGCGCGCAGCTTCTTCGACCATTTTCATTTGATTTTCGACGTTTTGTTTTTTGATTTCCTCAATCGGCGCATCTGTCGGCGCGACATTGCGCGCCTGAATCAAACCGCATTTAACAGTTCTTGCCATAAAATTTCCTCTTAAAATTATTTCGCGGGCTGATTGAATCTTGCGTCTTCAATAGCCGCATTGTTTTTGACTTCCAGAATCTTTCGCGTCCAAGTGATATTCGGCACAGCAAAGCGCGTTGTCGCGGGCAGTTTTACGCCGCCGAAATCTTTGTAATCCGAATAATCAACTTGGTAAACAAAATTTCCGAGAACCGTCGGAACGCTTGCCGTCCTGCGAACGAGCAAGCCGGTTTCGCGGTCAAAATAAAGTCTTTCACGCCCGCCGGTTGCCGTTGTCGCGCGGATTAAATTAACTTCACGTCCATCAATTTTGTCAACCGCGCTGAACTCCAATTTCGAATAAAAGTCTTTTAGATTTGCCGAACCGAAAAGCTCTGCGTTGCGGCGAATCTCTTCGATTTCATCGGTTTTTAAATCAATCGGCGTTTCGTTAACCCGTTTCCAGACATTTGCTCCGTCAAACGATTCGGTGACAACGGCTGCGGGATAAACAGTCTTGACGAGCAATTTGTTCGGCGATTTTTGCCAGATTTCTTCCGGTTCGGTTTTGCCGTTCGGCTCAACGCGGCTTGCTTTTATCCAGCGCGATTTTATTTTTGCCAGATTAGCTTTACCGCCCAGAGCTTGTCCGTATTTTTCCAGAATCCACTCAACCGTCGGTTTGGTTTCCGGCTGTTTCGGGCGTTCTTCAACGGCAATAAGATTTAAATTCAGAGCTGACTGCGGATGCTCCTCGCCGCGATGACAAGTGTTGCAGGTGATTTCAGGGCGATTATCGAAATGATTTTTGTTCAGCTCAAAAGTCATTTTAATCATTTCGCGGGCTTCCTGCTTTTTTTCCTTATCGTCTCTGGCGAAATCGTTTTCAACGTGGCAAAAGCTGCAATTGACGCCGAGCGAAGCCGACATTATGTTCATCACTTTGCCCATTTGGTCAGCGGGCATTTCGTTTAAAACTTTAATATTCTTAAACTTTTGTCCGGCTGTTTCAACTTGTTTCGTTTGCGCCCGTTGCTTGTTTTCAGAGAGAAACAGCGCGCTAAAAACAATTCCGGCGAAAAGAATCGTTAATTTGAGGTTATTTTTCATCAAACTTTTTGAGAGAGTAAAAAGTGAGGAATATAAATTACATCAACTCATCCAGTTAATGCCAGCCTCCGGATTCCATTTGGTCGTTGTTTTCTTTAATTTAGTCCAAAATTCAATTGAGCTTTTGCCCGTGATGTCGTTAGCACCAAAACGAGATTCGTTCCAGCCGCCGAAGGAAAACGGTTCGCGCGGGACGGGAACGCCAATGTTGACGCCGATCATTCCGGCACTCGCGTGCTCCATTACATAACGCGCCAAACCGCCGCTCTGCGTAAAAACAGCAGCCGCATTGCCGTAAGGATTAGAGTTTTCGATTTTAATAGCTTCATCGAGCGTTTCCGTTCGCATAATCGAAATTACGGGACCGAAAATTTCTTCGCGCGCGACCGACATCTCCGGTTTGACGTAATCAATTACCGTCGGACCAACGTAAAAGCCGTTTTCTTTGCCCGCCACAGTTGCGCCGCGTCCGTCAACTAAAACCTTCGCGCCTTCGCGTTCCGCCTCGGTGATGTATCTTTCGATGCGCTCTTTCGCGGCTTTTGAGATCACCGCGCCGAGATTTTTTCCGGGAACTACTTTTCTGGCTTCGTCACAAAGTCTGTCAATAATCGGATTAACGTTTCCAACTGCTATCATCGCCGAAGCCGCCATACAACGTTGTCCGGCGCAGCCCGACATCGAAGCCGCAACGTTTGAAGCCGTCATTGCGGGATTCGCGTCCGGCAAAACGAAAAGATGATTTTTCGCGCCGCCGAGCGCGACGCAGCGTTTTAAATTATGGGTCGCTTGCTGATAAACAATGCGCGCGACATTTGTTGAACCGACAAAGCTGACGGCTTCAATATCCGGATGTGCGCAAATGCCTTCGACAATTTCTTTGCCGCCGTTGACAACGTTAAAAACTCCATCGGGCAAACCTGCTTCTTTCAAAAGCTCAGCCATTCTTGCAACCGACAAAGGCACGAGTTCCGATGGCTTCATAATCATTGTATTGCCAAGCACAAGCGCATTCGGCATTGTCCAATTCGGAACCATCAGCGGAAAATTAAAAGGCACGATTGAAGCGATGACACCAACCGGAAAATGATCAATCCGGCATTCAACTCCGCGTGAAACTTCTAAAATTTCGCCCGCGACAAGCTGCGGCATCGAGCAGGCAAACTCGGTTAATTCAATTGATTTTTCGACCTCCGCCTTTGCTTCGTCCCAAGTTTTGCCATTTTCTTCGGAGATGAGCGCAGTTAGTTCTTCAAAGTTTTTTTCGAGTAAGTGTCGGTATCTGAAAAAAACTTGAACGCGCTCTTTGATAGTCGTTTTGCTCCAGCCTTCAAAAGCAGTTTTTGCTGATTCGACCGCGGCGTTTAATTCATCGGCAGAAGACATCGGAACTCTTGACAACAAGCTGCCGTCAATCGGCGAGACTACCTCCAACATTTCAGGCGAACGGCTTTCGACGAATTTACCGTTATAATAATTTTTAACTTTGCTGTATTTCATAAAACTTTCTCCGATAAAATTGCAGCGTTTACGACCGCTTAAGGTATTTATTTGGTCTCATTTTGAGCGGGTTGTTCAACGTAAATAGTTTCAGAAGGAGATGTTCCCGATTCCTGAACGATAACTTCGCCCTCCTTTGCCCAAACGAAATGTTTCACGCCTGCTGGGACAATCAGAAATGAGCCGGGCGGAAAGGCGCGTGCCGATTTTTCATCAAAACGCTCCGAAACTCCTTGATAATATGTTCCCGAAAGCACGGTTAAATATCTCGTATCGGAATGCGAATGCGGCATTAGCTTAACATTTGCAGGAAATTTTATTCGCGCAGCCCAAGGTGCTACAGTTTTCTCATTCGGATCTCCCAATAGATTTGCGACTTCTACTCCCTTTGGTAAAGCAGGAATCGAGTTCCATTTTAAGTCTTGAGGCAAAATTGCCGTGACTGTGGATTGCTTATTCAATTGACCAAACGCGACTAGTCCAATTATTAGAAAAGCAAATGTCAGAAAGATATATTTCATGGGAGTCGCCCTTTTGTTTCCGACGCCGATAAAGACACCAAAATTATACATTTAAACGCTATCATTTTCGATTTGAGGAAACTCTTCAAATTTCGGCGGCATTGCTTTCATCAACAGGTAATGAACAACGAAAGAAACCCCAAAACCGACGAACCAAGCGTAATCGTACAAGAAGTGAAGCGCAGGAATTATTAACCCAATCCAGGCAAAAAGGCAACCGAGCAGCGTCGCGGCGACCGCGCGCCAGTTCCAGCCGCCGTCATAATGATAAACGCCTTTCGTCCGGTACAAATCGCCGAGGTTCAGATTTTTATTTCGCACAAACCAATAATCGGCGATCAAAACCCCGGCAATCGAGCCCAAGCCGCCCGAATAACCCAGCAGCCAGGAGAAAATATAACCGCTCGGATCAGCGAGAAGTCGCCACGGCTGCATCAAAATTCCGACAATTCCGGTTATCAAACCGCCAGTACTGAAAGAAATCCAGCGCGGAAAAGCGTTGGCAAAATCGTTCGCAGGCGAGACAACATTTGCGGCGATATTTACCGAAAGCGTCGCAACGACAATCGTGAACATTGAAATCGCGACAATTAAAGGTTGTGAAAACTGCCCGACCAATTTTACAGGGTCCCAAAGGTCATCCGCTTTTGCGTTTGGAAAGACAACGACCGCTGCGGAAGTGATTAAAATTCCCATTGCGGCAAAAACCACCATTGTCGTTGGAAGTGCGACAGTTTGCCCGACAACCTGTTCGCGCTGGCTTTTTCCGAACCGCGTAAAATCGGGCATATTCAACGATAGCGTCGCCCAAAATCCAATCATGGCGGTCAAAGAGGGAATGAAAATTTTCCAAAACTCGCCTGCCGTTTGAAACTTACCCGGCTCATTTAATAAAAAGCCGACGCCACCGGCTTGATACAAAATCCACGCGAGCAGGATTGCCGTCATTATCAAAACAAACGGCGCCGCCCAGTTTTCAACGTGCCTTAATAAATCCATACCGCGATAAATAATAAAAATATTCATCGCCCAGAAAATCAAAAACGAAATCCATTCTGTCGGCGTATGCCCGCCGACTGCGCCGCCCAAAAGCGTTTGCCAATTCGGAATTATTGAAGAGAAGAATATATGAATCGCCTGTCCGCCGATCCAAGCCTGAATCCCGAACCAGCCGCACGCGACAATTGCGCGCATAATCGCCGGAAGATTTGAGCCGTAAGTGCCGTAAGCGGCACGCGCGAAAACAGGAAACGGAATTCCGTATTTTGTTCCCGGATGGGAATTTAGCAGAATCGGCGCGAGAACAATCGTATTGCCCAAAAGAATCGTTATGAGCGCTTGCCACCAATTCATCCCCGCCGAAATCAAGCCCGAAGCCATCATATAAGTCGGTATGCAGTGCGCCATCGAAATCCACAGCGCGGCGTAGTTATACGTCGTCCAATTGCGCTTTTCAATCGGGACGGGCGCGAGGTCTTCATTATAAAGCGGAGAGTTTTCAATCTCTTGCAATGCTTCGTCGCGCAGTTCGACGCGACCGTCTTCGTGTTGGATTGTTTCAACTGAGCTCGTCATATTATTTATAAAATTAACTTTTTGGTATCGGAAACGACTATTGAAGCTCTTCGCAAATCTTCTGCTTTTTCGGGATTGGTGGTCAGCAAAACCACAGACTTAACTTTTAAATCAGACAAGATTTCAGCAGCCGGGCGATAGTTTCTGGCGTCGGCTTCAAATCCGGCTTTTTCATACGCTTCGCTCTGTTTAAAACCAGCTTTTTTGTGCGGAATGCTCGCCATCAGAGCGAGATGCCCGTTGCCTTTGCCCTCCTGTTCGAGGTAGATAATTACGCCTTGTCCTTTTTGTTGGATCATAGCCTGCGCCGTTTCCATTTCCTCGCGACATTCGCATTCGACGCTGTTAAAAACATGAGCGGAAATGCAGCTTGAATGAATTCTGCAATAAACGTTCTCTTGTCCTTCGACATTTCCCATCACGAGCGCAATGGACTCTGATTGTCCGTCGTAATAAAGAATTTCCTGAAAACTACCAAATCTGGTTTTCAACTCTCTTTCAGCCAGGGAAACAATCATATTTCTTCCTTTGTTCTTATTTAAGATTGAGGGAAAAATAATAAGCTTCGAGCATCATCCCTTTTCGCAAATAAAAGCGATGTGCATCCTCGCGGCTCACGCGGGAAACGAGCCGCACCTGTTGACAATCGTTTATTTTTGCGTGTTCGACGAGCCAATCAAAAAGCTTACTGCCATATCCACGGGAACGCTCACCGCTTTTCGTCACGAAGTCTTCAATTTCGAGATATTTGCCGCCCGCCAGCCATTCGGAAATTCTAAATCCGGCGACGGCTTTGATTTCGTCGTCGAACAAATAAATGAGACGAAAACCGGCGATTTCAAACAATCTTTCGACAAGCGGCACAAACGTGTTTCGCTCTATTTGCGGGCGCAATTCAGCCATTACTTCGTAACAGTCCAGAATTTCCTGCTCGCTTTGAGCGATTGCGATTTTACCTTTCATTTCAATTTAAGCCGTCGCTTTCACCAGAAAAGTAATGAGCGGACATCTTAAAACGAGATTTTAAATGTTGACGCTTGTACCGCGCCTTAGAAAATGCTGTCGCCCACTTTTCCCTTGTATTTGCTAGTTGTTTGCAAAAAATGTTCGCAAGACGCGCTTGGGCGAAACCGTTTTGCTGTTACTGAATCTTTTTCCCAACCATTTCCTCGCCGGTTCCGATGCGAATGCCGACGCGCGTGACTGCGCCTTTCTCGTCCTTGTAAAATTGCACCTGCTGATTTATTCCTTCGACGAAAAATTTTGATTCGGACTCTGCCGTTAATTCCAGTTTCCTTCCGTTTGCCAGTTGCCCGAACAGCAATTTGTCTTCGCGCGTGACGACGAAAACAGAGCCGGCGGGTTCGGAGAGTTCGTAACGACCGACGTAAAGATCAAGAATTTTCGGGTCGAGCACGATCGCGGTTCGTGCAGGCTGGACGCGCGTCGATTGTTGCGCGACGAGCTGCCAGCGTTCCTGTTTTTTTACCCAAACCATCAACCCGCGAAAAAGTATTTCGCGCTTTACACCGTTCAGTTCGGATTTTTGGCGCGTATCGGAACTGATGATGACAGTCTTGTCATAAACGCGAAATTGCTCGTTGTCTCGCGAAGACGATCCGACTGTCGGCAGCTTATTTGAGACAACTTTACTGATGCGCACTGTTTTATCTTCAGCTTCACCTGTCGAATGAACAAAAATGTAATCGTTGGCGAGAATGAGCTTGAGCGCCGCTTCGTCGCGTCGCGCAATCGCAGCGCTTAATTCGCCCGCCGCTTTTTTTACTTCCTCAATAATTTTGCCGGCGCTCGTTTCATTTGTCGGATTTCCCTGACCGAGCGTAGAAGCCGTCAGACCTATCAAAACGGCAGCCAGCGGAATCATTCGTATCATAATTTTCGTCCTCCTTCTGTAATCTCAGTTTGTCAGCAAGCTCAAATGTTCACGCAAGTTCCGCGCTTCAAAAATTGCCCGTCGCCTTGCCTTCCTTGTGTTCCAGTTTTCAACATAGCTGCGCCCCGTCTTCGTGTTGGATTGTTTCGTTGTTTGTCATAAACTTGTTCTCCACGGATTTCATCGCGTCTAAAATATATTTTTACTCAATCATTTGAAATTGCTAATCAACACGACATCGTTGTTGACTGTGCCGCGCGAAAGGGCTAGTTGTTTGCCGTCGGGCGAGAAGGCGAACGAGAAAATGCTGTCGGCTTTGAAGTCGGTCAACTGCTTCGGAGCGCCGCCGTCGAGCGGTTGCGCGAAGATATTAGAGACGCCGTTCTTCGAGTCAATGTAGGCGACGGCGCGACCGTCGGGCGTCCATCTAAGCAAAGGAGTTGCCGGAGAAACATCAAACGTCTTGAGCGGCTCACCGCCATCAACCTGGACGACGGCGACACGCCACGGGGCGTTATCATCGGGGCGAAAGAGGTAAGCAACCAGCTTACCGTCAGGTGAGATAGTAGGCAATCTTGAGATTTTGTCGGTGAGTTGCACAGGCTCGCCGCCGTCGGCAGGTATTTTCCACACGGTCGCTCTGCCGAAAATCGTGCGGTAAACTATCCAGCGTCCGTCGGGCGAGAATTGCGCATTCTGTTCGCCGCTTGCGCCGTTAGTCAGTTGTTGCTGGTCGCTGCCGTCCAGCTTCATCCGCCAGAGGTGCGGGACTCCGGCGCGGTCGGAGTGAAACACGATGTAGCGTCCGTCGGGCGAGACCGCTGGCGCTTGGTTGACGCGCGCATTAGCCGTCAGTTGCTTCGGGTTGCCGCCGTCTGCATTCGTGATCCAGATGTCGTTGTTGCCGCTCGCGTTAGAGTGGTAGACGATTCTGCCGTCCGGCGTCCAAGCAGGGCTGTTGTCGGCTTTTCCCGAACCGGATGTGACAGGTCGGGCGCGGCTCACGTCGCCCGCCGTCATAATCCAGATGCTCGCCTGCGTCTCTGATTGGACAACCGACAGCGTGTTGGAGTCTGCCGCAAGGCTCATGCCCCGATAGTCATTCAGATCATTGGTGAGCTGGCGCGCCTCGCCTTCCGGGTAGGAAAGATGCCAGATTTGATAGACGAAGCTCTGTCCTGGTGTCGCGAGCATTAACAAGCCGCTGCCGTCGGCGAGCCACGCCAGTCTGCTAACTCTGAGCCACCTTTGCGCGGTCAAAGGCTTGGTCGAACCGTCCGCGACCTGCGTCTCAAATATCGTCTGGTTGTTGCTGTCAAAATTCCCCGCCACGTAGGCGATTCTCTTCCCGTCCGGCGACCACGCGGAGGAGAGTATGGCTTCGGGCGGGTTTTTAACCGTGACGAGTTTTTGCTCGTTTGTCCCGTCCGCATTTGCAATCATCAACGCAGACTCTTTACCCGGCGCATTTCGAACGAAAGCGAACTGCTTGCCGTCGGGAGAAAAAGTGATGGGAGAAGAGTTTATATTTTCCAACAGCTTTTTCGGCGTGCCGCCGAGCGTCGGCACCTGGAAGAGAGCGCGTTGCGGGTAATCCTGCGAGGTAATGTTGTAGTAAACGTAATTGCCGTCGGGCGAGAAAGTCATACTGTCGGCGTAGAAAACGGGGGCGGGCGCGACGATCTGAACGTTGCTCTGCGTGGCGACCTGCCGCATCCAAAGGCTCTGCTGCCCGCCTTCGATTTGAACGTGAACGACGTATTTGCCGTCGGGCGAAATGCCTACGCCAGACGCTTTTCCGGTCGTCGTCAGCCGCGTGATTTTCGCCGACTGAAATGACAGCGCGGGTTTGTCTTGCTTCGCAATCAATCTGTAAATGCCGTAACCGACGCCCGCCAACACAATAACGAATAACGTCAGCGCAAGAATCGCTGCCGTCTTGTTTCTTTTAATGCTGCCGACGATGTATTCCGCACTCGATGTCGGATGAGTATCATTAGCCGTTAAATCCTTTGTTGAAACCGCACTTGCTGCCGCGCCGGTTAATTTATCTTCAGTTAAAATTTGCGTCTGCGCGTTGGCGTCTCTTTTAATCTCTCCAGCTTGGCTTGTGTTTGGAGCAGCGGAGCGTTCAAGTTTCGCAGTAAATTCCAACTCTTGCCGCAGGTCTTTCAAATCAATCCACAAATCTTTAATGTGTTGATAACGCTCATCGCGGTTTTTTCTCAGAATCTTCCCCAAAATGCGCTGCAATTCCGCCGGAGCGTTTTTGACATAATGAGAAAGCAAAGACGGCTCTCTGGTTAAAATTGCGGCGATCACATCGCTGGTTGTTTCGCCGGTAAATGGCAAATGCCGCGTTACCATTTCGTAAATTAAAACGCCTAAACTCCAAATATCAGTTCTCTCGTCTGTGTCTTTACCTCTGGCTTGTTCCGGCGACATATAGGCAACAGTTCCCATCACGGCGCCCGGGTTTGTTTGCACAAGTGCGCGTGTTTCGGCTTCATTGTCAAGACTGATTTGTTTTTTCTCAATCAGTTTTGCCAAACCGAAATCCAGAACTTTAACGATGCCGTCGCGGCGAATCATGACGTTTTCAGGTTTCAGATCGCGGTGAACAATTCCCGCCGCATGTGCCGCCGAAAGAGCAAAGGCTATTTGCTCGGCAATGCTGAGAACATCGGCAAGACTTAATTCATCGTTTTTAAGCTTTTCCCTGAGCGTTTCGCCTTCAATGTATTCTGTAGCCAGAAAATGCCTGCCGCCAGTTGCGCTGAATTCGTAGATTGTCAGAATGTTCGGATGATTCAAGGCGGAAGCCGCATACGCTTCCTGCTCAAAACGGTGCAAGCGTTCTTTGTTTGAAGCAATATTTTCAGGCAATAATTTGAGGGCGACTTTACGCCTCAGGCGAGCATCTTCCGCCAAGTAAACTTCGCCCATTCCGCCCTCGCCGATTTTTTTCAAAATTCGGTAATGGGAAAGCGATTTTCCGACTTCTAAATCGCCTGTCTTCGCCTCTGCCATTTTTATGCTAAATATTTACGCAAGTTCCACGTTTCAAAAATTGCCCATCTCCCGCCTTTCCTTTATGTTCGCCGTTTTCAATTACAACGTGCCCGCGCGATAAAACGGTTTCGACTTTGCCTTTTACCTTCCAACCTTCGTAAGTTGAATAATCGACGTTCATATGTTCGTTTTCGACGCCGAAAGTATGCTCTTTTTGCGCGTCGAAAATTACGATGTCCGCATCTGAGCCGACGGCAATCGTGCCCTTTTTCGGGAAAAGCCCAAACATTTTCGCCGCGGCGGTCGATGTGAGTTCGACAAAACGATTCAACGAAATTCTGTTTTCCACAACTCCGCCGTTGTAAATCAGCGACATTCGATTTTCAACGCCCGGCGCGCCATTCGGGATTTTTGAAAAATCGTCTTTGCCGAGTTCTTTTTGCTCTTTCATACAGAACGGGCAATGGTCGGTGGAAATGACTTGCAAATCGTCCATTTTTAATCCTTTCCAAAGCTCGGCGCAATTATGTTTTTCCCTAAGCGGCGGCGTGAAAACGTATTTCGCGCCTTCCCAATCGTCGCCGTAATCATCAATCGAACGGAAAAGATACTGCGGGCAGGTTTCGGCAAAAGCGGGAATGCCTCGGTCGCGCGCCTCGCGGACTTGATTGAGCGCATCGGCGCTCGACAGATGCACGATGTAAACGGGCGATTCCGCCATTTCGGCAATCGCAATTGCGCGATGGACGCCTTCGGCTTCGGCTTTGGTCGGTCGTGTCAAGGCGTGATATTTCGGCGCTGTTCTGCCTTGTTCCAAAGCGCGTTTGATGATTTCGTTGATGACAATGCCGTTTTCGGCGTGCATACAAATCAAGCCGCCACGCTCTCCCGCAGCGGACATAGCGCGAAAAATCGTTGCGTCGTCAACCAGAAACACACCCGGATAAGCCATAAACAATTTGAAACTCGTAATGCCTTCGTCCATCACGGTGTACATTTCTTCGGTGTGTTTATCTTCAAAATCGGTCGTGATGAGGTGAAAACCGTAATCAATCGCGCATTTCCCGGCTGCTTTGGCGTGCCAGTTGTCAACCGCCTGAATCATTGATTCGCCTTTATACTGCACGGCGAAATCAATAATCGTCGTCGTCCCGCCAAACGCTGCGGCGCGAGTACCGGTGAAAAAATCATCTGACGATTGCGTTCCGCCAAACGGCAATTCCATGTGCGTGTGCGGATCAATGCCGCCCGGAATGACAAGTTTGCCCGAAGCGTCAATCGTCCTGTCGGCTTCCATTTCAAGTTTCGCGCCTATGATTGAAATTGTTTCGCCTTCGATTAAAATATCCGCTTTGTAATCGTCAACCGCCGTGACGATGCGTCCGTTTTTGATTAGTGTTTTCATATTTTGATAATCAAATTCGCAGAAAGTATGGATAAATCAGATTCTATATTTCTGTTCAAATTCGTTAATTGCTTTTAGGGAATCCGCTGTTATTACCGAGAATTTATTGTTCTTCGTCCAAAACAAACAAAATTGCTTTTTCTTACCTTTTAAAATAAAAACAGCAAGAATTTTATCGCCAATTTTCTGTTCTTCATTATCAAAAACAGATTCAATTATCAATATTTCATTTTGTCGTTAGCCGATAAAGGCTCTTCATCTATTGCCAGAATTTTATCTTTAACCGCCTCCGCATTTTCCTTTGCCCCTTCGTCTTCTTTGCTGACCTGTTCGGCAAGCACGGTTTCGGCGGCTTCTGCGATGCGTTCTTCGATTTTCTCGCTCGGCGCTTGGGTCGGATGAACGTCTCCGGCGTGATAAAAATACGACGCTTGATAAAGCTCGCGCAAGAATTTGAGGAAAACCTTGCCGATGGCGATTCCGGGAATGGCGAGAACGATTCCGAGCACGCCGAACAGTTTTCCGCCGATCAGAAGTCCCAAAAAGACAGCCATCGGATGCAGATTCAAACGCCCGCCCAAAATTCTGGGCGTCAGCGCGTAACCTTCGAGACTTTGCACGGCGACGAAAACGCCCAAAACTCCGGCAATATCCCAAACACCGCCGCCCTCGGCAAGCACAAATGCTGTTGCCAGACCAAAACCTAAAATCGTCCCGACATACGGAATCGCATTAAGGAGTCCGGCAATCAGCGCAATGCCAGCCCACGCCGGAACGCCGAGCAGCCAAAAACCGACGGCGTAACAGACCGCCATAATCAGCCCGATTAAAAGCTGCCCGCGAACGTAAGATTCGAGAATTCGCCCGGATTCGTCAAAAAGGCTGCTGAAAGGATCGCGAAAACGCGGGGGAATCAAATCTTCGAGCGAATCGCGCCATGTGCGGAAATCAACCAGAATATAAAAAACGAAAAAAGGAACGAGCAGCAGATCGAGCGAAGAAACGATTGTTTCCAAAACCGCTGTTCCGCCTCCGTTAACGACAACATTTCCGTTTACGTCAACAGAGGTGGTGCTCATATTTTCATTATAAAAAGCGACGGGATCGCTTAAAAACCGCTCGATTTTATTGCCAGCCACTCTTTCCAAAGCGGGCGAATAGCGTTTGAGAAACTCTCTTTGCCGGGCAGCGTTTTCCGGCGTAAAACTGTCTGAGATTTTCTGCCCGGCTTTTGTGCTTTCCGCCCAAAGATCGGGAACAACAAAAGCGAGAAACGCGCCGAAGGCGAGCGACACCAGTAAAATGGCGGCGATTGCCGAAACGGTTCTCGACAAACCGAGTTTTTCGCCTTGCAGAACAATCGGGTTGAGCAAATAAGCCAGCGCAAACGATGCCAACACCGGTACAATAGCAACACTGCCAACGACGTAAAGAAAATAAAGAGTCAAAACCGAAACGACAACGGTCGGCACCCACCGCAACCACCAAAATGGCGACGGGTCATCCGGCGGTTTCAGTTTAAGCCAGGAGCTTTTCATTTCGGATAAAAGTTATCAGCGGTCGGAAAAATTGTAATTAGGAGAGTAAAAATATCAAATTTTTATAAATTACTGTTAAGCATCATAGCTAAGTTTAGGCATCTCGTCTAACTTTTCTAGTGAAACGAATTTTCATTGAAGACAGAAAATAATATCGGAGGAGGTTTCGTTTCGACAACAATTATGAGTCGCTATTGCTTGTGTTGCTATTTCGATTCCGGCTGCGTTGGGCTATAACGCCGCAGAATTAAAATGAACAGCAGAATTGTCGTAGAGAATCTCTTCACGGTTTATTCGAACAAATCTTAATCGAGCGAAATAAAAAGAGTTTTTAAAAATTGCAAAAGGAGGCACAGACATTTTCTGTGCCTCCTTTTGCAATTTTTGGGGTAAATGTATTTCTCTTAATTGAAATCTGCTTCAGACAGGCGGAAAGCTCGCCAAAGCAAATTTGAGATTTTCAAGGAAATTCATTCGAAGAATTTCTGATTTTCTTAATAAGACATTAAAACAGTTGGTGCGGGAATATCACCTGTTTTACCAAATTGTATTCCTGTATATCCTGTTGAGCTTCTCTGCAAATACCAGCTTCCTGTGGAGGGACGAAATACAGCAATGTCAGCTCTTCCGTCGCCGTCGAAATCTGCGGCTGTCGGCTTATCTTCCTGTATTCCGAATTGCTGTCCGAAAAAGGAGCCACTTGAACTATTCAAACGATACCAAGTTCCCGCGCTTGGTCTATAAACGGCTATATCAGTTCTTCTATCGCCATCAAAGTCCGCCGCAGTCGGAATATCTCCCGGTAAACCAAAGCTGACGCCGTAAAATGAATTGCTGGAGCTTCTTAAAATAAACCAAGCGCCGTTACTCGGGCGGAAAACAGCAATATCGGATTTAATATCTCCGTCGAAATCGCCCGTAATCGGTATGTCTCCATTTTGTCCGAAGTGAACTCCGACAAATTGCCCCGTCGAGCTATTTAAACGGTACCATGAACCGTTTGAAGGTCGGAAAACGGAAATGTCAGCCAGTCCATCTCCATCAAAATCTGCGGGAATGGGTAAGTCTCCATATTGCCCGAATTTTATGCCCGTAAACTGTCCGGTTGAGCTTTTTAAGTAATACCAGGTTCCGTTTGAAGGACGGAACACAGAAATATCAGTTCTTCCATCTCCATCAAAATCCGCCGGAGCCATCAAATCACCTTGTTGCCCAAAACTGACTCCATTGAAAGAATTGTCAGAAGAACGAGTTGTATACCAGGATACAGTTGAAGGGCGGAAAACCGAGACATCTGCTTTACCGTCTCCATCAAAATCAAAGCGAGTTTTGGTTGTACCGCTCGGAGTTACGCCGGCTTGTTGAACTGTAAAATATTGTCCCGCGATTGTCAGTGTTGCGGAACGGAAACTGGTGCTTGTGTTTTGAGCCACGTAAAATGATACCAACCCGCTGCCGGTTCCATTACTGCTAGAAATAAGGCTAACAAAATTTTGATTTGATAATCCGACCGCCCAACTGCAACCGCTTTGTGTCGAAACGCTTACGCTTCCCGTTCCTCCGCTCGTGCTGAAACTTTGACTTGCAGAGGAAATCGAATAGGTACAGGTTGGTGTTGATCCGCTTGAACTCAAGCAGCTTCCGTAAGAAGTCGTATAATTGGCAATCTGTGTTTTGGACGTGGCGCAAAAACTGGTAGCACTGCTGGATAAAGAGGGATTCATTATCGAGTTTGCACAGCTTCCCGAATTATCAACGTGCTCAGCGCCTAGATTGTGACCGATTTCGTGAGCCGTGATGAAATGGCTAATATTCCCGCTTCTACCTGTTAATCCGTAAGCATAACTCGGATAGCGACAAATAATTCCGCCATAAGCAATTCCCTGATAACTGAATTTACCGGTAAAAAGGTGCGCCGTGTCGCGCGGATATTGCGAGCTTGGATAATTCGAATTCCAATAATTTAAGAATGAATCCAGTGTAGCCTGCATCGAACTTGACGGGTAAGGATCGGAAGTTGACCAGGCGTGCTGATACGTTACTGAAATTGATAAGTTCAGATCGCGTTTGTAAATACCATCGACCAAGTTCAAAATTCCTAAAATCTCGTTGTTTGCCGCCGTCGCATTGCCTGCTTGAATTACCCACTGATAATCAGCTTCCGTAGCGACTTCAACAGTTTTCAGGTTTGTCGCTTCCGCCGCTTCGCTAAACTCAGAAGCTGCCGCAACTCCGGAAACCTTTTCCCGGACAAGCTCAACCCCAAGATTCAGTTTACCTTCTATATCACCGGGTAAATTCGCAGTGTCGTGAGATAAATCAACGGTTTTTACCAAATCATGTTCGCTATAAACGACTGCATCGCTTCTCAGTGCGTGTTTTGAGAATTTTTGGGCTTTTGTAACAAAGAATTTCCTGCTATCACCGGTGTAAATCAAGCCTTCAAAACCGCTTTCGGTTACGGTAAAGCGAACTTCGGAATCAGGGTCGTTCTTTAGTTTTCCTTTATACGTTTCAACCTCACCGCGTTCGAGCGCGCGTTCGCCCGAATCGATGCTTTCAATGGCTTTGTAATTAGCTGCTCTCAAATCATGAGCGGTTAAAACAAATTCGAATTCGCGTCCATAGGCTTGAATTTCGATGGGCTGTTTTGATTTAGCTTTTTCAAGTACGACCTTTTCGTCTAGCTCTACTAAATCAAATTGTTTGAAGGATTCACCTAAATCTTTTTCCAAAGCATTTTGTCCGAAGACAGAAACGCTCATAACGAATAAAGTAAATACAATAAAGATAAAATTATTCACTATTTTCAACCTTAGTAAATAACTTCTCATACAAGCTGCGCAGTTTTATCAACACACTTGTAAGTAAGAAGGGAAGTATTCAAGCCTTTATAACCGGTTTTCCTTAATTTTAAGTTTTGATTAGATCAATACCTTTGCGGACGGCAAAAGTATTTCGTTTGGGAGTAACTCTGATAGATGTTATCACACATCTTGATAGTTGTTCGTAAATTTGAAAATTTTGAAGATTGATGAATTATTTCACTATTGTTTTTTAGTGACTCAGTAGACAGTCTTTCGCTCGCAAATAGTTTGCGGTCATTTTCCCGAAAGCACGGATAAAATCATTGTAAGAATGATCCCTATTATTTCTTACTTACTTTTTTCTTCGCCCGGACGATAAGCACGCTCCAGATTCGCTTTTATGTCCTCAAGCGCAAGCCAAGCGGGTTTGAATTCACCGCGCGCATATAACGGCGATTGATCCATATAATGAGGGCTTTGGGGATCGCCGCTGGCGCCGAAAACATGAATTGAAAAGCCGCGCACTTTCGGGGCAAATTCGACAACGCTGACGTATGAATTACCGGCAACACCGTAGCGTCTTTTCTGCCCTTTAACATCGTCTGCATAGAATGTAAAAACGGCTCCGTACCAGCCCAGAAAACCCGGAACGGCGATGCTTGGGCGATTATCTTGAAACGATTCATCTCTGCTTTCGTCTCGGCGCTGCAGGCGATTTACTTCGCCCCACTTCGTTCTTAATGTCCCGAAATCGCTTTCGAGTTTTTTCAACGCGTCTTGGAGCGCTGAGACCAGCGCATTATTATCACTGAGTTTGCTTGGATTCAACCCGTCCATCCAAAATGAAAAAATCGTCATAGCGACCGAATCGGTCGAGCTTTGATAATTCCACTTCGACAACTCATCGTAAGCGGCTCGCAAATCCTGCGTTTCTTTATTATTGTTCGCCGGGGATTCATCAAGTCGTTTTTTCAATCCCGCCAGCATCTGCGGCAAATATTTTTCTGCAATTAAGACGGTCGGATCAGAAGCGGCTCGGCGCCATTGGTCGAAGGTAAATTTTTTGTTTTGAGAAAGAATCCGGCGCGAGATTTCTCCCCGATAATTGTCGCCTTCCTGCACCATATAGGCGGGAAAACTTTTCGGATCGGGATTGCCTTCGTCGGTCAGCAGAAAAGGCGTCGTGTTGCAGTTTTGCATCCAGCCCGATTTCGGATTTGTTAATTGTGGCAGCTCGTCAATTGTATGATAGCCCTGCCATTCGGTCGCTGGATTTGAGCCATCAACGGGTTTTTTCCAGTCAAAACGCGGGTCGCGCCGAGGCACGGCGCCGTTGTAAAGATAAAACGTATTGCCTTGCCGGTCGGCGTACATCACATTGCCGAAAAGCATATTGAGCGGCTGCATCGCTTGTTTAAATTCGCTTAAAGTTTTGGCTTTGGTCATCAGAAACCACTCGCGCAGCCAGCCGTCGTTTTCAAATTTCGCCATCCGAATCGCGAGCTTCTTTCCGTCTCGCTCACCGAGAATCGGACCGTGATGAGTTTTACGCATCGTAAAACGACGTGTTTCCATTCCCGTTGCCATTTTAACGCGGATTTCTTCGGTTCGTTCGGTCGCCATCCGATAGCCGTTTCCGTAGCGATAAGCGAGCGGGCGTTTCGGGTCGTCGAATGTTTCAGCGTAAACGTCCGTTAAGTCAGCCGCATTGTCGGTGCTCACCCAACCGAGATTTTCGTTGTGTCCGACATACGGGAAGGGAAAACCGAAACGCGTGTAGCCGGTAAAATTCCACCCTGAGTCGCTGTGGACATGACCTTCGTAAACCTGTCCGGAACCGAAAAAAGGCAGATGCGGATTAATAAAAAGCATCGCGTTTCCCGTCGCGCTTTTCGATGGATTGATAACCCAGCCGTTTGAGCCTTGATTTTCTTTTATGCCGCGCCCATTTTCGGCAGTTTGGACATTCGGAAAACTGATCGCCGGATCAAGGGCAAAACCGTTTTGATAATAGTTGTAACGTATAAAAGCGAGCGTATGCCAAGGCTCAAATTTGTCGAGAAGGCGCATTTTGGTTTCCGGGTGACGCTTTAAATAATAATTCAAACCCGCTGCATAAGCGTCGCACAAAGAGCGCGTGTGAGCGTCGAGACGGCTGTACTCTTCGCGCGCAAGCCGCGGAATTTCGAGCGCGCGGTTCAGCCGATCATTGTTCAATGTCGCTTCGCCGTAAATTTCGGAAGAGCGACCGACAGCGGCGATGAAATTTTCCTCGATTCGCCAGAAATTGTCTTCCGCCTGCGCGTAAGCAAAACCAAAAACCGCTCCGGCGTCAGTCCGCCCGAAAACGTGCGGGACGCCATAAAGGTCGCGGTAAATCGTCACTTCGCCGGCGAGTTTTTCCAAATTCCGGTCAAAACGCGAAGGAGTTTGAGACCAAACTAACTGGCAGCCGAAAATTAACGCGCAAAAAATCAACGATTGATTAAAAATTGCTCGGGCTATTTTCATCTTTATTCACCCTCATTTATGTAATTTTAAGGCTTTGCCTGGCGCTTGAATCTTTGATTACCGCCCAGAATTATTTCGATTTCTTTGCCGTCAGGATTGATCTCGAACCTAATTATGCCTTCGCCCATCCAGCCGCGATTCCATTTCGCCAAAAATGCGTCCTTTTCCCAATGTTCGAGAACGGCGTATGTTTCACGGTTGGTGATGAGGCGGAGATTGCCTTCGACGAGCTGCACTTCCACTGATCCGTAATAAGGATCGAAATATTTACCCGCAAAGGCGTTGAGGGGAAAGCTTGGTGCAGAGTCCGATTTGCGGGTGGCGTTGCGAGCTTCGAGACTTTTGGCGGCTTCCATTTTAATTCCCTCGTACAAAGCCTTCATCTCGGCGCTCCAATCGCGGCTGTTATCGTCGAAAGCGAAAAGGTCAAAGACTTTATACATCAGGGCGTGCCGCAATTCTGCGTTTGCGAGATTGCCGAAAATATAAACGCCGAGCTTTTTGTCGCGAAGCAAGCCGATGATAGCAGTTCGTCCTGGCATACTTCCGGTGTGAAAATTGACCATTTCGCCGCGGTAATCGTGCTGAAACCAACCGAGTCCGTAAGTCGTCCAATGCGGTTTCGTCAGGCGAAAAGTCGGGTAAAACGTTGCCGGTAAAATCACCTGCGGTTTGAGTATTTCCTCAAAAGTCTGAGGTTTGAGCAGTATCTTTCCGTCAGCCGCAGCGTTATCGAGCGTGAATTTAACCCACCTGCCGATGTCGTCAGATGTTGACCAGACGGAACCGGCGGGCGCAGCGGTATCAACCGGCATATCAGGGATGACCGTGATTTTGTTTTTAATCTCGAAATGAGCCGAGGAACGATTTTGATAGGCGCGCGAAGATTCGAGTGTGGGAAAAGTGTTTTTCATCCCCAACGGATTAAAGACGCGCTCGATCATAAACCGCTCCCACGGCATTCCGCTCGCGCGCTCAATGATTTTTCCGGCGACGAGATACATTACGTTGTGATAAACAAATCCGGCGCGAAACGGATAAGCCGGTTTAGCATATTGCAGCCGGTTGATAATTTCGTCGGGCGCCAGTTCGGTCGCACGCGTCCAGAGAAAATCGGCGTTTGGCAAACCAGCGTTGTGCGTGAAAAGATCGCGGACGCGGATTTCTCCGGTAACAAACTGGTCGGCAGTGCGAAAATCAGGCAGATGTTTAACTACTTTGTCGTCCCAGTTCACCTTTCCCTCGTCTACGAGAATGCCCATCGCCACTGCGGTCATCGCCTTGGTCGTTGACATCGCCCCGAAAAGAGTCGAAGCATCAACCACCGCAGATTTGCCAACCTCCCTAATGCCGTATCCTTTAGATAAAATCACTTTGCCGTCGCGGACAACGACGACCGACATCCCCGGAACTTGCCAATCCTTCCGGGCTGATTCGATATAGCGGTCTAAAATCTCGACCTTATCCTGCCCGAATGCAAACGCTCCCAACAGCAGCAGTAGGATAACTATCTGGCTGATTTTCTTTGTCATCATAATTTAATCTCTGGCTTTTCGTTCCCACAATAAAAATCGCGTGGCTTAAGAGCGACACAAAGCAAAGCCTTTATCAAGCGCGGCAATCAGTTCATCAACGTGGTCGCGCGTCGAATTGAGCATTAGCCCGGTGCGAATGACGTTTCCGTAAAGACCACCTTTGCCGATGAGAACGCCTTGCCGCCTGGTTTCTTCAAAAACCTTTAAAACGGCTTCGGGAGCTGGCTCTTTTGTTTGGCGGTCTTTGACGAGTTCAATGCCCTGCATCAATCCCATTCCCCGGACATCGCCGATAATTGGATACTTTTCTTTTAATTCTTCCAATTTTCCTCGGAAATAATCGCCGACGACGCGAGCGTTCGTCCGCAAATCTTCTTCTTCAATCATTTTGATAACCGCCAAACCGGCAGCCATCGAAACCGGATTTCCGCCGAAAGTCGAAAACGTGAGACCGGGGAATTTATCCGCAACTTCCTGAGTGGCAATAGTCCAGCCGATAGGTACTCCGTTGCCCATCCCTTTTGCCGAAGTGATGATGTCCGGCTCAACGTTCCAATGCTCGATGCCAAACCACTTGTCTCCCGTGCGTCCCCAACCTGTTTGCACCTCATCGGCGATAAAGAGCCCTCCGTGCTGGCGTGTAATTTCGGCGACGCGCTCAAAATATCCTGCGGGCGGAACGACGAAGCCGCCGACGCCCAAAATCGGTTCAGCCATAAACGCCGCGATTTCTCCGGTTGTCGTTGTCATAATCACGTCTTTCACATCTTCGGCGCACGCCGCACCGCAATTTTCCGGCGTCATTCCGAACGGGCAGCGATAGCAATACGGCGCGCGGGCGTGAACGATTCCGGCAATCTGCGCCGGAATCGGTCGCCACGTAGAATGCCCGACAGCCGATAGCGCCGTTGCCGAACGCCCCGAATAGCTGTGTCGCAGGACGACAATTTCGTGTCTGCCCGTCGCAATTTTAGCGGCGTGAACCGCCATATCATCGGCTTCGGTTCCGCTGTTGGTAAAAAATGATTTTTTCAGATTTCCGGGCGAGATTTCCGCGAGTTTTTCAGCCAAATCGCCTTGCTGCTTGTTTGCGTAAAGCGTCGAGGTGTGCGAAATCGTATTAACCTGATTGATAATTGCTTCATTAATGCGCGGATTTGCGTGTCCGACGCTGACCGTGAGAACTCCGCCAAAGCAATCGAGATAGCGATTCCCAGCGTCGTCCCAGACGTACTCGCCTTCACCTTTAACCAGCGCGAGCGGCTCTTGATAATAAGTTGCGACTGCGGGAAAAAGAAATTCTTTGTGCTTTCGTACGGCTTCTGAAACCGTCGTTTTTTGTTCTGCTTGATTCATAATTTATTCTTTGAAACACGTTAGTAAAAACTTTGCACTTTCAGTGCAAGACTTTCAGTAATCTTCCGCTAAAATCTAGCTGAGAAAAGCGGAAAATGAAAGAAAACCGAAAAGGCTCACATACAACAA
>JALZCH010000027.1 GCA_030863175.1 Acidobacteriota bacterium | reverse complement strand
TGCTAATTCACGCTGCGTGATTCCGCCAGCCTCATAGGTTTGAATAATCTTTTCTCGCAAATCAAGAGAATAGGCTTTCATACCTTTATTTTACTCTTGTATTTTATTTACTCAAGATTTGCTCTAGTGATACTGTTGCCGAAATCGTTTTAATTTAAATTTAACAAAATAAATACAAGAAATTTGAAAATTCCCTTTTAATTTAAAGCGAATATGAGTTCGGCAACAGAGTTTGTTGCAGCAGCGGCTCAAAGGAAATTTGAAAATTTCAAATTCATTGAAGCCGCTGCATATTTGATTAAGACAATTTTTGTGACTGGCTTAATTTTGAGAGTGAATCAAACGGCGAAGTCCGCCGGAAAACTTGACATCAATTTTTTGCGGTTCAATGACGCTCATTACTTCGCCGTAGCCGAAAGAAGAATGCATCATCGTTTGACCTTTGCGATATGTGCGCGCCCGGTCGTAAGGCGTTCCTGTTTTCGGCGTGGCATCAGCGTCCAAGACTTTTGCCGTTGATTTAAACGTACTGACGACGGCGCAAACCGAACAGACGACTTTTGAGATTTGACCTTTTTTGGTTAAAGACGCGACCTGATGGCTTTGTTCTTCGCCGCAGCTCAAACAAGCTTTGCTTACCAAATGACCGATTGAAAATGATGTTTTGTTTTCCATAATTTGATTCTCCTAAAATTTATTCGACTGAATTTATCTTGACGCACGTGGGCTGAATGAACGTCCTCGCGTATTTCTCTTACTTCCTGCAAACTGTTTCGCAGCAGCAGGCGCGGGCAATTGACCACCAAAGTTGGGCAGCAAAACGCGCTCAACCGTTTGACCGGTTAGTTTTTCGATTGCCCGCATCGTTGTTTCCTCAACCGAAGTCAGAAGCGTGATCGCTCGACCTTTGTTTCCGGCGCGACCTGTTCGACCGATGCGATGCACATAATCTTCCGGCGATTCCGGAATGTCATAGTTAATAACGTGCGAAATCTGGTCAACGTCAATTCCGCGAGCTGCAATATCAGTCGCAACCAAAACGCGTGTGTTCCCGTTTTTGAATCCGCGCAAAGCGGCTTCGCGCTGTGTTTGCGAGCGGTCGGCGTGAATCCGATTCGCTTTGTGTTTGCGCGCTTCGAGAATATGCGAAATGCGTTCTGCCGCGCGTCTCGTGCGAGTAAAAACCAGAACTCGCTCAAAATTTTCGCGCTCCAGCAAATCCAGCAAAAGCGCTGTTTTCGATTCGATGGCGACCGGGTAAGCGACTTGTTCAATCGTTCCGGCAGCTTTTCCGCGACGGCTGACTTCGACAACTTTTGGTGCATTCATCATCGAAAAAGCAATTTTTTCGATTTCCGGCGACATCGTAGCCGAGAAAAAGAGCGTCTGGCGTTTTGCCGGCAGCTTAGCGACGATGCGTTTTATGGCGGGCAGAAAGCCCATATCGAGCATTCGGTCGGCTTCATCCAAAACCAAAGTTTTGAGCAGAGAAAAATCAAGCGTTCCGCGCTCCATAAAATCCATCAGGCGTCCCGGCGTCGCAATCACGATGTTGGCGTTGCGTAAACCTTCAATCTGACGTTTGTATCCCGCGCCGCCGATAAGCGACACGCATCTTATTCCTTTTGGAGCCAGCTCGCGGCAAGCCGTTTCGGTTTGCGTGGCTAATTCGCGCGTCGGCGCGAGAATCAAAACCGAAAGTCCGACGGTTTTGTTTTCAATTAAATTTTGAATAATCGGAAGCAGAAACGCGGCAGTTTTGCCCGTTCCGGTTTCCGCGCAAGCGATTACATCCGAGTTTTCGAGAACAACGGGAATCGCTTTCTGTTGAATTGGTGTCGGCTCTGTATAGCCGAGAGACTCACAAACGCGCTCAAGCGCGGGCTGCAAGCCTAATTGTGAAAAATTCATTTGTTACCTTTACTAATTCGCTCAACCAATAAATGGGAGCGGGCTGATTTAGCAGCCGTGCGGGATTTTGGTTAAATACCAATTTAACCTGATAAATAATTGATAGTTGAAAGTTGATCTTTTGAAAGAGAATGAAATTCACTGCTCTTCAACTCTCAACTATCAATTATTGTTAGAGTTTTTTCTCTAACTTTGCACAACTTCTAAATATCTAAAAATATTAAGCGGCTTTGGCGTTCACATTATTCGCCAAAGCCGCTCTGGTTAAAAAATCGTTATCCGATTTACCAGCGTGAACCGCCGCCACGATTGTTGCCGCCGCGTCCGCCGCCGTAACCACCACCGCCATTGCGATTTCCGCCACGGAATCCACCGCCGCCGTTGCCGCCGCGATCTTCGCGGGGACGAGCTTCGTTGACGTTCAATGCGCGACCGTCAACTTCGGCGCCGTTAAATTGGCTGATAGCCGATGTTGCTTCATCAGCGCTCGACATTTCAACAAATCCAAATCCGCGCGAAAAACCTGAATCGCGATCAGTTACGATGTTAGCCGATTCAACAGTTCCGGCTTGTGAAAAGAGTTCATTTAAATCATCTCCCGTAGTTTTGAACGAAAGATTTCCGACATAAAGTTTTGTAGACATTTTGATTCCTTTCTCCTTTTATTAGAGGAGCGTCAAGAGAAGTATTTCTAACGATGTAAGCGTGCTTCAAGGGAACGGTTGGCAGCGAAGGACTTCAGCGTTTGATAGCTCGTATCTAGCGAGCTTCTTCTTTAAATTTTTAACCTGCCTAACTCTCAAACTATCCAAACGCGACCGGTAAACAAAAGGAAGCGAACAACCGTTGATAAAAGAGAGAAAGAATGTAACAGTCTATAGGATGCCTCAAAACTCACTTGAGATGCAAGTAAAATAATTCGTGATCTGTTTTCGAGTGTCGGCTTCTGATTGTTGAAAGCAATTTCTTTTACTTCATTGATGTTAAACTTGCTGTTAGAACTGAATTATTTAGCAATCAATCGCAAAACTTTTAGGCAATCTCGAATTTAACATCTTCATTTTTCACCTTACTTATTTAACTAATGCATAGAACAGCATATAATTTGTGAGATTCGAAAACTCGACAGGATCTGAAATGAATTCAGAAGAAACAATTATAGAGCTGTTCGGCAAAATGCCTTACAAGCCTCTGGTCGAAGAAATTAAAGACTATGCTATTTTTCACCTTGATGTGGCAGGTCACATTTTAAGCTGGAATCAAGGCGCTCAGTTGATTTTCGGTTACACCAAAGACGAAATTATCGAACGAGATTTCACCGTTCTTTTTACGCCTGAAGATCGAGCAGAAAACATTCCTGCACAGGAACTAAAAAAGGCTGCCGAAACCGGGCGGGCGGAAGACACGCGATGGCATTTGCGAAAAGACGGTTCGCTCTTTTTTGCTCAAGGCGCAACAACCGCGCTCCGTGACAAGAATGAGAAACTTATCGGTTATGCAAAGATAGCCCGCGATGATACTGCTCGCAGGCAAATGGAAGGAGCCTTGCTTGAAAGCGAGGAGCGATACCGAATCGTCGCCGAAACAGCCACGGACGCAATTATCAGCATCGACGAGCAAAGCACAATTATTTTTATTAACAAAGCAGCGACGAGAATCTTCGGTTACGAAATTGAGCAGATGTTGGGGCAGCCGCTCACAATGCTGATGCCCGATTATCTGCGACATGCCCACGCAGCCGGATTAAAACGCTATCTTGAAACCGGGAAAAGGCATCTTTCGTGGGAGCACGTTGAAGTTCCGGGATTACACAAAGATGGGCACGAATTCCCGCTTGAACTTTCATTCGGCGAGTTCAACAAAAACAATAAACACATTTTTATTGGCATCGCCCGAGACATTACAATCCGCAAACAGACTGAAGAAAAATTACAATTTCTTATCACACTTAATCAGGTTTTGATGCCGCTCTCCGAACCTGAAGAAATAATGTCCGTCACGGCTCGAATGCTAGGCGAGCATCTGCGAGTAAATCGCTGCGCTTATGCTGAAGTCTTTGAGGATGAAGATACTTTCCGAATTACTGGTGATTACACGAATGACACTTTCAGCATTATCGACGAGTTTAAGCTGTCCGCATTCGGAGATGAAGCATTGCGATTGATGCGCGAAAATCTGCCTTACATTATTAACGATGCAGAAAATGATTCGCGAACAAAGCAGAATCTTGAATCTTACCAGCAAACCGACATAGCTGCAGTCATCAGCGTTCCCCTTCACAAAAACGGGAGATTCGTCGCAGGAATAGCGGTTCACCAAAAGGTGCCGCGTCAATGGACATCAGAAGAAATCGAACTAGTCCAAATTGTAGCTCATCGTTGCTGGGAATCAATTGAACGAGTCAGAACAGTCAGGAATTTACGAGGATCAGAAGAGCGCTTTCGCGCGATTGTAAGTCAGGCGACTGCAGGCATTTCGCAAGGCGACCAAACCGGCAGATTCACATTCGTTAATGACCGTTTCTGCGAAATTGTCGGTTATTCTCGCGAAGAGCTTTTAAACATGCGGATGCAGGACATTTCAGACCCCGAAATCATCCCCGCAAACCTAGAGCTTTACAAACGCATCTGGCAGGACGGAACTCCTTTTGTCATTGAAAAACAATATATCTGCAAAGACGGTTCACGCGTTTGGGTAAGCAACAGCGTCGCTCCCGTTGTCGGAGCATTCGGCAAAACAGAATCGTTGGTTTGCGTAACAATAGACATTTCAAACAGAAAGCGTGCCGAAGAAGAACGTGAACGACTGCTGCAAAGCGAACAGCAAGCTCGCGAAGAAGCCCAACGAGCCAATCGTCTCAAAGATGAATTCCTGGCGACGGTTTCGCACGAACTGAGAACGCCGCTAAATTCCATTTTAGGGTGGTCTCAAATGCTTCAAAACAATAATCTGGATGAAGCTGCCTCAAAGCGCGCATTAGCTACAATTGAGCGGAATGCACGTGCTCAAAATCAATTGATCGAGGACATTTTGGACGTATCGCGAATTATTACGGGGAAGCTTCGGCTCAACATTCAGTCGGTTGATTTGCAGAGCGTGATTATGGCGGCAGTTGACGCTGTTCGTCCCGGGGCTGACGCGAAAAACATTCGATTGCAAACGTTGCTTGATCCGGAAGTTGCGCCTATTTCCGGTGATCCGGACCGTCTTCAGCAGATTTTCTGGAATCTGCTTTCAAATGCCATTAAATTTACTCCCCGAGAGGGACGGGTGCAGGTACGGCTTGAACGTGGCAACTCACACATCAAGATTGTTGTCAGCGATTCCGGTTCCGGCATTGAACCGGAATTTTTGCCCTTTGTATTTGAAAGATTCCGTCAATCTGATGCCTCAACTACCCGCCGGCACGGAGGTCTCGGATTAGGGTTGGCAATTGTTCGTCAGCTTGTCGAATTGCACGGCGGAACAGTTTCCGTCGAAAGTGATGGCGAAGGAAAAGGCACAACCTTCGTGGTTAGTCTTCCTCTACTTCCGGTGCGGTTGGAGCCGCTGAGCGAAATTCCCCGCTTTCATCCCATAAAACAAATTGGTTCGCCAACCGACTGCCCGCCGGAACTATCCGGTTTGCGCGTTCTGCTTGTTGATGACGAAACGGATGCTCGAGATTTATTGAAAACGGTTCTCGAATCTTGCGGCGCACAAGTTTGGAGCGCCGGTTCAGCAGCGGAAGCATTTAATGAAATCAAGCGAGAAAGATTCGATGTTATTCTAAGTGATATCGGAATGCCGGAAGAAGATGGTTATTCTTTGATTCGCAAAATTAGAGACTTACCAGATGAGCAAGGCGGAAATATGCCTGCTATCGCACTAACGGCTTACGCTAGAGCCGAGGATCGAGTGCAGGCGCTGCGTTCCGGATTTCAACTACACATTGCAAAACCTGTTGAATCAGCCGAACTTATTGCAGCCGTGGCAAACCTTGCTGGTCGAATCAGAAAACAGTTCGTTTAGCCAACTTGGCTCACGTTTACAACAACTACTATTTCAACAACAGCGGCTACGGAGTTGCTTCAACAATGAGCGCGGGAGTTTTGGTTGAAAATAATTATTTCGAATGGGTTTGCATTCCGACGGTCATTCAAACTGGAGATAGCAATCATGGAGGATTGGTCGAACGAAACAATGTATTCGTCAGTTCCGGTGTTCCGCAAACAGCCGGTTCAGTGGCTGAGTCTGGCGTTTACTATAGCTACACGTTAGACAATCCAGCAGAGGTTAAGTCTATAGTTATGCAGGGTGCAGGAACTGGAAAATTTATTTTCTAGTTTATGAATGCCAAATATGTGAAGAATAAAAAAAGAGAGGCTCGCCAATCGGCGAGCCTCTCTTCTACAAAGTTAAGAAGTTTTCAGACTTCCGGCATGTTTAACGCGAGATTAACTCACGAATCGATGCCGTTATTAACGAGCCACTCTTACGAGAACTTGACCACGGCTGAGGTTACCTGCTGCGTCGCGGCTTTCGACTGTAATCGTGTAAATGCGTCCGGTACCTTTCGGGCTGCGTTCAGCGCGCAAGTTCGCAGTGAGCGGTCCGGTTATTTGCCAGTCCGGCGATTGATCGCCTCCGAACGTTCCGCTGATTGGCTCATTGCTTACTATTGAAACAATCCGGGTATCCGGCGCTTGTGTGACTGCATCGATAACGCTTGCCTTTATAGTGATCGGAACCATTTTACCGTTATTTTGGTTAATGGCACTGACCGACGATGTTAAGCTCTGAATCGCAGGCGCTGTCGTATCGCGAACCGTAACATTAAATGTGCCTGTGGCAGTGCTTCCTGCTGAATCGGTCACGCTCGCTGTAACAGTGGTTGTACCCAGCGGGAATGTGCTTCCTGACTGTTTGCTTACGCTTATTGGCAAACTACTATCTTCAGCATCAAATGCTGAAACCGCAAAATTGACAACAGCGCCAGCCACACTTGTTGCCTCAGTGATAATATCTGAGGGCAACGTCAATGTAGGTGCAGTATTTGGAGCGGGTTCGATTATCAGCGAACCAGTAGCAGTACCTTGGTAGTTAGCATCGTTGATTGTTGCAACTACAGTGTACGTGCCTACATTAATCGGAAGTTCAGTTGATCCATTGTAAGTCACCTCAACATTAAGACCTATCGGTTCAGTAGCTACCGAGACCGCTTTAGGTGTTCTGTCATAAGTGAACGTTGGATTGTTCAGCGTGACTGTTGCCGCCGCTTTCTCGATAACGAGCGTACCCGTCGCAGTGCCCTGGTAGCCGGGCTCAGTGATCGTCGCAACAACTCCGTAAGAGCCGGCGTTAACTGGGGATTGCGGACTTCCGTTGTAAGTTACTTCAACTGCTAAATTCGCAGGTTCCGTGATAACCGAAACGTTAATTGGCAATCCGGTATAAGTTTGATTAAGACCAGCGAGTGAAGCCGTTGCAGTGCCGTCCACGCCCAATTCAGGAATCCAACCGCCAAGCACGTTGGCAGGATCACGCCAGTAATTCGCCTCATCAACAGTTATTTGTCGCGAAATCGGGTGCCGCTGACTTGTATCAACAGGAACACCGTTCTCATCTTTGGTATTGTACTCCCAGAATCTGACGTTCGGGTAACCTTCTTGAGTAAGCGGTTGGAGAAATCCGTCTCTCGCGTTATCATCAAGCCGCCACGCTTCAGGGCGAATATGCGAACCCATCACCGAATCGATGAATACGACTTGGCTATAAGGAAACTGATCCGGATCAATGCGGGACAGGTATGCGCCGGTCACGCCGGGTGCTGCCGTCAGTCGGCTATTGACAAACACATAACCATTTTTGCCAGCCCCGTTACGGATTTGCGTATAATAAGCGTTCGAGTTAACAATCTTCAGTTCGCTGTTCCGGAAATAGACAGCACCTGTTCCCCACAAGAAGTCAATGTCTCCTTCAATGTAGCTCTCATTAACAAAGCCGCCTTGATTAGTTTGGCTTTGCAAAAGAAGGGTGTCTTGAAAGCTTTTTAGATTAACGCGATTGAGCAGAATACGGTCGTTGTTGCCTCTGAAGGCTTCCGACTGACGAGTTCTGTTCTCGCTATTAAACCGAGTCGTCGTATTGTGAATTGTGATGTTTTCAAGCGTGAAATCCGGAGCATCTACACCGAAAGCAGCGCGTGGACTCGATCCGGTGTTAAGATTTTCGTTATTCGGATATTGAATAACGCTTAAGTTGCGGTCTTCACCTTTCACAGTTATAAAACGCTTATTAGAGCGAACGTAAACGATTTCAGTATACGCGCCACTTTTGACATTAATGGTCACCGGTTGTGTGTTATTCGTGGGAACAAAGTCAATAGCGCCCTGCACGGTACTAAAATCGCCGCTACCATCGGCAGCAACAGTCAACTCAGTTGCGTTCGCTAAGGGACCATTTGCCTTGGTCGAGAAAGTCCACACCGATTGGTCAGAAATGCCGACGAAAGGAGCCCCGCTCAAATCTGTAACCACGCCGGGTTCGACGATGACATAGTAGGTCTGACCGAAGGCGAGCTTTGTTTTTGTGAAAATCTTCGCTGTATTGCCGTCAACGATAATCGGATGATAGTTGAACTGCCAAGACGACCCACCGATAGAGCGAGCTGATTGCGGTCCGGGCGCATGAATGCCGGTGTTGGTGTCAACACCGAGATCAACAGTGTCAACAAGCGAATTATCCGCCGCATTAAAGATGCGAATCCTTCCGCTATTACCCACCTTTGGCGTTTGGTCAAATGTAATGCTGAACGGAGCGTCAATATTGATTTCGGCAGCGCCGCTTAACGGAGTAATACTTGTAGCCTGCATTGCCGAAACCACGAGCAGTTGAGCCAGCGCGCTCGTCACGTTCCCGCCCGAATTGCTAACAACAACTGAATAAGTGGCACCATCGGCGACTTGGGTGCTCGCGAAGTTAAGAGTAGCTCCGTTCGCACCGGAAATTAGCGCGCCATTTTTATACCACTGGTAGAATAAACCTTCTCCTTCAGCAGCTACGGAAAGACTCGCCGGGCTGCCGACTGTAACAGTCGTATCCGTGGGCTGCATTGCAATTGTCGGAGGAGGTGAGACCGGACCCTCTGAAACTGTCAGACTGACTGGGTTGCTGATAGCGCTTCCGCTGAAGTTGTTGACTACAAACGTGTAGTTCCCGGTGTCAGCGACCTGTGCATTCGTAATGTTGAGAGTTGGTGTTGCTGCTGAAGCATTGTTAACGACAGGTGAACCATTTTTTAACCACTGATAGGACAGATCGCTTCCGCTAGCCGCCGCAGACATGGAGACGTTGCTGCCAATTTGAACCGTTAGGTTCGACGGCTGCGGCTGCGCGGTGATAACCGGAGCCGCCGGAGTGTAATCAGCCGACCAGTTAGTAAAGGTAATATCTGAAGCGAAGCCATTGGGCACGCGGAAACCGAACCAGTCAAATGTAGTGGCAGGAGACGCGCTCGTCTCAACTCCGGCAGAGCTTAGATTGAACGAGCCGCCGTCCGTGATTGAAACTGTAATTTTCGTTTCTGTCGCAGATAACCGCTCAATTGTGAATGTAAAAGTATAAGGCGTATTATTGGCGAGCGGAGCGCGCCCAGAACCACTGTTCACCGTTACAGCACTATATTCTGCAACAGTGGTGCTGATAACGTTCGCCAGCGGATCGGTCGCAGATGGGCTTGTACGCCTGTGGATAGTAAACGGCGGAGTGCCGGATGCAGCCGTCCCGGCAAGCCTTGTTGCATAACCGGGATCATCCGTAAAACTCGGGCTGTTGATGCCGCCCGTCGTATTCGCAGTTGTGCGCGTGCCCTTAGAATCGAAAACGCCAAAGCGCAAGTCGGCGCCTAAATTAGTCGCGTTAATGTTCTCTAAAGAAAAGCGCGATGAAACCGATAGTTTATCGCCAACGCCAAGCGTAATTGGAGAATTATCCGTAAAAAAGCCCCAAAAGCCTTCAGAACCTACGGCAGCTGCAATATTGAAGTTCACAGAACCAGCCGTGTCAGTGCGCACAGTGCCAGCACGACCGTTGAATAAACGGACGGAATTATTTGAAAGCTCCTGGTTCTGGCTGTTCGCATCAGCGAACATGTCATTTACGATTGAAGCAGCGCCTGCGGCAGTTGGCAGGAGAAATGCGAACGTGATTAAAACGGAGAGAATTATTTTATGTTTTGACATTTTTTATTATTTCGTAATGAAGTTCAATGAAATTGAGGTTTAAAGGTTAAAGTAAGATTTATAGAATTTTTATAACGACGATTTAACACCTTTAAAGCACAATCTATATTTTTTTCTTTTTTCTATTCTCGAACAAAACTAATCACTATATGTTTAATTCCTGAATTCCATTAAAATTGTCGTGGACAGCCTTGTCGTTATAACGAATAAATAATTATTGGCACTCTGGGCTCTTTCGAACGAGTTCAAATAACTTACTTAGATCCCAAAGCTAGTTTTTTGTTTAAAAAACCAGCAGTAAATATGATGCTAACAAAAACCTCTTCTTTTTCGTTATGAAATGACTCAATTAGTTTCATTTCTTTCTGCAATGATCTTCGCATGTCTATAAGATAATCGTTGTAACGACTATTGTCAATAGTTTTTTTGAAATAGAAGAGACTTCTTCGATTAACGACATATTTTATTGCCCGATTCAAATAAGAGCGGTAAATACAGGCATTTTCGGAGATGTAATTCAACTAATAATCATTAAGTAAAAACTTTCTTTGCCGAATTTACTTTAATTTTGATTAAAAGATAGGTTGTAATTCTTAAATTAAAAGCCTGTGCGGATGAAATATGGCGAGAAGCAAAATAGTTTGTGTTGCCATTGACGAAACATGTGTTATACACGAATACCCTGAAATTGGCGCAGATGTGCCAAAAGCGGTCGATGTTCTAAAAAGGCTTAACGAAATCAAGTTAGAATAATTCCTTGGACAATCCGCAACAAAGATTCTGGTCAAAATCGCTAAAGGCTTTTGCTACCGTTTACATTGATGACGCTGCATTCAGATGCCCATTGAAATTACCAGCAGATAACGAACAGAGACCGTTTGCCGTTTGGTTTGAAATCGAAAAACTGTTGCAATAGATTGAGTATTTATAAAAAGTAATAAATACCTTTTTCTAACTTATTTCTAGAGTGGTTCTGTTTTCAGAATACACTCATCGACATTAAATAAAGCCGCCGAATTCTTTTTTTATCCGATGAGCAATATAAACCCTATTTGTTTTTTTTCTTCGAACGATTACGCCACATTAGAAAACCCGTTAAAAACAAAAAAGCGGGAGTAAAACCAATAAACACCTGCAAAAAGCGAGTTGCGATCCCTCCAATAATACCAATATGAAGGGGATATAAATTATTGATTGCCCTTGTTGTGAAAGGTACTTCTTCCGCGTTTTCCAGTCTTAAAACTTCACCTGTGTATTGGTCAAAATAAATGAAACTTTTACCGTTCGGATGATATTCCGAAGGAAGTTTTTTTCTGACCATATAAGCGGCGGTCGCGTTTAGCGGTGGATATAACCAAGTCGTTTCCGCATTCTCCAAGATTTTTTCTGATTTTTCTAAAATTGTCTTAAGCGGCAACGAAGGCAAACCTTCTGTCAATTTGGAAGTAGGAGCAGCCGGTCTGTTAGACGTATTCGTAATCCAGTTAACGGTTTTTTCAAAAGGGGCATTAAAAATAAGATGGATTCCTGTAAATGCACTGATACTTAAAAAAAGAAAAGCGAAAAAGCCAACGGCATTATGAGCATCGTAATTTGCTCTCCTCAAGCCCGAACGCAAATGTATCTTAAGTCCGCGCTTAATGTTTCTTCGTCCCCGCCACCATATAAAGATTCCAGACACTCCCAAAACTAAAAAGAAGAAAGCCGCCGTACCAATAATTGTTTTGCCTGTTTCACCGCTTAAAAGCTGGGTGTGAAGCAAAAACAAACGACCGCGCCAGCTTTGCGGAAAATAGCGCGAACCTAGTATCGCTCCAGTATAAGGATTGACATAAACGCGCAAATCTCCGTTAGCGTTCATCCAGAACTCATAAACGTCTTCGGATTCGCGAGGCATTTTGATGCGGTAAATTTTATCTGCTGGAAATGCCTTTTTTACGGCGACTTCGATTGATTGAAAATCAGCTTTGATTTCCTGAGTTTCAACCTTTAATAAATGCGGGTTGATGGCTTCGTCTATCTCTTCGCTAAAAACAAGCAGACTGCCAGTTACACCCATTAGGGCAAACAGCAGTCCGACCGATAAGCCGAGGTATAGATGAACTTTTAGAAAAAATTTCCTGAGCATTATACCACCCGACTTAAATATTTTAATAAGTAATTGAGTATCCGAAACTTATAACCGCGCCTTGCGCTGCCGCGTAACTGCTATTAAATCCGGTTCTAAGAAGTTGTGATTCTCTCGTGAAATATTGTTTATTCAAAAGATTTTCCACGCCGAATTTTAAAGTGCCTTTCGGAAGACGAACAGTGCTCAAATAATCTAGAGTTGTGTAATCGTCAACTGGTCTCAAACCGAATCCCGTATTTGTCTCGAAGCGCTTCCGTTCCCCCGAATAAGTTAGTTGTAATCGGTTATACCAGTTCGACAAAGTATTATGTTCGGCATAGGCAGTAACCTTCGCAGGGGGAATACGGTAGCTGTTCAAATACGTATAAATTCCATCGAGATTGGGGTCGCTTTCGCCTTCTAACCATGTCAAGCTGCTACCGATGCGAAATCTATCATTGGGTTGTGCGTCAATAATTGCTTCCAGTCCATAAACCTTTTCGGGTGCGCGGATAACCGGTTGATTGAAACCGCCTGAGCTCGCTCCTAAGTCCGAAGTGTTATAGAACAGCGAAAGCGAAGTTTGCACGCGTTGCCAAGAGGCGCGAACGCCCGTTTCGTAAGTATCAACCTTTTGTGCGGCAAAAGGCAGCGTATTAACGGTTGCTCCGGCTGGAGAGCCTCGTAAAACTAAGCCGATGTCGGGGACTGAAAAACCCTGTCCGAAGTTTGCAAAGACGCTAAACACGCTGTTGGCATAAAAGACACCGCCGAAATTGAAGAGAGTATCTGCATAATTCAATTCGCCGCCGCGAATGAAGTTGTTAGCGATGGTTGTAAAATCGTCAATGTTTACATTGATGCGTTCGTGGCGGACACCGCCGCGAAGAACCAGTTTTTCAAACTTTCGCCACTCGAATTGACCGAAGACTCCTGTGTTCTGCTGCTTGATAAGCGGAACGAAAATACTGTCGCGGATTTTGCGGAAAACTAACCCGCCGCTTTGGTCGAAAGCGGTTGCATCCATTATCCCGACTGGCTGCGAAGTGTGCTCATTTACGTAATCAACTCCATAAACCGCAGTTAAACCGCTCCAACGTGGCAAAGGGGTTTCCACTGCCAGACGCCCACCCGTCTTTTTCTGCTCAAGGCGCGATTGATATATTGTGCGTCCAAATACGGGAAAAGCTCGACCGTCAAAAGGAAAAAATCGTGATATATATTGCCGCCGATAAATCTGCGTCTGCAAGCGGCTCCCAAAAAGATTTGAGTTGCTGTAATCGGCATTAAACAGAGTGTTTCCGCTGTCTTGATTTTCATCAAGTTGCAAACCAGAAATGGTTCGTGCTTTGACGGATAGCGCTGGTAGATTATTGACTGTTGGGTCGCTGGCGTAATCAGTATCTTGCACGGCGTAATAACGATTTACGGTAAATTGAAGCCTTTGTCTCCTGGTTAAATCGAACCCAAATTTGCCCAAGACGTTAAAGATATTTGTGTCGGCAAGCCCGCCCTGCCCGTGTGGGTCAGGAGGAATGCGGTCTCCCTCTGCATCGAAAAATCCGCTCGTGCGGTCAAAAGAACCGTTTACGAGAAAATCAAACGCTCCTCTTTTGCCTGTTACCGTTTGTCGAATAAAACCGCCGAAACTATCGCTCGGATGGCTTAAAGACAAACTGCCGCCAAAATCTGTAGTAAAACTTAATTTTCCTTCTGTGGGTCGTTTTGTGGTGATGCTGATTATTCCGCCAGTCGCGCCTTCGCCATAAATGGCGGTCGTGCCGCGAATCACTTCAATGCGCTCGATGGCAGAAGGGTCAATTGTTGTTAAATCCCGCGTGATATTACGGGTTGTTGATTGCGGAACTCCGTCAATCAAAACTTGTGCATTTCGACCGCGCAAGGTTTGCCCGTAAGAGCTATTGCTTTGACTTCCCAAAGCAAGACCGGGCACAAGTTTACCCAGTGCATCACCTAAGTTGTTTGATAAATCTGCCTGATTCTGAATCTGTTCTTGCTCAATGACAGTTACGGAAGCAGGGATTGCCGCGATTGATTCAATTGTGCGAGTTGCGGTAACAGTTACTTCGGCAGACAATGCATTGGGGTGCAGAACAGTGTCAGGAAGATTTAAGTTACTACCATTTAAGTCAATTTCCTTTGAAGTCTCAGCAAAGTTTTGGATTCGCACTGTAAGCTGATACCTACCTGAAGGTATATTTTCAAATCGGAAACTTCCATCCGTTTGCGTTTTGGTTTCTGCCCTCAAATCGTTATCAAGACCAACCAGTTTTACCGTTGCAGAATCAATGGTCCCGCCGTTCTGGTCTACTACTTGACCAACAATTGCAAAAGCACTGGGCTTTGTCATCTGGTTATTGGTTGTTTGTAATGATTGCGCTTGGAGCGGGTACAAGTTAGAACCGAAGGGAGTAGTAAAAACTAAAAATAGAAAAAAGTATTTCATTATTTTTTGATAAAGAAATTGAAAATCACTTTCAACAAGTTAATCTTTTTCTTTTTTCACGTCAAATAATGGAAAGATTTAGCTGTGAAATATAATGGGTTAAGCCGACGAATGTTTGCACAATCTATTATCCGCTAATGCTGGAACTGAATGTGTCTGCTGTTTTTTAGGTTTTTGAAGCGAAAGCGCCTTGAAACAGAAAAAACCGCGCAACGGCGGCTATATTTGTTTGATTCTATTGGTGGAGCAGAGGGGGGTCGAACCCCTGACCTCCGCATTGCGAACGCGGCGCTCTGCCAAACTGATCAAGTAAATACGGCACTTCTAATAAAATAAAAAGCACTTTCGGGCTCTCAATGTGTCCTTAATGTGTCCACGGTTGACACGATGGCAAAGGACAGAACAGGGTACATATATCAAGATAAAAAGGGCAAATGGTTCGCTCGAACTACTTATACTGACGGAAAAGGTAGCAGACGAAACATCAAACGCAAAGCCAAAGACAAGACAGACGCAAAAGAAATTTTGAAAAATCTGTTGAGAGGGCTTGATAGTGAGGGTGAAAAATCAATCGAAGCATCACGCTTAAACTTCAATAATCTTGCAGACCATTATTCAGCAAATTACCTGATAAACGCCGAGTATGTTGACGGGCGAAAAATCGCCGGTCTCCGAGATGTGGAACGGGCAAAAGGCTTTTTAAGTCATTTTAGAGAATTTTTCGGCAACAAAAAACTTCGTGAACTTACCTATGGTGATGTTTACAACTATCGGTCGAAACGGCTGAAAACCAATACTCGTTATGGCAAGCCGAGGACTTTGGCGAGTATGAACAGAGAGTTGGCGGTTTTGCGGCGGATGTTCAATATTGCTTTAAGAGAAGGCTGGATTCTAAAAAATCCTTTTAATTGTGGTGAACCTTTAATCTCAACCGCTGGCGAGCGAAAACGCGAAAGGATTTTGACGCTAGATGAGGAAAGGCGACTGCTGGAAGCGTGCGGGGAAAGAAATGTAACATACACACGCAATGGCAAAACAATCACCGCAATTGACAAAGGCGATAACCGAAAACATCTCAAGCCGTTTCTTATTGCTCTGTTAGACACCGGCGCAAGGAAGGGCGAAATTCTCAAACTTGTTTGGGGGGATGTTGACCTAGAAAGACGTATTATTACAATCAAGGCGGCGAACACGAAAACGCTGCTAGGCAGGCAGGTCGGCTTAACTCAAAGATTATTTGATGAACTAGCCGAAATGTGGCAAACATCGGATAAAAACTTAGATACCTTAGTCTTTGGAATTTCCGATAACGTTAGAAAGTCTTTCTCGGCAGCCTGCAAAGCAGCAGGAATCAAAGAAGGTGGTTTGGACGGTTTAACGCTCCATTGTCTTCGCCACACGGCGGCAACGAGGCTTGTTAAAGGTCAATTGCCTATTCAAATGGTCGGGCGCATTTTAGGTCACACTCAGCCGCAAACAACCTACCGTTACTTATCTGCAAATGAGGAAACTTTGCATCAAGCGGCGTCAATTTTTGATTCGTTGCAGATGCCGAAGTTTGATGATGTGCCGGAAATTTCCGGTTTCGTAAATTGATTGACAGCAAAAAGGCGGCAAGATTATACATTCTGCCGCCTTTGCTGTTTTCGTAAAAATCCAAAATACAACGAGGTTAAGGGCGCAAATGATTTGTATCTAGAACAAATTGCACGTATTATGAGACTGACGTTGCCAACAAGTAACAGTTCAACGACTTTCTTTGGTCGTCATTTGTTAACCATCAACAAACCTTAAGACTACTGAAAGCCACTCTACCTAAAAAGCAAAGTTCTAGGTTGTGTTGACACAGATCAGTTAAACTATTCTTTGAAATGAAAGTTAAGCTAACTGATGATGAATGGCAGAAAATTCTGCCCGTGCTAAAATCCTGCGCTCCTGAAATTCGTCTTGGAGCCGG
>JALZCH010000026.1 GCA_030863175.1 Acidobacteriota bacterium | reverse complement strand
GGCTAATTCACGTTGAGTGATGCCGCCCGCTTTATATGTTTCGAGAATCTTTTCCCGTAAATCTAAAGAGTAGGATTTCATTTGATGATTCTACTCTTGTGTTTCAAATTACTGAAATCTGCTCTAACTTCAAGGAAACTAGATGTAAACTCCTTAAACAAGACTTGCTAAAACAGTCACCAGAGAGTTTTGGTTAACAGGTTTGGGAACGTGGCTTTGAAAGCCTGCTTTAATAGCCTTTTTTCTATCTTCAGAGCCAGCGTAAGCAGTCAATGCAACGGCTGGTACCTTCCCGCCTTCTGATTCAGGCAATTCGCGAATTCTTTTGATTAACTCATAACCGTCCTGTTCCGGCATGGCAATATCACTTATTAAGACATCTGGAGGAGAAGCGGCAAAAACTTCGAGAGCTTCTCTGACTGAAGCTGCCGTTCTGACCGTTGCCCCGCATCCTTCAAGCAAAACGTTCAACATCAAACAGGTGTCAGGCTCGTCATCTACTAGCAGAATGTTTATTCCCTCCAGTCTGATAGTTGGAGCGCTTTGATCCTGATGCTCACTGATTTTGCTCGGTTTTTCAGCAACCTCTTCAAGTTGCAGCGTTTTCAAAGGAAGAACGATCGTAAATGTAGCGCCGTGCCCTTTACCTTTGCTCTCGACATAAACTCCGCCACCGTGCATTTCGACCAGATGCCGGACAATCGAAAGTCCCAAGCCCAATCCGCCCTGCTTGCGTGTCGAAGACATATCGGCTTGCCGGAAACGGTCAAAGACAAACGGCAGGAAATCCGGGTCGATTCCTTCGCCGGTGTCAGTAACCGTAATGTTGTAATGCGAGCCTCTTGATTCGAGCTTGATCGCTACGCGCCCACCTTTCGGCGTAAATTTAACGGCGTTTGAAAGCAAATTCCAGACGATTTGCTGCAGGCGTTCAGGATCCCCGGAAAATACAGCAGGCGAAGAATAAATCTGCGCGTCCAGCGTAATATTTTTGGCTTCCGCCGCCGGGCGGACAGTTTGCAAAGCAGAAGAAATTATCGAGGCTAAATCAACGTCGCGGACGTTGAGCCGCAGTTTGCCGGTAATAATGCGCGTGATATCAAGCAAATCATCGATCAACTGCGCCTGTGAGATTGCATTGCGATTGATGGTTTCGATGGCGCTTTCAAGCCGGTCCGGTCCAATCATATTGTTGCGCATCATCTGAGACCAGCCCAGGATTGCGTTAAGCGGCGTGCGAAGTTCGTGAGAAACAATCGCCAGAAATTCGTCTTTCAGACGGCTTGCTTCTTCCGCCGTTTGCCGCAGTTGCTGTTCGCGCGTCAGCATTTCTTCGCGCTCGGCAGAAGCTTTTTCCATCAACTGGCGAGCTAAAACTCGGTCGGTGACTTCGACGGCGAAAGTCATAATGCCGGCTATGTTACCGTCAAGATCGCGCCACGGGTGATAAATAAAATCAAAATAGCCTTCTCTTTGATTGCCTTCAGGAGCCGTCAGAACGACAAAAGTCTCCTTTCCGAAGTAAGGTTCTCCGGTTTTATACACGTTATCAAGCAATTCGATAAAACCCTGTTCGACAACTTCGGGAACGGCTTCGCGCGCCGGCTTTCCGATTAAATCGCGCTCGCCCAGTAGTTGATACATCAGCGGGTGAACCAATTCGAAAATGTGATCCGGACCGCGTTGGATGTTTACGATTGCAGGCGCTTGTTGAAACAGAGAGCGCAGTTTTTCGCGTTCCATTTCTGATTGCTTAAGGGCTGCCTGCTCGCGTTTCAATAGTTGTTCGCGCTCGTGTTCGGCGTGTTTAATTTGAGTAATATCGCGTGAAACGGAGAGCAGCCTTCCGATTTGACCATTTGCCCCGCGAACCGGAGCGACAACCACATCCCACCATTTCGGGGTGCCTTTAGCCGTCGGGCAAAAGCCCTGGAATCGGGAGATCTGCCCTTTTTGAGCCTGCTTGATTGCTTCAGCGGCTTGCCGCTGCCCTTCGCCTTCCCATAAACTTTCCCAAGCCTCGCCTCTGAATGGCTCAAAATCATCAATTTCCAAAAGGCAGAGACCATTTTCGTTCATGAATTGCAGATGCCCTTCGCCGTCAAGAATCTTGAAGCAATCCGGGCTGCTGGCGATAACGGAACGGCTCAGCTCTTCACTGGCGCGTAAGGCTTCCTCAGCCTTTTTCTGTTCGGTAATTTCGGTGACAATACCGAGCATCTGGGTCGGCTTTTCATTCTTATCCCGATAAAAGCTTCCTTTTGCGTGAATCCAGTGCACGCTTTGGTCAGCCCAAACGACGCGGCATTCAAAATCCCACTGCTTCTGCTCTTTGATGGATTCACCGAATTTTCGCTCGACTTCCGGGCGGTCATCCGGGTGAACGTAGGAAATAAAGATGTCGTAACTCCATTCCGCAAAGGGTTCTGTCGCGCCGAAGCACTGATCGTGAATAAACGAGCGCTTTGCTTTTCCGGTCGCCAAATCCAGCTCCCACTCGCCTATTTTGGACGATTCGAGAACAAATTCCCGGCGGGCATGGCTTTGACGCAAAGCCTGCTCGGATTGTTTTCGGTCGGTGATGTCGGTGTTCATCCCGACCCACTCGCGAATGGTGCCATCCTCGTTGCGCAGGGGAACGCCGCGCACCGCCGTCCAGCGGTATTCACCGCTTTTATGCCTGACCCGGTATTCGGTTTCATAAAAAGACTGGGTTTCGATTGCTTTTTTCCAGGCAATTGCGGAATGTTCACGGTCGTCGGGATGGACGACGCCCCACCCATTATTTAGCCATTCTTCGTAAGTTTGCCCCGTAAAGTCACGCCAGCTCGGTGAATCCGAATTTACCTTTCCGTTAATGTCCGTCGTCCAGACAATTTGCGAAGAGGCTTGCACTAAAGCTTCAAAGCGTTCGCGATTTCGGCGAGATTCTTCTTCTCCGCGTCTGCGTTCGGTAATGTCGAGACCGACTCCGATCATCCGGATCGGCAATCTATTCTCGTCGTAAAAAATGCGGGTTCGAGCCTCAATCCACCGGGTGTCGCCGTCGTTCGCTTTAAGAATGCGAAACTCGGACTGCCATTCGGGCAGTTTGCTTTCCAAAGTCGCCGCAATCTCGGCATCACACCTGGCAAGATCTTCCGGGTGCAGGAAACTTCGACAGTTTTTAAATGAGCTCGCAAAACCGCCCGGCGGGAGCCCAAAAATCGCTTCCAGTTTCGCTGACCACAAGACTTCGTCGGCGGTCATATCCCAATCAAAGCTGCCGAAATTTCCCGCCTCCTGCGCCAAAGTCAGGCGTTGCTCGTTGCGAGTCTGCTCCTCTTCGTGTTTGATTTTATGCGAAACATCCTCGTGCATCGTGACGACTTCGAGAACTTGTCCGTCTTCGCCTTTGATCGGGTAAACGAAAGTTTTCACCCAGCAGACGTTTCCCTCGCCGACAGATGCCGTTTGTTTAGGGTCATAACGGATGGGCGGTATCTCGACCGCTTCACCCGCAAAGGCTCGCTCGATGTAAGGTTTTATGCCGAGAGCATCGGCTTGCTCGTCTTTCAGCGCGTTGTAGTCGGCTAAATCTTCGAGGGTTACTCCCCATAATTTGGTAAATGCCGGGTTAACATACTTTACCCATCCGGCAGCATCCTGAACAAAAGTGCTGAGAGGCGACTGCCGGATCATTTCCTGAAAGCGCGTCTCATAGGAGCTTAAATTGTTATGAGCCTGCCTGCGTTCTGTTTGGTCGCGGCAGATTTTAACGAAACCGCTAACTTCTCCGTCATCGTTTTTGAGCGGCATCAGTTTTCCAGCCGCCCAAAAGCGGGTGCCGTCGCTCCGCAAATGCCAGCGCTCGTCCTCGGCAGACCCATTTTCGAGAGCCCGTTTCATTTCGCCGCGCGGAATTTCGGCGCGGCGGTCTCCGTCAGTAAAGAGGGCAGAGAAGTCACGCCCGAGGATCTGATCTTCGCTGTAGCCGAAAACTCTCTCGGCGCCAGTGTTCCAGGTGACAATGTTTCCCTGTAGGTCAATGGCAAAAATGGCATATTCGGTCGCGCTTTCTACCATCAAGTGAAATAGTTTTTCATCAAACTGGGCACTGACCGGTTGCTTATGACCGTTTGATCCATTTGCACCTTGTTCTGAGGTGACATTAATTGAAGAATCGTATTCGAGCATTATTAAATATATTTACAGTCTTTTATCTAACTAAAATAAAATCTAATCTTACAATTTTTGGTTCTTATAAGCACCCAAGAACTCAAAATTAAAGTAAACTCGGGTAACAGTTCTCAAAAAGTAAAAACAAATGGCTGATTAGCCCTTCGAGGATAACTTATATAATTATAATGCTGGTAAATCCCTAGCAAGACAGTCAATTTTACCCAAAACAAGAAAAGCGGTTGAGCCGAAGTTGAGTAAATAACTTTAGCAGTTTATTTTAAGCTGGGCGTTAACTATTTCATTACTCTGATTTTATTTGAGTTAAGTGAGAAAAAGATTCAAAAGCAGTAATAGGAAAAATGCAAAACGGGAAGTTAATAACTTCCCGTACATGCCTGATAATATTGACTCCGCAGGTAGGACTCGAACCTACAACCCTTCGGTTAACAGCCGAATGCTCTGCCATTGAGCTACTGCGGAATATTTTTCTTGGAGCGCAGCTTCCGGCGTCCGCAAGATTTATAGAATTACGAAATTCTTTTCACAATGTCAAGCGCACTCTTTTCTCGATATTATAGCCGGGCAGCAGCTTGAAAAGTCAGCTGTGTTGCGGCAATATCCTGTGAAGCTTATAAATTACGTTTATTATAAAAAATATGTCGGCACCAAATATCGAAACGATTGTTAATTTATCGAAACGACGCGGTTTTGTTTTTCCTGCGTCTGAAATTTACGGCGGGTTAGGCTCGGCTTGGGATTACGGACAGCTGGGCGTTGAGCTTGCCAATAACATCAAACAAGCATGGTGGCGCTGGATGGTTCATGAGCGTGACGATATGGAAGGGCTTGATTCCGCCATTATTCAAAACCGCCTAACATGGAAATATTCAGGTCACGAAGCGACTTTCTCAGACCCGCTCGTTGATTGCCGCAGTTGTAAAGCGCGTCTTCGACAAGACAAACTCGAACAGGACGAGAACGGGAAACACGTTTGCTCGAATTGCGGTTCGACCGATTTAACAGAACCGCGGCAGTTCAATTTGATGTTTCAAACAACACTAGGCGCAGCTTCTGCGGAAGATGATCCGAGCGCGCTTGCATATCTCAGACCGGAGACGGCTCAGGGAATTTTTATCAATTTCTTAAATGTTTTAAATACTTCGCGCCGCAAACTGCCGTTTGGTGTTGCGCAAATCGGTAAAAGTTTTCGCAACGAAGTCACGCCGGGAAATTTTATTTTCCGCACGCGAGAGTTTGAGCAGATGGAAATGGAATTTTTCGTCAAACCTGGTGAAGATGAAGAATGGCATCAATATTGGATTGATGCCTGTCTGGAATGGATTTTATCGCTTGGCATCTCGCGCGATAATTTGTTTTTGTACGAACAAAACAAAAAAGAACTCGCCCATTATGCTAAACGAACGGTTGATATTCTTTATCGCTTTTTTCCGGAACGCGCTGAGGAAGAAAAACAGTGGGATGAATTGATGGGAATCGCCAACCGAACAGATTTCGATTTGAAGGCGCATTCAAAAAAACCGGAGAACGCCGAAGGCAAGCGCATTAACACCGATTCGACTGAAGATTTGTCATATTTTGATGAGCAGGCGAAGGAGCGTTTTTATCCATTTGTGATTGAACCCGCGATCGGCGTTAACCGTACTCTTTTAGCGGTTTTGATGGACGCTTACACCGAAAAAATTTCGGACAAAGGCGAAACCCGCGTGGTTTTAAAACTAAAACCCGAATTGGCGCCGATCAAAGTTGCCGTTTTACCGCTTGCCAAAAACAAACCGGAAATCGTCTCTATGGCAAAGGGAATTAAAAAAGATCTTTTGGGCAGTTTTCGAACAGTTTACGATGATACGGCGGGCATCGGAAAATTATATGCGCGGCAGGACGAAATCGGTACGCCGTTTTGCATTACGGTCGATCACGAATCGCTCGAAGACAATGCCGTAACCGTGCGCGATCGCGACACGTGGGAGCAGGAGAGGATTAATACGGGAGAACTGAAGAATTATTTGAAAAAGAAATTGCAGCTTTAGAGGAGTTGTCGGATGAAGAGAGAAGCCCCGCAAACGGTTCAGGTTTGGAACAGAGATTTGGAGTGTCAGATTTGTCGAGGAAAGCAATTTTGGGAGCGCCAGGCTCAGCTAAACACTTCGGTTGCCAGTTTTTTCAATCTCGATTGGACAAACCCGTCGGCGACTTGTCTGATTTGCGCTTCGTGCGGTTATATTCACTGGTTTTTTCCGGTTGACGATAAACAATTTCAACCTGCTTAATTATGGCGATTTATAAAACTCTCAATCCTAATATTATTTATTTTTCGTTCTTCAAACGTGCGCTACCAGGTTAGCAACGGTGGTAATTAATTTATTCATTTCAACGGGTTTGGCGATGTGACTCTGAAAACCGTGCAGCAGAGCCGCTTCGCGGTCTTCGCGCCGAGCATACGCCGTCAACGCGATCGCCGGTATGTTGCCGCCTTTTTCCGGGACAAGCCGCCGGACGCTTTCGATGAATTGGTAACCGTTGACTCCCGGCATACCGATGTCGCTGATGATTACGTCCGGCGCGGATTGTTTAATGTTTTCCAGTGCCTCGCCGACCGATTGCGCAGTGAAAACCCGCGCACCCGACGCTTCGAGAAATATTTTAACCAGATCGAGGCTGTCAATTTCATCGTCAACAACCATTACGGTTAATCCCGCAAGAAGATTTTTCCCTTCCGGCGCAAAATCCTCTTCGTCAGTGGTTACCCTTTTCAGCGGTTTGCCGTTTGTTTGAAAATGCGAAAGCAGCGGCAGTTTGATTGTAAACGTCGCCCCCTTACCGCATCCTTCGCTTTCTGCCTCAACCGTTCCGCCGTGTTGCTCGACTAGATACCGAACAATTGCCAATCCCAAACCCAAACCGCCGAATTGCCTTGTCGTAGTCCCATCTGCTTGGCGAAAACGGTCGAAAACATACGGCAGAAATTCGGGTGCGATTCCACTACCCGTGTCGGCTACGGAAATAACCAGATTCGAGTTTTTGCTTTCGACGCTAACTCGGATTGTGCCTCCCGAAGGCGTAAATTTGACGGCGTTCGAAAGCAGATTCCACAAAACCTGCTGGACGCGCGCTGAATCTCCGGCGATTTCGGCTGCTTCAACAGAAATGTTCGTTTCGATGTTGACGTTTTTCGCAGCGGCTGCGGGTAAGATCGATTCAACGGCTGATTTGACGAGCGCGGCGGCGATGTGCGGGCGCACGTCAAGGCTAAGTTTTCCGGTGATGATTCGCGAAACGTCAAGTAAATCTTCGATGATCTGCGCCTGAGAGCGAGCATTTCGTTCGACGATTTCGAGCGCCTGCGGGATTTTATTGTTGTCGAGATTTCCCGTCCGTAACAAAGTTGTCCAACCGAGCATCGCGTTTAAAGGCGTACGCAATTCGTGGCTTACCGTCGCTAAAAATTCGTCCTTAAGACGATTTGCTGCTTCGGCTTCGGCGCGAGCGTTGCGTTCGCTTTTATAAAGTTTTTCCAACTCCCCGGCGGTTCTTTTTTCGCCTTCGATGTAATCGCGAATGTCGTATTGTCGGCGTCGGGCTCTGAGAGCCGATTTTATGGCGCTTATCAGTGTCATCAATCGGACAGGGCGCTCTATAAGCGTCACATTTCCCGCTTTGGACAGCATTTCCAGAGTTTCGGCATTTGCGGGAATTACATCGCCGCCGCTCGTTAAAACCACAAGCGGAATATCCGACCATTGCGGCTGCGCGGCGAGCGCGGCGATTAAATCCGGCATCGTTTCGGGCGTCAAAGCCTCGCCAGTCAGGAAAATCAACCCGGCATTTTCTAGCATTTTCGGGTTTATTTCAAAAGCGCTCTTGCAAACCTCAGGTTTTAATCCTGCTTCAGCCAAAACACGCGCGGTTATTTCGGCGTCTCTGCCGGTCGGAGCCAGAATCAAAACTCTCTCGTCTCGATTATCGGTCGCTATGTCCCTTTCGTTACTCGTCATTCGGCTCGATTGCAAAAGTGTCTTTAGGACCGATAAACGTCGGAACGCCGGTCAATACTCCGCGAAATTCTCGTAATGGTTCGCCCACAGCGATGCCGTTGCTGGTTATACGAAATTCTCGGATTGTGCTTTCGTGTTCGCCGGTGCGTTTTTTAACAACGGAAATTGCACGCCGCACCTCACCGTCCGCCTCGAAATAACGCAGCATTAAAACCGTGTCGGCAAGATAACTGACATCAACGGGAGACGCCATAGCGTTACCCAAAATACCGTGCTGTGCCATTATGAGGATCGTGACGACGCCTTGTTTATTGAGGTAAGTCAAAAGCTCATGCATTTGAATCGTCAAAAAACGCTCTTCCGGCATTGCATTCAAATAACCGTTTAGGCTGTCAATCACGACTACGCGGGAATTGTTGCGAGCGACCGATTCGATTACTGCGTGGGCAAATTCTCCTGGCGCCAACTCCGCCGGATCAACTTGCTGAACCGTTAAGAAGCCATTGTTAATGTAGTCCTGTATTTTCGTTCCGATTCCCTTAGCGCGCCTGACGTAATTTTCTAGAATTTCGTCAAAGATAAAAATTGCCCCGTTTTCGCCTTTTTCCGCAGCACAGGCGGCAAATTGCGCGGCGAGCGACGATTTGCCCGAACCGGCGGGACCGATCAACAGACTGCTGGTTCCGCGGTCGAGCCCGCCACCGAGCAATCTGTCAAACTCTTTAATTCCGCTTTCGAGAAGGTTATCTTTAAAATCTTTCGGATGATCGGCGGCGACAAGTCGCGGAAAAATCCGAACACCACCGGTTTCGATGTTGAAATCGTGATAACCGCCTCGAAACTTCGAGCCGCGCAATTTAATCACACGAAGTCGCCGCCGTTCGCCGCCGTATTCGACAGCGAGATGTTCGAGATGAACAACGCCGTGAACAATTGAATGAACGTGCAGATCGCCGACCTCGGAAGTTTTATCGTCTAACAGCAAAACCGTACATTCGCGCGGCGTAAAATATTGTTTAAGAGCTAGAATCTGGCGGCGGTAACGCAGCGGGTCACGCGCTAGGAGACGCATCTCCGACAACGAATCGAAAATGACGCGGCGCGGATTAATTCGTTCGACTTCAGCTAAAATCGCGCTGGTGGTTTCATTTAACTCGATTTCCGATGGGTGAAAAATCGTGTATTGCGATTCGGGTTTGAGGCTGTCGCCCGACGGCAACAGCTCAAAAATGTCTACGCCTTCAAGCGTCCAGCCGTGCGAGCGCGCGACGTCGATCAACTCGTTTTTGGTTTCAGACAAAGTGACGTAAAGAACTCGCTCGCCGTGCTTGACCCCTTCGCGCAAAAATTGCAGCGCGAGCGTCGTTTTTCCGGTTCCCGGCTCGCCTTCAAGCAGATAAATATGGTTTGCCGGAAAACCGCCGCGCAAAACGTCGTCAAGTCCTTCGGTGCCTGAACCCAGCTTGTTGTTCAAAGGTAAATGCTTTTCCGAACCTGAATTACCGTCTATTAGCATAAAAAGTGTTTGGATATTTTATAGTAAATCAGGTCAAAAGACACCACAAAATTAATATTGTCTTTGAAATGCGGGCGCTTGTTGCGCCTATTTGGGCAAATGTTATGATTTGGTTGATCAAAATTAGAAATTAAATATGGCGATTCATAAAACGCGAAATGAACAAATCGAAAACAGTCTGCTGCTCGAATCAGCCGAAGAAATCGAGCTGCCGCCCGCAACGGTTGACGAGGATGAAATAACTTTGCAGTTTGAAACTTTCCGCCCGTTTGTGCCGGAATTGATTGAAGAGCTGGAAGAAGGAACAATCGCGGAAACCGTTCCGGTCATCAAAGACGGCTCGACGTTTGCGATTCACGGCGAAACCCGAACGTTTTGGGTAAAAATCTGGCACACGGCTGAGTCGGAAATGACGGAAATTACCCGCGTGCAGGTTTTGAATTGCCTGCCGCGAATGCGGAACGTGCGGATTGTTTTGCCAAACAGCGAAGATTAAGTAAAATTTAACCACGAAAAAAACGCGAAGCGACACTAAGAATTTATTATGCGCGTGTTGCTTCGTGTTTTTTTCGTGATTAAATAATTCTGATTTTGAATAAACTGCCCGCAAAACTTAATAAACTCGCCGAAATTGTCCGCGAAAACGGCGGTCGCGCGCTGCTGGTCGGCGGCTGTGTACGTGATGCATTGATGAACATCGAACCGAAGGATTTTGACGTGGAGGTTTACGGCATCGAGCCTCAAAAACTGCGCGAGATTCTCGACAAATTGGGCAAAGTTGATGCGGTCGGGGAAGCGTTTACGGTTTATAAAATCGGGCAGAATCTGGACGTTTCGCTCCCGCGCCGCGAGCGCAAAACCGGGCGCGGTCATCGCGGTTTTACGATTGAAGGCGACCCGCAAATGTCGTTTGACGAAGCCTGTCGGCGACGCGATTTTACGATAAACGCAATTTTGCAAGACCCTTTAACCGACGAAATCATTGACCCGTTTGGCGGACGCCGAGACATCGAGCAAGAGCTGATTCGCGTTGTAGCGGCGGACACTTTTGTCGAAGATTCTCTCAGAGTTCTGCGCGCTGCGCAGTTTGCGGCGCGGTTTGAATTTGAAATCGAGCCGGAAACCGCAGAACTTTGTAGTTCGATTGATTTATCGGACTTGCCGAAAGAGCGAATTTGGGGCGAATTTGAAAAGCTGCTGCTAAAAGCCGAAAAGCCTTCAATCGGCTTGCGTCGATTTTACGATTTGAAAGTCGCCGAAAAGCTTTTTCCTGAATTAACCGCTCTCGTTGGCGTTCCTCAACAGGAAGAATGGCACCCCGAAGGCGATTTGGACGTTCATACATTGCTTGTCGTTGATGAAGCCCGGAAATTGATTGGCGATTTGTCGTATCCGAAACAAGTCGCCGTGATGCTCGGCGCGCTGTGTCACGATTTTGGAAAACCTTCAACAACCCGTTTTTTCGAGGGCGCATGGCGCTCGCACGGGCACGACGAAGCGGGTGTCAAGCCGACAATTTCATTTTTGGACAGACTCGGAATTTTCACGCTCGACGGCTACGACGTGCGCGAGCAGGTAATTGAGCTGGTCAGAAATCATCTCCGACCTGGCGAGTTTTATAAAACCAAACCCGGCGACGGCGCGTTTCGTCGCTTGGCGCGCCAAGTTGAACCGGATTTACTCTATCGCGTCGCCAAAGCCGATTCTCTTGGCAGAAACGCGCCCTGGTTACCAAAGGAAAAATGGAAAACCGCCGAGGCGCAGGAATGGTTTATCGAGAAAGTCAGAGAATTAAACGTCGAGCGTGAAGCACCAAAACCGATTTTGATGGGCAGACATTTAATCGAATTGGGTTTAAAACCTTCGCCGCGTTTCAAGCAAATTCTTGACGCGGTTTATGAAATGCAGTTAGATGGACGTCTTAACGCTCTGGAAGATGCGTTAAAAGCCGCTGAAGCTATTATTGAAACGACAAATTAAACTCTTTGTAAGGAGATTTGAGAAATGATGCAGAATCTTTACCGAATCACTTTTTCTCTTTTTCTACTTGTCATTTGCGCAGCTTCCACAAATTCCCAAACAGTACCGGAAACACCCGAACAATTTGCAGAACGCTATATGACTGCAACTGTCGCAAAAGATTGGGCGACTATCACGCAAATGATACATCCCGAAGCGCATGAGCGGTTTAAGAAAATTTTTGCCGAAATCATTGCGGCAGACAAAACAATGGGAGTCGCGAAATTTTTTAACGTGCGGAATAAACAGGAATTCGACGCGCTTCCGGCAGAAACCGTACTTGAACGGATGATGAGAAATTTAACGAGAAACGAGCCTACTGTCGGTGAAGCATTAACAAATTTGCGGACGAGAATCATCGGTCACGTAAAAGAAGAGGCTGATTTGGCTTATGTGGTTTATCGCACGGAAACGAATATTGGCGGCGCGACATTTTCAAAACTAGCCATATTACCGCTAAAAAAAGACAAAGGCGCGTGGTTGGCGCTGCTGACAGGAGATATGGAAAACCTGGCTCAGATATTTCAACAAAAGCAAAATACGACTTCGCCTAAGCCTAAAGCCGCTTCGAGCAAAAGAAGCGATTAAATAACCAGTCGTGTCTTTTATAACCAAACAGGCAGATTGTTCGTTTAGTCTTTAGCAATGTAATCGAAATTATAATGAATCGAATTTCAGATAATTTAACCGAACAATCTGCCGCACATTTTTCACGCAACACTATAATTTTATTCCTTAGCGTCGTCTTGTTGACGGGATTCATTTATTATTTCAGCAACCCGAAACCTCAGACGCATTTTGATTACACTCTGCGCGTCGCGGAAAATTTTCTGCACGGGAAAATCGGTTTGACCGAAAAGCCTCCATCGTGGCTCAACGAAATGATTCCGTTTGAAGGACGCTGGTATTCGGCGTTTCCGCTCGGCGCGGTTCTGATGCTGCTGCCTGCCGCCGTTTTAAAAGCTGCCGGGATTATCAACGAAAATCCAGCCGGTCTTTTGGCTGCATTTGCGGCTTCGGCGACTGCTGTTTTTCTGCTTTTGATTGCTGCTCATTATGAATACAGTTGGAGAAAACGCATTTTGTTCGCCGCCGCAATTTTATTCGGTACCTGGATGTGGACCAATCTGATGATGGCTGGGGCATGGCACCTGGCTTTGGGTTTCGCTGTTTTGGGCGAGGCGGGCGCAATTTATTTTTCCGTTTTTAATCGCCGCCCGATTGCCGCCGGATTTTTCTTCGCGCTTGCTTTCGGCAACCGGACTGAAATTCTGCTCACCGCTCCGATTTTTATGTATCTGCTAGTCCAAAGTACGAATGAAATTCAAAACTCAAAACTCAAAATTCAAAATTTAGCCTTCTTTTGCCTCTTTCCATTTGTTCTCGGAGTTTCAACGCTCGTTTATAATTATTTGCGGTTTCATTCATTTGGCGATTTCGGCTACGCCCGAATTCCGGGCGTTTTAAATGAGCCCTGGTACGCGCACGGAATTTTCTCGCTTTCTTATATCCCACTAAACGTGCGGGAAATGTTGTTCACTCAGTGGAAATCGCTGCCGACGTTTCCGTATCTTGTCCCGACTGGATTTGGCGGCGCGATTTGGTGGAGCAGCCCGTTTTTATTCTTTTTGTTTCGACCGCACGCGAGAAATAAAATCCTCTGGCGAGTGGCGTGGATTGCGATTTTTGTTTTGACTTTTCTGCTCTGGACGCACGGAAATCCCGGCGGCTGGCAATTCAGTTATCGTTACGCAATGACTTTGCTGCCCTGGATTTTTCTGATTCTGCTGGAAAACAGTCCCGAAGAAATCACGCCCGTCGAATGGTTTGTTTATCCTGCTTCCATTGCAATTAACGCTTACGCAACATATCTTTTCTTTTGGACTGATTACGTCAAACCGTGAGCCGGGGGAGTCGAAACTTGAAAAGAAATTTATTTGCCGTCTTTTTTCTGCTGTTTTTAACAGTTTCCGCAATTGCTCAAACTGGGCGTCAGCCAGATCGCGACGACAATCAAATCTGGCACGAGACTGTCGTCGGGGTGCCTTTGACTGACAAACTGACTTTAAACTTAAACGGCATTTTGCGTTTCAGCGGCGATCAGCGAAGATTAACGGACAATCGCGCCGGACTCGGATTTTCTTACAAATTTAATCAAAACGTGACCGCCGGGACCGCTTATTTGTATCGGTACAGTGAAGTTATAAAAAATCGCAAAAATTACGAAAACCGCTTTATCGCTTATCTCACACTGAGCAAAGCTTTCGGCAAAATTGGCGTCAGCAACCGCAATCAGTACGAATATCAAGCCCGAAATTCGCGTTCCGACAAATGGGTTTATCGCAACCGTTTGCAAGTCGAGCGGGAAGTAAAGATTGAAAATTTCGCCTTCAAACCGTTTGCATCGGCTGAGGTTTTTTACGATTCGGCGGCGGAAAAATTCTCGCGCCTACGGCTTACAGGCGGCGTCAGCAAAAAGCTTTATAAAACCGTAACGCTCGACGCCTACTATATGCGGCAGCAGGACGGAACTGCCAATCCCGGCGATTTAAACGTATTCGGAACGACTTTGCGAGTCAATTTCGACTTCTTCGGAATCAGCAATTAAAAAATCAAAACCGTTCTTTGAGCCGGGCGGCAAAACGTCGGCTCATCGCAACGGGTTTTGATTCGCCCCGCAGAAATATTTTGTAGGAATAATTAAATTGGTTTTCGACGCGCTCGACAAATGCGAGATTGACGATTGCCGAGCGATGAACGCGAACAAAATATTTCGCCGGAAGCTGTCGTTCCCAATCGTTAAGCGATTTTAACAGCAATGCCCGCTCGCCCGACGCAATGTGAATTTCGCTGTAAACGTCAGCCGCCAAAATGCATTTGATTTCATTAACCGGAACAAATTTAGATTTCTTCCCGAAATTGAGAAATAAAAAATCATCAGGTTCCAAAGTTTTTGCGGTGACTTCGGGTTTTGTTTGCGAGGAAAGCTTCTCGATTGCTTGCCGAAGCCGCTCCGGTTTGACGGGCTTGAGCAAATAATCGAGCGCGTTGACTTCAAAAGCCCGAATCGCGTATTCGTCGTAAGCCGTTACGAAAATCGTATGAAATTCGGCTTCGACTTTTTCAAGCAAATCAAAACCGCTCGCGCCGATCATTTGAACATCAAGGAAAACAACGTCCGGCGCGGTTTCTTCGATAACTTCGATAGCAGAATCAACGCTCTCAGCTTCGCCGACTATTTCGACGTTTGGAAAATCAGCCAGCATTTTCCGCAATTTGTTACGCGCCAGGCGCTCATCGTCAACGATTACGGCTTTCCATTCCTGCTTCATTTTCTAACCAATTTCCAACCGTACAAAAACTCGCTCGCCACGCTCGAAAGTTTCAAATTTGTGTTTATTCGAAAACGCCTGCTCAAGCCGTTTTCGGACGTTTTCAAGACCGATGCGAGTTGATTTTCCGTTTCGCGCAAAGCCGTTTGACGCAGCATCAATCCATTTTCCGGTATTGCTGATTTCCAAAAAAAGCAGCCCGTTTTCTTTTCGTGCCCGAATTTCGATTTCCAGCGGCAGGGAACTGGTTTGCATTCCGTATTTGACGGCGTTTTCAATCAGCGGATGAAGCAAAAAGCTCGGCAGAGGGAAACTTTCGGCTTCCGGCGCAACGTCAATTTTGATTCTCAGTTTATCTTCAAAACGCACTTGCTCGATTTCGAGATAGTTTCTGATGGCTTCAATTTCGTCGCGCAAGGCGACGGTTTCATTTTTGGTGTGAACGAGCGAATATCGCAAGAACTCGGACAATTCGCCAAGCATTTTTTCAGTTTTCTGCGGTGACTCGTGAACCAGCGCGCTCGCGGAATTGAGAGAATTGAAGAGAAAATGCGGGTTTAGTTGATAACGCAGCATTTTTAATTCAGCTTCCTGCGCCAAAGCCTGCGATTTTAATGCATTTTCTTCTTCCGCTTGTTTGCTTTGCCAATACTTGATGCCGAAATAAAGCGCGCTCCACGACAAAAACAAAAAAGGTTTGTGATGCTGCAGGGAATATTTGAAAGTATCAGCCAAATAAACAGGAAGGTTCTTATCGGCTGGCACGGGAAAAGCTCTTAAATTCAAAACAGCAAAAACGATTTCACCCAAAACGAGCCACAAAAACGCAGCCGCAATCGAACACAAGACAATTATGACGCCAATGGTCAAGACTGAGGGCTTTTGTTTCCAAACTCGGTGATAAATTGGTCGCAAAGCAAATGTCAGTGAAAAGGCAGTAACGAGATAAAGGAAATGAAACGGAAAAAATCTGGCTTCAGAAGACAAGTAGCGGTCGAGCATATAACCCGACCAGCCGACGATTTGCAGCTTCCAGAAAAGCGATAGATTTTCGTTCAGTTTTTTTAGCATTTCCGTTTACCTTTGAAAATGCGCCCAGTCAAGCACGGGAATCAGCCATTCTTTCATCGGGCGATAAATAAACCCATGCGCCAAACCGGTTTCGAGCATTACTTCTTTGCGTTTGTTGATTCCCGTCGCGTCGTCAAAAACCGGCTGGCAGGTTCCCGCTGCGTCGCTTTTTTCGTAAATTGACAAAAAGTTGCCGTGAAGATTTACCAATTTCAAAAACTCTTCGTTCACACCGCAGCCGGCGATGATAACGAAATTGACGTTTTTGTTTTTCAGGTAAGTTGAGGCGACCATTGTGATAAACGCGCCTTTTGAAGCGCCGACGACTGTTATATTTTCCGGTGCAACGCCGTCTTTTAACAATTGCCGAATTTGTTCGGCGACTTTTGCGGCGTACGCTTCAACTTTGGTATCTTTCGGACGCGGTTCACTGATGACGTTAAAACCTTCGGCGCGCAAACCTTCAACGATTTTTTCATATTCGTAAGCGCCGTATCTTTCGCTGACAGCTTTCACGCCTTGATCTTCGACAATTCTACCGTGCAGGTAAAATAAATATTTAGCGTTTTTGTTTGCCGTTTGTGAGGCAGTTTCTATCGCGGTTTTCCTGAGCGCGTCGAAATTCAAGGCGGCAAAATCAATCTCGTAAATGTCGCCCCAGCCGCGCGAGAAATAAAACCGCTTACCGTCGGGCGAAACCAGCGGCGTGTATTCGTAAGCTTTCGTGTTGATTGTTTTTCCCAGACTTTGCGGCGCAGTCCACTTTCCGTTGCGGTTAAAACTGACGTACAAATCGCCTTCTTCGCTTTCGCTGCCCGGTCGGTCTGAGCAAATGATCAAATAGCTGTGGTCGGGCGCGACGAACGGATCGGCTTCGGTCGCCGGAGTGTTGATTGCTTCTCCAAGATTTTCAGCCTTTTGATATCTTCCATTGACAAAGCGCGAGCGATACAAATCGTTGTCCTTGCGTCCATCAATGCGGACTGAAGCAAAATAAAGCGTCCCGTCTTTTGCCACCGAAGGATAATTGTCGTAACCAGGCGAATTAACTTCCGCGCCCAAATTTTGCGGTTCGCTCCAGCCAGTTGCAGTTTTTTCGACAAACCAGATGTCATAATTCGGTTTCTGATCTCGTCCGTTTGGGCGCGTGGAAGCGAAAAATAAACGTTTGCCATCGGGCGTTAAGCTCGGTTCTTTGTCCTGAAAAGTCTTGGAGAACGGCGCGACTTGCGGCTCGCTCCATTTTCCGTTTTCCAAATGCGAAAACATTATCTGCTCGTTTCCTCGGCGATCTTTGCGGCGCGTGAAATAAACTGTTTTTACGTCGGGCGTAAAAGTCGGATTATATTCGTCGGCTGCCGTGTCAATTATGCCTTCGGCAAAACGGACGGGAGTTTTAGCGGTTTGAGCCGTGATCGCGCAATTCGCCGCGAGAAAACAGAGCGCGAGCGTTGCTAATATTTTTTTCATTTTAAAAATCTCCAGAATCAAAGTTTTCTTTGTCAAAATACGCCGAAAATCCTGATTTGCAGTCCGAAATTTTGCGAGCGGTTAATTAGCTTTGCGAGCGGCGGCAATTTCAAATTTTTTGAGGAAAATGCGAAGATGCTTTAATTAAATTATTCTGAAAGACATTATTTTTTAACAAATGAGTAAAGGAATTACAAAACGCAGCGAAGATTATTCAGCCTGGTACAACGAATTGGTGCAGCGCGCCGATTTGGCGGAAAATTCCGCCGTGCGCGGTTGTATGGTGATTAAGCCTTACGGTTTTTCGATTTGGGAAAAAATGCAACGCGCCCTTGACGATATGTTCAAGGAAACCGGACACACAAACGCTTATTTTCCTCTTTTTATCCCGAAATCGTTTCTTTCAAAAGAAGCGTCGCACGTCGAAGGCTTTGCCAAAGAATGCGCCGTTGTCACGCATTATCGTTTGAAAAATGCCGAAGACGGCTCGGGCGTAATTGTTGATCCTGAAGCAAAGCTCGAAGAAGAACTGATTGTGCGCCCGACTTCGGAAACTGTGATTTGGAGCACTTACAAAAATTGGATTCAATCTTATCGGGATTTACCGCTGCTGATTAATCAATGGGCAAACGTCGTGCGTTGGGAAATGCGGACGAGAATGTTTTTGAGAACCGCCGAGTTTTTATGGCAGGAAGGTCATACGGCGCACGCGACAGCCGAAGAAGCGCAGGAGGAAACGCGCCGAATGCTCGAAGTTTATGCGACATTCGCCGAAAAATGGATGGCTTTGCCTGTCATTCGCGGCGCGAAAACTCCAAACGAGCGTTTCGCCGGAGCAGAAGACACCCTTTGCATAGAGGCGCTGATGCAGGACGGTAAAGCTTTGCAAGCCGGAACTTCGCATTTTCTTGGGCAAAACTTCGCCCGCGCTTTCGACGTGACTTTTACCAATAAAAACGGAGAACGCGAGCTTGTTTGGGGAACTTCGTGGGGCGTTTCTACTCGGTTGATGGGCGCGCTTATTATGGCTCATTCGGACGACAACGGTTTGGTATTGCCGCCCCAGCTCGCACCTTTACAAGTTGTCATCGTCCCGATTTTTCGTCAGCCGGAAGATTTGGCGCGTCTGGCGGAAAAATTGCAGCCGCTCGTTGCCGAATTAAAATCCCGGGGCGTTTCAGTCAAATTTGACGATGATGACAAAAACAAACCCGGCTGGAAATTTGCGGAATACGAACTGCGCGGCGTTCCCGTTCGAGTGGCGATGGGAATGCGCGATTTGGAAAACGACACGTTTGAAATCGCCCGCCGCGACACGCTCACAAAAGAAACTCGCCAGTTTGCGGGCGCGGCTGATTTTATCGTCAATCTGCTCGGCGAAATTCAGGCGAATATTTATCAGAAAGCCTTGACGTTTCGGGAAGAAAATACATATCGCGTTGATTCGTGGGACGAATTTAAAGAGCAAATCGAGCGAGGCGGATTTATCTCGGCGCATTGGGACGGTACAAACGAAACCGAAGAAAAAATTAAGGAAGAAACCAAAGCGACCGTTCGCTGTATTCCTTTGGACGCGCCCGAAGAAGACGGAACCGATGTTTATTCGGGCAAACCTTCAAATCAGCGGGTAATTTTTGCCAGAGCTTATTAAACTGAATAATCGAAAAAGGCGTGTTTCAGGCACGCTTTTTTCTTTTGGTATTTTCCGCGAGCGTCATTTGTTATAAAATTTGAGGCTGTTTCGATTAATTTTTTACGAATTGGAGCTTTTATTTTGAGTCTTTTATTGGAAGGAAAACGCGCGTTCGTGACGGGCGGAACACGCGGAATTGGTGCGGCAATTTGCGAAGTTTTTGCGCGCGAAGGCGCCGACGTGGCATTTAATTATCATTCCCGCGATGATTTGGCGGAAGCTGTCAAAGAGAAAATCACCGCTTTCGGGCGTCGTGCCGAAGCGTTTAAAATTTCCGTCACGGATCGTTTGGGTTTGAAAAAGATGACGCGCGAGTTGGTCGAAAAATGGGGCGGAATTGACGTTCTGGTCAACAACGCCGCCGTCAACAAAGCCGATAATTTTGCCACAACCACCGATAAATCCTGGGATTGGGTGATTGACACAAACGTGAATTCGCTTTTTGCAGTTACGAAACCGATTTACAAACAAATGATCCGTCAGCGCGGAGGGGCAATTTTGAATATTACCTCTGTCGGCGCTTTACGTGCGCTGCCGACTTCGGTTCATTATGCAACGTCGAAAGCCGCGATGATCGGTTTTACCAAATGTCTCTCGCGCGAAGCCGCTAATTTCGGCGTTTCCGTCAATGCCATCGCCGCCGGAATTTTCGACACGGATTTGGCTCACACTTTGCCCGAACGGCTGCTGCAAATGCACGATTTCTGGGTTTCAAAAGGAAGACTCGGAAAACCGCACGAATTGGCTGAAGTCGCAGCCTTCGTCGTCAGTGACCGCAACAGCTTTATGAACGGCGAAGTGTTTATCGTTGACGGCGGTGCGGTGACATAGAAAGGATGAAGGCGGAAGGATGAAGGATGAAAATTATTGTTTCTATTCATCCTTCCGCCTTCATCCTTAAACATTTATGGGATTAGCGCATCCAAAACCTTATTACACAATCGAGGAGTATCTCGAAATTGAGCGTTCTAATGATTAGCGTTACGAATTTCTCGACGGCGAAATCTATCTGATGGCGGGCGAATCGGATGCGCATGGCGATATATGTACGAATCTTGTTAGAGAGATAAGCTCTCAATTGAAAGGAACACCTTGCCGCGTGCGCTCAAAAGATACAAAGGTGCGCAGCGGTGCTATTCCTGAAAAGGCGCGAACTACAAAAGGAATGTTTTCTTACCCTGATGTCATAGTGTTTAGCTGTGAATTACAACATCATGACGAGTACAAGGACGTTTTGATTAATCCGAGTGTTGTGATTGACATTTTGTCAAAAAGCACTGAGGAGTTTGACCGCGGCGAAAAATTTATGCGTTATCGGAATTGGAATCCGACTTTGAACGATTACATTTTAGTTTCGCAGGATAAACCCGTTGTCGAACATTACGTCCGGCAGGAGAACGGAACGTGGATTTCGCCCGAATATTGAGGCTTATCGGCAAATTTCAGAATTGATTCAATAAACTGCATTTTAAGTCTTGCCGAAATTTTTGAACGCGCTGAATTTCCGCCTGATGCCCTCGACATTTTTCCCCATTAATTGAAATTGAAATTGGATTTCAGCATTAAATCTTTTTATAACAATAACTTAATGTTGACAGGATATATTAAAAACTTTATTCTATTACTTGATTTTTAAATTTGGCTATTTTGAAAGGCGGATTTTATGGCGAAAGAAGGGTTAATCGAAAATATGAACCGGGCGCTGGCGTATGAATTGGCGGGAACAATTCAGTACACGCAGCACAGTTTTCTGGTCACGGGCATCGAACGCGAGATTTATCGCAAATTCTTCCGTGATCAAGCTGAGGAAGCTCATCAGCACACCTACGAATTGGGCGACAAAATCGTTTCTCTCGGCGGCGTTCCGACAGTCGAACCGGCGATGATTTTGCAAGCGACGGACTTAAGCGAAATGTTGAGAATGGATTTACAGCTCGAACGCGAAGCACTGGCGGCTTATATGGCGGCTTGGGAATTGTGCGATGACCATAAACCCACGCAGTTCTGGCTCGAAGAAAGAATCTCGGAAGAGCAAATGCACGTTGAAGAGCTAGAGAAGCTGACCCGCGAGAGAATCTCTCAAATTAATTCCGAACGAATTACTTTACGTCAGGTAAGCTAAAAATAAGCAACAAGCAATTTTTATGAAACGCGGGTAAAGTTGAAACTTTACCCGCGTTTTTCTATTTTATTGAGTTTATTATCGGTTTAAAAATAGGCTAATTGTTCCTTAAATTATCGTTTAATTTTTTGCCTCTATCGCAACGCGTAATATTTCGAGTCCGGTTTCAGCATTTTGACCGAGATGCACGCGCAAAGCGCGGCGGTTGCGGTCGAGTAAAACCTGAAAGTCGCCACGAGCCTGCGCCGCTTTGACGACTCCAAAGGTGAATTTCTGCTCGGGGACAGGGAAATCAATCGAATCTTCATTTGTAATTTGCAAAAAGACGCCGTTGTTGGCGCCGCCTTTGTAAGCCTGTCCTGTCGAATGCAAAAATCTCGGTCCGAATCCGAGGCAAGTTGCTGTGCGATAATTTTCAAAAACCCAGTGCCGCAAATCGCTTAGGTTCTGAAAGCTATCCGCATTCATTTCGAGATAAGCCAGAAGCGCAAAATAATCATTTGGCTTTATTCGTTCGAAATGAGCGCGCAAATAATTTGACAAAGACTTTTCACCGGGAAGTAAATCGTTTAGCTCGGACAAATTGCGCTCGTCCGTGAACAATTGAATTCCGTTTTCTTCAAAAAATGGAGTTTCCTGCGGCAGCGCACCGGTTTTTTCGTATTCTTCGGTAATTTTACGGGCTTCGATTTTCGCGGATTCAACGTCAGGCTGATTAAACGGATTGATTTGCATCACGCTTCCTGCAACCGCAGTCGCAATTTCCCAGCGGAAAAACTCTTGTCCGAGATTGCCGACATCCGGCAGATTGATTTCGATGATCGGCTGACCGGCGCGGGCAAGCGCTTCAATTGCAGCGTCTTCGTGCGGATTTCGGCTGCTTTCGAGCTTTAAATGAACGAAAATGCGGTCGTTGCTATAAAAGCCAACCGGCTTGATTTCTTCGCGGTCAATCGGAATTATCGCCACACCGTTTTTGCCGGTTGATTCGGCGATTAGTTGTTCGAGCCAGGCGCCAAGATCGAAAATCTGAGGCGATGTGAAAATCGTAAGTTTGTCGCGTCCGCCGCGATGAGCGGTGCCTAAAATCGCTCCCAGCACAACTCCCGGATTTTTTTCTGCGTCCTTGTTTTGACAGGCTTCAACCATCAAAGCGGCGCGATCTAAAAACTCGCCTGCATTTAAACCCATCGCGGCGGCGGGAATCATTCCGAAATCCGAGAGCACGGAAAAACGTCCGCCGATTTCGGGCAGTCCGAAAAAGATGCGCCAGAAACCGTCTCTTTCAGCGACTTGCTGCATTTTAGAGTTCGGATCGGTAATCGCGACAAATTGGTTTCCGGCATTTTCGCGCCCGACGGTTTCGGCAACTCTTTCAAAGAAATATTGTTTAAAACAATTCGGCTCAAGCGTCGAGCCGCTTTTGCTGGCGACGATAAACAGCGTGTTCGCCAAATCTATTTTTTCTTCCACAGCGCGAACCTGCGCGGGAACGGTCGAATCGAGAATGTGAAATTCGGGGAAACCGTCCTGTTTTCCGAAAGTAAAGCTCAGGACTTCGGGCGCAAGCGATGAACCGCCCATTCCGAGCAGCAGAACGTGGCTGAAACCGCGTGCTCTTACTTCGTTCTGAAAATTTTCTATGCGCGCGATTTCGTTACGCTGTTTTTCGACAATTGTAAGCCAGCCGAGCCACTTAGCTTCATCTTCGTTCGTCCACAAACCGGCGTCTTTCGCCCATAAACGCTCAATTTTGTTTTCTCTGTTCCATTCGCTTAATTTCTGTTCGACATTCCGCCGCAAATCGTCCGGCAAAGAAAAAGTTTGCGAGTTAAGTTTAATTTCGCTCATAAGATTATTGTTATTTTTTGTTAATATGATTCATCTTCGCCGAGTCTTTTATCGGCTGTCAATCTTTATTTATTCGGTTTTTATTGAATAATCTGCTTGACGCACGGCGGAAAGAAAATTTAAAATCCGTAGCCGAACGGTCTGCGTTGTACGAAATTTTTCCGACCTTATTTTCTGAGAACAAAAAAACGGATGTCCGCACGCACAAAGCGCCAACAGGAAATTCTCGATTACATTACAAAATTCATCGAGCGACACGGTTACAAACCTTCGTATCAGCAAATTGCGCGGCATTTTCGCATTAAATCGAAGTCGGCGGTTTCAAAGCATTTGTCCGCGCTCGAACGACAAGGATTGGTTTCCCGGCGTAATGAAAACGGCTCGTTTACTCTGACGATAGAACCGGAAAAGGACCTGACGAAATCGGTCTGTCGAGTACCGCTGCTCGAAAAGTTGAACGAAGACGAGTACGACGCCGAAACCTTGTTTATCCCCCGTTTTTTGCTCGGTTCAGCGTTGCCGGAAAAAATCTACGCTTTTCGAGTTCCGAACAATTCGATGATTGAAGAACATATCTGCGCCGGCGATATAGCTCTCTTCGAACGACGCGCGTTTGCTCGCGACGGCGAATGCGTCGTAGCCCTGATTGAAGACAAGCATCCGACGCTTGAACGTTTTTACGATTTAGGCGCGGAAGTTGAATTGCGCCCCGCCAATTCCGCGCTCAGCCCGCTTCGCCTGCCGCTCGAATATGTCCGCATCTGCGGCGTTCTGCGCGGACTTCTCCGCTCCTCATTTTAAATAAAAGCTTCAAGGCAGAGATTTTGAAAGGCAAAGTGTTTATTGTTTTGCTTTTTCTGCACCTCGACGAGTTTGCATTTAAAAATCCTTTATCCGATTTTCGACGAAACAATTCCGGCTCTTGAGTCGTAAAGTTTTTTACCTGGGGCGCCGGATGGGCGCAATCAATCGAAAAAACGCTTTCATACGGTTTCATTATGAGACATCTTTATTCTTTTTACACTGACGCCTTTCGCATTGCGCTCGATTCGATTTTGGCGCACAAACTGCGCGCTTTTCTGACGTTAATCGGAATTATTATCGGCGTCGCCGCTGTCGTCGTAGTCGGTGCTTCAATCAGCGGCTTAAACTCTTACGTCACGGCGCAGATTACCAAAGTTTTGGGCGCGAATCACTTTATGATCGCGCGTATGGCGTTTTCTGGCAGAATGTCCGACGAACAGTTTGAACGAGCCAATCGGCGTAACAAAAAAGTGACGTTTGATGAATACGAATACGTCAGAGCCAATTGCGCAAGCTGCGTCGAAATCGGTGCTCAGCTTAATGCGGGCGCAGATTTGAAAGAAAACGGCATTGAAATGCCTTCGACCCGAATTATCGGCGTCACGGCGAATATGCTCGATATTGAAGACAAAAATCTCTTTGACGGACGCTTTTTCAACGACGACGAAGTAAACCGCTCGGCTCGGGTAGCAGTGATCGGTTGGGATGTCAAAGATAAACTGTTTCCAGATAGAAATCCGATTGGACAAACAGTAAAAGTGCGCGGGCTTCCAATTGAAATCATCGGCATCGAAGCCAAACGCGGTTCCTTTATGGGGCAATCGCAGGATCGCCATCTTTATATTCCGATTTCACTGCACCAACAACTTTTCAATCGCGGTCAGGAAGGAATCCAGCTTCACGGTAAAGGTGCGGATCGGGAAACCTTTAATCTGGTTATCGAAGATGCGCGGAATACTTTACGCAATAAACGAGGATTGATCGGCAGCGAGGATGACAATTTCGGGCTCGTCAATACGCAGGAATTAGGCGGGCAGATAGATCAGTTTACTGCTTCAATCGCTGCAGTCGTATTACCGATTACGGCAATTACGCTTATTGTTGGCGGAATTGTCGTGATGAATATTATGCTCGTTTCCGTGACTGAAAGAACATTTGAAGTTGGTCTGAGAAAAGCTCTCGGCGCGACGCAAAAACAAATTCTGATGCAATTTCTGATTGAATCCGCGCTGCTTTGCATTGTCGGCGGAATAATAGGTTTGCTGGTCGCAGTTGGTGTAACGCAGTTAATTGTGTATTTAGCAGAAATTACAATGTCAATCACGCTTTTTTATGTTGTCGTATCCGTTCTGGTTTCAAGCGTTATCGGTATTCTCGCGGGACTTTATCCGGCTTGGAAAGCGGCGCGCCTTGATCCGATTGTCGCTCTGACAAAAAACGTTTAAGGAGAAAAGTAAATGAGGCTGCCGAATTTTATTCCCCTTGAAATCGTTAAAATGGCACTCGACAGCATTCGCTCGAACAAGTTTCGTAGCGTATTGACGGTGCTCGGAATCGTCGTCGGCGTGATGACGGCGATTGTCGTCGCTTCGATTTTGACCGGAATGCGAAACAACATCGTGCAAATGATCGAAGAATACGGCACTAGCAACATCTATGCTTTTCACCTGACAACGGGTTTTGGTCCGGCGAACCGTGAAGAGCGAAACCGCAAACCTTTAACCGTTGAGGATGCTGCCGCAATCAAAGCGCAGTCAACCGCTGTCGAGGACGTAGCGCTGATGGCTCCGCAAATCGGAAGTTTCGGCAGCAGTTTTGACGACAATCTGGTGTACGAAGGAAAAAACTATCGCTGGGCTTTGACGCACGGTGTTTCAGCGAATTACGAACATATCGCCAATATCACTGTGCGCGAGGGGCGTTTTATCACTGAATCGGACGACACAGCGCGCCGAAATGTGATCGTCATCGGGGTTGATGCCGCAGAAGCGCTTTTTCCCGGTCAGCAAACCGGAATTGTCGGAACATTTGTTCGGATGAACGGTCAGCAATGGGAAATTATCGGCGTTCTGGAAAAACGCAAAGCCGGATTCTTCGGCGAAAACGAAGAAGACCGCGCCGTCTTTTTGCCGTATCGCACGGCGCGCAAAGTCGCACCGCAGCGCAATTTCCTTTTTCAAATAATCAAAGCCAAACCCGGAATGATTATGCAAGCTTTGCAGGATGCCGAAGACATCTTACGCAAACGACGCGAAGTTCCGCTCGACCAGCCGAATAATTTCGACATTAAAACAGCCGACAAAATGATCGAGCAGTTTGATTCGATTACCGGAATGATCGGCTTGATTGCGATTGCGATTTCCAGTCTCGGATTATTGGTCGGCGGAATCGGCGTGATGAATATTATGCTGGTTTCGGTGACAGAAAGAACCAAGGAAATCGGAATCCGCAAAGCTATCGGGGCAACACGCGGTGCAATCGTTTTGCAGTTTCTGCTCGAAGCGATGACTTTAACGTTTTTCGGCGGAATTATCGGCGTGCTTTTAGCTGTCGGTATCAGCAATCTGGTTATGCTTCTGGTTCCGAGTCTTCCGGCAGCCGTTCCTGCGTGGGCTGTCATCGCCGGTTTGCTTGTTTCAATCGGCGTCGGACTAATTTTTGGAGTTCTCCCGGCGCGAAAAGCCGCTAAACTCGATCCGATTGAAGCTTTGCGTTACGAATGAAGCTGGCTTTTATCGTGTTTCCCAAAACTTTTAACCGATAAGTTATTGCGAGAGATTAATCCGGCGAAGCAATTCCTGAAAACGCGGATCATCGCGCAGATTGTCGTATTCGGGATCAGTTTTTAGCGCCGCTAATTGAAAATCACGCTCTGCAAAGGCTTGTTCGAGGGCGGCGAAAGCCTTTTCGCGGTCGCCGAGTGCGTCGTATAAAATTGCTGACTCGGCTGGCGAAACATATTTATCGGTCTTTTTTAATTGTTCGAGAACTGCGAGCGCCTGGTTGCGATCACCCGCAAGAGAGTAGGCGCGTCCGAGATGAATCAACCCGCTTGTCGTCACTTCGATGTCGAGCGATTTGCGCAAGGCGGCAATCGCATCAGCATAGCGTTTTTTCGCCGCATAAGCGCGGGCGAGGACGATATGTGGGAAAGGCGTTGTTGCCGCGTCCGGGTCATCGCGCTCGAATTTGACGAGCGCTTCGTCGTATCGCCTGGCGCAAAACAGTATGATTCCTTCGTTGCCGATCAAACCGGTTCGCAAAGGGTCTAGTTCCTGCGCTTTTTTGATTTCTCGCAGAGCCTCGTCAAATCGCCCCATCCGCAAAAGATGTCCGGCATAAACCGAGTGCGCCCCAGCCAGATTCGGATTTAATTCAATGGCTCGCCGAACCTCATTTTCCGCTCCTGCCCAATCAAACTCCAATTCTTTAAGAATGGCATTAATGGTGTGAGCTTCGGCGAGTGATTCGTTTATTGCCAGAGCTTTTTCGATTGCCGTGCGTGCCAGCGCCGTTCCTGTTTGAGGCTCAACCGCACCGATGGAAACCAGATTGTAATGATTAACTCCCAGTTCAGCGTAAGCCAAAGCGAAATCCGGGTCGAGCGCGATTGCCTGATTTTGATATTCGATGGCTTTTTTCAAATTCTCAGTGCCGTTTTTGCGGCGGTAGAAAATGCCGTTCAGGTAAAGCTGATAAGCTCTTGAATCATTCGTAATCGCTCCTGCAAGGTGTCGTTCCTCGTTGCCCGATAATTTCAGCCGCAGCTTGCGCAAAACGGTTTGCGCGATTTCTTCTTGAATCGCCTGCGCATCGGCGATTTTGCGGCGATAGCTTTCGCCCCAAATCTGCCGGTCGTTTTCGGCATCAATCAGCTCGACGCTAATTTGCAAATCATCGCCGCGCCGGGCGACTCGTCCCGTAACAATCGCCTGCACTCCGAGCGCGCGGGCGACTTCGCTCGGATCAATCGCCTTGCCTTTGTATTTAAACGCCGAGCTTCGCGCAGTCACTTTTAATTGCGGCAGTTGTGAGAGTTCGTTGATTAAACTTTCGCTCAAACCGTCCGACAGGTATTCGCCGTCCGCGTCGCTGCCATCGTTGGCGAAAGGAAGGACAGCAAGAGAATTAATCGGTTTGGCGGGCGGAACTTCCGTAAAAAATGAAGAATATAAAATCAATCCCAGTACGACAACCACCGCAACAGACGAGCCGAACGAAAGAAATTTATGTTTCCTAATTTCGCTGACGACGTATTCCGCGCTCGATGCGGGCGGCTGGATTTTGTTTTGCGTTGAAAACACCGTTCGCCCGTCAATTGATTTGCCGTTTGATTGCCGCTCGCCTACGGCTTTTTGCTTTTCAAATTCGGTAAAGGAAAGTCCGCGTTCTGCGGAAAACGTCAATTCTTTATTGAGATTTCTGATGTCGCGCGAAAAATCTTCGATTGTTTGATAACGCTCCTCAGCGTTTTTCTCCAGACATTTCTCGACGATTCGCTGCAATTCGAGCGGTGCGATTTCGCTCTGGAGATGAACTTCATTTTTTAAAATCCCGGCAATTTGATCGCTTACTGTGTCGCCCGCAAACGGCTGAACGCCGAACAAGGTTTCGTACAAACAAACGCCGAGACTCCAAACGTCTGTGCGCGCGTCGGTTTCGAGACCGCGCGCTTGTTCGGGCGACATATACGCCACTGTTCCCATCACGAGTCCGGGGGTTGTGTTGAATTGCCCTTTTCTCAGGATTTTTGAATCGACTGTGGCGGATTCTTTTTCAACGAGTTTTGCCAAACCGAAATCGAGAACTTTCACCAATCCGTCGTGGCGCAGCATAATGTTTTCCGGTTTTATGTCGCGGTGAACGATTCCAGTTCGATGCGCGGCTTCAAGAGCGGCGGCTGTTTGTCCGAAAATGTCCAGAATTTCGTTTAAATCGAGAGCTTGGCGACGAATGCGGTCGCGCAGAGTCTCGCCTTCGATGTATTCGGTGGCAATAAAACGCCAGTTTTCAAACTGTCCGATTTCGTAAATCGTTAAAATGTTCGGGTGATTAAGTGCGGAAACGGCTTTCGCTTCCTGCACGAAACGGCGAATGCGGTCGGGGTTGCCGGAAAACGCGGCGGAAAGAATTTTTAAGGCGACCGGGCGTTCTAATTCGTCGTCGCGGGCGAGAAAAACTTCGCCCATTCCGCCCGCGCCGAGCTTTCTTTCGATTCGATAACGCCCGATTTGCTGCCCCGCGGCGAGACTTTCTGCTGTGCCGACAATTTCTTCGGCGACCACGCCGATTGGCGGAGCGTCCATAAAATCATCGGCTTCCTCAAACGAATCGAGCAAAGCGAGAACTTCGTTGCGCAAACATTCGTCCGCGCCACACGCTTCTCTTAAAAACCGCTTGCGCTCGCTCGGCGGTTTTTCAAGCGCAGCCTGAAAAACGTCTTTAATTTGTTCCCAATGAGGATCGGACATAAAAAAGGCAAAAGTAAAAAGGCAAAAGTAAAGACTGGAAAAGCGGAAACTAATTCGTTTTCCCTATTTAATCTTTAATTTCCTTGTGGAGCCAGGCTTTGGCTACGTTCCAATCGCGTTTGACGGTCATTTCTGAAATTTTCAAAACTTCAGCGGTTTCTTCAACAGTCAGATTGCTGAAATAACGAAGCTCGACGATTCGCGCCAGCCGGGCATCTTTCGCCGCGAGGCGGTCAAGCGCCGTATCGAGCGCGATTAAATCTATTTTGGCGGCTTCGCTATTCGTTTCCGCAGCGATTGAGAGCGCGTCTTGGAGTGGCAGCGTTTCATTGCTTCCGCCGCGTTTCAGGCGTTGTTTGGTTTTGGCGTAATCAACCAAAATCCTTCTCATCATATTCGCCGCCAGCCCAAAAAAATGTGCGCGGTTTTGCCATTCGATCGATTTTTGCCCGATTAGACGCAGATATGCTTCGTTGATTAAAGCTGTCGTCTGCAAAGTGTGATTCGGGCGTTCGCCCCGCAAATAGCGATGCGCCTGGCGGTGCAGCTCATCGTAAACCAGTGGCAGTAAGGCGTCGAGCGCTTCGCGGCTCGTATCCGCGTTCAAAGAGCGCAAATTTGCGGTTAGTTCTTCAGAATTTAATTTCGATCCGGACATTTTGATTGCAAAGCCGGGCGCTTAACTTGTAGTAATTTCAAGAGTAAAACAGCCAACGCCGTCAAGTCAAAAATAAATGTTCCCGTTTTTCGCCAGCCGTCGCGTTAATAAACAGAAGAGAAAATTAAACAAATTTCCAAACGCCGAAGCAATTTTTCATTTAGAAAAAGCAGTGTTAATGACTTACGAACAATCAAATAAATCCGATGATTGGATTCACTCCTGCGTTGTCAGCGGGCTGCTGCTCGGTTTGTCGTTTCCGACTTTTGCTTTCGCGCCGCTCAGTTTTCTCGCCTGGACGTGGCTCGTGCCGTTGCTTTTCGAACTCGGGAAAACCGAAAGTTTCGGCGCGTTTTTCAAGCGCGCTCTTCTCGCGGTCGGCATCGGATTTTCGATCAGTACGTTATGGGTCGTTAATGCTTCGTTTCTCGGTTTTCTGGCTTCCGCCGCGATGGGAACTTTTATCTGGACGCTGCCTTTTCTCTGGTTTTACTGGGTGAAGAAGCGACTAAATTGGAACGCTGCGCTCCTTTCGCTCCCATTTTTCTGGACGGCTTGGGAATGGCTTTATCACCAAACGGCGTTTTCATTCGGAGCAGTCAGGCTCGGCTACACACAAGCAGAATTTATTTGGTTGATTCAATACGCTGACATTACGGGCGTCGAAGGGGTTACGTTCTGGCTCGTGTCGCTCAACGTCGCGCTCTATTTTTTCATTTCGCTCCAATTCGCCGGTAAAAATCACAAATCGAATCGAACGGCATTTTTGAGTTTGAATTTTCTGCCGCTGGTTTTGCTGTTCGCTTTGCCACTTGCTTACGCTGCCGCTGTATTTCTCAAACCCCAGCCCGTACCAGCCGGAAAAGTCACGGTTTTAGCCGTTCAGCCGAATGTTTCGCCGTTTGTTGTTTATTCGCCGAAACAGATGACCGAAATTTACGGCAAACAGTTTGCGCTGACCGATAAAGCTTTCAAAACGAGCGCACCAGATCTGATTCTCTGGCACGAGGCGGCAATTCCGTATGTGCTTTCGGAAAATGCCGCAGCGAATAATTTTCTTGCCAAACATCTGACGAAATGGAATGCGCCACTCCTGACCGGTTTGATCGAAGTAAAAAATTACGCCGACGGCGAACCGCGCCCGCCGCTGCTTGTGGCGCAAAATCGCAATAAAGAATTTTTCAATGCAGCGGCGCTTTTTCAACCCGCTGATGTGCGAGCCGGAAAATTGCCGACGAATTTATCAGAAATGTATCAAAAACGCCGCTTAATGCCGTTTCTCGAACAGGTTCCTTTTTCCGAACAATTTGCGTCGCTCGCGGATTTAACGATTCCAATCGGCGCCCGCCCGCGTTTGAGTGCAGGAAAAGCGGCTAAAACTTTTGATTTTCGGACACAAGACGGCGTCGCTGTTCGAGTTGGTACGATGATTTGTTACGAGAATCTGTACCCGGAAATGTCCACCGATCTGGTGCGCGGCGGCGCTCAAATTTTAACAGCGATCACAAATGAAGGATTTTTCGCTAATTCGCAAGGTCAAAATCAGCTTGCCGCGTTCGCGCGTTTCCGGGCAATCGAAACGCGCCGTGCTGTAGTGCGCGCGGCGGCGACCGGAATGACCCAAGCGACTGACCGCTTCGGTCGCGTGATGGTTGAAGTCCCAGCGTGGTCTGAGCAGACGCTGCTGGCATCAGTCGAGCTCTCCGATGAACAAACGATTTACGTCCGCTGGGGAAATTTCTTCCCGAAAATTTGTGCTTTATTTAGCGTGTTGTTTACGCTCGCGATGATTCGGCAAACAATTCGACGCAAAGCGGATTTTCTTCAAAGAGAATCTGCCGAAAAATCTTAACTCGTCTTGGATCGTTTCGACTGCTCAAGTTTGATGGAAGGAAAAACTTCCGAATACAATTATGAAAAAAGCAATTTCACCGCTAGTCGCTGCACTTTTTCTGGTCGCGCTGCTGTTTTCAACTCAGCAAAATGTTTTAGCTTCCGCTCCAGCCTGTAATCCTCCTGCCGACGGAGGCGGAGTGAGGAGCATAGCGCCGTCTGACTCTCTCAATTCAGGTTTATTGAGACGCAAACGGGATCAACCGCCGAGCACAACGCTAAAAGGCAGCGATACGCCGATTCGTTCAAATCTTTCGTTTTTTTCTTCAATTATTATTCTACTCGGCGGAATATGGGCGCTCCTGGCTTTGCTGCGGCGTCGGATCGGCGATCACAGCCAATTTCAGTGCGTTCGATCACTAGACGGACTTTGGGCATTTGCTTTTAAACCGTCATTTGCTCTTTCGGTTTTCGGATTTTTGTTCGTAGGGGCAATTGTCAGCAGCGTGTTGACCGCGCCAACGGCGGTGACTGCTGAAAAACGCGAGAAACCCGACATAAAAAAAATGACGGGTGTAACTAACCCGTCAAACGAATCTGTATTCAAATCGGCTCTGCAAATCGGCGGTAACGGAACGACGCAGATCGCCGCACCGGTTTTCGATTCGGCAGGCAATCGCTATGTACGCGGCGGTTTTACGGGAAGTTTACCCATCGGCACGACAACTTTGCACGCATCGCAGTTTTTTGATTCATTCGTTGCCAAATACGACCAGAACGGCGCACCGGTTTGGGCGCGGCAAGGAAGCGGCTCGATCGATCCGAGCCTAGCCGCTGTTGCCGTCGAAGGCGCAACGGCGCTGGCTGTTGACCCAAGCGGAAATGTTTACATCGGTGGCTCATTCGTTAAAACGCTGACTTTGCAGGGCGGCGCAAACCAGAGCGTGACGCTCACTGACAACGGCGCGGCTGGCGTTAATTACGAATCGTTTGTTGCAAAATACGACGCCAGCGGCAATCTGCTGTGGGCGCGCGGTGGCAACTCTGGCAGCCCGAAAAACCCGGACAATCTCGAAGTCGGTCAGAACGCCATTGATCAAATAGTTTTCGACACAAACGGCGATCCGTATATCGCCGGATTCGTTTCGGGAAACAATTTTTTAGGCTCGCCGGTGACGATAAACGGCGAATCGGACATCCTTCTGGCAAAGCTCAATGCAGCAACCGGCGCGGTTGTCTGGAAGCAAGTTATCGGGGGCGTGAAACACGACAACGGGCTAGATTTGAAAATTGATAATACGGGCAATCTATATCTCATCGGCATTTTCGGCTCGCCGATTATCACATTTCCAAACGGTACGACGTTCGAGAACCCGGACGATCCGAACAGCGAGCTAGATTATTCAACCAATATTTTCATCTCCAAATTCGAGGCAAACGGAAATATTTTGTGGGCTAAAGAAATAGACAACACCAACGCGGTAGAAGGTTCGCAAATTGCTATAAACGCCGCCGGAGAAATTTTCCTGACCGGCTCGTTTTTCGATTCCGTGACGTTTGGCTCAACTACCCTAACCGAAAACGAAGGCAGTGGAGATGGGTGGGCAAGTCTCGGCGGTTATTTAACCAAATTGGACTCCGACGGCAATTTTTTGTGGGCGAAAAGTTTTGGCGGAATTGGCGAAAGCATCGCGCTTGACGCGGCGGGCAGAATTTATATCGCCGGAACCTTCTGGGACGGCGGCGCATTCGGCGACAACACACCAAATGCCGAATTGCTGGCGAGCTTCGCAGGTGAAGATTTGTTTGTCGCGCGCTACGACAGTAACGGGAATTTTGACTGGGCAAAGCCGATTGCCGGGAGCGGCATTGAAGGCGAGATTGCCGTTTATAATCCTTCTTCACAGGACGGAGAAACCGAAAACACTTATAATCCGCTTGGCATCGCTTACAATCCGGCGCGCGGAACAATGTTTGTCTCCGGAGACTTTAAGGGCGTCGTCGCGCTTGACTGCACGACTCTAAGTGCCTCCGGAGGAAGCGGTCATTCATACGTCGCCGAACTCAGCGCCGATAACGAAGCACAGAGCTGCCGCATTTGGAATGGCTTGGATGAGGATGACAACAATTGGGAGTCAACCAACAATTGGAACGGCGGCATTCTTCCTAATGTGAATGACAGTGTTTATGTGCCTTATACCGGCAACAATTTCGACGCCCCTGATTTTAATCCGGCGACGGACGTTCCGCTTGCCAATTTAAGCATCGCCGATGACCGCATTCTGACTTTGGAGCGTGATTTAATCATCAACAACCGGCTCGATTTACTTGGTGGTTTTATTGATGCCTATAATTCCACAGTTATGCTCGGCGCGGCGGCGCAAGTCTTCAACATCAACGAAGGGCGTGTAATCGGCAGAGTGCAAAAACAATTTTCCAACAGCAATCCTTTTACTTTTCCGGTTGGAACAGTCAACGGCTATTCTCCGGTAACGCTCTGGAACATCACGGGAACTGGCAGCTTTTCGGTCGTAGCCAACGAGGGCGCATACCCGTTTGCGGCGAGCGGCTTGCCCGCCATGCGTGCGGCTCGATGGTGGAACTTAACCAATAACGGTTTAACGAAAACCGATATTACATTTCAGTACGCCGAGGGCGACATCACGACCGGCACCGAAAGCCGTTACGGCGCTTACCGAATTCCAACCGGCGGAGGCGCGGCAACGCCCGTTTACGGCAGCACAAGCGCGCCGAGCAGGACTGTCACAGCCTCAAACGTCACCCAGTTTTCCGACTGGACGCTTGCCGAACTCAACATGCCGACGGCGGCGAGCGTCACGGTCGGCGGGCGCGTGACGACCGCATCCGGGCGCGGAATCGCACAGGCGCGCGTGACGATAATAACCGCTGACGGCACTGCCCGCAGCGTGTTAACAAACTCGCTCGGTTATTATCGTTTCGCCGACGTTTCGGCGGGAACGACATACGTTTTTAGCGTCAACCATAAACGTTATAATTTCTCCGAGCAAAGTCAGGCGCAATTTATTGCTGGTGAGCGCAGCGACATTAATTTCACGGTGACACCGTAAGAAGGTCCGGCACTTTGGATTTACACCGCAGGTTTTATTGAAAATTCACTTGATCCATTCATACGGCGGCATAATGTTGAAATTATGCCGCCCTTTTTTTAAAACTTTCTCAAAAACTTCGTTGACGTTTGTTTAACTTGGGGTTAATATAAATTTCGGCGTCGCCCACCGACAACTCCAATTCGGCAAATTCGCCCGGAACACTTTCTTTCGCTTTTTAAAACCTTCTACCGCAAAGGATTTTATTGAATGTCAAATAAAATTGATGATTTGCTTCGCATAGCTACGAGCTTTGGCGCTTCGGATTTACACATCAAAGCCGGAGCATTTCCCGTAATGCGCATTTCCGGCGAGCTTCGCCCGGTTGCTGGCGCGAATCGTTTGAGTCAGGACGAAACGCTCGATATGGCTTTCGGGATGATGTCGAACCGCCAAAAGCAGCATTTTAAAGAGACTTTTGAAGTTGACCTAGGCTACGGCGTCTCCGGTTTGGGGCGTTTCCGGGTCAATATTTTTCAGCAACGCGCCACAATCGGAATCGTCGCCCGCGTAATTCCCGACCGTATTCGCAACATTTCAGAACTGGGAATGCCGCCCGTAATCGAAAAAATCGCCGACGAGCAGCGCGGTTTAATTCTCGTCACGGGAACGACCGGAAGCGGAAAATCAACTACGCTCGCGGCGATGATTGACCGAATGAATTCGACGCGCAATTCGCACATTGTGACGGTTGAAGACCCGATTGAATTTCTTCACCGTGACAAAAAATCGTTTGTCACCCAGCGCGAAGTTGACGTTGACACCCGCTCATTCGCCGAAGCTCTGCGCGGCGCCTTGCGTCAAGACCCGGACATTATTCTGGTCGGCGAAATGCGCGATCTGGAAACGATTGAAACCGCTTTAACAGCAGCCGAAACCGGGCATCTTGTTCTTTCGACTCTTCACACATTGGACGCAGCGGAAACAATTACCCGCATTATCTCAGCTTTTCCGCCGTATCAACAGAAATCAATACGGATTCAACTTGCCGGGCTTTTAAAAGCCGTCATTTCGCAGCGGCTTATTCGTTCTGCAAAAGGCAATGGTCGGGTCCCGGCTGCCGAAGTTTTGGTTTCGACCGCGCTCATTCGCGATTACATCGTTAACGAAGATAAAACCTCACAAATTCGAGACGCGATTGCCTCCGGAACTTCGCAATACGGAATGCAGACGTTCGATCAGTCGCTGTTTTATCTTTACCAGTCGGGACTTATCACGCTCGAAGAAGCTCTGCGCGGCGCGTCAAACGCAGACGAATTCCGTCTCCGTCTTGCTGGCATCCAAAACACCTCGGCGCAAGCCAAAGAAGAAATGGAAAAGCTCTCGGCAGTAAGCCGACTTGCTTCTCAGCTTGAGCGTTCGAGCAAATAATTTCATCAAAATCCACTCAGTTACGGAACCCGTTGGTAAGTAAATTCCCTTTGCTTACCAGCGGGTTTTTCATTTGATCGTAGGTTTCTGAAATAATTCGTGTCGTAAAAGAAAGAGAAAAGATAAAATAAAGCCAGGTGAATAAAATGGTAAGGTTTTTTATTGTAATCGCATTTTGTTTAATTTCATTTGTTTCTAACGGGCTTTCCCAGCAACCGACAAAGAAAGCCAACGCCCGTCCCGCACCAAAAGCTGAAACTAAAACCGCTTCGTCAGAACCGTTTGAGAAAGCAACCGTCCAAAAAATGGCTGAGCAATGCGTCAAGCTCGAAACCGAAGCAGGTTTAATCGAAATAGCTTTGCTGCCGGAATCTGCACCCGAAACGGTTCGTAATTTTCTGAATTTAGTTGCAGTTGGGGCTTTCGACACGACGACTTTTAGTCGTGTAGTACCGGGTTTTGTCGTGCAGGGCGGCAATCTTTCGACGCGGGAAAAGATAACACCCGAATTGGAAAAACGAATGAGCCGGACAATTCCGGACGAACCGAACACGATCAAACACGAGCGCGGAGTGGTTTCAATGGCGCGCTCGGCTGCGCCAAACAGCGCGTCGTCCCATTTTTTCATTCTTGTCGGCGATGCCCGTCATCTTGACGGAACTTTCGCCGCTTTCGGGCGCGTTATGAGCGGGATGGATCTTGTTGACAACATCAACAAAATGCCGGTTGAAGGCGATAAACCGACCAAACCGGTGCGCCTCAGACGCGCAACGGTTGTCCCTTGCCCGGCGGAAACTAAATCCGAAGGCAATTAAACCAGCAGTTGTTTAACACGCTCAACCGCCGGAGGGATTAATTCTCCTATTCCGTTCCAAAGTCGAAGTGTGACGACTTCATCGTACGGCGTTTCCCCTTGATTAATCAGAATCACGCGGGCGCGGTTTTTGACCGCAACGCCGACAAGCGAGGCAGCCGGGTTAACTACTAATGAAGAGCCTAAGACAAGCATCAAATCCGCTTCAAGTGCATTGCGCCCGGCTGATTCAAGCTCTTTCAAAGGCATCGGATCGTTGAAATTCACCACCGATGAAATCAATCGCCCGCTGCATTTGGGACAAACGGGCTGTCCAGGAACGGGTTTTTGCATTCTGTATCCGGGTCCAAAACGACTCGGATCCCAGCCGACTTCAAGTCTCGTAAATTGGCGGTCGCAACTTAGACATCTGAGGAGCTGACCGTTGCCGTGCAGCTCCGCCAAGATTTCCGGTGGAATGCCGGATTGTCGATGCAGGTTATCGGTGTTTTGGGTAATCAGAAATTGAAGTTTTCCCAGCCGCCAGAGTTCAACAAGTGCCATAAGCGATGCGTTTGGCTTAATTTGCCCCGGTGAAACGCGCCATTTGGGCGGAGGCAAACCCGCATCGCGCCGAGTCCACACTCCTTCTGGTCCGCGAAAGTCCGGAATGCCGGAGTCGGTGCTGATTCCGGCGCCGGTGAAAGCAACTATGTGATCAGATTCAACGATCCATTCGGCGATGGTTTCGATTTGCTGATTGAGGAATTGTTCGGTTTTCATTTTGATAATTTGTTTTGTTTTGAAGCTAGTATAATTGATTTCCTGATTAGAGAGGTTTTACCGCTGTTGTCGTGTCAAAATGTATTACCGCATCGAATTGTTTTGACATTCTTGCTCCGAAATAATGGCTCTGGCGTTCGGTTTGCGGTCTATAAATGACTCCGATTGCCCGTTCCAGTCGTGTGCTGCCCAATTCCTCGGTTAATCTTTCGTTTCCGCGGAAAATTAGAAGGAAATTCGGAATTCCCGAATCATGGAAGAGCCTTGAATAGCTGCCGGTCAGCGCCGGGCGAACTCTCATCGTGAAGCCTTCGGCGCCCCATTCCGAAGCTGCCAGAACTCTACCGGTGTAAGTCGTAAAACCGATCAGCACCGAGTTTTCGCCCGCAGCTTTTCTCATCAGGTAGCCAACGTTTAATTCGCCCGTTTCTCCCATTGTCGTCATCCGAGCGTCGCCTTGATGGGTGTTGTGCGCCCAAATGACAATTTTCGATTTTGAATTGCCGACAAAGTCCAAATATGCGGCGAGCGCGTGGATTGTGTCAGCCATATGGTTATCTCGCAAATTCCACGTTGAAAAGTTTCTCTGATAGCTCAATCGAAAATAAGCTTCGCCGTTTTTTACGACGCGGGAGCTTTGATAAGCGGAAAACAAATTATCGTCCCGCTCGCGTTGGGAATTATTTTGCCAAGCAGCAAAACGCTGCTCCATCTCCTGAAACTGCTCGGCAACCTCCGTTTCGCAGGATTTCGTCATGCGGGCGGAGACATCGTAACCGTATTGCTGAGGATTAGTGCGGTAACTTGTGAGACAACCATATCTTTTAACCGCCCTCTTGGCGGCTTCCGGATCAATGCGGCGGAGATATTCGGTTACTTCTCTGATAGATTCGGCAAGACCGTACAAATCCATTCCGTAAACGCCGACTTTCTTTGCTTCCGGCTGTTGCGAATCATTAAACGAGCGGATCGAGCCGACAAGATCACGAAAATCCGTATTACGCCACATCCAACGCGGAAAACGGGTAAAACTGGAAAGCGATTTTTCCGCAGTTTGGTCTTTGGATTTCGCTTGAACATATTCGTTGACGCGATAAGCATCGGTCCAGTCGGCTTCGAGCACCACGGCATCAAACCCTTTTTCTTCAATCAACCGGCGGGTAATACGTGCTCGCTCGCGATAAAATTCGTGCGTGCCGTGCGTAGCTTCACCGAGAAGTACAAATCTGGCGTCACCGATCATTTTCATTAGCGGGTCATAATCTTTCGCCGATCCGGAAAGTTTGTGAGCCGATTGACGAATTAGGGCTAAAGCCGCAGCATCGGTTTGCCTGAAGGTGCTTTTTTCCGTTTTGTTTAATTTAAATGTTAGATCATAAGCGGATAATGTGAACCCAAGGCACGTAACTGAAAAAAGCAAAAGATAATTGATAATTGTGAGCAAAACTCGTTTTCCGATGATTGTTTTCATATTTATCAACCCTGAGCGAAAAAAACGCTGGGCTAAAGTCAGGTTTATTACAAACAACTCTCATTTTTGCGTTTTACCTATTTGTCTATATTTTTTAGTATGCAAAATTAGTAAACTCTTTTCTGTCATTAGCCGTACATTTTCAAACAAACTCCTTAACGCAAAAAAATAAAAACCGTGCCGAGAGGTTTGCAGTTTAGGCAAATTGGATTAAGATTTCAGCGCATCACGAGGTAAAAACGAATTAAATTTATGCGGCGTTTACTCGCACAAGCCAAGCTCGATTGCCTGCTCAAGATTTTGTATTGGGCGATGGTGATTTTGTTTTTGGTTTTGCCAGCAGGCGCAGAACGGCTTGCGGTTAAGGTTTACACGAGCTCGGAAGGTTTCAGCACCAGCGCATCATTTGGGCTTGTGCGCGATTCGCGCGGTTTTATCTGGCTTTGTTCGCGTGATGGACTGGTGCGGTTTGACGGGTATCGTTTTATCACTTACAGCATCGGTGACAGCAACGCAGACACGGCGGTTTTGGATTTAGTTCCAACTCGAAACGGTGTTTATTGGATAAATCTCAATCGTGGCACTGATTATCGCTTTATTCCGCAAAGCGATAACGATCAGGTAGAGCCGGTGCAGCAAACGGGGGCGAAAAATGATTATCGAATTCCGCTCAAAGTCGAACCCATCACAGGAGACATTTTTCCGACTATCGAAGATAGCGAAGGTAATCTTTATGCTTCAGATGAAAAAACAGTTTTTCTGACGCAGGAAAATGACGGGAAAATCAATTTTGAACCAGTCGAAATAAACTTACCTGGTAATCCAACTGGAAAATTAACCAATTCATATTTTGAAGAAGCCCGCAGCGGCGGCGTTTGGATAGGCACAAATTGGGGATTAATACATCGGTATCCCAACGGAAAAATGATTCATTTTTCGATAAGTCCGAAAAATGACAGAGAGCTTGTTCGACATTTCGCCGAGGACAATGAGAAAAGAGTTTGGATCGGACATCCCGACGGGTTGATTGTTTTTAAAGTTGGCGAGCTTTTGAAATCTGATTTGACTGCGTTTAAAGCCGATGTCAAAAAGGGAATTATCGGCGAAGACGGTCTCGCTCAATTACCTGAAAAGGACGGTGAAGCATTTTTCTTTGCCTTCAAAGACGTTTTGACACAGGAAACGGACGAGAATCTGAATGCGCGAAATTCCTTGAAACCAGCTTTTCTACAAATGATTTGCGCCTCGGACGGCAAAATGTGGCTTACGAACCGTAGCGGATTAGTGGTTTTCGACGGCAAACGGTTTCAGCATTACACGACCAAAAACGGGCTGGCTTCAAACCTGATTTATTCAGTTGTTGAAGATAAGGACGGCTATATTTGGGGAATATCTTACGGCGGGCTACACCGTATAAATCCAAAAGGCTTAATCACGTTGGACGAAACGAATAACGTTGACATGTCAACGATTCATTCAATCTATGAAAACCGAGACGGCGAACTGCAAGTGGTTTCGGGGGATTATAACATCAGCGCCTTGCGTGGCGACAATTTCAAAATGGCTCGCCCAAGCCTGCCTGAAAATGACCTTCCTTTATGGCAGTCAAATGTGGCTTTGCTTGATAGACACGGTGATTGGTGGGTGACAACCAATAAAAGTGTTTACAGGTTTACGGGCATCAAACGCATCGAAGATTTGGAGGGGAAAGAGCCTTCGGTTGTTTATAACAGCACAAATGGTTTGATTGCCGACGTTAACGTCCGCATCTTTGAAGATTCGCGCGGGGACATTTGGATTTCCACCAACCCAGCAGAAGAGCCTACCGGATTGACGAGATGGGAACGCTCGACCGGAAAATTTCAGCATTTTTTCACTAAGGACGGGTTGCCCGAAACGGTCGTCACTATCAGTTTCGCCGAAGACAAAGCGGGAAATTTATGGTTTGGTTTTCTCAACGGTGAAGTCGCCCGTTACCGCGACGGGCGCTTTACGCTTTTAAAAAACCTCTATGTTCCGAATGCTGCAATTACGAGCATTTACCGCGATGATACGGGGCGAATCTGGCTTTCAAACAATCGCGAAGGCGTAACCAGAGTTGACAATCCGGAAGCCGAGCATCCGACGTTTCGGCGCTACACAATCGCCGATGGTTTGGCGAGCAATAACGTCCGCTGCGTAACGGAAGATTTATACGGAAACATTTATCTTGGAACCGTGCGAGGCGTTAATATTTTGTCGCCCGAAACCGGGCGAATAAAATATTACGGCACTTCCGACGGTCTCGCTTCGGATTTTGTCAACATCGCGTACCGCGACAGGCAGGGCACGATTTGGTTTGGAACTTATAACGGGTTGTCCAAATTCGTTCCCGAACCCGACAGACCTGCACAGCAACCTTCGGTTTTAATCAGCGGCTTACGCATCGCAGGCGAAGAATATTCGGTTTCCCCGCTCGGTCAAAGAGAAGTTTTCGTGCCTGAGCAAAGCGCCGACCGCAACAATCTGCAAATTGATTTTTTAAGCATTAGTACGAGCGCAGTCGCTTCAACGCGCTATCAATACAAGCTCGAAGGCGTTGACGCCGATTGGAGCCAAGCTTCCGCGGAAAGTTCCGTTACTTTTGCAAATCTTTCGCCCGGTAAATATCGTTTTCTCGTCCGCGCAATTAATACGGACGAAGTTGTTAGCGAACAGCCCGCCGTTGTTTCTTTTACGGTTTTGCGCCCGGTCTGGCAGCGTTGGTGGTTCTTGACAATCCTTTCTGTCTTCGTCGGATTGACGATTTACGCGCTGTATCGTTATCGCATCGAGCAGGTTATTAAACTGGAAAGAGTGCGAACTAGAATAGCCACTGATTTGCATGACGACATCGGCTCATCTCTTTCCAAAATTGCAATTCTTTCTGAAGTGGTCAGACAAAAAACCGGGGCAAACGGTACCAGAGAGCCTTTAGAAATCATTGCAAACACTTCGCGCGAAATGGTTGATTCTATGAGCGACATCGTTTGGGCAATCAATCCTGAGCGCGATCATTTATCGGATTTGATTCAGCGAATGCGGCGTTTCGCCGAAGACATCCTTGACGCGCAGGACATCGATTATAAATTTATGGTGCCGGAACATTTGAAAGATATTTCTTTGGGAGCTGATGTGCGGCGAGATGTTTATCTGATCTTCAAAGAATGCGTCAACAATCTGGCGAAACATTCCGAAGCGACGGAAGTTGAAATCGTAATCAATCTGGAAAGTGACAAGCTAGTCATCGAAATTAAAGATAACGGGCGCGGATTTACAGTACCGTCTCTCCACGTAACAACTGATTCAGTCCCGGCGGGAAACGGTTTCGGCGGAAACGGTTTGAGAAATATGCGGCGGCGAACTAAAAATTTCGGCGGCGATTTGCAAATCGATTCGGAAATTGGAAGCGGCACTCGAATCGTTTTGCTTGTCCCGGTTAACAAAAAATTTTCTTCTCTTAATTAAACCTGTATAAATACACAGTGAAAAAAACCGGGATTATAATTATCCTTATATTGTAGAAAACCGAATTTCCAAACCCCTAGAGAAACAAAAAAAATGATTGAAAACGCGGCGCAGAGAACAGAGCCGATAAAGGTGGCGATTATCGAGGACGAGCGCGATATCCGCGAAGGTCTCGGTATGCTGGTTAATTTGACCGACGGTTTTGAGTGCGTCGGAAAATACGGCTCGATGGAAGAGGCTCTGCCTGGAATCCGGCATCGTATGCCAGACATTGTTTTGTCAGACATCGGCTTGCCGGGAATGAACGGTATCGAAGGCATTCAGCGAATCAAGGAAGCTTATCCGCAAATGACGATTTTGATGCTATCTGTTTATCAGGACGATGACCGAATTTTTCACGCATTGTGCGCGGGAGCGGTCGGCTATTTGCTCAAGAAAACGCCTCCGTCGAAAATTCTGGAGAGCCTGCGCGAAGCCGTTTCCGGTGGTTCGCCGATGTCGCCGGAAGTGGCGCGAAAAGTGATTACGATTTTCAAAGATTACCGCCCGCCTGAAAAGGTTGATTACGATTTAACGCCGCACGAGATTCGTATTTTAAAATTGCTGGTCGAAGGTCACAGCTACAAAACGGCGGCTAAACAGTTGAATGTAACGCCAAGCACGATTTCGTTTCACCTCAACAACATTTACGAAAAACTGCAAGTCCATTCAAAAACTGAAGCCGTCGCCAAAGCCTTGCAGCATCGGTTGATTAAATAAATGCTATTCAAATAAAGAAATTATTTTTTATCGCGCTATCGCCAACAAAAATATAGCCGTGTTTTCTAAAACACGGCTATATTTTATTTTTGAAATCGCTGGGCGATTATTCACTTGCATTATTGAAATAGCTTTTATTCAGCTAATCGCGTCTTCCCGAGCATCCTCTGCTGCTTCGTCACCTTCTTCGTCGGTGATGATGCTTGATGTTTCTCTATCATTAGCGGGCAAACTTTCGCTGAAATCAATATTGTCGCCTACTCCGCCTTGATTCGGAACAGCTCCAGAATTATCGAATAAATCGGAATCAAACCGATCTTCTTGTCCTTCCATTAACCTTAACCTCCAGAAAATATTTTAGACTTTTCATAATACAATGTGCCGGGTGGTTATTTACAAATATTTTTAGCTTCTTTATTCCAGGTAATAAATTGCTGGTTATTTTCGTGAATGTCAGTTCCGCCGAATTTTCGGTGAAACTTTAAAGTATATCTAACTAACCTGCTAGGATAATCAGTCCGGTTATTCTCTTTGTTCTTACCATCTTGCTAATATCCCGTGAGCAGAGACCTACGTTTTCAGAGTTGCCGCCAAACGCTATTCGTTTACGAAGTCGTCGCAGGTTCGCAACGTTGGGGAAGAGACTTAAGACATTGATTTTATTGCTGATACGGCATCCAGCGAAGAGCGAGGCATCTTCTCGTTACATTTTTCTGCAAAAATACACAGCCAGAACTTTTTGAAAACAATCCGAAAGAGCGAAACCGAAGGTTAAACTTGATGAACCTCCGATTTTTGCTGGTCGAAACGAAAATTCTGATTTTGATATTAACTATGTAAACACACGGTGCAACCTGATGGGCGTTTGTTTATTTTCATTCTCGGAATTAATTCCGAGGAGAAAATGATAATGAAAAATACAGTCAGATTACATTCTAAAAATTATTTCTTAGGTTTCATTCATTTGATTTTAGCAGTTGCTTTTTTGACGGGAGCGTCTCAGGCGGCAACATTTACCGTAACAAACACAGCCGATTCCGGCGGGGGCAGTTTGCGTCAGGCGATTTTAAACGCTAACGCCAGCGCCGGAGCCGATACAATCAATTTCAACATCGCGGGCGGCGGGGTACATACGATTTTGCCGCAAGGAGCAAATCCATTGCCCGAGATTACAGATTCCGTCACCATTAACGGAACAACACAGCCCGGTTACGCAGGCAATCCGGTGATAGAAATTGACGGAAGCAGTTTAGACCAAACCAAAATTTATTCCGGGATAATCGTCAGAAACGGGAATGTCATTATCAAAGCTTTGGTGATTCGTGATTTTTTGGGGCGGGGGATTATCGTTGAGTGCAGCGCTAATTGCGCTTCAAATCTGCCGAGCCTCGTTCTGACGGGCAGCCGGATTGGAACAAATTCTGACGGGACGATTGCAGCCGGAAACGGAGGGGGCGGAGTTAAAATTTCTACAAATCAAGCCGCAACGTCGCAAATAGGCGGAACCAGTGCAAACGAGAAAAACGTTATTTCAGGCAATGATTCCAACGGAATTGAGATTAATAACAATTTCCAGGATCAACCGCCTGACAACAGTTTTTTAATCATCAACAATATGATTGGCACGAACCTAGCGGGAACCGCTGCGCTGCCGAATGACACTGGAATTTACATCAAAGCTTCGCGAGTGACGATAGGCGGCGATGCGCCTGCCGAACGCAACGTCATTTCCGGTAATAATTACTACGGAATCATAATAGGCAGCAACCGGAATTCTGACGACTTCAATATCGTCGAAGGAAACTACATAGGCACGAATGCTACTGGCACGGCGGCGCTGGGCAATCAACGCGATGGCATTAACATTGGTCCGAGCGACAATAATCGAATCGGCGGTGTACAGCCGGGAACTGGAAACGTCATTTCCGGTAACGGTTGGAACGGGATTACGTTTTCCCCTGATGCCTATTCCACACCCAACGCAAACGTCGCCCTCGGTCCCAACGACACTCTAATTTACGGTAATAAGATTGGAACCAACGCCGCCGGAACAGTCGCAATAGGTAATAGCTTCAGTGGAATATCTATTGTTGGTAATAACAACATCGTCGGTCTGGCGGGAACTTCCACTTCTTCCAATATCATTTCCGGCAACGTGTGGAACGGAGTCGTAATCCATGATACGAGGCAATGGTATGGTAATTACGGTCCTCATCACACTAAATCCAAAGGCAATAAAATCCAGCTTAACTACATCGGCACGAATTCCGCAGGAGCAGACCTTGGCAATGGCAAGAGCGGCGTTCTTGTTTCCGGTGAAGTAACTGACACACTCATCGGCGGAAGTTCGGTTGCCGAAAACACAATCGCCTTTAACGAAGGCGACGGCGTCGCGTTGTTCAAAGCAAATCATAACCAGTGGTATACGACAATACCTTTTGACGCTCAGATCGCTGCCAACAAAATTCATTCAAACAATCTTCGCGGTATTAATGTTTACGGTGACGACGCGCCGGCTGGCAATGATCCACTGGATGCTGACGAGGGAGTAAATAATTTGCAAAACGCGCCGGTTTTGAGCGGAGCATACGCCGATACAATCGTCGGTACATTGCACAGCACGCCTGGCAAAACCTTTAGCCTTGATTTCTATTCCAGCCCTTCTTGCGACAATTCGGGCAAAGGCGAAGGACAAAACTATCTCAATTCAATCAGCGTCACTACGGACGCAAATGGCAATGCGAGTTTTGAGACATTCTTCGGCGCGCCAGCCGGCGCAGTTGTGACGGCGACGGCAACGGCTCCGTCAACTTTAGGCAATGCAAGCGGCAGCACATCTGAATTTTCACAATGCGTTACATCAAGCGGTCAGTTAGCCACTAAAATAAGCTTTAATGCGGCGACTTATTCGGTCAACGAAAGCGCCGGAACCGCGACAATCACAGTTACGCGGTCGGGTGGTTTAATCAGTGCAGCCAGCGTGAATTACGCAACCGTGCATGGCGGCACGGCTGTGGTTGGACAGGATTTTACATCAACAAGCGGAACGCTGAATTTTAACGCCGGACAAGCAACAAAAACATTCACCATACCGATTGTCGATGATACAAAGGACGAAGCGGATGAAATTATCAATCTGGCGCTTTCCAATCCTTCATCCAATGGTATGTTAATTAACCCTTCAACAGCAGTTTTGACAATTACGGACAACGACAATCCGCCGACAGTTTCAATCAAAAATTATTCAGCGGCGGAAGGAAACAACGGGACGAAACCCTTTACTTTCGACGTCACTTTGTCCGAAGCATCCGGCTTGCCTGTTTCGGTCAAATGGCAGACTTCCGGCAACTATTCCACGGCAACTGCGGGAATTGATTATACGGCGGGAACTGGAACTTTGAACTTTGCCCCGGGCGAAACGCTCAAACAAATTACGGTTCAGGTCAACGGAGATACAGACGTTGAAACAAACGAAACATTTCGAATCGAGCTTTATGGGGCGGTTAACGCAACCTTCGCCGATTCTCAAGCTATTGGAGGAATTCATGATGATGATAATCACGGAAAATTCGGTTTCTCAGCCGCATCATACGATGTTAACGAAAGTGCTGGTGGAAAAATCATCGTCGTTCATCGCACCGAAGGCATAGGGGGAACCGTGACGGTTGATTATGCTACGACGAACAGCGGAACCGCGACCGCCAATACGGATTTTACTCCCGTTTCAGGAACTTTAACTTTCCTTGAAGGCGAAGAGACAAAAACTTTTATAGTTTCTACTCTCGATGACCAGGCGAGCGAACAAACCGAAACCATTAATCTCGTCCTGTCAAATCCGACTGGCGGTGCCACGCTAGGTTTAAGTGCAACAAATATCAATATTCTGGATGACGATACGGCTTCGTCAATGTCTGTCAGCGGAACGGTTACATATGGGATAACAAAGATCAATCAATCTCAGAAAAATGTGGTCGGCGTTGTCGTTTCCGCTACAGGCGCTTCAAACGGTTCAGATACAACTGATTCCGCAGGCAATTATTTGATTGAGAATTTAACTTCTGGCGGACAATATTCAATCTCTACAGCTAAATCCGATGATGTAAATGGTATTACCGCTTTTGACGCGACACTTGTATTGCGCCACGTTGCTGCCAATGCACAAGGCGTTAATGCTTTAACTGCTAATCAACAAAAGGCTGCTGACACCGATGCAGATAATTTAGTGACTGCTTTTGACGCAACGCAGATTCTTCGGTTTGTGGCGGCAAACGGACCTAACGCAAATACGGGACAAACCGGTAATTGGAAGTTTCTGCCGCAGGTAAGAGAATACCCATCATTGGGTAATTCGCTGTCGGGTGAAAACTACGAAGCCGTTTTAATCGGGGAAGTTGATGGCGATTGGGTTCCACCACTTCCGGGTTCAGAAGCTAATTCAGATAACGAAAATAATGTAGCCGGAGATGAATCGGAATTATCAAAGACTGATGAATCAACAGCCGATGTCGAAATTTCGCTGCCAATCGAGCTTTCAGCCGAAAGGGGCGAAAAGACACTGATTGTGCCTGTTTTGCTTTCAAATTACGCGGGAAGAACGATTTCGGCTTACAACTTTGATCTGCGTTTTGATCCGAAGATTTTGCAGCTTGACCCGTCGTTGCCGTTCGAGACAAACGAAACCTTAAGTCAAGGCTTGGCGATTGCGCACAACACGTCTAAATCGGGTCGTATCGGGATTGCTGCGGCAAGTGGAGGCGATCCTGTTTCAAACGACAATTCAGCGGGAAGCGGAATATTGCTCAAACTAAGGTTTAAAGTTCTCCGAACGGTGGGAACAAAGACAGCAGGCGAAACGGCTTTAACTTTCCGACAAGCTCCGATTTTTCAGGACAACCAGGGCGGATTGTTGAAAGTAAAAAGAACCGATGGTTCAGTCAGAGTTTTTGCCGACGGATCGTCAATTGAACCCGTCAGATAATAGCTCTGTTTTCAATCTGAGAAAATACACAGGGCATCGGTTCTGAAACAATCGAAGAGGGCGAAAACCGAAGCTGATTTTAAAAAAAACTTCGGTTTTCGCTTATCAAAAATGAAATTTACGGAATGTAAAGTAACTGTGTAAATACACGGTGAAACGCGTCAGCCATTTGTTTATTTTCGTTCTCGGATTAATTTCCGAGGAGAAAATGGAAATGAAAAATGCAATCAAATTACAGTCTAAAATTTATTTCTTAGGTCTAATTCAATTGATTTTAACGCTCAACCTTTTAGCGAGCGCCGCAAACGCCGCAACCTACGCGGTTACGAACGCCAACAGTACCGGGGCGGGAACGCTTAGGCAAGCGATTTTGAATGCCAACGCAAATCCCGGCGCCGATTTTATTACTTTTAACATCCCCGGCAGTGGCGTTCATACAATTGATATTGGGATAGCGTATCTTCCGCCGATCACCGACTCGGTGACAATTGACGGGACGACGCAATCCGGTTACACGACTCATCCGCTTATCGCTCTGACCACCAGCGGCGCTGGCATCGGTTTGGAAATCCAACGCGGAGTGGCGACCATTAAAGCTCTCAATATTTATAATTTTCATTACGGAATTACTGTTGATTATGAATTTGATTCGGCAACTTGTGATAGCAACCGACCCGGGTTGATTTTGAAGGGAAGCCGCATCGGGACAAATAACACTGGCAGTACATTTAGCTTCGCTACCCATAATGCCGTCGGAGTTTTGGTCAATGGGGCGAACGCCGGGTCAACGCAAATCGGCGGCACTGGTCCAAATGACGGAAACGTAATCTCCAATAGCTCCTGGGAAGGCATCAGATTCGCTCATCATGTTTATAATAATTGCTCACCAAACAACGATCCCGGACGCACGCATCTGGTTATCGGCAACAAAATCGGAACCAATTATGCCGGAACCGCCGCGATTCCTAATAAATGGAGCGGGATTTCGGTAAAAACTAAAAAAGTTAAAATCGGCGGCGACACTCCAGCCGAACGAAACATCATTTCCGGTAATAATGAACACGGAATTATTGTTTACGGCGATAATACGGTTATCGAAGGCAATTATATCGGTACGAATGCGGCGGGTAACGCGGCATTGCCAAATTTGTTAAGCGGAGTTTCGGTTTCTGGCGGCGATAACGTCCGCATCGGCGGAACGGCAGCCGGAACGGGCAACGTGATTTCGGGCAACACCGAAAACGGCGTCGAGATAATCCCTGACGTACCGGAATGCAGCAATTGTTACGATTTCTTTGAATTGGCAAAAAATAATTTGGTTTACGGAAACCGCATCGGAACAAACCCGGCGGGGACGGCGGCAATACCGAACGGTAAAAACGGAGTCTCGATCAATGCCGAAGGAACAATCGTCGGGGAAAGCGAGATGGGCGGTGCGACAAACACGATTTCAGGCAATTCTTTAAACGGCGTTTTCGTTTTCAGCAGCGAGCATCATCAGAACTTTAATGATCCGAATTACGCTCTTTTCATAAGCTCAAAAGATAGTAGAATTCAGCGTAATTACATCGGAACAAATTCGTCGGGCGCAAGTCTCGGCAACGGGAAAAACGGCGTTTTGATTGACGGAGACGTGTCAAATACGTTTATCGGCGGCAACGACGCGAATCAGAAAAACCTGATTTCCTTTAACGGCGAAAACGGCGTTTCATTGATTAACAGTTTCAATTCTGGCACGAATGCGCCCCCGGTCAACAATCAAATTACGCTTAACGAAATCAGCTCGAACGGTTTAAAAGGAATTTCCTATTACACCAGCGACGCACAAGGCAGCGATCCGAAAGACGCGGACGCCGGGATTAACAATCTGCAAAATTTTCCGGTTTTGAGCGCAGCTTTTCCAAGCTCGATTACCGGCACGTATAACAGTGTTCCTAACAAAAATTTTGTTGTCGATTTTTATACCAGCCCAACCTGCGACGCATCGGGCAGAGGCGAGGGAAAATCACATCTCGGCTCGGTCACGCTTACAACCGATGCCAATGGCAACGCAGGTTTTACGACAAATTTCGGCGCGCCCGCCGGTGGCGTCGTTACTGCAACGGCTACCGAATCGCTGCGCGCCGGTTCTGAAGATTTGGGAAATACTTCGGAGTTTTCCAATTGCTTGACACCGCAAACATCCGATCCGGGCGGCTTCAGCCTCGACAGCGCGACTTACACGGTAAATGAAAACGGCAGTTCAGTCACTGTCACAGTGACACGCACGGGCGGAACCCTCGGCGGCGTCACGGTTGATTATTCAATTACGAACGGAACCGCCAAAGCAGGGCAGGATTTTGTCGCGCATTCCAGCACACTGACTTTTGCGGCGGGGCAAATGACCAAAATATTTGCTGTTCCGATTCTCGAAGACAATTTAGACGAAGCTGCCGAGACCGTTAACATCGCGCTTTCAAATCCGTCAGTCGGCGCGAAACTGCTGTCTCCAAGTGCAGCAACGCTGACCATCAATGACAACGACGCTCCGCCAACGCTTTCTATCGCCGACGTTTCTCTAGCCGAAGGCAATGAAAATAAGACCGATTTTAACTTTGTCGTAACTAAAACCGGACCCACCGAGCAAACGGTGACGGTCAATTATCAAACCGTCAGCATTTCGGCGACAAGCGGAGTTGATTTCACCAATACGACTGGCACGCTGACGATTGCGCCAAACGAGACGAGCAAGGCTATCACCGTTCCCGTTTTTGGTGAATTTACAGTCGAAGTTGACGAAACTTTCAAAGTTATTTTATCGGCTCCGGTCAATGCGACACTCAATAAAACAGAAGCGTTGGGAACGATTTTAGACGACGACAATTCGGGCAAATTGGGCTTTTCTCAAGCCTCGTACAACGTAAACGAAAACGATGGAACAGCGACCGTAACGGTTTCTCGAACTGGCGGAAAAGTCGGAACGGTAACGGTCGATTACGCCACAACAAACAACGGAACGGCAACGGTTGGCAATGATTTTGCCGCCGCTTCAGGAACGCTTGTATTTCTCGATGGCGAAACAACCAAGACTTTTCAAATCGTCATTAACGACGACCAGACAACCGAACAAACTGAAACGGTCAATCTGATGCTTTCAAGCCCGACTGGCGGCGCCACGATTTCGTTAGGAACGGCTAATATCAGCATCGCCGATAACGATGTCCCTGCGACGGCATCAATCAACGGCACGGTTTTTTATGCGATAACTCCTTTGAATCAACCACAGAAAACCGTTTCCGGCGTTATTATTTCGGCTTCGGGCGATTCTTCGGCTTCAGATACGACCGATTCTGCGGGTAATTACTCGGTCGAGAATTTAACCGTCGGGGGAGAGTATATGGTTTCCGCAGCAAAAACAGGAGATTTGAATGGAATCACCGCTTTTGACGCAACAATGATTCTTCGCCACGTAGCTGCCGGAGGACAAGGCAATAATGCTTTATCAGTCAACCAGCAAAAAGCAGCGGATACGGATGCGGATAATTCTGTAACCGCTTTTGACGCAACGCAGATTCTTCGGTTTGTGGCGGCAAACGGACCTAACGCAAATACGGGACAAACCGGTAATTGGAAGTTTCTTCCGGCGACGAGAAATTATCAATCGCTCGGAAATTCTCTGACGGGAGAACATTACGAAGCTCTGTTGATCGGCGAAGTAGACGGCGATTGGATGGCGCCCGCTTCTGCGGCAGATTTAGATAATGAAAATCTTGTTGAGGTAGCTAATGATTCTAAAACATTAAAAAATGATGGATCAGGAACTGATGCTGAGATTTCATTTTCGACGGCGTTTCTGGTAGAAGAAAGCGAAAACACAATAGTTATTCCGGTAATGTTAACCAATTATGCGGGAAGAATGGTGTCTTCTTATAGCTTTGGCGTTAGATTCGACCCGATGGGTTTGCAGTTTGATGCTGTGATGCCATTTGATAAAAGCGAGACATTAAGTCAGGAAATGATGGTTGTTCACAGCATTTCCAAATCAGGGTTAATTCGATTTGCGGCGGCTAAAGGCAGCAATGCAAACGGCAACCTTCCGCTAAGCGGAATTTTATTAAAGCTGCGCTTTAAAGTTATCGGAGATTCATTTGAAAATAATGGCAAAGCAGGGGCTTTAACTTTTCAACAAAACTCTATCTTTCAGGACAACGAAGGTGTTCTGTTGAATGTAAAAAGAAACAATGGCTCAACCTGGGCGATTGCTCGCGGCTTTGATAAGACGGCGGCGAAATAAATCTTTTCTCTGTGAAAATACAAAGCCGCGCGATTATAAAAAACAAACCGAAAAGAAAAAAACCGAAGGTTAATCTTATTAACCTTCGGTTTTTTTCTTTTTAAAAGTAGGATTGCCCAATCAAACGTAACTGTGTAAATACACGGTGAATGCTGCCCGAAAATCTTTTAATTTCTCTCTCAGCTCATTTTTGAGGGAGAAATATTATGGAAAATAATAGGAAAAACACAATTGCAATTTTCAACAGTTACTTACCGGGCAAAACAGCATCACGAAAAACGATTGTTTCGAATGATTGTGGAATTACGCAGAATTCTTTCAAACTGAAAACAAGTTGTTTTGCTTCTTTCACCAACGCCGTTTTACTGATGCTTTTGTCCTTTTTTTTGATGATGGGTCAAGCGAAAGCCGCTTCCTACACGGTAAATTTGAATACTGACGCCCCCGACATCCACGAGGGCAACGGCATTTGCGATTCAGATGCGGTGACGCCGGGCAATCAATGCACTCTGCGAGCGGCTTTGCAGGAAGCGAACTATTTAGTAGGCGTTGACAACATCACGTTTTCTCTTCCGACGCCGAATACTATCAATCTGGTAAACGGCGGACTGGAAATCCAATTTAGTGTGAGTATTGAAGGACCCGGAGCCCGCGCTTTAACTATCCAGCGCGGAGCCGGACCTAAAAAACTCCGCGTTTTCGCTGTTTTGGGGTCAAACGTGAACGTAAACATCAGCGGCGTCACCATCGCAAACGGAAATTCCGAAGATGATTTGTTAAACGGCGGGCTTGGTGGTGGAATTTATCTCTCGGGCGCGACTCTGAATTTAACCGAGGTAAATATCAGTAACAACGCTGCCCAAAACAACGGCGGGGGCATTTATAATTTGGTGGGAACGCTGAACGTTACACGCTCGACCATTAGAAATAACCAAGCTGGCAACTCTGGCGGCGGCATTTACAATTCGGGCGGCACTGTAAACATTACCAATTCGACCGTCAGCAACAACAATGCGGGCGGAGAGGTTTCCGACTACGGCGGCGGAGTTTATAACGCTAATAACGGAAATTTTAACACCATTGGCGCAGTAGTTTTAACGAACGTAACCGTCAGCGGCAACACGGCGCACACCGCCGGAGGAATTAGAAACAACAGCTCCACAATTTTCAACGTTCGCAACACGATTGTTGCAGGAAACATGGATGGTTCCAGCTATCCGGACGTTTTAGGAACATTCAATTCGCAAGGGAATAATTTAATCGGCGTCGCCAACCCCAGCAGCGGTTTTACGGATGGCGTTAAAGGCGATAAAACAGGCTTTCTCGGTGCGCCTTTAGACGCAAAGCTAGGTTCGTTGCAGAATAACGGCGGGCAGACCGATACGCATTCTCTTTTGCTGGGAAGTCCGGCGATTGATGCTGGTAACGACTGCGTTGCCTTAAACGTTGGCTGCTTGAACGTTTCTCTGTTTACAGATCAGCGCGGAACAGGCTTTCCGCGCCGAGTGGACGGAGACAATAACGGCACGGCAACAGTTGACATCGGCGCGTTTGAAGCGATGTTTATTCCGACGGCGGCTAGCGTGACAGTCGGCGGACGAGTAAAAACTGCGAACGGCAGAGGAATCAGAAACGTGATCATCACAATTGCATTTCCCACCGGTGAGCGACGTAGCGTTGTCTCCAGCGCGTTCGGTTATTATCGTTTTGCAGACATTCCTGCGGGCGAAACTTACATTTTGAGCGTTGCAGCAAAACGATATTCGTTTAGCCAGCCAACGCAAATCAGAAATCTTGTCGGTGAAACGGAAGACATTGATTTCGTTGCTGATGCGCCCGGTTTGTTTTTAACCGAAAACTCGACAAAGGAATTCTAAAAATCTCTCTGAAAAAATACACAGCAGAGATTTCTCAAAAACAATTTATAACAAGCAAATACCGAAGGTTTAAGAAATTAAACCTTCGGTATTTGCTTGTTATAAACAAATTCTCTGCTGCTGGAAGTAACTATGTAAATACACGGTGTATCGGCAAATTGTTTTCTTTATCTTTATTCTTTGAAACACGTTAGTAAAAACTTTGCACTTTCAGTGCAAGACTTTCAGTAATCTTCCGCTAAAATCTAGCTGAGAAAAGCGGAAAATGAAAGAAAACCGAAAAGGCTCACATACAACAA
>JALZCH010000108.1 GCA_030863175.1 Acidobacteriota bacterium | reverse complement strand
GTCCGATATAAATGTTCGGGCAAGTTCGCAGAAACGGCAGTATCTTCTGCCATTGATCGTCGGTTAATCTAACTGTCATTGAGTTGTTAGATTATTCGACTGAATTAAAATGTCAACAGAGCCTAGGCTGGGTATTTAATCGCTGGCAATCGCTCGTTGGAGAATTTTCCGACAAGCAGAACATCAAAATTTTTGTTATCAAGCTGTCGGAATCCTGCATCAGCCAATTTATGATCGATTCTTATGTCCGAGGAATGAACTCGTTTCTCTCATGGTTGCACGAAAACGAGCATACGAGCGAGCATTTAAAAATCAAAAAGATCAAGGAAGGAAAGCGGGGATTTAAAATCTATTCGGATGCTGAATTAAAACGGATCCGCAAGCGAATCTTCCAGGTTGAATTTTGCGGTATGCTTGGCGGCAAGCGGTTGATAATTGCCGTTAATCATTCCGTTGGTGCAGACTTTGACGACATAACCTTTCGTGATTAGAGTTTGATTTGAAATTCTAACTAAATTCAATTGTTGTTTTTCACAACAGCAATTTCATCAGTCCGTTTGCGGCTTTCAGCACCGACGTTTGCATCTGACAAAATAATGTGGTTTTTGTCTATCGCAACAATTGTAAAGCCTTGGCAGTTTATTGAGTAACGATTGCCGCTTGCCTTCTTTTCCCAAGCATCTTCAGGCAAGTTGAATATTCTGGAAAATTCCCGGATAAACTCGGTCGTGTTGTCCCAGTTTTTTGCCGAACTGTAGAGAATATCAATCTCAAAAAGCTTATCATCGAGAAAGCTGTTCACCACGCCACCTGCTTCTTCAGTCGGTTTAGAGCTGAGAGATGTGCTGACGCCGTTCGCCTTTCGTATTCTTCTGCTGAACTCCTGATTCGGAGCCGCCCTTTTTGTCTCCTCCAGCGACATCCCGAGCCGCATTCCGAGCAACGCAGGCGCATCCCGGATGGTTAAATCGCATTTCGCTGGCGATTTAGGTTGCGCTTTTTCAAGAAGTGTTTGCCCGTGCACATTTTCAGTTCCCAGCGACAATGGAAAGATCAAAGCAAATGGCAATAAAAAAGAAGACGATTTCATTCAATTGCACCCCAACTTCTGCTTTTATGACTCGCATACGCCTGACGATTTGCCTAATAATCTTTTGCTAATTAAATCTCTGAGGCACGACTTAAACGAAATTTTTCTGAAATTTCGTTTAAGTTTTTATTGCTCCGATAGATTGGTTTATTTGGCGACGGCTTTCAAGTTTAGAAACAGTAGAAATAACCAATTGCATTTGTAGAAATCCGATGCCATCGCGCTCTGATTTAAACTCGTTGCAGATTCGCAAAAATCTAAAAAACTGTAAAAGTGCGCTTTTTTTCGCATTTTGATAAATTTGTGATAGCGAGGAATGTTGCAAATGAGTTTCGGTCTACCCGCCGCTCACAACCGCGCAAAAAATTATGAACCCGGAACGCATTAGAAATTTTTCGATTATCGCGCACATTGACCACGGCAAATCTACGCTCGCCGACCGCCTGCTCGAACGCACAGGCGCTCTTTCGGAACGCGAAATGGAAGCGCAGGTTTTGGACAATATGGATTTGGAGCGCGAGCGCGGAATTACCATTAAAGCCCACGCCGTCCGGCTCGATTATCGCGCCAAAGACGGGCAGGATTATGTTTTAAATCTGATTGACACGCCCGGTCACGTTGATTTTTCCTACGAAGTATCACGCTCGTTGTCGGCTTGTGAAGGCGCTCTGCTTGTCGTTGACGCTTCGCAGGGCGTTGAAGCGCAGACGCTTGCTAACACTTATCTGGCAATTGAAAACGATCTCGAATTGATTCCAGTTTTAAACAAAATTGATTTGCCGGGCGCAGAACCTGAAAGAGTCAGAGAACAAATCGAACATGTTATCGGGCTTGATACGAGCAATGCGGTTTTGGCTTCGGCGAAAACCGGAATCGGGATTGACGAAATTTTAGAAGAGATTATCAAAACGGTTCCGCCGCCGAAAGGCGATGCGGACGCCCCGCTCAAAGCGCTGATATTTGATTCGTGGTACGACTCTTATCGCGGCGTTATCGTTTTATTCCGCGTCATTGAAGGCACGATCAAACCGGGAATGAAAATCAAATTTTTCAATACCGGACGTGAATACTACGTTGATGCAATCGGCGTCAATCGCCCGCGCCCGACGCCAATTCAATCTTTGAGTGTCGGCGAAGTCGGATTTTTGACGGCTTCAATCAAAACCGTTGCCGACGTGCAAATCGGCGATACGATTACCGGCGCAGCAAATCCGACGACCGAGCCCTTTCCAGGTTTTCAGGAAGTTAAACCCATGGTTTTCGCCGGAATTTATCCGACCGACACCAATCAATACGAAGAACTGCGCGACGCGATGGACAAACTGCGTTTGAACGATGCTTCGTTTTTCTACGAACCCGAAAGCTCAACCGCGCTTGGTTTCGGCTTCCGCTGCGGCTTTTTGGGCTTGCTTCACATGGAAATCGTACAGGAACGCTTGGAGCGCGAGTTTGATTTGGATTTAATCACGACCGCGCCGGGTGTGCGTTATAAAGTCACGACAACTTCAGGCGAAGTTCTGGACATTGATTCTCCAGCGCAAATGCCAGATCCGGTTAAAATCGAAAAAATCGAAGAACCGATTATTGATGCTACGATTTTAACTTCGGATAAATTTTTGGGCGGAATTCTGCCGCTTTTGGAAGAAAAACGCGGCGTGCAGAAAAAATTTGAATTCATCGGCGAAGGTCGCGTGATGCTTAATTACACTTTGCCGCTCAACGAAATCGTTTTGGATTTTTACGACCGTCTGAAATCGGTCTCGCGCGGTTACGCTTCGCTCGATTATCATCTCGCCGGTTATCAGGAAAGCAATCTTGTTAAACTCGACGTACTCGTTTCGGGCGAGCCGGTTGATGCCTTATCGCTGATTCTTCATCGCTCCACCGCCGAATCAAAAGGGCGCGCTGTCACGTCAAAAATGAAGGAACTCATTCCGCGCCAGCTTTTTGAAGTTCCGATTCAAGCTGCCATCGGCAACAAAATCATCGCCCGCGAAACCGTCAAATCAATGGGCAAAAACGTCATTGCCAAATGCTACGGCGGCGACATTTCGCGCAAACGCAAACTGCTCGAAAAACAAAAAGAAGGCAAAAAGCGAATGAAAAAAGTCGGTCGTGTCGAAATCCCGCAAGAAGCGTTTCTGGCTGTTTTGAAAGTTAGCGAAAGCTAAAGAATAACTTCCTGAAATTAGCCTAGTCGCGTTGATCTGCGAAGTGCCATTCTCGAAGAAAGATTAAATCTTTCTTCGTTCGATTTGCTAATTCTTTGCTCTTTGGGGTTCCCCAAATCGGCATTTGAATCGTTTTAATAAATTCAGTCGGAGAATAACGTTTTTCGGTTTTATTCATTTCGTCGTTCTTATAAATCTTAATTGTTTGCTCGTTAGCAATTCTAGTTTCGAGCGAAAGCAAACGGCATCAGCATTGCCAGCAAAGCGTTTGTAATTAGCAGAAAACGCCCTGCCAGTAGTGGGCAGAACTCGCGTTAAAACTTAAGGGCTAAAATAATAAAAGAGGCTGTTATTTTACAGCCTCTTTTACTTCCGGAAACACAAAATCACAACACTGTCCAGTTAGCGCGCATAATAACCGGGGCGGGTGCGAACGACCAATTCCGGGCGATTGACTTCGAGCTTGATAGTGCGCCATTTTCCATCGCGCGGTCGGTCGGCAGGTGGCTCGTATTCGATGCTGTAAAGCGTGCGTAAATCCGCGGCGATAATGGCGTACAACCGGCTCATTTCATCAAGACGGTTGATTGTGTTTAATTGCCCGCCCGTGCGGTTTGCCAAAAGCTGCAAGCGTTCGCGTGCGGCTTTATAGCGGACGATTTGAAACGGCATCGGATCGGGCAGACGGTTCGGATCGCCGGATGGCAAGGCGAGCGGGTAAACAGTGACGCCTAAACGGTCGGCGGTGTCCAGAATTTGTGACAAAGTTCGATTTTGTTCGGGTTTGATTAGATTTGCAGCTTCTTCAGCAGTTTGGCTGTTCCCGGCGATTTTACGGTCTGCCGCCTCTAACTCGGTATCAATTCCATCGGTTAAAACAACTACTGCTTTGCGGCGGCTCGTTTCTTTGCTGAGCTTTTTCAAAGCTTCGTCGAGCGCCTTGTAAAACATTGTTCTGCCGGCTTTGCCGCTCGACCCGACCAAACTAATAGCATATTTAATGTCTTTCTGATTGGTCGTAAAATTTGTCAACAACTCCGGTTTTTCGTTGAAAGTCATTACAGCAACACGGTCTTGCGGAGAAAGCGCATCTGTAAACCGGCTTGCCGCCTGCGCCATTTGCTGGCGAAAGCTCTTGGTCGAGCCGGAAATGTCGAGCATCATTACAATGCTAAACGGCGCGGAAACGGGTTCAAAGCGTGTGATGTTTTGTTTTATGTCGTCTTCGTAAACCGTAAAACTGTCTTTGTTCAAATTGGTAATGACATTTCCTTTGACATCAACAACGCCGACATTTAGGCGAACAAGAGTAGTTTCAACTTTTACAACGTCATCCTGAGCCGACGTCCCGGCAGTGAAACCAAGCAGCAAAAATAAAGCTAAAACGGATTTTTTTAAATCAAAGCGAAAATTCATTTTTAATAAGCGGGCATTAAAGGAAAATTATGCACCAATCTTTGATACGCAAACGTGTCAATTTGGTTGACTGAAAAGGGATTTTCGGGGTTATAATTGCCGCGCTCAGAAAATTTGTCAGCGGTGGGAGGTTGACTGACTCATGCTTCGCAAACCCAATTTTTGCTGCGAATGCGGCGAAAAAATCGAAAAGGAAAACCTGAAATGGTGGGATAGCCGTAAGTTTTGCAACGAATGCGAACGCCATCACGATAAGCTCCCGAATCGTATTTTAAAATATTTTGTTCTAGCTTTTATTTTTACCGGAATTGGTTTTATTATCGCCAATTCAGTTAAACAGCGAAATCCGACGACTGCTTGGAGCCAAAACCAGGCTAATCTTGCGCCTCAGCAAATTGTAAATCGGCAAGTCGCACAGACAAACCAAACCGTCGGCTTGCAGCCCGCAAATAAACCAACGAATCAAAACGCCGCGCAAAAGACGCCGCAAATCTTAACTCCGGCTCCGCCGCAAGCTTTGCCGGACATTGCGGAAACGACCGAAACGGCATATTATTGCGGCGCGAGAACGCAAAAAGGAACTCCGTGTTCAAGGCGCGTCCGCGTTCCCGGACGCTGCTGGCAGCATGTCGGAAAACCAGCGATGGTTTCGCAGGAAAAACTCAAAATCGCGCAGTAAATTTTTAAATACCTCCGGCAAAAACGAGACCGAAATTGAGCCTGCACGTTTGAGCGGCTGAGGGAAGGAAAAATGAAAAAATTCGTTTACAGTATCGAAATTGCCGCTGCAATTTTGTTGTTCGTTTCATTCACTCTCGCTCAGAAAAACGAAGCTGAAATTATCCAACAATGCGACCCGCAGCTTGCCAAATCGCTCGTCGAAACTCAGATTTCCGACAGCAAGACGGTCGAAGCGACCGATAAACAAATCAAAATCCTGATCCGCGCGGCTGATTTTCTCTGGCAGTTTGACGAACCTGCGGCTCGCAAATATTTTACTTCTGCGCTCGATTTGGCTCACGAGCGGTTTAAAGAAAAAGGCGTTGAATCAAAACAATTTGCGCGTGGAATGTTTATCACCGGGCGCGACGATTTTCGTTTTACGGTTTTGACGGCGATTGCAAAACGTGATTCGGCTTGGGCGCAAAAGCTGACCGAAAGCGTTTTGGAGGAAATGAAAACCGAGAGGGAGACTAAAGGCGAGACAAAAGATTTTGCTAGCAGCAACGAAGAACTTGATCGCCTGATAAACGTAGCTTCCGCGCTTCTCAAAACGAACAAACAGGCGGCGCTCGAATTTGCTCGCCGCGCCCTTCGTTTTCCGATTGGACGAAACACGACCAGCAATTGGCATTTCTTTCTTTATGCCTTAGCTAAACAGGACCAAGCCGCCGCCGATGCGCTTTACAGCGAAGTCTTAGCCGCTAACAACAATGCTGAGATTGATTATCTTTTGTATTTGTCCGGTTATCCGTTTGGCAACGGGCGGATTTACGGCGCGGCAAGTTCTTCCATCGGTTATACGGTTGCGCCGGAATTTGTGCCGAATCCTGCTTTGCAGCGGCAATTTTTAAACGTTTTGATCGGTCGCTCGCTGAGTCTCGCTCCGCCGACCGGCGCGGAGAAAATCGAACAATGGCGTCTGTCGGAAGCGGCTGCGGCTTTTGCTGCCTTGCAGGATTTGGAATTGATTGCCGCGGAGCGTTTTCCGGATTTGACACCGCGGATTGCCGCCGCCAAAGCCCACGCGCAATCGCTGATCACCGCAGAAAACCGTGCTGCGCTCGATACACGACGCAAACAATCCGAAAACTTTCAAGCGTCTTTTGCGAGCAAGCTCGAAAGATTGGAAAAAGAAACCGATGCTTCGAAACTTGATAATTTGATTGTTGGTCTAATTAATTCCGCCGAAAAGGAAGAGGAATTAAAAAAAGCCGCCGAATGGCTTTCGAAAATCGGCGAAACCGAAACGCGCGAAAGCACGACTAATTTTTTGCATTTCAAGCTTTCCGACTTGCAAATCAAAAACAATCGTTTGGATGAAGCCGAGAAAACACTGGAAAAAGTCGGCGAATTGGAGCATCGCGCGGTTTTGCAATTTAAGATTGCCGAAACGAAATTGAAGCTTGAAAACGATAAGCAGCAAGCGAGCCTGATTTTGGAAAAGGTCGTTTCAGCCGCTTTAAAAGCCGATTCGAGCGTGGAACGTGCGCAGGTTCTGCTCGGTTCGGCATTTTGGTTTGAAAAATACAATCAATTTCGCGCCGCCGAAGTTTTGAGCGAAGCCGTCAAAACAATCAATCGTCTGGAAAACCCCGATTTATCATCAACCAACGTTCGCCGCCAAATTGTGGGAAAAAATTTCGGTTTTTTCGCGGTTTACGAAATGCCGGGCTACAGCCTCGAAAAAAGCTTTGCGCAGGTCAGCCGGAAAGATTTTCAAGGCGCGCTTAATCAAGCCAGAAATTTGGACGATAAGTATTTGCGAACTCTGGCGGTGATTGCCGTCGTCGGAGATTGCATCGGCACGCCGGAAAAACCACAGGAAAAACCGCAAGCTAAACCGAATCAACCCAAACCCGCCGGGAAAAAGCCGGCACCGAAACAAAGTTCGAATTAAAAAAGGAGCGTAATGCTCCTTTTTTAATTTGAGGTTAAAACTTCTACTTCGCGTTCGATCAGCGGAAGAACTCTTTGGCGTAGTTTAAAAACAAGAAGATCGGCTTGCCGCACGTCGTCCTCGAGGCGGTTGCGGCTTTGTTCGATTTGCCCTAACAGGCTCCGCAAGCCTGCACGTTCATTTTCGAGACTTCGTTTGCGAGCGTCGCGCATTTCCGGCGCGCGAGTTCCGAGAGCGACGGCGTTTAAATTTCGATCAATGTTTTCAGGGCGCATTTCTTCTTCAAGTTGAATCACGCGCGTTCGGATTGCGGTTTCTTTTTCGACCGAATCAACAAGCTGTTTTCGCAAAAGCTCGGCGCGTTGTTCGGCGCTGTTTAGAATTTCCAGACTTTTTAAAATTTTCTTTTGCCGATCTTCCGGCGTTTCAGCTTTAACAGCATTCTGCGCGAGCGAATTCGGATTTAAATCTCGCAAGCGCGAATTCAGGCTTTGCAGAGTTTTTCTGAGCTGCGCCAATTCGTTTGCCAGAACGTCGGTCGGATTGGCTGAAACGGGATTAACAATTTCCTGTGTATTAACAGGCGGCGCAGTTTTATTCTGCGCCTGAATTGGAACAGAGAAAAGCGCGGCGGCGAAAAACGCGAGCGGTAAAAACTTTATTTTGTTGTTCATTTGCGGGATTCCTTTTTCGGAAGAATTGAAACACCGCTTTTCACGCCACCGCTGATTTAAAGTTCCCGGAAATTAAAGCGCCGAAGTTTCGCTTTTCGTTTCATTTGCGGGGAAAACAAAGCTCGCCAGCCAGGCGACTAAAAACGTCGTCAAGCTGCCGATAAGAACGTACCAGGTCCAGGCGATTGGCGTTCTCATAAAAATGTAAAACATCAGCGCGGCGCTTGTCAGCATTCCGGTCAAAGCCGCTTTTTCTCCGGCGCGTTTTAAAAACACGCCGACCAGAAAAACGCCCAGAACCGGACCGTTAAAAAGCGAAGCGATTGAGAGAGCCGCGCTTAGAGCCGATTGATTCTGGTTGCGAACCGCAAGCGCGACCGCGATTTGAACAATTCCGATAATGACCGTCAAAATTCCCGAAACTCGCAAATAATGCTTGTCCGACAGATTTTGCCGGAACGGTTTGTACAAATCATTGACAAAAGTCGCGGCAATCGAATTTAAAGACGAAGAAAGCGCGGCGGCGAAAATCGCGGCGACGACCAGACCGCTCAAGCCCGAAGGCATAAATTTGGTAATAAAATCCGGGAAAACTTTGTCGCCGCCCGTAAACGGAAACGTTGCCGGAACGCCCGAATTCGCAACTCCGGCTTGCGCGTATTCCGCCGCGTTGAACGGTTGATAAAAAGCGAACAGCAGGACGCCGATAAACAAAAATCCGATAAATTGCCCCAAAACAACCGCGCCGCTTGAAAGCAAAGCGAGCGCCGCGCTGCCTGGTTTGCTCGTGCAAAGATAGCGCTGAACAAGATATTGGTCGGTCCCATGTGTTGACATCGTTAAAAAACAACCGCCAATCAAACCTGCCCAAAAGGTGTAAGTTTTTGTAATATCAAAAGTAAAATCAAACAAATCGAATTTTCCGAATTGCTCGCCGATTGCCGCTGCGCCCGCAAATCCGTCGGGAATCTGGTTTGCCAGAACGACCGCTGCCGCAATCGCTCCGCCGATGTAAATTCCAAGCTGCACGACTTCCACCCAAATAACGGCTTCCATTCCGCCGTAAAAAGTGAAAATTATCATTATCGCGCCCAGCAGAATTATCGAACCGATGACGACAATTGTCGGATCTGTTCCGGGCTGAAATGCGGCGTAAACTGCAGAGAGAACAATTGCAGTTAGAAGCAGCCGGATGCCGTCGGCGATGTTTCGCATCACGACGAAAAGCGCGGCGGCAAGCATCTTGATTTTGCCGCCGAAACGCTGGTCTAAAAGTTGGTAAACAGTTAAAAGCTCGCCGCGAAAATAGCGCGGAATAAACAGCAGCGAAATTACGATGCGACCGAGCATATAACCGAAAACGAGCTGCAAAAACTGGAAATTCCCGCCCCTCGCAAACGCGATTCCCGGCACGGAAATAAACGTAATGGTCGAAGTCTCGGTCGCCACAATCGAAGCCGCAATCGCCCACCACGGAACTGAACGGTCGCCGACAAAATAATCCTCCGTCGTTTCCTGTTTGGTTCCAAACCAAGCTCCGAACGCGGTGACGCCAATCAAATAGCCGAAAATAATGATTAAATCGAGTGTCTGCATTTTTATAAAAAAGAAAAGCGCTGGTTTTTATGCCCGCGCTTTTGTAGCTTAATTTATCTTTTCTGTCAAAAATCGAATATTTGTTTTTATTCGAGCCGAATCCCGACTGGGCAGATTTCGGGCTGGCGGTATTGCCAGACGAGAGTGAATTTTAACCGAAAGGTGCTCGGCTCGCGGACTGAAGAATACTCCGCCGGTAAAATCGAGAGCAGCCAAAATCCAAACAAAGCCGCTTCCTGTCCCGCCGACTTAATATGTTTTCCATATTCCAAAAAGAAATTTAGCGAGGGAAACGGCTTATAAAATCCCGCGTCTTAATCTTGTACAGGCGAAAAATCGAAAATAGTATTAACTCTCGTGGCGGATAAACTCAACCGCTCGTTCGATTACATTTTGATTTGCCGTCAATGCGCTTTCCGCCTGTTGGCGATCAGCTTGGGCTTTGTGCATAACAATCGCAACGCGCAAATCGCCGCCTGCAGCGTTCATTAAATCCTTTGCCGCAGCTTCGTCCAATCCGGTTTCCGCTCGCAGGATTCTGAGTGAACGCTCTTTTAATTTTTGATTCGACGATTTAACGTTCGTCATACGGTTTCCGGTCACGTAACCGAGCCGAATCATTGCTCCGGTTGAAAGCATATTCAAAACCATTTTCTGCGCGGTTCCGGCTTTCATCCGCGAGGAACCAGCAATGACTTCAGGTCCGACAACCGGAACAATCGCTATTTCCACAGCTTTTGTAATCGCCGAATCCAGCACGCAGGTAATCGCGGCGGTGAAACAGCCCAGGTTTCCAGCAAATTCCACCGCGCCGATTGTATAAGGCGTTCTGCCTGACGCGGCGATTCCGACAACTGCATCTTTTGCGGTAACGTCGCACTTTTGCAAATCAGCCGCTCCTGCTTCCCGGTCGTCCTCACTTGCTTCGACGGCTTTGTAAAGCGCGTCGTAGCCGCCCGCGATAATCCCCTGAACCAGGTCGTAAGAAACGCCGTAAGTCGGCGGACATTCGCTCGCATCCAAAACGCCGAGACGACCGCTCGTTCCCGTTCCGACGTAAAAAAGTCTGCCGCCTGTTTTTAAACGCTCGACAATGCGGTCAATCGCAGCGGCAATTTCCGGCAAAACTTTTTCGACCGCGAGCGCGACGGTTTTGTCTTCTTCGTTAATCAGGCGCACAATGTCGAGCGTCGGAAGACGATCAATTTCTCGCGTGCGCGGGTTTTCTTGCTCTGTAATCGGAATTGACATATTTTTGTCGGTTAAGAGAATGCCTTTAACCGCAGGAAAACGTCAAGAAATGAAAGCTGAAAATTCAATCAAATATGACGTAAACCCATTTTCAATCAGTTCGGCAGCTTGTCGGCAGATGCAGATTTAGCCCGAATTATCGAACGCTCTCTGCCGCAAATCGGTTGACGTTGGTTGAAAAATCTGAAAAATTTAATTGCTATGAATTTAAACGGAAATGGAACGAAACCGCAGCAGAAAAACGTTTTGGGCGGCAAATTGGAAGATTGCTCGCGAAGTCCGCTGACCGGATTTTTCCGCGATGGCTGCTGCAGAACCGGACCGAATGACATTGGCAGCCACACCGTGTGCGCTCAGGTGACCGCAGAATTTCTGGAATTTTCCCGCTCGCGCGGAAATGATTTAACCACGCCGCGTCCAGAATTTGATTTTCCCGGTTTAAAACCCGGCGATTCATGGTGCGTTGTCGCCGCGCGCTGGCGCGAAGCTTTGGAAGCGGGAGTCGCGCCGCCCGTTAATTTAAAAGCTACGCATCAAGCTGCTTTGAATTACGTTTCTCTTGAAGATTTAAAGCGCCACGCCCTTTAACTTCCAAATTGTCCGAATTCATTTTTTAAGCGGCTGAGCTCTAGCTGTTCCATTATTAAATTATTGACACGTTCATTTTCGCCAGAGTTTTCTGCTGTAACCAGCTCATTTTTGATTTCAAGCAAACGGCGGTCAATCGCCATTGTGCGTAACGAAATTATGCATTTTTCGGCTTTCATCAAAACTTCGTCAATCGCTTCGTCTTCGGAGCGCGCGGCGTCGCTCAGAAACAAAACCGAAAGCATATCTGAATCTCCTGCAAATGCCTGCACATTTTCAGCATTGATTTCGCCGCCATTGGCGTTTAATTCGATAATCGCGCGAAAAATATCGGCGGACGCGAGATGTTCGTAATCCGAAGGCTCAAGCTGCGGCAAAACCATTTCACGCAATTCGCGGTCGTTAATTATCAATTCGAGCAATTCCTGTTCGGCAACGGTCGGTTTCGCCTGCACGGCTTCGGCGACTTGCTGTTTGAATTCTGCATAATTCGGGCGATTCGTGTTTGCGGCTTCGAGCTGCAAGGATTTTAAAAGCGTTGCGCGATGCGTCGAGTCAATCTGAAAACGATTGATTGCGGCGTCCAAAAATTCTTGCCGCTGAATCGGGCTTTTAACAACTCGCAAAAACGGCAAGACATCTTCGATTGCCGCCTGCTTGTCCGTCGCATTGCGAAAATCGCGCCCTTCGGCGGCTTGTTCCAAAACAAACGGTGCAAACGTGACCGAGCGTTTGGCGTGCTGATGATTGTATTCGACGACCCCGTTTTGCCGGATAAATTCGTCCGGGTCAGCGCCGTCGGGCAGAACGAGAATTTTGGTTTCAAAATCTTCGGCGAGCAAAATTTCAATTGCTCGTTTCGCGGCTTTGACTCCGGCTTTGTCGCCGTCGTAATTGATTTTGATGCGGCGGCAGAAACGCGACAGAAGTCTGGCTTGATTCTGCGTTAAAGCCGTTCCGAGACTCGCCACGCAATTTTTCACGCCGTATTGAAACGGAGTTAGCAAATCGAGATAACCTTCAACCAGAATCGCAAATTTACGCCGCCTGATTTCCGAAGCGTTTTGATAAAGCCCGTAAAGATTATCGCCTTTTGTATAAGCGGCGGTTTCCGGTGAATTTAAATATTTCGGCTCACCTGCGCCGAGCGTTCTCGCGCCGAACGCAATCGGTTTTCCGTTAATATCCAGAACCGGAAAAATCACGCGACCGCGAAAACGGTCGTAAACACGGTTTTTCTCTTCGTTTTTGCTGACCAAACCACTCGTTTCAATCGCTTTATCGTCAGCGCCTTTCTGTTTTAAAAACGAAAGAAGCGCATCCCAACGGTCGGGTGCGTAACCGAGACGAAAAGTTTTTCTGGTTTCATCCGTTAACCCGCGTTTTTCGAGATATTCGCGGGCGGCTTTGGCTTCCGGGTTGTTTTCCTGAAGATGATTTTCCCAAAATTCCATCGCCCAACCGTTTAATTCAACGACGATTTCGGCTTCTTTTTTCCTAAATTCGGCTTGCCGTTTTTGCTCGCGATATTTTTCCTCATCGGCTTTGCTCTGCATTTGCGGCGCGGGCAATTGAACTCCCTGTTTGTCGGCGATAATTTTCACGGCTTCGCCGAACCCGACGTTTTCCATCTGCATCACGAAATTGAACGCACTGCCCTTGACGCCGCAGCCAAAACAGTAGAAAAAGCCTTTTGGATTTACCGAAAACGAAGCCGTCTTTTCGCCGTGAAAAGGACAATTTGCCCAGTAATTATTTCCTTTTTTCTTAAGCGGCACGTAATCGCCGACGAGCCGCACAATGTCGGTCTGCTGTTTTAGATTTTCGAGAAAATTCTGTTCGTAGCGCATTATTTGGCACTTTGAATTAAGTTTTTGATTTTATCAATAACTTCCAACGTCGCCGCTTCCCCGGCTTCAATAAACTCGCGCGAACGTCCGACCTGATCCCAGCGCAGATGTCCGACTTTCGGTCGAATGATGATGTCGGCGCTGTTGAGCTGGTGTTTGGCGACCGTTTGCATCAAGAGCATTGCAGATTGAAAAAAGACGCCCACAACGGTTTGCGGCGCGCCCCAGAATTTAATGCCTTCGGCGTTTACGTCAACGGCAATCACAAAATCTGCGCCCAAAGAGCGAACCGTTTCGGTCGGGACGAGTTCGGAAATTCCGCCGTCTACAAGATAACGCTCATTCATTTTAATGGGAACATAAATTCCTGGAATAGCACAGCTGGCGCAAACGGCGGTCGCCACATCGCCGCGTTCTTTCATCACAACCGAGTCGCCAGTCTCCAAATCAGTTGCGACACATGCAAACGCAAGCGGCATTTCGGAAAAATCTTTCACCGGTAGATTCTGCTGCAAGTAGTTTCGCATCGGCGTTGAGGAAAGTACGCCGAAGCGCGAAAACGCAATCCGTCCAAATTTGCTCCAGCGCAATTTTGCCGTCATTTGGATGATTTCATCAATTGTCATCCCGGCTGCAAAAGACGCGCCGACAATTGCTCCGGCTGATGTTCCCGCGACCGAATGAATCGGAACTTTGTGTTCTAGCAACACTTTCAAAACGCCAACATGCGCCATTCCGCGCGCCGCACCACCCGAAAGCGCCAGACCGATTTTCATAACTTTTATGATTAACAATTCCGAGCTGAATTTCCAGCGGGAAGATGAGATAAATTGAAACGCCGAAGACAACGAGCCGCCGCTTTTTTTGAAAAATGAGAAAACTCGATTTTTTCTTTCCCGGTGTCTTCTGCGGTTCGCTTTTTCTTAACTTTTATTTGAGGAGGTCGGCAAAATGCGGATGTTCCCTCAGATTATCGAGCATCGGGTCAACGCGGACGAAAGAAAAGCCTACGGCGTGTTCCTCTCTGGCTTTTTTGAGCCATTCCAAAGCTTTTTCCGGCTGATTCAGAAGCGAGTAAATAACGGCGATTTCGTAAGGCGTGACATGTTGAATCTGACCGTTTCTGATTAGCTCGTCGAGATTACGGCGGGCTTCATCGGTGCGACCGATTGCCGCTAAAACATGAGCCAGTTTGGCGCGCGAAGTCGGCGTGTCGCCCGCAAAAGCAAGCTCTTTTTCGTAAACTTCGAGCGCTTCCTGCGCCATTCCTTTTTTCTCGTAATTCCAGCGCAGAACGGCGTAAGCGCCGACCGACGACGGTTCGATTTCAAGCGAGCGGCGGCATTGGGCTATGGCTTCGTCATAGCGTCGGGCGTAAAACAAAACGTTGGCGACGGCGAGCGCAATCACTGCTGAACGCGGCTCAAGCTCTTCGGCGCGGCGCATAATATTTACCGATTCGTCGTGGCGACCTTGCGCCGAGAGCAGAAATGCGTACCATTGATGTGCCGTTGCGTAATTCGGTTTTAAATTAATAGCGCGGCGAAATTCGTCTTCGGCTCCGGTGTAATTGCGCTCGTAGTGAAATCGGATGAAAGCGAGCGAAGCGTGTGCTTCGGCGATTCTCGGATCGAGCGCGACTGCTGTCGTTGCAGCGGCTTTCGCATTTTCCCAAGCGTCGGGTGGCGGCGGTTCCTGGTACCAGTTTAAAAGAGCGTTACAATCCGCCAGCCCCGTGTAGGCGAGCGCAAATTTCGGGTCAATCTCGATTGCCTGCTGAAACAGAGAAATCGCCTGATGAAGTCCTTCCACGGTTCGTTTTCCGAAATGATAACGTCCGGCAAAATAAAGCTGCTGAGCATCGTTGCTGGTCGTAAAATGTCTGGTCAGGTTCTGTTTTTCCGCGCTCGTTAATTGCAGACTGAGTGAATTGACGATTTTTTCGCTGATGTCGTCCTGCAAATCGAACAGATTGTTGTTCGGCGCGCTGAAATTTTCCATCCAGACGACTGAGCCTCTCGCAGCATCCGTCATTTCAAGCCTCGCTTCGACTTGCCGCTCTCTGCGCTCGATGCTTCCGCTGATAACGTAATCAACCGCTAATTCGCGCCCGATTTCCTGCGGAGTTTTGCTGGTTTTTAAATATCTGCGAACCGATGTTGCCGAGCGCAGATTGACCTCCTTTAACTCGCTCAATTTATTTGTCACTAAATCTGCCGTCCCAACTCCGAGATATTGTTCATCGTCGGTTCTCGCGCCGATTGTCGTAAACGGCAGAATGGCGATTGAGCGCAAACGGTTTTGCGACGTTTTCTCAGGATTTACCGAAGCAGCGTTCGTCTGCGGTTCGGGTTGTGGCGCGGCGACGGAATTTTGCCAGCCCGCTTGCCAGCCGTAACGCGTCGCAACGACGGCTGTAGCGAAAATGCAAATCAGCACAACGGCAGCAACTGCCAGATTTCGCGGCGAGAAAACGCTTCGTTTGGTTTTCGGAAGAACGGGCGTTTCGCCGGTTGCGTTCGCTTCACCCTCGGCGGTCATAATCTGCGTGGAAGGCGTGGCGCTTTTTTCGATTTCGGCACCGCGTTCGTGCAAAAATCCTGGATTTCCCGTGAGTTCAAGCAGGCGAATGAAACGCCGCTCGTTTCGCAAATTATCGAACGCAGGTTCGACATCAGCCCAAACCATCCAAGCCTCGCGCTGCTCGTAAGCTTTTTCGAGGAATTCGAGCGCTTTCTTTTTATCGCCCAAGAAATTGTAAATCTGCGCGATTTGATACGGAGAAACGAAACGGTTTTCGGACATTTCCTCGATTTTCCGCAAAACCGCTCTTGCTTCTTCGCGCTCTCCGGCAGCAGCGAGCGTCTGCCCGTAAACTGAAAGCATAAACACGCTGTCGGTCGTCAATTCCATTGCGCGTCGAATCGCGTTGACGGCTTCGTCGTAACGCCCGACAATCCGCAAAGTCCAGCTCAACCCGGCATAGTTAATCGCGTAAAGCGGATTTGCCGCAATGTTTTTCTCGTATTGAGCGATTGAATCCCGAAAACGGCGCGCGTAATACAAAACCCACGCGAGATTGTAAGCGTTAAACGGAGCGAGCGGATCAAGCGCGACTCCGCGCCGGGCGTGATAATCCGCCTCGTCAAAACGTCTTTCCATTGCAAGGTGCAATGAATACCAGAGATGTCCGACAACGCTATGCTCGTTTAATTCCAAAGCCCGGCGGCATTCGCGTTCGCCGCGTTGCCAATCGTAATCGCCGCCGACAACCGCAAAACCGAGAGAAGCGTGCGCGTCAGCCAATTCCGGATCAAGCTCAATAGCGCGTTCGGCGGCGTCGATTGCCGCTCTGAAACATTCATTGGCAGGTAGCACGCCGTAAACGCCGAGCCAATTGTAATAATCGGCGATTCCGGCGTAGGCGAGAGCATAATTCTGATCGAGCGCAATCGCTTGATTGTAAGCGACAATCGCTTTGGCAAAGCCTTCTTCGGTAAAAGTGTTCCAGTGATAACGCCCGCGCAGATAAGCTTCGAAAGCTTCGGCGTTATTCGTTCCGCGTTTCAAAAGCTGCTCGCGTTCGTCGTCCGTCAGTCGCGAAACCAGAGCCATTGCGACGAGCGTTGAAATTGTGTCTTCGAGGCTTAAAACGTCGGTAAATTTTTCGTCAAACCGTTCCGCCCACACCGTCGTTCGCTCGGCAACATTCAAAAGCTGAACCGAAATGCGAATGCGGTCGCCTGCGCGCTGAATATGACCGTCGAGAACGAATTCAACGCCAAGTTCACGCCCAGCGCCGAACGGATCGAAATTGCCTTCGCCGTAACGCAGCACGCTCGAAGTCGGACGTACGACAAAACGGCGAACGTTGGAAAGCCGCGTAATCATTGCGTCCGCCAGACCGAGACCTAAAAATCGGTCGCCTGTGTTTTCGTCAGCTAAAACGTTGAGCAATTTGAAGGGCAAAACCGCAATCGAACGGTCACCGGTTTGGTTGCCGTCGGTGGTGTAAGATTTTTCGGCGAAGTTGGCTGAAGGAAACGGGCATGGTTCGGCTTGAATCACTTCGCCTTCGAGATGCCGGAAAATGTCGTCGGAAAAATCTTTCGCCGTTTCATAGCGACCTTCGGTTTCTTTGCAGAGCGCTTTTAAAATAATATTGTCGAGATTTCCCTCGATTTCCGATTCGAGCTTTGAAATGTCAGCGCTTCGCAACTCGGCTGCTTTTTCCGCCGTGACCTTATTTTGCGAATAACTTGCCAGCAGATTTTCCGGTTTCGCTGCCACTTTGCTCGGCGGTTCGATTTCCGCTTCGCAAATCACACGAGCAATTTCATGGGCTGCGCGCCCGCCGAAACTGTACGGGCGATGACCGGATAAAAGCTCGTAAAGCAAAACTCCGAGCGCGTAAACATCCGAAGCGGGCGTGACCGACAAACCGCGAACCTGTTCGGGCGAAGCGTATTCAGGCGTCATCAGCCGCATCATCGTCGAAGTCGGATTGACCGACTCGTGAATCATATCCGGGTCCAAAATCTTGGCGATTCCAAAATCGAGCAACTTAGGTACGCCCGACGGAAGAACGAGAATATTTCCCGGTTTGATGTCGCGATGGACGATTCCGGCTTGGTGCGCGTAATGAACGGCGGAACAAATCTGCCGGAATAGATGCAGCCGCTGGCGAATGTTTAATTTCCGCGCGTCGCAATAACGATGCAGCGGCTCGCCCTCGATATATTCCATCACGAAAAATGGCAAGCCGTCGTCGGTCGTCCCGCCGTCAATCAGACGGGCAATGTTCGGGTGGTCAAGGTTGGCGAGAATTTGGCGCTCGTGACGAAAACGGCGGACGATAAAATCGGTGTCCATTCCGCGTTTAATGAGCTTGATGGCTACGCGCTGGCGAAATTCGCCGTCGTCGCGTTCGGCAAGATAAACCGCGCCCATCCCGCCGCGCCCCAATTCTTTCGTCAAACGAAAAACGCCGACCCGCTTTCCGATCATTCCATCTTCTGCGTGATAGGCGATAACGGACGGGATTTGTTTTTCGAGGGAGGAAGCCATTTCGACTCTGGCGACCGAGTTAAAAACACGGCTGTCAGTCCAAACAGGCGATTCGATAAAACCTTCGGCTGACTCGAAATCGGCGAGCAGCTTTTCGACTTCGAGTTTTAACTCCTTATCTCCGTTGCAGCTTTGACGGACAAACTCCTGGCGTTCGGCGGGATTATCAATATCCAACGCCGATTGAAAAATTTCTTCAATTTGCTGCCAACGCTGAGGAGTCATAATTAATTATGAATTTTTGGGTTTTGAATTTTGAATTTAGGAATGTTTTAAATTTGATTTCAAAAACTCAAAACTAAAACTCATAATTCATAATTCAAGAAGAGATTTGCCCATAGAGCCAGGCTTTTGCCATTCGCCATTGGCGTTTGACCGTGATGGGCGAAACGCCTAAAACTTCTGCCGTTTCTTCGACCGAGAGACCGCCGAAGTAACGTAATTCGACGATGCGCGATTTTTGCTGGTCAATTTTCGCAAGATTTTCCAGCGCCTCATCGAGCGCCAAAAGCTCCATTGATTTTTCATCTGAGGAGACGACGAGAATTTCTTCTTCGAGCGGCATTTTCTCGGCTTCGCCGCCGCGTTTATCCGCGGTGTGCTTGCGCGCGTGGTCAACCAGAATGCGCCGCATCATATTTGCCGCCACACCGAAAAAATGCGCGCGGTTCTGCCACTGGACGTGTTTCTGGTCAACCAATTTCAAATATGCTTCGTGAACGAGAGCCGTCGGCTGGAGTGTGTGATCAGAACGCTCGCGCCTGAGATAACGATTTGCAAGTTGTCGCAGCTCGCCGTAGATGAGCGGGAGCAGGTCTTCCAAAACCTGCGTGTTGCCGTCAGTCAATCTGATCAGCAGTTGTGTTACATCTTTCGGCTCTTTGTCGGTCACTTCTGAAGAAAAGGTCGCGTTCTGAAAAATCAGAAAACTATGTTGCAAGTATAAAGAAATTCGATGCCCGAAGCAATTTTGCGTGATGGAAAATAAATTCGACTTAATTTGAGGTTTTTCCGGCTTTCGGAAATTTTCTTGTCCGGCTTGATACCTTTTTCGATTTCAGTACGCGTTTACCGTTGAAGGCAATTTTTACAGCGGGCTTTCGCATAATCTTAAAAAATCAGAAGGAACAGTAATGAAACGTCTAACTCTCTATTTACAATTCGCATTTTTACTGGCTTGCACGGCGTTTTCTCAGAGCGCATTTGCTGACGTGAAAATCAAAACTCGGCAAACGATGCAAGGTCAGACCTATGAAAACACGACTTATATCAAAGGCAAACGCCAACGTACCGAGCGCAATATGGGCGCGATGTCAATGATTGACATTTTGATGTGCGATTTAAAACAAAGCGTGCAGATTATGCCGCAATCGCGCAGTTATTTAATTGATTTGTGGGGACAAAACCAGCCCGCGACAACGCAGAACGCAGCCGACAAAACCACAGCCCGCAATCCGCAAACGCCTGTCGAAAAAGGTGGCGTTGTAACAATGACTTCCACGAGTAAAGACACCGGCGAGCGAAAACAAATGTTCGGTTATACAGCGCGTCGTATTTTAACGACAATGGAAACCGAATCATCGCCCGACTCCTGCACGCCGATGAAAAGCAAAATGCAAACCGACGGCTGGTATATTGATTTCGCTTATCAGCTCGATTGCGATAACGGACGTTACAACAATTACACTCCGTCAACCGCCAGCGGCGGCTGTCGCGATCGTTTCGTAACGAAAAACGTCGGGACGGCAAAGCTCGGTTATCCGGTCTGGCAAAAAATGACGATGTTCGACAAAGACGGCAAAGAAACTTATTCGATGATTAATGAAGTCGTCGAAATTTCCAAAGCCGTTTTGGAAGCTTCGCTGTTTGAAATTCCGGCTGATTACAAACAAGTTAAAGACAGTCAAGAGCTTTACGCTTCGGCTTACTCAGCCGGTAAGAACAATTCAGCAATGGGTAATGACGATAAGCCCGTTAATTCCGGCGCGAGCAATCCCGTCAAAAATCTTCCGCAATCAAACACGACCGTTCCAGCTACGCTTGGCGCGAAAAAACCGGGCGTTGCCAGAATCGGTTTGGCGGCGGTCAAAACCAGCGCGGTCGGCGAAGGAATGAACGCGGCGCAGCTTGCTTCGGCAATCGGTGCGACGCTCGCTGAATATTTAAAAACTCCGAGCGTCGAGATTGTTCAGCTCGAAGCCAAACTGCCGTCGCAAATTGACGCCGAAGCCAAACAAAAAGAATGCGATTTCGTTGTTTACACAAATGTCGCACACAAAAAAGGCGGCGGCGGATTGGGCGGAATGTTCGGTAAAGCCGCCGGAAACATTCTCGGCAGCGCAATTCCGATGGCTGGAGGCACGGGAGCAGCTGTTGCCGGACACGTCGCCGCAACAGCGATTTATACGGCAGCTTCGATGTCCGAAAGCATTAAATCAAAAGACGAGATAACGCTCGAAATCAAAATGACTCAAGCGGACGCCGCCGTTTTGACCAAACAATACAAAGCCAAAGCTAAATCGGACGGCGAAGACATCATCTCGCCCCTGATTGAACAAGCCGCGCAGGCAATCGTTGATGCGGCGAAGAAATAGTAGTCAAAAAGTAACTTTTCACTGAAAAAGGATGAAGCAAAATGCTTCATCCTTTTTTGTTTTGAACTTAAACTGCAGCACTTGTGAACTGTTCCGATTGCAAATATCTATCGCGTAAAATGTTGCAGTGATGTCGTTCGTGACCGGCGATAATGTAAGCCAGAGCGCGAACAGTAACTTTATTTTCGCTTGCAGTCCCAATCCGGTGCCACGCGTTCTGGTCGAGTTGTTTAAAAAGAAACAGAGTAGATTTTCTCACCGCCTCAAACTCGGCGCTCAAATCTTCGAGCGAGCAATGCTCAAATGGAGCGTAGAGCATATATTCTTTTTCGTCGAAACCTAGCAAAGGTCTTTGATCGCCGCGCGCGATGCACAAAGCGCGATAAGCAAAAACTCTTTCTGTATCAATTATATGACCGATGAGTTCTTTAATGCTCCATTTATCCGGCGCGTAGCGAAAACTGCCCGCAGGTTCGGGAATTGAGCGAATGAGTGAAAGCGTTTCGTTTAACTGTTCGTCTAAAATCGTCAAAATATCGCCTTCCGGAACAAGCGAAACATAACCGTCATAATAACGGGCATACTCGTTTTCAGATGGCTTATTGATCGTCAAATTCATCATAAAAAATTCGTTTCTGAAACAGGCGAAAACTGCCAACTATTAACTGTAAATTATTCACAATTCGTCATAAAAAATTTTGCAAACCGGTTAACAGTTGATAGTTGACAGTTTATTGCTTTATTGACCGCTTCCGGCTAATTGCCTTTGCAATTCCTGAACTGCGCGGTCGAGCTGGCTGTCTTTGCCGGTTAAAGTTTCGCCGAGCGGACGAGTTACAGGAACATCAACCGGGCGCGGAGTAAGTTCCATATTTTTGCCGTCACCGCCCGTAATCAACTGTCGCGGCAGGCGGAAAACCGTTCCATCGAATAAATTCACGTTCCAGGTAAAAATAATCCAGCTCGCGGTCGGTTCGCCGACGACTTTGCCCAATTTTAAAGCGCGGTAGCCCTCGGTAAAATCTTCGGCGTCGGAGAGCGAATGTTGATTTGTAATTAAAATCGTCGGGCGTTCGAGAGCGCGCTGTCCAAGAGCCGAACGCGCCGGAACTTTCCAAAAGCCCCGTTCGTGCATATTCAAGTAGCCGCGCCGGGCGAAAACGTCAATAACGTAAGGATTAACAAAACCGCCCTGATTGTTGCGAACGTCAATCACAACGGCGTCTTTCGCCTGGTTCTGCGCGTCCAGATCAACGTAAAGCTGCTGCAAGGAATTTGCGGACATATCGGGAAGATGCACATAGCCAAATTTTCCGCCGGAAATTCTTTCGACGTAAGCGCGGTTCGCTTCAACCCATTGACGATAAAGCAATAGTTTCTCAGTCTGCGTGTTCACGGGCTTTACGACGACTTCACGTTTATTCGCACCGTCAGGCGAAGAGGAAATCTCAAGCTCAACGCGCCGATTTACTTTACTTTCCAAAAGCTCGTCAAGATTCGTATTACCGGCGATTTTCGCTCCGTCAACGCTCAGCAAATAATCTCCGACTTTGATTTCACTCGTCACCGCCGCCGGACTTAAAGCGATAATTTCTGTGATTTTCAAACGCCCGTTCGTTTCATATTCGGCGCGGTCAAAACGCAAACCAAGTTTTCCGATTGGCGTGGCTTGATTTGCCGGATTCGGCGGTGCGTTGACTCCGAGATGCGAAGCGTTTAATTCGCCGACCATCATATTCATCAAACGCCGCACTTCATCGCCGGTTCTCGCGGATTGAATGAGCGGCTCATAAGTTTGACGCGTTCTTTCCCAATCAACGCCGTGAAATTTTTCGTCGTAAAAGTTGTCGCGCATAAAACGCCAGCCTTGCCGGAAAATCTCCATTTTTTCCTCGGCAAAATTGACGTTTAAATCCAAATTCAAACTGAGCGGACGCACTTCGCGGCGGTCGAGCGAGACAATGTTTACGCGTCCGTTTTCGAGATAATAAACTTCTTTGTTATCGGGCGAAAATTGAACTTCGGATTTAAAAGCCGGAGTCGAAGTTAGCTGTTTCGCCGAAACGTCGGTCGCCAGTTCATCGAGCGGATAAGTGTAAATGTTAAATTGCCCTTCGCTGGTCGCTAAAACAAGCAGAGTTTTTCCGTCCGGACTGATTGTCTGCCCGGCAACATCAACCCCGGTCGGAACAAGACTCAAACGCCGACGAATGCCGTCGAAAACGATTTCGGTCGTTTTGGAATCCGCTGCGGGAGAAGGCGACGGAGACGGACTCGCAGCGGGCGTTGTTTGCGGACTGGGCGAAGTTTGCGGCGCTGGCGAAATCGCCGGAGTCGGCTGCGGACGCTGCTGCGGATTTTCCTGCCGGAAAAGATCGCGGAATTGATCTTCTCGGAATTTCGGCGTACGCAGTCTCAAATCAATTCGCGCCAATGCTCCCTCTTCTGTTCTTTGGCTGGTGTCGAACAAAATGAAAGTGCCGTCGCTGCTCCATGAAAGCGAGTTGCTATTTGAATTTGCCAGAAAGCTGACTGGCTGCACGTTGCCACCCGCCGCGGAAACAACGTAAACATTTGTGTAAGAACGCGATTCGGGCTGGTTCGCCAAAAACGCAAGCCAGCGATTGTCGGGCGACCAAGCCAGACTTCGTTTTCCCGCCAGAGGCGGCGCGTCCGTGAAAAGCTTTGAAACCTCACGTTCCTGTTTCGACGCCAAATCGTAAATCATCAATGAGCGCGCGTTGCGGAAAAAGGCGAGACTTTTTCCATCCGGCGAAAAAACGGGAGCAAAATCATTTCCTGTTGTAGTTAATTGAGTTTCGGTCTCGGTAGCGAAATCGTATTGAAAAATCGTCAATTTACCGTCACGCTCGGATGTATAAACGATCCGTCGGCTGTCCGGCGACCACGCGACAAATGATTCGGGCGCAACGGTTCCGGTCACGCGCGCCGCATCGCCTCCGTCTTTTGCCGAAGCTGCAAAAATTTCGCCGCGCGCCACGACGGCAATTTTCTTGCCGTCAGGTGCGACAGCAAGTTCGCGGATTTGTGTTGAAAGATTAAACCGTTCGGCGAGCGGCGCAGCCGGAGCGCCACGCAGAGTTATGGCAACTTCGCTCGGCTTGCCGCCGTCGGCGTTCATTGTCCAAATGCGGAAATTGCGCTCGAAAACGATTTGTCTGCCATCCGCTGAAATATTCGCCCAGAGAACTCTCCCGTCGGTGAAACTCGTCAATTGTCTGGCTTGCCCGGCAACACCGACAGGTTTTGTCCAGATGTTTTGCACTCCCGTTCGGTCGGAAACAAAAAAGATGCGCTTGCCGTCCGCGCTCCACATTGTCCACATTTGTTTCGCGCCGCGCTCAGTGAGCGGCTCGTAGCGGTCGCCCGCTTTGAGCCAGATTTCGCTTTCGTCAATGTGGCTGCGCCCTTTGCGCCACCATTGCGAATTTCCGATGCCGCGCGCCGTCAACGCAATCAAAACGCCGTCCGGCGCTGGCGCGGCTTGAAACTCGCTCGTGTAGCGGTCGGCGCTGATCTGCATCGGCGTTCCGCCTGCTGCCCTGACGCGGTAAACGTCGCTCATACTCGATATCTCGCGGCTCGCCGAAGAAAAATAAAGCCATTCACCATCCGGCGACCAAGCGTCAAGCGTTTCCGCCGCATCGTCGAACGTAACGCGTGATAAATCCCCGGTTTCAAAATTTAAAACGTAAACATCGCCGTTTCCGGTCCGCGTCGAAGCAAACGCTAAACGCTTTCCGTCGGGTGAATAAAGCGGGCGCGATTCGTTTGCCGGGTGTGCAACGAGAATTTGCGCCGCGCCGCCAGTCGCGGGAACAGTCCAAATATCGCCGCCTGAAACAAAAGCGATTTCCCGGCGGTCGGGTGAAATTGCTGGTTCGGTCAAATAAGGCGCCGCTTTTTGTGCAGGAGCGGAAAAAACGGCTAAAAACAGCAAACAGAGATTTGCGAACAAATTGAAAGCGATAGATTTTTGAGACATATTTTTAATTTTCGGTTTGAAAAACTCGTTTATTACGCACGAGATTCGGAACAGTTGCAAATCAATTTAACCCATTTCTGGAAACAAGTCAGCATCACTTGCAATAACCAAAGGTGCTGACTTGATTGCTCTATTTTGAGTTTCTAAAAAAATCTTCATCAGCTAAAAATTTTTTGACCCTTTTTCTCGATTTTTTACGCTTTATATTTTGAAGGCGAAAAAAGCCTCCCAAATTTTTATAAAAAAACTGACGCAATCATAAATTTGCGAGTTCATTAATCGCAAAAATGAGCAAGAATTTATGCTGGAAACGAAAATACGCTGCAGCGCAGCTTCCGCCGGAAGCGTTTTAGGACAAATTACAATGGGCTGTTTTCTGACGCAAGCCGTTTATGTCGCGGCTAAAAATCTTGAGCAACATTGCGGCGGCGATGAAACCAGACAGTAAGGTTTTGATTATCAAACACGTTGTTTCGATCGGGAAATACGCCCGATATGAGCAAGATGATGAATTTGGAAATGCTCGTTTCGCCGGGCGGCGTTGAACGAACAGAGGGAGATACAGCGAAATTCTGGCTCAAGCCGGACTTCGTTTGAACCGGATTATTCAGACCAAATCGCCGCTCTCAATCGTCGAAGCGGTCAAACAATAACGATTTTTTTGCAGGAGAAGTTGTCTCAGAAATAAATCGGACTTCGTTGCCGGAGCTTTAAAACTGTTGATAAAAGCTCGAAAGGAGGCGAAACTCCGAAACCAGCGTCTCAATATTATTTTTGAAATGACTTCTAAAATTAAAAGCCGCGCTCTAATCCCAAGCGCGGCTTTTAATTTTGATTCGATAAAAATTTACTTTGCGGTCGGGCTGTTGATTCTCCGCAGCAAATCCTGAAAACGCGAATCTTCGCGCAGAGGATCGAGCTGCGGTTCGACTCCGAGCCAGATTAACCACACATCGCGCGCCGCATAAGCTTTTTCCAAGCCGGCAAAAACCTTGTCCGTTTCTCCGAGAAAATAATAAGCAATCGCCATCACGTAAGGCGAAACGTAACGTTCCTCGGATGCAGTTTCCACTCCGCGCAAAACTTCTAAGGCGCGTTCGCGTTGTCCTGCTTTGGCGTACGAAGCAGCTAAATTCCCGACCAGCCACGGATTTGCGTTGCTCAATTCGACGGCGGCTTCGGCGTGGACAATTGATTCTTCGAGACGATTGAGATGACGCAAAATCCAACTGTGAATTCCGCGCCCGTGGCTGAAATAAGAATCGGTCTCCGTCGTCTTGCCCGAACGCGCAACGGCTTCGTCAAAGTGACGCGTGTGGTAAAGAAGCCAGGCGTGATGCAGGCGCGCAAACGTGGACATCGGATTTAACTCGACGGCGCTCCGGGCTTCAGCAATAGCTTGCTCAAATTTCTGCTGCGCCGTCAGCGAAACCGAATACCAGACTTTTCCCATCGGATTGCCGGGATTTAGCTCGATCCCGCGCCGCAGCAGTTCGTCGGCAGCTTTAAAATCGTATTCCTGCGAAAATTTAACAAAACCCAAGATTGTGTAAGCCTCGCCGAGCGCGGCGTCCAAGACGAGAGCTTTTTCCGCCATTTCGCGCGACAGTCTGTAGCATTCGAGCGGCGAATCGGCGGCGAAAGTTCCGAGACAAAAATAGCATTCTGCCAAACCGATATAAGCCAGCGCATAATTCGGATCGAGCCGGAGCGCTTCTTCAAAATAAGATTTGGCTTGGGCGAAATTGTCTGGCGTGAAAAGACTTAAATGATAACGCCCGCGCAAATATGTTTCGTAGGCTTCGGCATTGTCGGTTTTGCGTTTGGCGAGCTTTTGTTTTTCTTCTCCGGACAGCCTGGGAACGAGCAAACGTGCGACTTTTTCGGCAACGCGGTCTTCGAGATCTAAAACATCGGTCAGATTTTCGTCGAAGCTTTCCGCCCAGCGAGTCGAATTGGATTTTACGTCGAGAAGCTGCCCCGTTATGCGAACTCGCGCACCGGCGCGGCGAATCGTGCCATCCAAAACAAAATCAACATCGAGTTTTCTGCCCGCCGCAAAAGAATCTGTCATCTCCGCGAATGGTAAAACGGCGCTCGTTGGGCGGACAACCAAACGCCCGACTTGCGAAAGACGTGTAATCATCGCATCTGCCAATCCAATGCCGAGATAAGCGTCTTCCGGCTTAGGCGAGCCGATAAATTTGAGCGGCAGCACGGCAACGGATTTTGTGTCATTACCGGATTTTATTTTTTGAATCTGTTTTTCGGTTCGCGCCGTTGTTCCCGGTGCAGGTGCGAGCGGATGATTCATTTGCCGCAGCAAATCAAAATAACGCGCATCATTGCGAATCAAATCGAATTGCGGATCAATTCCGATCCACACAACCCAGACATCGCGCTCATCAAAAGCCCGTTCGAGCAGCGAAAGCGTGCGATCAGCGTCTCCCAGAGCGCAATAAACAGTCGCCTGCATAAACGGCGAAACGTAATTTGCGGAGGATAATTTTTCGATTCCGGCGAGAGTCGCCCGCGCAGCGCGTTTGTCGCCCGCGGCAGCTTGCGCGGCGGCGAGTGCGGCGTGATACATCGGGTTTTTCGCCGCTAATTCCAGAGCTTTGCGAGCGGAGGCAATCGCTTCATCAAATTTTCCGGCGCAGCGCAGAACCCAGCTTTGAGTTAAATATCCCCAAGCGTAATACGGCTCGTTTGCAAGCATCTGCCGATGCACTTCGAGCGATTTGTCATAACGGCGAGCGTGATAGTGCGTCCAAGCCGTAAAGTGCAAACTCAAAACGGAATCCGGGTCCAGCTCGATGACTTTTCGCGCTTGTTCCATCGCTTCATCGAGTCGTCCGCTTTGAAGCAGCAGAGCGTTATACCAGCGGCGTGAAGAAACGATGTTCGGATTTGTTTCAATGGCGCGGCGCATATAATTTTCGCCGCCTTTCCAATCGAAATCCTGATTGATCACGATTGTGCCGAGCGCGTTGTAAGCTTCAGCTGAATCGGGGTCAAGTTCAACGGCTTTGAGCGCGGCTTTTTTGGCGCGCCGCGTAGCCTCGGCAAACGGCAAAACGCAATGAATGGCGAGAAAAATGTAATATTCGGCAATCGCCGAATAAGCTAAAGCGTAATCGGGATCAAGCTCAACGGCGCGCTCGAATAGTTTGATTGCACGGGAAAAACCGTCTTCTGTTTGCAGGCTCCAATAAAAGCGCCCGCGTATGAACGCTTCATAAGCTTCAGCATTATTTGTCCCGCGTTTTTGCAGTTGTTTGGTTTCAATTCCTGTTAAGTGCGGAATTAAAGATCTGGCGACTTTTTCCGAAATCGAATCTTCCAATTCCAAAACATCTGCGGCGTTTTCATCAAAGCGCTCCGCCCAAGCGGTCGAGTTTTCTCCGACATTCAAAAGCTGAGCCGTGACACGAATTCGGTTTCCGGCGTGTCTGACCGTTCCATCCAGGACAAAATCAACTTCCAGCTCACGCCCCGCCGCAAAAGCGTCTCCGCCCTCGCCGCCGTATTTCAAAACGCTTGATGTCGGACGAACAACGAATTTTCGCAAATTTGAAAGTCTCGTCGTTAAAGCATCAGCCAGACCGACGCCGAGATAATCGTCATCTGCGCTGCCCGTAACGCGCCCGCCCCAAATTTTGAGGGGCAAAACCGCGATTGATTTTTCTCTTGTTTGGCTTCCGCCACCGGTTTTGGGTTTTTGCCTCAATTTTGCACGGTATTTTTCCGCTATCGGATTGTCCATTCGCTCAAGCAGACTGACAAAACGCTCGTCATCGTGCAAGCTTTCGAGCATCGGATCGGTTCCGAGCCAGAGCACCCAAGGATCGTATTCGGCAAGCGATTTTTCAAAACACTCAAACGCCCGATCCCGGTCGCCGATAGCTGTGTAAGCCATTCCGAGGAAATACGGTTTGAGATAATTTTTCGCGGCAAACGCTTTTATTTCTTCAAAAACTTGTAGCGCTTCTTCGTGTCGGTTGGCGGCGACCAAACCGAAACAAAGCTCGTATTTGACGAGCGCCGAACCAGGCATCAAGCGGTCTAGAATCCGAAAATTTTCGAGCGCTTCTTCGGCTCGCCCCATTCCCCACAAAGCCAATCCGATTTGCGAATAACCCTGCGGATAATTTTTGTCCAATTCGACGATTTGCCGCCCACGCTCAAGTGCCTCGTCAAAACGACGCGCCTGAAGCATAGTCCAAGCCGTCAGAGTTTTGGTTCTTAAAGAAAGTGGATCGAGACTTTCAGCGCGCAGCATTTCTTCGACGCCTTCTTCGGTTCTGCCCAAACCGATGAGCTGTGCGGCATACCATTCGTGCGAGTGTACGTAATGCGGATTGAGTTTTATCGCTTGGCGCTGCAATTTTTCGGCTTCCACCCAACGGCGGCGGTTCTGCATTATCAAACCGAGCGAGGCATAAGCTTCGCCCAAACGCTCGTCTAGTTCGATGGCGCGCCGCGCATGAGCTTCCGCTTGATCGAGCGCTTGCAGCGAAGGAATTAGCCCATAAATGTTTGCCCAAATGTAAAAATCTGCCAGACCGACGTGAGCCAGAGCATATTCCGGGTCGAGCGTCGCAGCCGTTTGAAACGACGCAAGAGCTTTCGGGAGAGCTTCGGGCGTAAACTGATTCCAGTAAAAACGCCCGCGCAAATATGCTTCATAGGCTTGCGGATTGTTCGTCCCGCGTTCGGAGATTTTCTTCTGTTCTTCGCCCGTAAGTCTTGGAATCAAGGATTTAGCGACTTTCTCCGAAATCGAATCTTCGAGCGAAAGCACATCGGTAAAATCCTCGTCAAAGCTCTCCGCCCAACGCGTCGCGTTTTGCTCGACGTCGAGAAGCTGAACCGAAACGCGAATCCGCGAACCGGCGTGTCGAATCGTGCCTTCGACGACGTAGCCAACATCAAGCTCCCGCCCGATGGCAAACGGGTCTTGTCCGATTTTTTGAAAACCGACTACCGAACTTGTCGGGCGGACTATAAACCGCTGCACTTTCGACAAACGCAGCACGAGCGAATCTGCCAGCCCGATGCCCAGATATTCATCATCCGCGTCGCCTGTTCCTCCAACACTTAAAAGTTTAAAAGGCAAAACGGCAATTGATTTTTCGCTTTTATCGGCTGTCGCTTTCGAACTTGTAAAAGGCGATTGATGTTCAATAATCGGATTGTTGGTTTTGCGCAGGATGCGAAAATAACGCTGGTCTTTTCTGAGCGCGTCGAGCCTGGTGTCCGTCCCGAACCAAATCATCCAGTCGTCGCGAGCTTCAATCGCTTTTTCAAACCATTCGAATGCGCGATCATTTTCGCCGAGAGCGGCAAAAGCCATCGCCACAAAATAAGGTTTGGCGTTTTGCGTATCAGCGAGTTGCAAAATTTCATCGAGAACTTTTCGAGCTTCGTCGCGCTGCCCGCCCCTGACCAGAGCGAAACAGAGTATGTATTTCGGAATGGCAGAAGTCGCCCAAACGGTTGAACAGCGGCTCAAAGCTTCGACTGCTTTTGCATTTTCACCGTTGTAAGTCAGGGCGGCGCCTAAATGAACCATGGCAGGCGCGGAATTCGGTTCAATGTCCAAAGCCTTTTCGGCGCTCCCCGCCGCTTCATCAAAATTCCGCGTTTGGAAAAGAATGCACGAAGTCATCACTTTTGCGCGCGACGAAAGCGGGTCAAGACTTTCGGCTAATTTGATTTCGCGGACGGCGCTGTCAACAATGCCCTGTGACGCCAAAATGTGCGCGTAAGCGTCGTGCGCGACGTGATAATTCGGATTTAATTTAAGAGCTTTCTTTACCAGCCGCGCGGCATCCGCCCAATCCCAATCATAAAGCAGCGCGACGAACGCCTGCATCGTGTAAGCTTCGGCAAGCGCCGGATCAACTTTGAGCGCCTGCTGCAATTCCGCTTTCGCTTTCGGATAACCTTCATGCGGCGGAAATGCTCCGAAAACCGTTGACCAAACGTAAAAATCCGCAATCCCGACGCGTGCCAGAGCATAATCGGGATCAAGCCGGACGGCTTCGCGGTACGCTTCGAGCGAACGAAGCATTGAATCTTCTTTGAAGTGATTGGCGTAAAAACGACCGCGCAAAAACGCTTCGTAAGCGGCAGGCGAATTCGTTCCGCGTTTTTGCAGTTGGCGCTGTTCTTCGCCCGTCAGACGTGGAACCAGAGATTCGGCAACTTTTGTGGAAATCGAATCTTCCAGTGCAAGGACGTCGGTCAAATCTTCATCGAAATTTTGCGCCCAGAGCGTCGAATTGCTCTCGATGTCGAGCAATTGAACCGTCAGGCGAATACGATTTTTAGCGCGCCGGATATTTCCTTCCAAAACAAACTCAACGCCAAGCTCGCGTCCGGCGCTGAACGAATCGGTCGTTTCCGCAAAACGCAATACCGAGCTTGTGGGGCGGACGGTTAAACGACGCACGTTTAAAAGACGCGAAATCAGCGCATCGGTCAAACCGATTCCTAAAAATTCCTCGACCAATTCGCCCGTCTCAGAGCCGCTGAACATTTTGAAAGGCAGAATCGCAATCGAGTTTTTTTCCGTTTTTTGAGCTGCATCAGGTTCGACCGAAAAAGCAAAAGATTGGGCTTTGACAGGACGTTTTTCCAATACGCGCGTGATTTCTTCCGACAGCTCACCGGCTGTTTGGTAACGCCCCGCAGGCTCTTTCCGCAAAGCCTTTAAAATCACACGGTCGAGATTGCCCATTAAATCGCGCCGCAGAGTTTCCAGATTTGCGTTGCGCGCGGCGATTATTTCTTCAACAGTGACTTTGTGATCGCCTGTTTCGGCTGTCGAAACGAGATTATCCCGGCGCGTCAAACATTCGCTCGGGGCAAGCGGCTCCTGCTCGCAGACGACACGCGAAATTTCATGCATCGCGCGGTTTCTAAAACGATACGGGCGATGTCCGGTCAAAAGCTCGTAGAGCAAAACTCCAAGGCTGTAAACATCGGCGGCTGGCGTTACAGGCTCGCCGCAAACCTGTTCGGGCGAAGCATATTCCGGCGTCATCAAACGCATCTGCGTCGCAGTCTGCTCAATTGTTGCTCCGGCAAGTTCCGGGTCGAGCAATTTGGCAATTCCGAAATCGAGTAATTTTGCGGTTCCGTCCGGTTTGACGAGGATATTTGAAGGTTTTAAATCGCGGTGAACGACTTTATTCCGGTGCGCTTCTTCGACGGCGTCGCAAATCTGCCGGAACAATTCCAATCTTTCTTTGACGCCGAGTTTTCGAGTGTCACAATAACGATAAAGCGGCTCGCCTTCGATAAATTCCATCACGAAATAAGGCAAGCCGTCTTTGGTTGTTCCGCCGTCGAGCAAACGCGCGATGTTCGGATGATTGAGCGAGGCGAGAATCTGGCGCTCGTTGCGAAAGCGCTTGAGGATTAAATCCGTGTCCATCCCACGCTTGATAAACTTGACGGCAACACGGCGTTGAAACGAATTGTCGGCGCGCTCGGCTTCGTAAACCGCTCCCATTCCGCCCCGACCGATTTCTCTCACCAGACGATAAGCGCCGATTCGCTTCCCAATGAGATTGTCAACTTCTTCGGTCATTTCCGGCAGTTCGCCGCTTTCAATCGCACCAATTGAAATAAAGTCACCGGCACGTTCGTGTAGCGTCAGCAGTTTTTCGACTTCGCCGCGCAATTCCGCATCATCGGCGCAGGCTTCTTTCAAATAAATTTCGCGCTCTTCGCCCGCGCTGAGGTCAAGTGCGGTTTGAAACACCTGTTCGATTTGTTGCCAGCGTTCGGGTGTCATCGGCAAAATCAAAACACAATAAAAAATCCCAAGTGTCCGACGCTGTTAATTTTGACATCAGTCCGCTGAACGGTCAAACAACTATATTTTTTTGCGGATGATATTTTTTCTTTTTCCGTTGATACTTTTTCTAATTCTTTTGCGCGTTAAAGGATGACGGCAAAAAGTCGTCCGGTTCATTGAAAAATACGGAGAACGGCTCGCAGCAAATCCGATTAATACGCCAATTCATATCCTGTTTCATACTTTTCGATTATTTCCGCAAAACGTTCTCCGTATTTCAACCGCTTCAAGCAAAATCTTCATCCACAAAAAAAATCCCAATAAAAAAAGATTTTTTAAAAAACTGCTTTCCGTTGTTACCTTTTTCGTTTTGTTCTCGCGTTAATAAACGGAAAATACAAAATAATGACCGCCGACGCCGACGGAACGAGTCGTGTCGAATTAGCGAACGGCTCGAATCCGGTTTGGAATCCGACCGCGATTTCACCGCGTCGTCCGATTTGGTAGTAAATTTATCTTAACTTTATCCCGATAAACCTTCTTTAAATCTTCTGATTCCTTTAGCTAATTTGTCTTCGTCGGCGCAAAATGAAATCCGCAAAAAGCCTCGCGATTCCTCGCCGAAAGCGACGCCCGGAACTGTAATAACGCGATGCTGAAGCAGCTTCAGCGACAATTCCAAATCGCCGCCGTATTCGCGCGTGTCAACCATCGTGTAAAAAGCCCCTTCGGGCATAACGGCGCGCAAACCTAATTCCTTTTCAATCAGCGGCACAAAAAAATCACGCCGCCGTTTGTAAATTTCGCGCGCCGAGGCGATTGATTTTCGCGCCTCGTCAGACCAGGCGAGCAGTGCCGCTTTCTGCGAAACTGTTGCCGTGCAAACGGTCAAATATCCATGAACGATATTTTCGGCGCGCATTACTTCTCTCACCTGACTGCAAACCCAGCCAACGCGCCAACCCGTCATACTGAGCGATTTTGACAAACCGGAAACAATAATTGTCCGTTCATAAAAATCGGAAATTGAAGCTGGACGATTTTCCGTGAAATACAAATCACGATAAATTTCGTCCGAGATGACAAATGCGCCCGTTCCTTCTAAAGCAGCGGCAATTTCGCGCAAATCTGTTTCGGTGAAAATTTTTCCGGTCGGATTTGAAGGCGAAACAATTACGACGGCTTTTGTTTTATTTGAAATTTTCGATTTGAATTCGTCCAAATCGAACCCGAAATCTTTTTCCTGCGGCAGACGAAAAGTCTTCACCACGCCGCCGCACAAACGAACGACATTCGGATAAGCGGCGAAAACCGGATCGGGAATCAAAACTTCGTCGCCGTCATCAATGATTGAAAGCATTGCGCCAGTCATCGCTTCCTGCGAGCCACAAGTGATAACAACCTGGCTCGGGGTCAAATCTAAATTCGGATAATCCGCGATGATTTTTTCGCGCAACTGTAAAAGTCCAGGATGACTCGTGTAACCGTTCTGTTCTTCTACGGCTGCGCGAGCAGCTTCGCGACGGATAAAATCGGGCGTCGGTAGATCCGGTTCGCCTAAACCTAAATTTATTGAATCGGGCAAAGCGCGCTCAAAAACCTGTCGAATCAAAGTGGTCTGCACGCCTTCCAACCGGCGCGGCAATTTAAAATCTTTCATCGTATTTATTAATTCCGCAAAAATATCGCAAAATAAATCTAGCAATGACAGCAAAAATGGACAAACACCGCGCAGTCTTTTTCGACAAAGACGGCACTTTAGTCAAAGACGTTCCTTACAACGTTAATCCTGATTTGATCGTTTTAAATGAAGGCGCAGCGGAAGCCGTTAAAAAATTAAAGACAGCCGGATTTAAAATTTTTGTTGTTTCAAATCAATCAGGAATTGCGCGTGGGTTTTTTGAGGAAAAAGATTTAGCTGTCGTTTGGGAAAAATTAAACGAATTATGCGAAATCGAATTTGACGGTTTTTATTTTTGCCCGCATTTTCTGGACGGAAAAATCGAAAAATACAGTTTTGCTTGCGATTGCCGCAAACCCGAAGCTGGAATGATTTTGCAAGCAGCGCGGGAACACAATCTGGATTTGCAAAATTCCTGGGTTGTCGGTGATTCGCCCAAAGACGCCGAAGCTGGACGGATTGCGGGTTGTCGGACAATTTTGCTCGGCGATGAAACAAACAATTCGGATTTCACGGCTAAAAAATTAAAAGAAGCCGCCCGAATAATTTTAAATCAAGTTATTTAAGACTGAAATATTTTTTCCCATCCGCTTGGAATTTGACGGTATTGTTTAATTTCGCCCGTCTCGAATTGCGAGCTTGCCGGTTGCCAGACGAGGCGTTCGACGGATAAATTCGGGTGATCAATGCGAATTAAATTAAACGAGTTATCCTCTCCGCGCTCACGAGTCGAGGTTGCCGTTCCGGCTTGAATGACGAGCGCCGAATGCCCCTTGATTCGATAACGCTTCGCGGTTTCGCTGATGTGCGAAACGTGCAGATGTCCGGCGAGAAAAACGTCCGCGCCGCAGCTCGCCAGCATTTTCATAGCTATTCGTGCGCGCCCAACCAAATCTCTTTCTTCGTAACCTTCCGGCAAATCAAACGGATGATGCGTGACGATGATTTTAATCGCAGCTTCGGAGGTTGGACATAATCTTTCACGAATCCATTCGATCTGCTGTTCATTTATTCTCCCGCCTTTGATTGTAAGCGAACGAGCAGTGTTGACGCCCAGAACGGCGATTTCATCATCGGCGTAAAAGGGTCGCAAATCGGCGGTGATGTATTTTTTATATTTTTCGAGCGGTGCGGTAAAACGGTCAAAAATGTTATAAAGCGGCACGTCATGATTTCCCGGTACGACGATTTGCGGTACTTTCGGCAGGGAATCGAGAAAATGCCTTGCTTCTTTGAATTGGTGGGAACGAGCGCGCTGCGTCAAGTCGCCGGAGACGACGACTAAATCCGGCGCGATTTGATGTATTTTCTCGATTAAAGCGTCGGCAACTTGGTAATCAACGCGCCCGAAGTGTAAATCTGAAAGATGAATTAGAGTTTTCATGATTCGTCCTCGACTTTCGGAACAATAACTCGCAAAGCGCGCGGCAAAATGCGATAACGCAGCGGCGCGTTCATCAAAACGACTTCACCGTCGAGCGCGACCAGCACGCGCTTTTGTCTGCGGCGTTTATCAATTGTTAATTCGTCGGTAAAATATTCGTCAAAATCTTCCGCATCGCGCAGCGTGCCGAACAGCGAACGCATAGCAAGCAAAAGTAAACCGGCGCGCCCGGTCCGGTGCAAAACGTAAACGCTCAAAATTCCATCCTGCAAGCTTTGGCGAGCGCCCATGTTTAAAGAGTGAATCTCGTATTCGTTGTTGCCAACAAAAATAAGCGGAGTCCGGCGTTCCATAAATTTTCTGTCAATTCTGAGCTTAACGTCCAAAAACGGATAACGCGTAAAAATCGCCAGCGACGACCAGAACGCAGCAGACCATTTGCTATAGCCGGAACGCTGCTGTCGAATGCGACGGCGAACGATTCGCGGATAAAGCCCGATACTCGAATTATTGATAAAAATCCGTTCGTTGACTTCGCCGACATCAACCGTCGTCGTGTGATTTTCGCATACGACCTGTGCTGCTTCCTCCAAATCCTGCGGAATTCCTAAATCCTTTGAGAAATGATTGAGCGTTCCCATCGGCAGCACACCAAGCGTTTTATCCGTTCCGACCAACTTCGCCGCAACCGCATTGATTGTGCCGTCGCCGCCCGCCGCAACGATCGTTTTCGCATCGCTTTCTACAATTTGTTCTAAAGTTTTCTCAAAATCATCGCCGCTTTCGATTAACGAAAAATGCGCTGCAACATTGTGTTCGTCAAAAACCTTTTTCAGACGCTCGGCAAGCTCAGTTTTATCCCCGACGCCGCTTCCGGCGTTAATGATAATTTCGACAGGCATTTGCTGAGTTTGAATTTCCAAGTTAACGAAGATAATCCTCTAATTTCGTGGCGGCGTCTGTACGGTCATCGCGGTATTTAACAATTACTGGCGCATACACCGACAAGCCCCAGTTTTTTCCGGTTTCGTTTGTTACCGCGCGGGAGCCTGGAACGACGACCGCGCCAGCCGGGATTTCGAGCGGCTTTTCCGCAGTTTTCTTATAAACTTCACCGCGCACAAGATCGAAAACCGGAGTCGAACCGGTCAGAATTACGCCCGAAGCCAGCACCGATTTTTCTCGAACAATCACGCCTTCATAGACGCCTGTGTTTCCGCCAATTAAACAATCATCTTCAACGATCACGGGATTAGCATTAATCGGTTCTAGCACGCCGCCGATTTGCGCTGCCGCCGAAATGTGAACACGCTTTCCGATTTGCGCGCACGAACCGACGAGCGCGTGCGAATCGATCATCGTGCCTTCGTCAACATACGCGCCGACATTAACGTAACACGGCGGCATACAAACAACGCCCGCCGCCACAAACGAACCGTCTCGAATTGAACTTCCGCCCGGAACAACGCGAATTTTGTCCGCCAGAGAAATCGGGCGCAGGGGATAAGTTTCTTTGTCGAAGAATTTCAGAGTTTCGGTTCCCTGAGACATTTCGATTATCGCGCCCATTTTGAAACCGAGCAAAATTCCCTGCTTCACCCAAGCATTCGTTTGCCACTTACCGTTTTCGTCGCGCATTGCAGCGCGAATCTCGCCGCGTGTTAGAGCGGCTTTGAATTGATTAAAAAACTCACGATCCGAAGTTGAAAATTCCGATTTGCTTTCCGCAATCAGATTTTTAATCCGCTCTTTTAAATTCATAATTTCAATTAGAAATCATGCGTTTGAATAAAACAAGAAAGCCTTTACGGAATTAGTGAGAAGTGGAAGATGATAATTATCACTTATTATCTCTCACCCATTCCGTAAAGGCTTGTTTTAAACATCGCGAATTTCGCTAATTCAAATTCCGACAAATCAGTTTTCCCAAAGAATTGCTGATTCTAATCAGCGATAGACCAAACAAAGTTGGAACAAAATACAAACACCAGAAAATGAATGCATCATTTCTCGTTCTCGGAGCGGGCGATGTAAACATTACAATTCCAAAAAGCAGAAGTCCGAGAAAACCGAAAAAAGCGATAAAAACACCTAAAAATCTAAAAATCAGCGAGCTAACTTTTTCGTAATTGTCCATAAAACTCTCCTTGAATTTTTAGAATATCTCACGAAAAACACTGATTTCGGTTCCGAAGAAATAGAAGTTTTTTCGTTACCTTAGCGTCAAAGCGCCGGATTTGACGTTAGCGTCAAGATGTTTGACTACATCTTCAAGCGTTACGGTTCCGTAAAAAAACTTGCCCGCTGCCAGCGATTCGGCTTTGACGGCTTTATAAATATCAAAATAGCTGCGTTTGCCGTCAACGAAATTCATCGTTTCGCTTCGCATCAAAGAATGCAATCCGGTTTGCGTTCCCGTTCGTTTTTTAAAGTATCCGTCCAGAGAAACGATGTTTGAAGGAATTTTTCTAGACGCTTCGGTTTGAGCCGGAGACAAATTCAAAACGGCTTTTTTACCGTATTTCGTTTGGTAAAACGAGCCGAGTTCATCTAAAAGCTGTTTTTCGCGTGAAACAATTAATCGCAGGAAAGTGTCAATCGTTTGGTTTGCCGCTCGGTCGTTTCCGGCAATTACACGCATTGAGTTAAGCGCGCGTCCCTCGCGGATTGAACCTTGTTCAATTAAAAGATGCGCGTCAGCCCAGTTATCGGCGGAGTTCAAAACCTGCAACGCAACCTGCATATCATTGGCGATTCGTTTGCCGCCTTGCGCGTAAGTTTCGCTGGCTAAAAGCGGAATGTCTTCGGCTTCGGCATAGGCGAGATAAAGAGCCATCGCGCCGATGATGAAATTGTTTCGCTGCAATTGCGTCTGATCAATCTGAAACAAATCGTCGTCTGAAGAATGAATGTAATTATCGTCCCAATTAATCAGCGCGACAGACGGAACACCGATGGCTCCCTCGACAAACACGAGATTGTCCGAAGAACCGAAATACGGCACAAACCGCGCGTTAAAGCCTTCGCGCGTGCCGCGCGTTGCGTAAATCGGCTGCGAATGCGGGCGCTGATAACCGCCGCCGCGATTTGCCTGAATAAACGAATTATTCGTCAAAATCACAAAATTCCCGACGCTTTCAAAAAGCGCATCGAGATAAGACGTGCGCGAATGCGGATTAAAAATCAGATGCTGAACGCGGCTGCCCATTGATTGTTTCGCGCCGGTCATATCCTGATGAATATTGGCGAGCATCTGTTTTTCCGAACCCGGATTTTCGCGAAAATATTGATATTCCGAATAAATTTCGTCAGTCCACCAAAAACGCAAATCGCGCTTCGGCGGTGGAATTTTGCCGGCTTTAATCAATTTGTTAAAAACTCTGGCAAGCTCTAGAATATTTCCGCAGCCGCTTCCGTCGTCGTTTGCCGAGCCTTGTTCTTCCTGAAGATGCGCGGTGATGACAATTTGCTGGTCTTTATATTTAGTTCCGCGAATCCAGCCTTCGACCATTCCGGTTCCGGTGCGTTTGTTTTCCGTGCCGATATCAACGTCAACCTTTGCTTTAACAACGACTTTGCCGCCCATCGTTCGTTTGCCGGTGGCAAAAAAGTCCTGTTCACCTTTGGTTTCCAAAACTCTCCTCAGCGTGTCGCCTTTGCGCGGCGATAGACTAAAAGCAAACGAGCCTTTGTGACCCTGCGGCGGATCGCCGATTCGCACCCAGGGCAATTGGTCGGGAAAATCGAGCATATTTTTCGATTCGGACGTGGTGAAAACAATCGCGCCCAGCGCGCCGCGTTTATAGACCGCGTTGTTCATCACGATTCCCGGATTGACGTTTGCCAGCACGATTTTCCCTTTGACATCGAGATTTTTTAACGCTTCCTCGCTCGCGTTGCCAATCCAGATCAATTCCGCCTGAACATCAGCATCGCGGCTGTTGTCGGCTAAATAAAGCGCGTGGTCGCCGATGTCGGCTAATTTAAGCTCGACGGGTTCGACCATCCACAATTCTGCGGATTTAGCCGTATAATTCGCTGGTTTTCCCTCGTCGTTATCAAACGGCTGTTTGATAATGGAAACATCCACCAAACCGTTTTCTTTAGCGGCTCCGGCGACGTAATCCATCGCCTTAAAATAGCCTTCCATTCCCGAATCTCTGTGCCATTGAGTCAAAATGCGGATATGCTCAAAAGCGCGGTCGCCGGAAATCTCGTTTCGCAGCATCCGAATTTCTTCATCGGTTAAAAACGGGGTTGTTTGACCGAAACAGGAAAGCGTTAAAGAAAGTAAAAGACAAAAGGTCAGAGATTTATTCAAATATTTTTTCATTTTTACCTCAAGGCACATTAGGGCGGAGAATTTTAACACAACTTTGAAATAGCGGAATTGGTCTTAAATTATGCTGTAACTAAAAATGTAATAAGTTAACTCAACATTCTCTCATCGAACCATTGGTTTAGTTGTTCCTTTTTTGTGAAGTCTTTAAAATCTTCTTTTGTAAGCAAAGTAACGAGGATATTTCGGGTATAATATCTAATCTTTAAAAGGTCTATCTCTGTAAAATTAGTGTCCCCTCTGTGAACTATCGCAGAACGCACTCCATAAAGAACAGCAATTTCTTTTTTAATTGCCTTTCTGCTTTCCAAATCTTTTCCTAAAAGATGAGCGCATCGAGTACTTAATCTGTAAGTCAAGTCTGTGTTTTCATTACCACCGACTAAAACACTTTCAAGTGCAATAGCGTGAAGTAGAAAAGCATCTTCCCTACGGATGCTGGAAACAGCCCTGCCAGCTATACGAACGCCCGCCAATAGTCGTTTTTCAATTTCGTTTTGAGTAGGATTTGCTAAAATTTGATTTAAGCGATTAAAACCCAATTTTTCAGAACGCTGCTCATCTAATGATGAGAGTGAAAAATTTATAAGAGGTCCAGTGCTTGGAAACTCAAAATTAAAACTTTCATTTTCCTTGAAAGCAAGATTTAAAGTTTGTGTACCTATCGCGTCACCAGGTAAAAATACTCGCACTCGGAGATCATCATTATGAATACTTAGAGTATAAAAGTTAATTACATCTAATGTCGTTTGTAGTTCCTCCAATGCTAGAAAACGAGCAGCTTCCAAGTCTCCAGCATAGACTTTCAAAAAGGCAACTGCGGTATTTGTATAAAATTGAAATAGCTGCTTTTTACAAAATCTTTTGAAGTTTTCCTTTTCCTCCGACGTATTGGGACTTTCATCAGCAATATCATTTATTCTTTCTGAAATTTTTTCTAGATTAGCTTCGTCAGCATGAAAAAAATAAATATTTCCGATTTTTCTTTTTTCATTGCTTACATCTAAACCTAAAACAACGTTATAAAATTCCCATGCTTTTAGAGGTTCACTAAGTGATGATTTGAGTTTTTGAAGTGCCGTCTCTAATCGTTGATTAAAAGATTGAGAAGATTTTTTAGGAATATCTAATGATTGTAAGATAGCATCTTGTAGTAACTTATTTATAGCTTTCAAACTCCATGTTTCTCTTTCCTTTCCTTTAACTGCATTATGAAGTGTTATTGCTGTTTGATTTTGTTGAGCAACTTCTTCACGCGTGAGTATTAAAGTGCCTAAATCAATTCTAGATATTAGCTGAAATGGAATTTCTTCATTTGAAGTTTGCAGTTGTTCTGTTGAATTATTTAAGTCTTCAATAAGTTTTCTTGCATCCTTTATTCCCTTATCGAGTAAACTATTATTCACACTCTTCATAGAAAGTTATTCGTAAACCTTTTCAATTAAGAATTTAATCATAGATTAGTTTATTGGTAATCTTTCCGCCGCAACATTTGAAGCGGTAAATCCCATTTTCTCCCAAAACTCTTTACTTCCGCGCCCGGCACGTAAAACCCAAGTGATATTTGTATCGTCACCGATTAATCTTTTGACCAACTCGCGCCCGATTCCGCGCTTGCGAAAATCTTCGGCAACGACGACAGTTCCGATGTAACCGTTGGAAACGTCGTCGCACAAAGCGCGGGCAAAACCGACGACGCGCTCATCTTCAAAAGCCACGATTGTGCGGTTGGCGTTTTCCATCATTTTTTGAAATCTTTCTTTGTCGGCGACGCGCTTTTCCCAGCCATTTTCAGATAAAAAAAGGTGGATTTTTTCGTAATCCACCGGTTCTGCTCTTCTGAATTCCATTTCAGTTTTCCGCGTAGATTCGATCAATTACGTCTTTGTATTTTTCATCAACGACGCGGCGTTTGACTTTTAGAGTCGGCGTCAATTCGCCGCCCGCAATCGTCAATTCGTTTTCGAGGAGGGCAATCTTTTTGACTTTTTCAAATTTTGAAAGCGTCTGCGTGTGTTCTTCGATTTGCCGCTCGAACAAATCAATGATTTTCGGATGGCTGCAAAATTCAGCGTGCCTTTTGATACCCAAACCTTTTGCTTTCGCATAAGTTTTGAGCTGTTCAAAATCCGGCACAATCAGCGCCGCCGGAAATTTGCGTTCGCTGCCTACCAAAACCACCTGATTGACGAAACGCGAGCGTTTAATCATCTGCTCAATCGGAGAAGGCGCAATGTATTTTCCGCCGGATGTTTTAAAAAGCTCTTTTTTGCGGTCGGTGATTTTCAAAAATCCGTCCGCGTCCAATTCGCCGATGTCACCCGTGCGGAAAAATCCGTCTGCGGTAAATGCTTCGCGCGTGGCTTCCGGTTTGTTGTAATAGCCCTGCATAACGTTTGCTCCGCGGACGAGAATCTCGCCGTCTTCGGCGATTCTGATTTCGACCGAGCGAATCGGTTTGCCGACCGTGCCAACACGAAAATGCATCGAATTGTTCGACGAAACTACCGGGGAAGTCTCTGTCAAACCATAGCCTTGCATAATCGGAATTCCGGCGCCGGTAAAAATCAGCGCGATTTCTTCCGAAAGAGCTGCGCCCCCAGAAATGCACGAACGCAGACGTCCGCCGAAAACTTCACGTAGTTTCGAATAAACTAACTTATCCGCGATGCTGTGTTTGACGGCTAAAACGCGAGGCACATTTCGATTTTCCGTCGTCAGACGCGCGTGTTCTTTGGCGACTTCAATCGCCCAATCAAAGATTTTGGCTTTTAAACCGCCGCCAGCTTCGGCTTTGTCTTTCGCTCCGGCATAAACTTTTTCAAAAATTCGCGGAACGCCGACAAAAATCGTCGGGCGCACCTCTGCCAGATTTTCTTTCGCCTTTTCGATTGATTCGGCGTAATAAACCGCGACGCCGTTCCAGAGAGAAACGTACATTCCCGTTCGCTCGAAAATATGCGAAAGCGGCAAAACCGAGAGCGCCGTATCATCAGGCGAAAAATCATAACGTTCACAGGCGTCCAAAACATTTGATACAAGATTTGCGTGCGAGAGCATCACGCCTTTCGGCTCTCCGGTTGTGCCGGATGTGTAAATCAGCGTCGCTATGTGTTCCGGTTTGATTTCAGCGGTTATTCTTTTGATTAAATCGGGCTGCTGAACGCGCAATGTTTCTCCGTTCGCTTCCAATTCGGCGAGCGCAATCGCGTTTTCCGTTTCGATATTTTCCGAATCGAAAAAGACGAGCTTTTTCAAACCGGACAAAAATGGTTCAATTTCGCGCAGATGCTCGTAACAACTTCGGTTTTCAATGAAAAAAACCTGCGCGTCGGAATCTCGCAAAATGTATTCGACCTGCGCGGCGTTAAGCGTCGTGTAAATCGGCACGTCAACGATGCCTGAAATCTGACAGGCGGCGTCCGTCAAAGTCCAATTCGGACAATTCGCCGCCAACAGCGCAGCTTTGTCATTTTGCCGCAAGCCGAGCGAGCAAAGCCCCAATGCGATATTTTCCGCTCGCCGAATCATCTCTTCGGACGAAATCGGTTGCCATTTGCCGTGTTGTTTGTAATTAAGCGCGTCGGGGCGAGATTTATTTTGGGCGGCGCGATAAAAAAGTTCAGCCAGCGTTTTTGGTTCGTCTGGGTAAAGCGGTAGTCGAGTTACAGTTTGAGCTTGAACGGGGGCTTCGACTTGCATTTTGACCTTTTTGTTATAATTTTAGGAAGAATTGGATTCTTTCTGAATCTTTACATATTTGGGATGCGGGAGCAAAAAATTTTGTTTGTTTGCGGGCAAAAAATAAGGAAAATAAAAAATTTCACCACAGAGGGCACAGAGAGTTACAAATGTTATTTTCTCTGTAACTTTTCTGTGTCCTCTGTGGTGAAATTCAAGTCTTAAATACTCGGCTATTGCTGGTTTCCGCTCATTTCACGCGGCTCTGTCAACAATCCAGCCATTACGCTAAAAGCTCCAAATCCGAGAAAAGTGTTTCTCGCGCGTCGATTGTTTGAAAATCCAAAAAGCCATGGCGCGGTCATCGTCAGCAAACCGGCGACGACATCAGCGGTTAAATGCGCTTTAAAAGACATTGCCGGAATGAGTCCGAGCTCGTAGCGTGTCATCAGACTCGCCAGCAAAACTTCGCTGCCGACCGCGCGGCTCAATCCTGCTGCCGTTTCGTTGTTTTTGTAGCCGATTAATTCGGGCGCGGCTGCGATAAAAGCCGCGTAAGCGTAATCGGTCGCTGCGTGCATTTGTCTTGAAATCGGTTTTGCCATTTTTAGTTCTCCTTTGAAAAGTTTTCTTTTAGCTTAACCGTTCTGGTAATTTTCGCTCTGTGCGCTAGTGAACCTAAACCTGAATTTCGCGCAGGATATTTCTCAAAATTTCGCGGCTTTTTTCCATGACCGGGACAATCGGCAGCCGCAGGTTTTCTTCTAATAACCCCATTTCCGACATCACAAATTTCGCTGGCGCCGGACTTGATTCGATAAAATTCGCTTCCATCAGCGGCAAAATTCGATAATGAATTTCGCGCGCTTTCGCAAAATCTCCGTCGAGTGCGGCATTTGTCATTTCCGATGTTAAATCGGGAAATTCGTTTGAAATGACCGAAACCAAACCATCTGCGCTGAGCGCGATTAAAGGCAAAGTCACTGCGTCATCGCCAGAAAAAACTTTAAAATTTTCGGGGCGATTTTTTAAGATTTCCATAATCTGCGATAAATTGCCGGACGCTTCTTTCGTCGCCACAATGTTTTCGCAATCACGCGCTAATCGCAAAGTCGTTTCGGCGGAAATGTTCGAAGCAGTTCTGCCCGGCACGTTGTAAAGCATAATCGGCAAATCCGGAACGGCGTCAGCAATTGTTTTGAAATGCTGATACAAGCCTTCCTGCGTCGGCTTGTTGTAATACGGCGCGACGACGAGCGCCATATTTGCTCCTAAATCGCGCGCTTTTTGTGTAAATTCAACGGTTGCCGAAGTGTTATTGCTGCCTGTCCCGGCGATAACTCGCGGAATCATTTTGCCGACCTCAGCTTTGGCTTCTTTAAGCGGCAATTCCTCGGTCATTTCCAAAATAGTTTCAGCATTCTCGATTCTCGTTTCAGCGCTTTTGGCTCTGGCGATTTCAACCGTTATGCGAATTACATTCAAACGTTCTTCCTCGCTCATCGTGGCGCTTTCGCCGGTCGTTCCGCAGGGAACGAGCAATTTCACCCCACCTTCGATTTGTTTTTCAACGAGCCGCCGTAAACAATTTTCATCAACGCTCAAATCCGATTTAAACGGCGTCACCAAAGCCGTTGCGCAACCACGCAGCCAATCTATTTTCATCGCCATAAATTTCTTCAATAAACTTTAAAATTTACGTTTATTGTAACTCAAACAACAGTGAATTGTGTGTTGGAATCAATTGGGCGTGGGGCTTTGGAGATGATGAAACAAGCTGAATTGATCCTTCAAAATTTATTGATAAAATTCGCAATCTATCGCTTTAAAGAAATATAAAAATTTACTTTTTTAACTCAAAATCTGGTCCATCACATCTGTAAATTCAAAAACGCCTTTTTTACCGACGATCCATTTCGCTGCCAGAAGAGCGCCCGAAGCAAAACCTTCGCGTGAACGAGCCGCGTGTTCAAGCAGAATCTGGTCAGCCGTACCGTCGAAACCCACGCGATGCGTGCCGGGAATGTTTCCGGCGCGGGTCGAAGCTACGGAAAATTCGCGTTTGATATGCTCGGCGACGATTGCTTTTAATTTCAGAGCCGTTCCACTCGGCGCATCTTTTTTGCGCGAATGATGCTGTTCTTCGATAAATGCTTCGTAATCTTCAAAACGAGCGAACAATTCCGAAGCAAAATCTGCAATTCGATAAAATAAATTAACTCCGATTGAAAAATTCGCGCCATAGCAAAGCGCGCCATTGTTTTCAATGACAAGATTTTTGATGTTTCCAAGCTCCGCGTTCCAGCCCGTTGTGCCTTCGATGAGCGGGATTTCAGCCAAAATACAGGCTTCGACATTTTTGCGGACGGCTTCGGCAATTGAAAAATCAATCGCTACATCTACGCCCCGCAGTTTTTCGGCTAATTCCTGCACCGATAACTCCGCTGACGTTTTATCTATCTCAACAAAAATTTCGTCGCCTTGTTCGCGTGCAAGTTGGGCAATCAGCTTGCCCATTTTTCCGGTTCCGATTAATGCAATTTTCATAAATTAAAAACGCCGCTAAAGTTGATTAACTTTAGCGGCGTCAATTTTACGACAGTTTACCGTTGTTTTCATCTAACGACTTCGACGGTCAAAACCTGCTGCCCCGAGATTATAAACTCAGCCGGAGCAAGTTCCTCTTCAAAAATCGGCGACAAAATCGTTGGCGTCACGCCGCCGACCGAGCGATCGTTGTTTAACGTTGCGAGAACTGAAGGCGGCAGATTCGGCATTTCGTTCGTGCCGATAATAGCGCCGTTCGTGACGCGCGTGATTTGTACATAAAGCCGGTCGGCTTTTTTCACCTGGTTGATTGTGTTGACCAATTCGCCGACTGTTTTCGGAACAAAAGCGCGCGAAGGAGCAACCTGCTGGAGCGAAGCTCCGTCGCCGACATAAACCAGATAAGTTCCCGGCGGAGTGTCGGCGGGAATTTGAAGCGGAATTCGCTGGACAAACTGTTTTCCCGCATTCGAGCGGACAAAGGCTTGCGCTTCGAAAGATTCTCCGGCGCGAACTTCGGCGCGGTTGACGGCGAGGCGCTCTAAATTGGCGGCTTTTTTGCCGTCGGTTGAAGTCAGATTAATTTTGATGTTTTTAATTTCGGCATTGTCAAAACCGCTGCTCAATAGCGCGGCTGTCGGAACGGCAACCGAACCAGCGGCGGCAACCGGAGCGTTTGCAGCCGAAATGCGACGTTCGATGTTAATCGCGGGTGCGTCTTTAACCGAGATTTGACCGCTGACGCTTAAGGTTGATTCGCCCATCGAACGTTCGGTCGCCGTGATCGCGTTAAAAACGGTGATATTCAACAGCAGCGGCGTCAAAAATGAATCGTTGATAACTTCGTAACGATACGTTTGCGGACGGTTGCGGCTGGTTTGGACGTTTAATTCGACCGGAATCATTTTCGGCTCGTTGCCGAGCTTGCCATAAATTCCGGTTTGACGATCCTGCTCCATACTTCCGACCATAGCGGTCGGCACGGTCAGTTTAAATGAATTATTGGCGTTCGGAACAACTGCAACGACCGAACCTTCGCCCATCGGCATGTTTGCCGACCCGAGATTTAAAAATTGATGCCCGAAAGCGTAAATTTTTTCACCGTCGCGGAAAGTCACAGTCCCTGCAGCCGCCATACTGTAATCGCCGCGCGCCAAAGCGACTGTTACGGAAGAACCCGGCAGCAAAGTTTTTTCGTCCATCTTTTTCATCGGCGTAATTTCAGCGGCGCCTCCGGCAGCCGCGACGGGCAGTAAACCATTCAAGGCAAGCTGCGGTGCGAATTGATTTAAAGTTTCCTGACTAATTCCGGAAAAAACGAGCGGCGTTCCAATTGGCGCAAATTGTTGACCGAGAAGCCCGACAAGAGGCGAGCCTTGTGAGACATTCGCCAAAAACGGCGCGCCGGAAATCGCCGGTTTCGGCAGATTCGGTTTCCATTCGGTCGAAGCCAATTCGGTGAAGGTAAAAGAGCGCGGCTCATTTGCTGAACTGTTGCGCGGCTGTGCGTGCTCGAAAATGTCAATCATTGATTGAATCGGCGTAATTCCGGCAATCGGCTCTTTGGAAAACGGAAAGCTGAACGAGATCGCGCCGACAAGCTTGCCGTCAATAAAAACGGGCGAGCCTGACATTCCCATGAAAACTCCGGTTCTCTCGGCGTTTGCGCCGGTAAGTTTGCCAATAATCGCGGGCTGTTTCGGACCGATAAAACCGGGCAAGACTCCTAAAATCTCAACTCCGAATTCTTCCGGTTCGGTTCCGACGAAAACCGTGCGCGATGTGGCACGCATTCCCGGTTTAATGTCTTCAATCGGGAAAAATTCGATTTTATTTTTGCTTGAAACGCTCTGATTTTGCTTGGATTTCGATTGCGCGCTGCCCGCACCGGAAAATCCGGTTAAAACGAGCGACGCTAAAACCATCGTAGCCAGAAACTTCTTTTTCATTTGTTTTAAGTATTTATAAAAACTTGCCAACAAAAATTCTTTTCGTCGGCGGTGGCGATATGGTAGCATATTTGCGGGCTGTCCCGCCCGCTAAAAAATTTCAATTTACGCGACGAATTCTTAGAATCGCGGATGCAGCAAAAAGTTGCGTTTATCCGATAAAATTTCCAGCAAAATTTTCTCACTCGCTTTTTAAAACACAATGAAAAAATCAATTTGGGGAAAACTGTTTGCCAGTTTTTTACGACTCGTTTTTCCGGCGATTATGCTCGTCGTCTTCGCTTTGGTCGCCGTCGCCGTTTTACTCGTCCACCGCGCCGCCGAACCGCCGCGCACAGCCTATCTCGTGACACCAGAGAGCTTATCTTCGTTTACGCAAAGCAAAGTCAAAATTTCCGAAGAAACATGGCAAAACAAAGACTCTACGGCAGCGGGCGGCTGGCTCTTGCGAGGCGGCGAAAACGCGCCCGCCGTTGTTTTGCTGCACCGCTACGGCGCAGATCGCTCGTGGCTTTTAAATTTGGGCGTTAAGCTCAACGAAGCAACCGGATTTACTGTATTGATTCCCGACCAGCGCGGACATGGCGCAAACCCGTCGGTCAAGTGGAGCGGTTTCGGCGGCATCGAAGGCGAGGATTTAGCCGCCGCCGTTCAATTTTTACGCAATCAAAAAACTTCCGACAGAATCGGCGTTTATGGAGTCGAAATGGGCGCCCTCGCCGCAGTTTTCGGCGCCGGTCAAGAATCGGCAATCCGTGCCCTCGCGCTCGATTCGGTTCCGGCTTCGAGCGAAGACGTGCTGGGAAATATTGTGAAAGCTCGCACATCAATGGCGGGCGAATTTGCCCGTGGAATTGCCAATCACGGGACGAAACTTTATTACCCGAAAGCCTTCCGCCGCGATTTGATGTGCGACACCGCGCCGCAATTGGAAAACCGCAAAATCCTGCTGCTCGCCGGAAAAGACGCGCCCGCCCTGCAAGAATCAACAGTCCGGTTGGGCGGCTGTTTACCGAAACAAGCAAATGCGCAACTGAAAACCGGTTTACCGATTTCCGGTTTTAACCTTATTAATTCGGCTACCAGCCAACAGCAGGAAGATTACGACCAAATGGTAATTAACTTTTTCCGCTCGGCGTTAAGCAGCTAAAAATTAAAGACATAGAAAAGAGGCACAGAGAATCGTTTTTCTCTGTGCCTCTTTTCTATGTGGTTAAAATTAAGAGCCCCGAAGTTCGCGTTTGAGAACTTTTCCGGTTGCGCCGACCGGTAGCGATTCGCGGAATTCAACATAGCGCGGATATTTGTTGGCGGCGAATTGTTCTTTGCACCATTCGATCATTTCTTCTTCGCCAAGTGATGCGCCTTGTTTCAAGACGATGAACGCTTTGACTTCTTCCCCCATTTTTGGGTCCGGGACGCCGACGACAGCGCAGAGCGAAACCGCCGGATGCGTCATTATCACTTCTTCCAGCTCGCGCGGATAAACGTTGTAGCCGCCGCGCAGAATCATATCTTTTTTGCGATCAACGATTGAAAGATAGCCTTCCTCGTCAATAATGCCGATGTCGCCGGTGTGAAACCAGCCGTTGCGAAATGCTTCGGCGGTCGCTTCCGGACGTTTGTAATAGCCTTTCATTATGTTTGAGCCGCGAATGACAACTTCGCCGCGCGTTCCGGGCGGTACTTCCTGGTCGTTTTCGTCAAAGCACTTTACTTCGACTCCGAAAATCGCCTGTCCGACCGTGCCGGGTTTCGATGGTCGCTCGAAGTGATTAAATGTTGCCAGCGGCGAAGTTTCCGACAAACCGTAGCCTTCGAGCACGCGCAGCCCGAAAACCGCCTCAAACCGACGCATTACTTCGACCGGCATTGGCGCGCCGCCTGATGTCGGAACTTTCAAGTGATCTTTAATCCCGCTGATGTCGTAACCGGTTTCCTCAACAAATTTCAATATCGCCCAATACATCGTCGGAACACCGACCCAGAAATTGACTTTTTCCCGCTGCATCGTTTCAAGCGTCGCTTTCGGCTCGAAACGCGGAAGCAGAACGATGCGGCAGCCGCCGTACAGATTTGTGTTCATCTGTACGGTTTGCCCAGTGGTGTGAAACAGCGGGAGCGTGATTAAAACGGTTTTCTGTTCTCCGTCAGTAAAATCGAGCATCGGCAAATGAATGCTCCAGGTCGTTGTAACGTTCGTCATCAAATTCAGATGGGTCAATTCCGCGCCTTTTGGCTGTCCGGTTGTCCCAGATGTGTAAAGAATCGCGCAGGTGTCCTGGGGCGCGGTCGGATAAGTTTCAAAAATCTCCGATTTATCGAATGTGATTTGAGTCAGCGTTTTGCAATTTTCAAAAGGCGGCGGTGCAAGCGGGCTAGCTGTCATTACAACTAGATGCTCACATGTTTCGACCTGGTCAAATCCTTCTTTGACCCATTGAGCCATTGGCAATTCCTCTGTGCCTTCAAAAACAAAAACGGCTTTGGCGTCCGAGTCTTTGAGATGATAAGCAACCTCGCGCGGCTTAAATAAAATATTGAGCGGCACGACAGCCGCTCCGACTTTTAAAATGCCGTAGTAAACAATCGGGAAAAACGGCAGATTGGGACAGACGAGCGCGACCTTGTCGCCATAACCGATATTCATTTCCCTGAGAGCATTTGCCACGCGGTTTGCCAAACCGTTGAGCTGCCCGTAAGTGAAGCGCATCTCGTTCCAAACGATTGCTTCTTTTGCGGGCGCGAGCCGCGCGTGATGCTCGATAATCGAAGCCAGATTAAGCGTCGTCGGGTTATTCATTTTTTATCCTTTTGAAAGCGGAAAATAGGCGTTGACTAAAAAATATTTAACTGATTTTGCCCGAATTGACAATCACTCTGAGCGGATTTTTGCCGTCTTTAGACGAGCTTCACAATTAAAAATCCGAAATTAACGATTAACAATTAATCGCTGACCATTTACAATTTAATTTATGAAGACGGATAAAACAGCCAAAGAATTAGCTTTTTTGCACGACCTTTATGTTGCGACCGATTGGAGCGAGCGGTTCGCCCAACTGATTGATTCGAGCTTAAAGCCCGTTGAAGAAGGGCAACTCTTGTACGTCGAATGCGGCACCGGAAGTCACGCGCTCGAACTGAGAGAAAAGCTTAATGAACCGGTGGAAATGATCTGCACCGAATCTGACATTGAAAGGCTTCGCATCGCACAAGCAAAAGCTGAAGCCGTTTCCGCCGATATTAAATTTCAGAACTCGCCTCCTCATAAACTTAATTTTCCAAACGCCGAATTTTCCGCTGTCGTTTGCGATGCGTCGTTTGTTCCGGTGCCGGATTTACTTCCGATCTGGCAGGAAATTTATCGCGTCACGGAGGAAGAAGGAACGGTCGCTTTTGTTCTGCCGACCGCCGGCAGCTTCGGTGAGTTTTTCTCGGTTTTCTGGCAGGCTCTGCATGAGTTAGAGCTAGACGAGCTGGGCGAAGAAGTCGAAAAATTGATCACGGAGCTGCCAAAAGTTTCGGACATCAAGGACGTGGCGACAAACGCAGGTTTTCAAGACGTTCAAGCCGAGGCACGACAGGAGATTTTTGAATACGATTTGGGCGAAGATTTTATCCGCTCGCCGCTTGTTTCCGATTTTCTTTTTCCCGTCTGGACAGAATTTGTACCGCCCGAACAGCAAATTCGTTTGATTAGGAAAATCGAAGACGTAATTAACCAAACGCGCGATGAGATGAGCTTTCGGCTGACGGTGAAAATGACTTTGGTGACGGCGCGAAAAGTTTAAAAGCACGAAGGCACGGAGATTCTTTTACATGTTCTCTGCGTCCTCGTGCTTTTGGTGTTTATAAAAATTCTATCTTTCGCGTAGAGCGGCGCGTCGGCGCGCTTCTTCGAGCAGTTCTTCATCGCTGACGGCGGAAATCGAAGCGCGCGGCGTGGAAGACAAACGGCGCTGATCCTCTTCATCTTTAAAATCTTCCTCAGCCTCGCGCATTCCTTCTTTAAAGGCTTTGCGGCTTTGTCCTAAAGATTTTGCCAGTTGTGGCAGGCGACTCGCGCCGAACAATAAAAATAAAACTGCGACTATTAAAATTAACTCGGTTGTACCAATATTGGGCATAACAATCTTCCTTTTAACTAAAACTTCCAGCCTTTTTGACGCGGCGTTTATGAGAAAAGTTTAGCTGATACCGCGCTTTTTGGCTAACGCAGCGAGCTTATTGATGAGAAAAATTGCCTTTTCTCGCTAATCGAAATGCGCTGTCTGATAGTGTTCCGCGCCGTAATAGAGATACTTGCGCCAAGTTTGGTCGGCTCGCCCCAGGTAACGCATAATCTGGCGGCTGACGTGGAGCGAAAACGGGCGGGGGCGTTTTAACAATTTCATTCCCGCTTCTTCGGGCGTTTGATTGCCTTTGCGGTGATTGCAGCGTTTGCAGCATGCGACCAGATTGTCCCAGGTTGATTCGCCGCCGCGCGAGCGGGGTTGAACGTGGTCGAGCGTTAGTTCGGCGGGCGCAAAAACTTTGCAGCAATACTGGCAAGTGTATTGGTCGCGGAGCAAAATATTTTTTCGTGAAAGCGAGCGCCGCTCGTGCGGAATATGGCGGTATTCCATCAGACGAATCACAGACGGCGCTTCGATTGTCATCTTTGACGAATGAAGCTGATGCCCGTTGTGTTCTTCCATCCGCGCCACGCCTTTGAAAATCATCACTACCGCCCGCCGCTCGGTGCAGACGTTAATCGGTTCGTAAGATGCATTGAGGACTAAGACTCGTCCGTTCATTTGACCTCTTTCTTAATTAAAATTCTAAAAACCTTCTGAATTTTTAGCTGAAAAAAGTTACAAATCTCTGAACCGCCGCCATTTTTGCTGGCAGCGTCACGGGGCAGGATATTTTTTGATGCCTTGTTAGTGAATTTAGTAGCTTAACGTCCTTCTCTAAATTTGTCCGTTGCTTCAATCAGAGCCGAAGTAATTCCGGGTTCGCTGATTGAATGCCCGGCATCTGGGACAATGTGAAGCTCGGCTTCGGGAAAAGCGCGGTGCAAATCCCAAGCCGATGTTGCCGGACAGACGACATCATACCGACCTTGCACGATCACGGTCGGAATATGTCGGATTTTTCCGACGTTTTCGAGGAGATAATTGTCGGTCGGGAAAAAGCAGTTGTTAACGAAATAATGACATTCGATGCGAGCGAGCGAGAGCGCCTCGTGTTCACCGGAAAAATGGTCAATCAGACCTTGATCCGGATAAAGCTTCGACGTGCTGCCTTCCCAAACGCTCCATCGCCGCGCGGCTTCAAGCATCGTTGCTTCATCCGCATCGGTCATTCGTTTGTAATAAGCCTGCATCATATCGCCGCGTTCGGCTTCCGGTATAAAATCGCGATAAGGCTCCCAGAAATCAGGGAAAATCTCGCTCGCGCCGTATTGATAAAACCACCGTAATTCCTGCGGGCGGCATAAGAAAATTCCGCGCAGGAAAAGACCGCGCGTTCTGTCTGGATGAGTTTCGGCATAAGTCAGAGCCAGCGTGCTGCCCCAAGAACCGCCGAAGACAAACCATTTTTCAATACCGAATTTTTCGCGCAGTCGTTCGATGTCGGCTACCAGATCCCAGGTCGTGTTTTCTTCCAATTCGGCGTGCGGCGTTGATTTTCCGGAACCGCGTTGGTCAAAGAGAACAACGTGGTAAGCCTTTGGATCGAAAAATTGGCGGTAAGCCGGGATCAAGCCGCCGCCCGGACCGCCGTGCAAAAAAACAACGGGCAATCCTGAAGGATTGCCGCAACGTTCATAATAAATTGTGTGTTTCTCTGAGACGGGCAACATTCCCGAATCAAAAGGCTCTATTTCTGGATAAAGCGTTTTCATTGTCGGCATCATACAAAATATTGCGCTTCATTTTCAAATTTAAAACAAAATTCATGCAAAGCCGGCGAAAAAGCAAAGTTGTGAATTTAATCAGGCAAGTTTTCACCGAGCAGCCGCAAAACATTTCCGCCCATTATTTGAGCAATTTCATCTTCCGAAAAGTTCTCCCGCAATAATGCTTCTGTGATTAAACCCATTCCTGAAGCGTCGAAAACCGTTTTCACCGAACCGTCAAAATCCGAACCAAGCGCAACGTGCTTTGTGCCGACGACATTTGCCGTATAGCGGATTGCTTTGGCAATTGCTTCGGCATCTTCACCGCAAATCGCTGTGTCCCAAAAACCGATTCCGATCAAACCGCCGGTTTTGGCAATTTGGCGGAGCTGTTCGTCGGTCAAATTACGGTTGTTTTCGCAAGTTCCGCGCACGCCTGTATGCGAAACCAAAACCGGACGCGTTGCCATTTGTAAAATGTCGTCAATTGTTTTCGGAGAAGCGTGCGCGACATCTACAAGCATTCCGCGCCCTTCCATTCGGCGAATCATTTCACGTCCGGCATCGGTCAAACCGTGTTTTTCCTCACCGTGAACAGAACCGCCCATTTCAGTATCGAAAAAATGCGAAGGCGACATCATCCGGAAGCCAGCGTCGAATAAAACATCAACGTTTTCCGGCTTTCCGTCCAATGCGTGCGCGCCTTCGATTCCCAAAACTCCGGCAATCAAATCCGGCTCGTTTTTCCGGCGCTTCAAAAATTGAGCGAAATCGCGTTTGGTTTTGATGATGACAAATTTTCCGTCGGCATTGGCATACTGGTGTAATTTTTGCGCTTGATAAACGGCTCGTTTTGTCAGACTCGAAAGATTTTCAAGCGGCTGTCGCTGAGCCAGCGCGAGCCAGAAAATATCGTCAGTGTCGCCGGAATTTCGCTCGATATTTAAAAAGCGCGGTGATTTTGTGACGACCGTAAAAAACTGCAAAGCGAGATTGCCTTCGCGCATTCGCGGAAAGTCAACCTGACCACTTTCGCTTTTCGCCGTCAAATCCCGATTCCACAAAAGCGAATCGGCGTGCAAATCGGCGACGAAAAGCTTTTGATGAAAATTGCGCGCCTTTTCGGAGACTTGATAAGGCGGTTTTCGGACGACCGGATTAAGCAGGCTGCCGATTAGCGGCGGCAGAATAAAAAAGAAAAACGCGGCGAAAGCTGCAAGAGCCACCGCCGCACTGATTAAAAATATTTTTAGAAATCGAGATTTTTTTCGCCGCACTAGAGATTAAAAAGCTGTCCGAGAAGCGACGCTTTCCGCGGCTTTGGCTGTGAGTCGAAAACCGAAGCTTGATCGTTTTCTCGCTGTTCACCGTATTTGATGAAGTTTTCCAAATATTCACGTTCAGCAGCATTCATTTCAGTAATTTTTGCCCCGATTAAATACTGATTTACCGAATCGTGCATCCCAATAAGCTCGTAACAAGAAGCTGTGGCTTTCATCCGCACTTTGCGTTCGGGCAATTCGATTTCGAGAATCAATTTTTGCTCGCTGCCCGCCAGATAATGTTCGCCTAACCGGATCATCGGCAGTATAAAATTGACATCATCCTTGCTGAAATCCTGTGTAAAACCGGCAACATTTAATTTCTGATGCGGATTATTTAATCTGCCGGCGGCGTTTCCGATTTCGAGGGACACCGTAATCGGAAGATGGGCTTTTTTGCGCGGGGCGCTGAAAAGTTTTTGTGCCGACTCGCTCAAGCGAGACGTAAAAAAACGAATGCTTTCGGGCATAAGGGTTCGAGACCTTTCACTAAATTGTTAGTCTTTTAAAACGGTGTGTTTTGATTGACGGAAAAATATTACCGCAAAACAAAACTGATTGACAAGCAGGAAATAAAAAAGTTTGAAATAAACTCAATTTTCCCAGAGCTTTCCCTTAATTTTTGATGGCGTAAGGCGCGCCATTATTGTCGTTGCTTTTTAAAACCGGCTTTCCGTCTTTCCCGATTTCGAGTAAAAACGAGAGCTTTCCAGTTTTACCGTATTGCAACGGTTCGGCATTGACAGAATATTTCTTTTTATCCGGCGCGAGCTGAACGCGGAAGCGATAGCCGACTTCAGTACCGAGAACATCAGCGCTCAACAATCTTTTATTGACGAGCGTATTCAAATCGGCAAACGAACCGTCGCCCGTCATACTGTAAATCAATTCGGCTTTATAAATATCTTCAAGTATGTATTGGGCTTCGCGATGGCGATTTTCCATCCAGAGCCGGTAGAAGTAATTCTTACCTTCGCGCTTTAAAGCCGCTTCGGTTTCAGCGTCGCCGAGAACAATCACCCAATTGTTGTCTTCGCGCCGCAGTCGGACTTCTTCAACTTTCATCTCGCGACTTTGCGCGTCAACGCCTTTGACGAAAACGCTCGCCGCATTATTGCTTAATTGCTCACCCGTAATCTCGACGCTCGCTTGCGCGGCTAGATATTTGAAATTGCTGCGTAAATCTTCCGCTTCCTGCGGCGTAAAGTTCTCGACAGCCGGACGCCAATTTGTCAGCATCAACGCTTCGCGGAAACGCTGTTCTTTCAGATTTTGATAAAAGCTTTTGACAACCTGCGTGGGCGTTTGTTGTGCTGCGGAAACCTGCCCGGCGTTTTGTTTTGCAGGTTGCGCATTAGAAACTTGCGCAGCAACGTTAAAAATTGAGGAAAAACCGATACAGACGGCGACGATTGATTTGACAGTTTTAGACGAAAATTCCAGGTAATGCATAGTCCCGATTTGTTTTTTTATTTAGAAGTGAGAAGCGCAAAATCAATCACGAGAGAGCCACTTCAGATTATAACTTCACAGGTTATTTGATGTGCAAGCTTTTTTTGCAGTTTGCCGGATTGTTGCCGTCAAATTGAATGCCCTTAAAGCTTTGCATGAACAAATGAAAAGCCGTCGGCGTATTCATCGTCCGACGGCTTTTCATTAAAATCAAACAAATTCGCGTTATTTTATTTTCCTTCCGGTCATAATTCGTTCACGACCGACGAAGTATAAAAACACCGCCAAAGCGAGAAACGGCAGGAGACCGAGAATGTCCGAATAATCCCCGGCGAAAAACGGATTGCTCGTTTTCGCCCACTTATTAAAGCTGCCCTGAATCGCTTCAAGCGTCGGAATAAAGGCGAAAAGCGCGAACAAAATGCCCGCCACTGCGCCGCCCGCAATATAGCCGGAAGCGAGCAAAACACCGTTGGATTTATCGGTTTCGGCGATGATTTGATCTTCCGTCATATTTTGCGCCGCAAACTTTCGTCTCAGATACAAATCAACCAGCCAGCGCACGATTCCGCCTGCAAAAATCGGCGCGCTCGTCGCCAGCGGCAGATACAAACCGACCGCAAAAGCCAGCGCGGGAATTGCCGATAATTCGAGCGCGATTGCGATAAAAGCGCCGATTAACACCAAGCCCCAAGGCAGATTTTGCCCAAGAACGCCTTCGATGATATAGCTCATCAAAGTCGCTTTCGGCGCGTCGTAGCGTTCGAGGTCATTGCCTTCCTCGTCTTTTTTGATAATGCCGTTAATCGTCGGATCAACAAAATAAGCGGGCTGTCCCTGCATATTGATGAGGTATTTGCCTTTTTGCCCCAAGCTGGCGTCAGTATTGTGCCAGACGCGATATGTCGCCGGATCAGAAGCGTATTTTCCTCCGGCGCGCTCGCCGCGAAATTCGCCACCATCTTTTGCCAGCATATCTGGGGTGACTCGAAAATCCGCAGATTTGAACGTTGCGGCGACATCAACCGGCTGGTAATAAGTTTTCGCGTCATTGAGCCAGAGAAGCAGCGGACCTAAAATCAAAGCCGAAGAAAGCGCGCCGATTAGAATCGCATACTGCTGGCGGCGCGGAGTCCCACCGACTAAAAATCCGGTTTTCAAATCCTGCGAAGTCGTTCCGCCATTTGACGCGGCGATGCAGACGATTCCGCCGATACTCAAGGCGGTGACGAAATACGGATCCCGCGAAGTCCAGCCCAAAGCGAGGAAAATCAAACAGGTGAAAAGAAGCGTCGCGACGGTCATCCCCGAAATCGGATTCGACGAAGAACCGACCTGTCCGGTCAGGCGGGAAGAAACCGTAACGAACAAAAAGCCGAAAACAATAATCATTAGAGCGCCAAAAAACGAGACGACCGGATTTTGAAAAACGCTCAAACCGAGCTGCGGAAAGAGCATAATCGCCGCCATCAGCGCAAGGATTCCGGCGATCACCCATTTCATCGAAATATCCTGATCGGTTCGTTCGAGTCCGGCGGCTTCGCTCGTCGCACTGCCGCGAAAATCTGCGAGCCCGGCTTGCAAACCAGACCATATCGTCGGCAAACTGCGAAACAAACTGATAATTCCGGCTGTCGCCACCGCGCCCGCACCGATGTATAAAACGTACGCGCCGCGAACGTCACCCGGCTCCATTTCGGAAATCAGTTTCGTCGTTTCCGGCGCAAGCGGCGCGGTCAACGGATCACCGAAATACTTAATCAACGGAATTAAAACCAGATACGACAAAACGCCGCCCGCCATCATAATTCCGGCGATGTAAGGTCCGATGATATAGCCGACGCCGAGCAAAGCCGGATTGTTTTCCAGCCCGACCGACCCGCCTCTGTAAGCTTCTCCAAAATCTTTTGCTGGTTCCGGTTTAATAAGACTGAAAACGTCAACGAAAGATTTATAGATAAAACCTAGAACAAAACCGAGTCCGATGATTTTGCCGCCCTGCAAAGCCATATCGTCGCTCAACACGGCGTTTTTATCCAAGGCGTGTTCGCGGTGAACGTCGCGCGATTCTGCCGAGGCGCCCGCCTTTAAAACTTCGGCGCAGGCTGTTCCTTCCGGATATTTTAAAATTCCGTGCTGGTCGCGGATGAGAGCGCGGCGAAGCGGAATCATCATTAAAATCCCCAATAAACCGCCCAGAACCGCAACGAGCATCACGCGCCAGAAATCGAGATCGAAACCCAAAATCAAAATCGCAGGCATCGTTACGCCAACGCCGAAAGCGATTGATTCGCCCGCGCTTCCGGCGGTTTGGACGACGTTGTTTTCGAGAATCGTCGCATCGCGCGTGATTCTGGCGGTTGAAAGCAAGCGGAAAAGCGTGATCGAAATTACCGCGACCGGAATCGAAGCCGAAACCGTCAGTCCAGTTTTTAAAACTAGGTAAAGCGACGAAGCGCCGAAAATAATTCCGAGCAATGTGCCGACAATAATCGGAAGCGCCCTAAACTCGGCGACATTAGTGACGCTCGCCGGAATGTACGGGCGAAAATTCGCCAGAAACGGATTCGCAGGCTTTCCTGCCGCTCCATTTAAATCAGGTGGAACAGCGTCATCAATACGGCTTGACATCGAACAAGAACCTCCAAATTTTCCTTTAAATGCGGGAAGAGTTTAATACGGTTTGTGACATTCGCGTTAATTTAGCTTTTAGAAACAAAACGGGCAGGCGAAAGTTGTTCGCCTAAAATTAAAAACACAAATTTAAATCGAAATGATTTACAATTCGGCGAAATTCTTCGGAGTCGAAAATGAAAAAATCAAAATTTCTTTTCCTTTTGCTGATATTCATCACGCAAATTTCTACTTTCGCGCAAACAAAAATTCCCGAACCAAAAGACGTTTTAGGATTTACGCCCGGCGACGACCGCAAGCTCGCGTCGTGGAATCAGGTTTTGGAGTATTTTCAAAAGCTCGAAGACACCAGCCCGCGTGTCCGTTTTGAAGCAATCGGCAAAACGACGATGGATAAGCCTTTCGTTTTTGCCACGATCAGCGCGCCGGAAAATTTAAAACGGCTCGAATATTACAAAGGAATTCAGGCAAAGCTCGCGGACCCGCGCCTTATTAAATCAAACGACGCTGTTGCCAGACAGTTAATCAAAGAAGGCAAAACGATTGTTTTAATCACCTGCGGAATTCATTCGACCGAAGTCGGTTCGACGCTTTCGTCAATGTTGATTGCTCATAAATTAGCGACGAGCAACGAGCCGGAAGTGCAGAACGTTTTGAAAAATACGATTGTTCTGCTCGTTCCCTCTTTAAACCCGGACGGCGTTGATATTGTCAAAAACTGGTACGACAAAACTCTGGGAACTCCTTACGAAGGCACTTCGCCGCCGGAGCTTTATCACAAATACGTCGGACACGACAACAACCGCGATTGGTACGCTTTTACGCAAATCGAAACGCAGTTGACAGTTGATAAAATCCATAACGTCTGGCATCCGCAAATCGTCAACGACATTCATCAGCAGGGACCGAACGGCGCACGTCAATTCGTGCCGCCGTATCTGCCGCCCGTCGAGCCGAACGTTCCCGCGCAAATCGTCGAAGGCTACACCGAGCTTGGCAATTATATGCTTCAGGAAATGCTGCGAAACGGTTATGTCGGAATGACCAACAATTCGACTTACGACGCCTGGACTCCGGCGCGCGCTTATTCGCATTATCACGGCGGCGTGCGAATCTTAACCGAAACCGCGTCGGTGCGCCTTGCTACTCCCGTGACAGTCAAATTTGAAGATTTGCGCGTCCCGGCAGACGACGGCTACGACCCGAAAAAAGAAACGCCGAATTTCCCGAAACTCTGGCAAGGCGGTGAATGGCGCTTGCGTGACATCACGAATTATATGACCGCCTCAACGTTTTTCCTGCTCAAACACGCCGCCGACAACCGCGAACGCTGGCTCACGCGCTTTTACCAAATTGGCAAAGAAGCCGTCAGACCGCGCAAAGACGGCGAATTGTTCGCTTATGTTCTACCGACGCCACAGAGCGAAGAACAAAATATAAGACGCCGTCATATTCTTGCAATACTTAAACGTAGTGAAGTGAAATTTGGATTTGTCAATCCGGAAGACATTAAAAACACTAAGTTTCAAAACTATCTTAAATCAATGATTTCGTCACTGACTCAAAAAAATAATGGGTTAGAAAAACCGGCAATTGTAATTCCCGCAAATCAGCCTTACGGAATTTTTGCCAAAGCGATGCTGGAGAATCAGGAATATCCGAATTTACGCGACGCCAACGGAAATCCGATTCAGCCCTATGACGTAACGGCGCACACTTTGCCGCTTTTGTACGGAGTTGAAGCCATTCCGATTTATCAATCTTTTAATATCAACTACATAATTCCAAAAAATACTATTACCCTAAGTAAGAGTAATCCCATACCAGAAAAATTCGCAGTTTATCGTTCGCACAATCCATCAATGGACGAGGGCTGGACGCGCTGGATTTTTGAAAATAGAAATTTCTGGCAAGTTAAACCGAACGCGGGAATAATTCAAAACCAAGAAATTCATGGTGAAAATTTGAATTCCAAATACAAAACAATCATTTTTCCAGACCAATCGGCGAATCAAATCTTAAACGGTTACGCAAAAGGCTCGATGCCCGAAGAATACACGGGCGGCGTCGGGAAAGAAGGCGTTGAAAATCTGCGGAAATTTGTCGAAGCGGGCGGCACGCTGGTTTTCTTAAACCGCGCTTCAAACTTCGCCATTGAACAATTCAAACTGCCCGTCCGCGATGTCACGCAAGGCGCAAAACGCGCTGATTTTTACATTCCCGGCTCAATCCTGCGAACCGAACTCGATACGACGCACCCGGTCGCTAAAGGAATGGACAAACTTTCAATCGCGTGGTTTGAAAACTCGCCTGCGTTTGAAATCAAAACCGACCCGCTCGCGCTCGCCAACAATTTCCGCATCATCGCGCGTTATCCGTCCGATCCAAAAGAAATTCTGCTGTCTGGCTGGGCTTTGGGCGCTGAAAGAATTGCTGGAAAAGCCGCGCTCGTCGAATTTACAATCGGCAAAGGCAAAATTTACCTGTTCGGCTTTCGCCCGCAATATCGCGGTCAATCGCTGGCGACGTTTCCGCTGTTTTTCAATGCAATAACAGAAAGATAAAGAAACCACAAAGGACACAGAGGATAAAACAATAAAATCCTCTGTGTCCTTTGTGGTTTCTTTTTGTCCTTTAAGGCTGTTGTTTTTTCTCGACCACGAGCGCGCTCAGAAAACTGTCTTGAATCGGTTTTTCGAGAAACAGTTTTGTATGCAGACCGCACGAGAGAAACGAAGATTTTACGGGAAACAAAGTTTTCACCATTTGTTCCGTACCGCCTTTTGAGGATTGGCTTTCGGCAAGCAGTGACGCTTTGGTGACGCGCCCGTCGCCGACGGCGAACATTGCCGCTTGGACAGAGTCTTTTTTGATTTCAGTTCCCGTTGAAGTCTTAATATCGCGTGAATCAGTCACGGTTATCCAGCGCCCGCTTTTTTCGTCGCGCATTAAAACAATCGCGTCCAAAGTCGGCTCGCAGTTGCCGCCGTAAGCATAAAGCTCGACGGGAACGTTTTTAACAGGCGCGTCCAAAGCGATTTGAAAACGTTTCGCCCGGCTGAGAACCGATTTCAGATACGCCTCAAGTTGTGCATAAGTTGTTTGGGCGATCAAACGATCATCGGCGTTAGCGTCCTTTTCCAAAGGCACGGGCTTAACTTCTTTGTTTGTTTGCGCCAGCCGCGCAGCGTCTTTTAATTTGCTCAAAAATTTCGGGTCTGCGATTGCGCCCCAATTGTAAGTCTGCCACGTTCTCAAATTATAAAGATCAACTTTTATCGGCTTTAAATTTTCGTCGAGAAACCGCGCAGTCGTTTGATGCGGCATCAGTTGATACAGCGATGGAATCGTCATCGCATCTTCCGGTCGGATGTCGTCAATAAACGGTAAATTGCGGTCGGCAATCACCGAATAGCCATTAATCAACGCTTGAAAAGTTCCGAACGAACCTTCATTCGGCGTCCCGAACATCAAGATTTTGTTGATGTGACGCGCGCCAGCCCAATTCGGTCGCGGCGTTCTGCCTTCGGGCGCAAGATCAGCCGTGCCGTACATCGCCGCATAACGCGCCACAAGTCCGCCCATCGAATGCGCGAGAACGTCGAATTTTAAATTCGGATTTTTGACCGAACGTTTTACCGTTTCGATTTTTTGAATTAAAAGCCGCGCCGTTTCAACGTTATCGCGCCGCCAATCGTAGGCGAAAACGTAGAAAACGTCGGTCGCTTTCGGGTTTTTCCAATCGGCTTCGGTATAACCTTTCGCAATCAGCGAATCAATTACGCCCTGATAAACTTCAATATCGGGAATCACACTCGGCAACTCGACTTTGCGGATGATGTCCTGTGCGACAAGCGAATCGTGGTTGCGCGCGAGATTTGCCGACGTTATCGGCAAACGCAAATCGTCGTCTTTATCTCTTTTGACGCTAAACCAGACAGTTTTTCCCGTTTTCGAATTGACGAGAGTCGAGCCGGTAATTCCCGGAATAATAATGACCGGATTTTTTCCGGTCGTTTGTGCAAACGCCGCGTTCGACGCGGCGATCAAAATTAAGAGGAGAGAAAATAAAAATCCTGTTTGAGATATTTTTAAATTCATATAAGTTCTAACCGCCTTCAAAGCGGCGATTTATCAGACTGGCGACAAAACCCGCGCCGAAACCGTTGTCAATATTGACCACCGTCACGTTCGACGCGCAGGAATTCAACATTCCAAGCAACGCAGCCAGACCGTTAAAAGATGCACCGTAGCCGATTGAAGTTGGCACAGCAATCACCGGAACGCTGACCAGACCGCCGACAACGGACGGCAAAGCGCCTTCCATTCCGGCGGCGACAACAACCACGCGCGCCTGTTTTAATAACTCGCGCTCAGCCAGAATTCGATGAATTCCCGCAACGCCAGCGTCCCAGATTCTCGTCACGCGATTGCCCATCGCTTCGGCTGTCAAAGCGGCTTCTTCGGCTACGGGAATGTCGCTTGTTCCGGCTGTCACGATGGCGATTTCGCCAACGCCAAGCTCGGTTTTATCTCGAAAAACGCGAACGAGTTTGGCTGATTCGTGCCATTCTGCTTCGTTGCAGACGTTTCTCAATTCGCCGTAAGTATCAGCGTCAGTCCGCGTCACCAAAACGTTCGGATGACGCGCCGTCAGCTTTTCAAAAATCGAAACCGTTTGCTCTCTCGTTTTCCCTTGCCCGAAAATCACTTCAGGAAAGCCTTGACGCCCGTTTCGCCCGTGATCAACTCGTGCAAACCCGATGTTTTCAAATTCAAAATCGTTCATTTGTAAATCGTAAATCGTGAATCGTAAATCGTAAAGCGTTTAATTTTTATGATAATTTTGACTTGAATATGGAATTAACTGTGGCGATTACAGGAGCGAGCGGGACGATTTACGCCGAGCGAACGTTGATTCATTTGGCGGCGAGCGATGCGGTTTCAGCGATAAATTTAATTGTTTCAGGAACGGCGGGCATTGTCGGGCAGGTCGAAACCGGAACGAACGCTTTGCGAGAGCCGACAATCGGAAAAATCAACGAATGGCTCGGTCTGCCGAAAGAATCGAAGCTGATTCGCTACTGGCGGCTCGATAATCTGGCGGCAAAGCCTGCTTCGGGTTCAAATAAGCAGGCTGGAATGATCATTGTTCCATGTTCGATGGGAACTCTTGGCGCGATTGCTACCGGAGCAGGAACAAATCTGATTCACCGTGCGGCTGACGTTTGTTTGAAAGAAGGCAGAAAATTAATCTTAGTCCCGCGCGAAACGCCTTACAACGCAATTCATCTCGAAAATATGCTTAAACTTTCGCACGCTGGAGCGAGAATTTTGCCCGCGTCGCCCGGTTTTTATCACAAACCCGCAACGATTGAAGAATTGGTTGACCATTTAGTTTTTAGAATTTTGGATCAGTTTGACATTCCGCATTCGCGCAAAACTCAATGGACAGGCGAAGAGGTCAGCGAAGCGTGATAATATTTGCAAAATAAAAATATGTTCAAAACGTTAATTTTCGCCCTTCTGATTTTTCTTGCTTTCGCGCCACAAGTCGCGGGACAGGAAAAATACGTGCGTTTTGTTGACGAAGCCGCAAAGGATAAGTCTTTCAGCGATTTCCGGCAAAAACTGCTTGATGCGGTAAAAATGCGCGATGCGAAATTTGTTTTGAGCATTCTCGATCCGAAAATTCAAAACAATTTCGGCGGCGGTGCCGGAATTGCCGATTTTAAGAAAACGTGGAAAATCAACAATCGCAATTCGCCTTTTTGGGACGAAATGCTTACGGTTTTGAGCAACGGCGGCAAGTTTATGGACAAGGAAAGACAAACCTTCGGCGCTCCGTATCTCTACGCGCAACCGCTTCCGGACAATCTCGATGTTTTTGAGTACGCCGCGATTTTTGGTGAAAACGTCAATCTGCGCCAACAGCCAAACGCGAATTCGCCAATTATTGCCACGCTTTCTTACAATGTCGTGGTGCCTGATTTTGACCGCTCGATCCAGGATAAATCGAAAGTAAATGAGTATCATTGGGTGTGGGTAGAAACTTTGGGCGGCAAAAAAGGTTATGTCGCAGGTCAATTCGTTCGCAGTCCAATTGATTACCGCGCCGTTTTTGAAAAGAAAAACGGAAAATGGAAAATGACCGCATTTATTGCCGGAGATTAAGATGAAACCGACCGAACGCTTTTCTTATCAAGTTGAAAATTACGTCCGATATCGTCCATCGTATCCGCCGCAGGTCATTGAATTGATGCGGCGAGAAATGAATTTGAGTGAAAAATCGACGGTCGCCGATGTTGGCTCTGGAACAGGGATTTTTACTAAATTGCTGCTCGAGACCGGCTGCACCGTTATCGGCGTTGAGCCGAACGAAGCAATGCGCCGTGCAGGTGAAGAGTTTTTGAAAGAGTTTTCCAATTTCAAAAGCGTTGACGGAACTTCGGAAAACACTGATTTGCCCGATAAAAGCGTTGATTTAATTGCTGCGGCGCAGGCGTTTCACTGGTTCGACCGGGAAAAAGCGAAAGCGGAATTTCAAAGAATTATTAAACCGGGCGGATATGTCGCTTTGATTTGGAACGACCGGCAGCTTGCTTCGACGGCTTTTTTGCGCGAATACGAAAAGTTTTTGCTTGAATACGGAACGGATTACAAGGAAGTCCGGCACGATGCAGTTTCGACCGATAAAATTCGCACGCTTTTTAACGAGGATTTTCATGAAACGGCTTTTCCGAATGTTCAGCGGGTTGACTTTGACGGATTAAAAGGCAGACTATTATCTGCTTCATACATTCCTCGCGCCGGACATCCGCGTTTTGAGGAAATGTTGTCGAATTTGGCAGATATTTTTGCTCGTCACCAACAAGCGGGCGCGGTTGAAATTCTTTACGACACGAAAGTTTTTTACGGGAAGTTTTAGCAATGAGCAGTACCAGAACAGACGAGACAAAGACGCGGACGATCAGCGTCGCGCATTCGCCGGATTCCGATGATGCGTTTATGTTTTACGGTCTCGCCACCAACAAAATTGACACCGGCGATTTGAAATTTACGCACGTTCTTCAAGACATCCAAACCTTAAACGAAAAAGCGCGCGAGGGCTTTTACGACGTGACAGCGGTTTCATTTCACGCTTACGCCTACGTTTCGGACAAATACGCGCTGCTTCCACACGGCGCTTCAATCGGCGACAGATACGGTCCGATAGTTGTCTCGAAAGAAAAAATGTCGCCCGCCGATTTGAGCAAAGCTAGAATCGCCGTGCCGGGCGAATTGACGAGCGCTTTTTTGGCTCTCAGGCTTTTCGATCAAAATTTTAATTACGAAGTTATCGCTTTCGACAAAATCATTGACGCCGTTAAAAACGGCAGGTGCGACGCCGGACTTTTGATTCACGAAGGTCAGCTTTATTATCACACCGTCGGTTTGCAAAAGGTGCTGGATTTGGGCGAATGGTGGCACGAACGAACGGGCTTACCGCTGCCGATGGGCGGCAATGCCATTAAACGCGAGCTCGGCGCGGATTTGATGAAAAAAGTTTCCGGTTATCTGCACAAAAGCATTCAGTATTCGCTCGACAATCGGGAAAACGCGCTCTCCTACGCGATGCAGTTTGCGCGCGATATGGACGCCGACACAGCCGACCGGTTTGTGGCGATGTGGGTCAATGATTTAACGCTCGATTATGGCGAACGCGGGCGTGAAGGCGTCCGCAGATTTTTGCAGGAAGGTTACGAAAAGGGACTTATTCCGACTAAACCTGAGATTGAGTTTGTCAGTTAAAGAGAATCTGAAATCTCAGATTTCAAATTTGAGATTTTAGGCAGAGAACCCGAACGCCGCAGAGCGCATCTATTTGTCAGCTTTTCATTATTTATTGGAGACAAAAGGAATGATTGGAAAAAAGCTGGCAATTTGGTTTGCTTGCGGCGTTTTGTTATTCGGCGTCGGGTTTTCGGCATCAGCGCAGCAGTTATCGAAATCGAACGTTACAAAAGTTAATCTCAGTCAGGCTGAAATTGAACGCATTATCAAGACTTTCACACAAAAAGAGCAGGAATTTCGGCAGGCATTAACTCAATATAGCTTTCGCCGTAAAGCCGAGCTTCAAACTTTCGGCGACGGCGGACAAGTGACGGGCGAATACATTCGCGAATCGCATTTCGTTTTTGCGGACAACGGAACCAAGTATGAAAAAGTACTGTATATGCCCGTTCCGACTTTCGGCGGCGTGACCGCGGAAGATCTGGACGATCTCGGCGGCGTCAATCCGTTTGCTCTCGAACCGTCAAAGATGAATATGTACAATATTACTTTCGTCGGCAAAGAGCGGATTGACGAGCTTGATTTGTACGTTTTCGATGTCGAGCCGAAAGTTTTACCCGACCCGAAAAAATCAAAAGACAGATTTTTCAGCGGCAGAGTTTGGGTTGACGTGGAAGATTTGCAGATTGTGAAAACAAAAGGCAAAGGCTTGCCCGAAACCAAAAACAACAAATTTCCGGTGGTTGAAACCTGGCGCGAAAATATTGACGGAAGATATTGGTTTCCGTCTTATTCTTACGCCAACGAGGTGCTGAATTTCGACAACGGCAGCTCGTATCGAATCAAAATGCGCGTTCGTTACACGGATTTTAAAGAAGCCAAATCAACCGTCCGAATTCTGGATGACGATGAAGTGGTAGTAGAAGAAAAACCGCAAACAGCGCCGACGCCGAAACCGAATAAACCACAAAAATAATTTTAAGTTACGAATTGCGAAATACGAGGCTCGGATTGATATTCGACCTCGTATTTTTGTATGTTCGATTGATAATTTGAAATTCGCAATTAATTTCAATGAGCATTGCAACCACGACCGGAGATAAAGGAAAAACTGCGTTAATCGGCGGCGAGCGCGTTTCAAAAGCGGATTTGCGTGTCGAATCGTATGGAACGATTGACGAACTGAGCGCCGCGCTTGGATTCGCCCGTTCGATTTGCGAAGACGCAGAAATCAACGAATTGACGAAATCAATCCAGCGCGATTTGTTTCTGGTCGCAGGTTCTGTCGCAAATCCCAATTTCGCAGACGCGCCGAAACCGTATGTCACGCCGGAAATGATTGAGCGGCTAACGGCGGAAGTTCATCGAATCGAAAAAATCGAAGGCATTTTGTCGGATTGGAGCTTGCCGGGCGATGTAGCTTCGGCGGCAGCTTTCGATGTGGCGCGGACGATATGCCGCCGAGCGGAACGCTGCGTTGTACGCCTTTTGGAAGCGGGCGAAACAGTTGATTCTCAAGTTGTCACTTATCTGAATCGTCTCTCCGATTTGCTCTGGCTTGTCGGCAGGCTTTTGGAACTAAAAGCCGGAGTTGATTCGCGTTTGCGCGATGACGAACACTCCGGAAAAAAGTGGTCGCGCGCCTGGTGAGAAACGATTGTTTTAACCGGCGAATACATTGTTCGATTCTACGAAGTAAACTTTATTTAAAATCAGCGTGTGCAGCGGTTGCAGGAAAAATTTGATTAACGGAGGCGGACAGGATGATACGAGCGAGCAGCGTCATAACATTTTGGATAATTTTGGCGGTAAATTTCGGCGGAACGCTCGAAGCACAAACCGGACGACAACGCGCAACAACGGCTCGCGGAGTTTCTGCCGCTTCTTGTTCTCTGAACGGCGTTTATCGCATCAATCCAGCCGAGAGCGATAAGCTTTATTCGGTTGTCGAAGGCATTACCGGCAAAGTTCCGCTCGGCAACGAGCAAAAGCAAAAGTTTTTGATGGATTTGTCCGTCCGCCTGACTCCGCCTGACGTTCTGGCGATAGAGTGTCGCGGAAATCGAGTCACGGTCGGCTCCTCTCGCGCGCAGCCCGTTACTTTTGTCGCCGATGGAATTACGCGAACCCAACGCAGTTCCGATGGTTCGGTCGTTCAGTCGCGCATCGCGTTTGAAAATGACAATCTGATTTTCAGATCGAGCGGGAAAGTCGAAGATAACGTGAACGTGACGTTTGCGTCTCACGAAAACGGTCAGGGTTTGCGAGTAACACGCCACATTTATGCCGCGCAGCTTGCCGAACCGATAATTATCAAAACCGCCTATAACAAAGTCTCCGAGGTTGCACGCTGGGATATTTTCGGCGAAGGGCAAGGTGCGGGTCAAAACGCGAAACAAGATGATGTCGGTGCTTCGCCTGCTGCCTCAAGAGCCGGCTCTGCCAAAGCCGAGAGCGACGAAGCCGTTTCGCTTCGCAATGCCCTGAATCAATGGATAGAAGCGACAAACAGACGTGACATCGAAGATCAGATGACTTTTTATATGCCGGAGCTGAAGGCTTTCTATCTTGCCCGAAACGCTTCGCGCGATTCCGTGCGCGCCGAAAAGGCTCGCGTTTTTGCCAACGCTAAATCAATTGATATTCGGGCGGAAGAACCCGAAATCGTCTTTCAGGACGGCGGGCGCACGGCAGTTATGCGTTTCCGCAAAAAGTATAATGTTGCCGACAACCAAAAAAGGCGCAGCGGAGTAGTTATTCAGGAATTAAGGTGGCAGCAGACAAACAACGGCTGGCGAATTTTCAGCGAACGCGATGTCAGAGTTATTCGCTAAAGCAATTTCAGCCGGGTTTTAAATCTTCGGTTTTTGAAAACTCCGATTCAAATGCAGACGAGAGCCTGATTAATCAGGCTCTCGTACTTTTGTTCAACGTTTCGACGGCTTCCTGCCGCTTGGGCGTTCCGTCTTTTTTCCTTTACTTTTCACTCTGCCGTTTTTCGCACTGGCTTTTGCTTTTCCGGCGCGGCGCGGCGGCTCGTCTTCCGGTATATCGCGCGGCGCGGCGACGCGGACGTTTGCTCGCTGGCTGCGAATGCGCGTGTTGCTCATTCCCTGCAAAACCTGTTTGGCGTATTCCGCCGGGACATCAACCAGTGTAAAACGGTCGTAAACGTCAATCGCACCGATTGCTTTGCCCGGAACATCGCCTTCGTTGGCGATTGCGCCGACAATATCAGCCGGTCCGACGCGATGATTGCGTCCGACGCCGATAAACAGCCGTACCATCGCAGAATCGGTGCCAAAATTGATTTGTTCTGGCTCCGGTTCGATTGTGACTTCGAGCGGTTTGTCACTGCTAGCAATATAAGAAGCAGCGGCGGCAATTTCCGCAAAATCATAACCGCTTTCCTCCGCCAGATTTTCGACAAGCGACAGATGCAATTCTAAATCTTCTTCCGTCAATGTTTTTAAAAGTCTCTCTTTAAACATTGCAACGCGGCGGGCGGCAACATCCGCCTGCGAAGGCAGTTTCATCGGCTCGATTTTTTGCTTTGTATATTGCTCGATGTCGCGTTTCATCCGCTGTTGTCGGGGGGTAACGAACAAGACGGCTTTGCCTTCACGCCCGGCTCTGCCTGTGCGACCGATACGATGAACGTAAGATTCCGTATCGCTCGGCATATCGTAATTAATTACAGTGGCGATACGCTCGACATCAAGACCGCGCGCCGCAACGTCCGTCGCAATGACGATTTCGACTTGCCCGTTTCTAAGGCGTCGAATCAAAGCCTCTCGCTGAGCCTGATTCATATCGCCGTGCATCGCTTCCGCCGCATAACCGCGCGCTTGTAGTTTAACAGTTAATTCGGCGGCTCCGACTTTCGTACGGTGAAATATAAGCGTTGCTTCACCCGGTGTTGAATCGGCTTCCAAAAGTCTGGTCAGCGCGTCGGTTTTTTGCGCTTCGGAAACGTTTAGATAAAACTGTTTGACCGTCGGAACCGTGAGGGTTTTTCGTTCGATTTGAACGTTTTCCGGCTCGCGCAAATAACGCTCGGCAATTCGGCGGATTTCGCGCGGCATCGTCGCGGAAAACAAAGCCGTTTGTCGCGTTTCCGGCGTGTGCGAGAGAATCCATTCGATGTCTTCGATAAATCCCATCCGCAGCATTTCGTCGGCTTCGTCAAGCGCCACGATTTTCAGATTGGATAAATCGAGAGTTTCGCGCCGCATATGATCCATAATTCGACCGGGCGTTCCGACAATAACCTGCACGCCGTTTTGCAAATGCCGGATTTGCTGCGAAATTGATTGTCCGCCGTAAACTGGCAGCGCGCGAACTCGCCCCAGATGTTTCGAGTAAGTGTGAAACGCTTCAGCGACTTGTATCGCCAGCTCGCGCGTCGGCGTTAAAACCAGCGCCTGCACGTCTTTGCTTTTCACGTCGAGCCGCTCAAGCATCGGCAAAGCAAACGCTGCCGTTTTGCCGGTTCCGGTTTGCGCCTGCCCGACCACATCTTTGCCCGCGAGCAACAGCGGAATTGTTTTAAGTTGAATCGGTGACGGCGTTTCGTAGCCGACATCGTTGATTGCTTTGATTAATTCTTCGCTCAAGCCGAACTGCTCAAACGAATTTTCATTCATCTCTTCCTGCATAGTGATAACCGTATTTCTAAACAAAATTACCCGAAATAACAGTTTTGATAAGTACGCTAAATGACAAAATATTTATCCGCTTGATAAATGTTCGGGTAGAATAAGCAAATGGCAAAGAAACCTGGCATTTTCCCAACATTTTTTATTTCCGGTTTTGAATGTTCGACGTTTATCTGGAAAGACAAAGGTCGCCGCAACCTGGTAGCCGAAACGCAGCACGACAAATTTGTCCGCGAAGACTACCGTTTTCTCTCGGAAATCGGAATTGCCGTCGCCCGCGAAGGAATTCCTTGGGCATTTGTTGATAAAAACGGCGAATACGATTTTTCACCGATTGACCCGATGATAGAAGCCATGAACGAATCTCACGTTTTGCCGATTTGGGATTTGTGTCATTACGGCTACCCGGACAATTTAGACCCGTTTTCCGAAGAATTTACGAACAGATTTGCCGATTATTGCCGCGCGGCGGCTGAATATGTCACGTCGAGAATTCGAGCGCCGCATTTTTTTACTCCGATTAATGAAATTACTTTTTTCTCGTTTATGGGCGGCGAATGGGGCTGGACTGCGCCTTATAAAAAGACGAAAGAAGATCGTTTTAAATTGCGTCTCGCTTTATGCAAAGCTGCGATTGCGGGTGCGAAAGCGATTCGCGAAATCGCGCCGGAAGCCAGAATGATTAATATTGATCCGCTCGTGCAGGTTGTCGCCCCGCGCGACCGACCGGATTTAATCGAAAAAGCGCATCACGAAACTTACGTTGACACTTTCCTCGCCTGGGACATTCTTTTCGGAAAAGAACATCCTGAGCTTGGCGGTTCGCCAGAAATACTCGATATTGTGGGCGCAAATAATTATTCGTTCGGACAAATGGAATACCGTGAACAAGGTCCGCACGCCGCTTTAGAACCGCACGACGACCGCATCAAACCGCTCTGCGATTTATTAAAACTCATTTGGGAGCGTTATCATCGCCCAATGATTATCGGCGAAACGAGCGGGCTTGGCGAAGGTCGCGCCGCGTGGCTCAAAGACGTGATGGAAGAATCGCTCGCCGCCGTTAATGAAGGAATGGATTTACACGGGATTTGTTTGTTTCCGGCGGTTGATATGCAGGATTGGCACACGGGCAAGTGGCTGAAAAACGGGATTTGCGATTTAGAGGATTGCGACGGTACCTTGAGGCGTCTTCCGGCTGAACGTTACATCGCCGAATTGCGCCGCTGGCAAAAAGAGTTAAACCGCATCACGACGCTTGATACAGACCCATTCAGCGATCCGGTCGAATTGCAGGACGTAATTGATGCGGCAAAACGATTTCAGAAAAAACCTGATGCTGATTGGAGCTAATCGGTACGGTTCTGTACGGCATCATGAAACGAGTGTTTTCTATGCTGTTTGAAAATCAGAAAAGACAAAGGGAATCGCGAAAATGGGTGATACGACAATTATCAAAGTCAATTCGGCGCATTCGCCGCGCGGAGAAAAAGGGCAGGTTTATCTGGCTTCGGGCAAAAATATTGCAATGCGCATGTGGGTTGAAGAAGAAACTGATGATCAAAAAGAACCAAGCGCCCGCGAATATGAAACGGTCGGTTACGTTATCGAAGGACGCGCCGAATTGCATTCCGAAGGTCAAATGGTTTTGCTCGAACCAGGCGATTCATGGATTGTCCCCGAAGGCGCTTTGCACACTTATAAAATTCTCGAACCTTTTACTGCCGTCGAAGCTACTTATCCGCCCGCACACGTTCATGGGCGCGATCAGTAAAGTTTTTAGTTTAGAAAGCCTCAAACAAAAATGTTTGAGGCTTTCTAATTTCTGCTGAGGAGTCAATACTTCTACTTTTCATATTTACCGATGAATTGCGTCAAAAAATCATGAATTCCGTCTTTTACCTGACGAAATGCCTGCAAGCGCGTTTCTGCATTTCCTTGAATCATCGCCGGGTTGGCAAAACTATGATGAATCAGCTCTGTTTTAGTCGGAAAATACGGGCAATTCTAGCGCGCATTGTCGCGAACCGTAATCACATAATCAAATTCTTGTCCAGCAAATTCCTCAACCGATTTTGAACGGTTTTGAGAAATATCAATTCCGATTTCTTTTAAAACCGCAATCGCTTCAGGTCTGACAACGCTCGGATTTGCCCTCGCACTTTCGAACTCAAATTCGCCTTTACTAGAGCAGATTTCAGTAATTTGAAACACAAGAGTAGAATCATCAAATGAAATCCTACTCTTTAGATTTACGGGAAAAGATTCTCGAAACATATAAAGCGGGCGGCATCACTCAACGTGAATTAGCC
>JALZCH010000079.1 GCA_030863175.1 Acidobacteriota bacterium | reverse complement strand
ATAAACGTATGAATCACGTCTTCCAATTCGCGCGCTATGTTATTTGAGCGATGAAACTCGGCATCGCCGAAAACATTGGTGAAAATGTCCTCGGTCAAAATGTGCTGGATTATCATTTCCCGAATGTCTTCCGGCGTGATTTCGGGATTAATCTCGCTTCTGGCGATTTCCAGAAACAAATCGCGCATCTCGCGGAAAATTTTGTTGGTCTCCGCAGCCGTTTCCATCAGCCCGCGCAAACCTTCGACAATCGTCGGGACGTTTTCTTTAAACTGTTCGAGGGCTTTGTTAAATTCCTTTATCTCGGCAGGCTCGTAATTGATAAATCGTTCGAGCAAATCATCCAGCAGATTCCATTCGCGCATCGAGACGCGCATCACTTCCGTATTTTCCTGAAACAAAACCGCCGTTTGCGTGTCTTCAAAAATGATGTTCTTCGACGGATAACCGGATTCGTTGAGCTTTTTATGAATCTCGTCGTCGAGCCTGTCTTTCGTGTCCTTCGCTTCCCAATAGCCGACATCAATCCCGCCGAAATACTTCAAAGTGCCGTCGGGAATCACTCTTTTACCCGCGCGCCCGATTACATCTTTTTGTTCGACCAGCAGCAAACCTTTCTTTTCGGCGTAAGCGCGCAGAAGATTGGCAAAGGCAAACGTGATTGATGTTTCGTTGCGAGTTCCGCCCGCGTTAAGAATTTCGTGGAGTTGATTGTGATACTTAGTGATGAGCAGTTTGGACATAGACTTTGAATGAGAAACGGCGCGGTTTGAAAATAAATGAAAAAGCCGAACGACGCAAATCGTTCGCCCTTCAACTCCATTCGATTACGGGAAGTCAAACAAATAAAGTTGACAAGGAATGATGATTATGCGATTTTCATGTTTGGCATCTGTTAAAAGATGTTTGCCTCGCTTTTGGATTTAACCCCCTAATTCAAAAAAAAATAAATTCTACCGATTAGATGCCTTCTAAATATTAGCTTTCAGATGTTTTGCCCATTACTGAAGGTAATGCACTAAATGTATTCGTTGTTTCACGGATATGTTTGTTTTTTCCCTTCTATCTATCTCTTTTCCTTTAGGAGAACAAAAATGAAAATAAAGCCCCTAGAATCAAATAAATCAATTGTATTTTTAAACAGATTGAAACAGACAGTGAGCATATTTGTAATTGTCTTTCTCGTAATGTTCAGTCTCGATTTTTCAACCTTATTCGTGGCAGATAAAAGTGTTTACAGCAGCTTTTCGATTGCCCCGACAGCCAAAGCCAGCCACGTTTATTATAACTTTACGGGCGGAAACTTAACCTTAAACATCACGCCTGCGACGACAGACATGATCACTCGAAATGATGATTGGTCGGGTGTTTTCGCCATCGAAGGGTTTTGCGGCACAAGTTTAACTAACACGCACGGTGTTGATCCGCAAACGGTTTTAGGAACCGGACAAACAAACGATGCTTTACCCACAAGCAAATGCGTTAATGCCAACAAGCAAAATCCCAGCGCTTTCAACACGGGAGGCGCCACCGAGTTTGATGCCGGAGACCATTTGGGAATCGGGTTTCAAGGCAACGTTCAGGCAAATCCGTATCTTGTTTTCTACCTCAACACGACCGGACAAACAAAAGTTTTTATGAGCTACGAAGTAAGCGATATTGATAAGGGAACTAACAATTCAGTTTCGCAGGTAGCTTTACAATACCGCGTCGGAGAAACGGGAAGCTTCATTAATATTCCTGAAGGTTTTGTCGCCGACGCAACGCTCGGACCAAATGATGCTACGCTCAAAACAACGAGAGGCGTTTATCTGCCGGCTGGTGCTCTAAATCAACCGAAAGTTCAAGTCCGGCTGATTTCAACAAACGCCGCCGCGCCCGACGGAACCAGCACGCCGGACGAATGGGTCGGAATCAACAACATCGTTGTGACAAATCAGACAACGACAGCCTCCGCCGTTTCGGTTACTGGACGCGCGAGAACATCTTTCGGAAGACCGATTTCAAGAGCTTTGGTTACGATTATGGATTCAATGGGCAATACCCGCTCAACGGTTACAAATCCATTCGGTTACTATCGTTTTGACGATGTCCAGGTCGGAGAAGGTTACGTTTTTACGATTTATAGCAAGCGATATGTTTTTACCGAGCCCACACAATTCCGTTTAATCAATTCCGAAGATCAGCCAGTTGACTTCTTAGCCGAATTTTAATCGAAAAGAAATGCAGTAAGAAAAAAGCGGGCGATTTAATTTCACCCGCTTTTTTTATTGTTTGAAACATCTGTGAGAAGTTTAAACCGCTGCTTGGGAATCGCTTGAAAGGTTCAGCAACTGCCGCAGAACATAAGGCAGAATTCCGCCGTGCTGGTAGTATTCGACTTCAATCGGCGTGTCAATCCGCAAAATTAACGGCACTTCTTCGGTCGAATCGTCAGCACGGGTAATTTTCATCTTCACGCGCTGGCGTGGGGCGATTTCGCGATCAAGTCCAACGATGGAAAACGTTTCGTCGCCTACTAGTTGCAGTGACTGCGCGTTTGTGCCTTCTTCAAATTGAAGCGGTAACACGCCCATTCCGACGAGATTCGAGCGGTGAATGCGCTCGAACGATTCTGCGACAACTGCACGCACGCCTAACAATCGCGTTCCTTTCGCCGCCCAGTCGCGTGATGAACCCGTCCCGTATTCGTGTCCGGCGAGGATGATAAGCGGCACGTTTTCCTGCTGATAACGCAATGCGGCGTCATAAATCGACATTTGCTCACCGCTGGGCTCATGGCGCGTGACGCCGCCTTCGATTGGCGTAACCATCAAGTTTTTGATTCTCACATTGGCAAACGTCCCGCGCACCATAACTTCGTGATTTCCGCGCCGCGAACCGTAAGAATTGAAATCGCTGGGCGGGACTCCTTTCGACTGCAAATACTTTCCGGCAGGCGAAGTCGGACGAATTGCGCCGGCTGGCGAAATGTGGTCGGTCGTCACCGAATCGCCGAAGATTGCGAGTGGGCGCGCTCCGACGATGTTTGAAAACCTCCGTTTTTCATTCGAGAATTTCTCGAAATAAGGCGGCTCTTGAATGTAAGTCGAATCCGTGTCCCATTCGTAAACTTTGCCGACAGAGGAAGGAATCGCGTTCCACATCGGATTTTTGTCGTCAAAGTCGCTGTAAAGACGGCGATAAGTTTCCGGGTCGAAAGCGTACTTCATCGCTTCGTTGATTTCTTCGGTCGTCGCCCAAATGTCGCGCAGATAAACGTCTTTGCCGTCTTTATCCTTGCCAATCGGATCTTTCGACATATCTATGTTGACCGTTCCGGCAAGAGCGAAAGCCACGACGAGCGGCGGTGACATCAGGAAATTGGCGCGAATGCTTTGATGAACGCGGGCTTCAAAGTTGCGGTTGCCGGAAAGAACGGATGCCGCGACGATGTCGTGTTCGTTGATTTCTTCTTCCAAACCTAAATCGAGCGGACCGGAGTTACCGATACAGGTCATACAGCCGTAACCAGTTAGATTAAAACCGAGTTCGTCGAGATATTTTTGTAATCCGGTTTTCTCCAGATAATCCGTCACGGCGCGCGAACCCGGCGAAAGAGATGTTTTAACTGCGGTCGGAACTTCCAACCCACGCTCGACTGCTTTCCTCGCCACAATTCCAGCGCCCAACATCACGCCGGGATTCGACGTGTTGGTGCACGAAGTGATTGCTGCGATCAGGACGTCGCCATTGCCGATGGTCACGTTTTGCGGTTCCTCAACGCGCTGAATCGGACCCTCGACAATATCGGGGGTCGGGCGATTCGTCATCATCTCAATTTCCGTTAAAGGATTTGTGTTGCGCGGGCTTGTCATCAACTCTACTTCTTCGGGAACTCGCTGCTGCGAACCGCCGCCGCTCGTTGTGTGATGAATGTCATCGCCGTTGTTTCCGGTTGAAACCGGACCGACCGACGCCATATAACGTTTGTTTAAATCTTCCGAATTTTTGCCGTAACCGCCATCGGGAACTGATTTGGTAAACAACTCTTGAAAACGGTCTTTCAATTCGGTCAACTCAATTCTGTCCTGCGGGCGACGAGGACCGGAAACCGAAGGTGTGACGGTTGAAAGATCGAGGTCGAGAACGGTCGTGTAATCAACTTCGCCCGCTTTCGGCATTCCGAACATTCCCTGCGCTATGAAGTAATTGCGAATCGTTTCGACGTGTTCTTCGCTTCTGCCGGTCGAGAGATAATATTCGAGCGTGCGTTCGTCAACCGGGAAGTAACCCATGGTGGCGCCATATTCGGGGGACATATTGCCGATTGTTGCGCGATCAACGACGTGCAAACTCGATGCGCCTTCGCCGTGAAATTCTACGAATTTGCCGACGACTTTATGTTTGCGGAGCATTTCCGTGACCCGCAAAACCAGATCGGTTGCAGTCACGCCTTCGCGCAAGTGACCTGTTAAATTAACGCCAATCACATCGGGCGTTAAGATGTAGGTCGGTTGTCCGAGCATTCCGGCTTCAGCTTCAATTCCGCCGACTCCCCAGCCGACCACGCCAAGCCCGTTGACCATTGTCGTGTGCGAATCAGTCCCGACAACCGTATCGGGAAAATAAACGCCATTGCGTTCAAAAACGCCTTTGGCTAAGAATTCGAGATTGACTTGGTGGCAAATGCCGATTTGCGGTGGAACAACCGTAAATCCGTTAAAAGCTTGCGTGCCCCATTTCAAAAAGCGATAACGCTGCTCGTTACGCTCAAATTCTTTTTCGGCATTTTGGCGAAAAGCGTCGTTGGTTTCGGCGTAATCAACTTGTACCGAGTGGTCAATAACTAGATCAACCGGAACCAGCGGTTCGATAATGCCCGCCTCTTTGCCCATTCGCGCAGCTGCCGACCGCATCGCCGCCAAATCAACCAGAAGCGGAACGCCTGTGAAATCCTGTAAAAGAACGCGTGCAACAACGAACGGCACTTCCTTAGTGCGTTCTTCGTTTGACTGCCACGCGGCGATATTGCGAACATCCTGTTCGTGAATTTTCTTTCCGTCGAAATTTCTTAAAACTGATTCGAGAACGATCCGCACCGAAATCGGAAGACGTGAAACATTGGAAATGCCTTCGCGCTCTAGCTGCGGAAGCGAATAGAATTTGCCTTCATCGCCATTTCCGGTTTTGAAAGTTTGCAGGGTGTTAAAAAGATTATGTGACATAACGTTTGTTCTAAAAAATAAAAATTTCGTTTAAAACTCAATACTTTCAGTGTAGAATTGCCTTACTTGCCCGTCAAGCAAGTTATGTTTTTCTCAATCCCAGCTTCGCTCCTACCCCAACCGAATGGAAATCTGGCATAAAATCCTGCAAATCGCGTTGCACGCTCCTTCGCCGCACAATGTCCAGCCATGGCGCATAAAAATTCTCGATGAAAGCCGTGCAGAGCTTTATATTGATTCGACGCGGACGCTGCCGAAAGAAGATACGACCGGAAGTTTTATCATTTTGACGATGGGAATTTTCCTCGAAGCTGTTGATATTTTAGCTCGTAGGGAACAATTGAGAATTGAATATGAACTTGCGCATCCGCCCGAATGGTACGCGCCCGCGATTCTCGAAACAAAAACGCCGACTTTATTGCCCTTTGCCCGAATTGAATTGATAAAAACCGACCGATCTGAAAATCCTTACGACGAAAGCTTGTTTCTTCGCCGCCGCACTTCGCGGCTCTCGCTTTTGCCCGAAAAAGTTCCGCCGAAAGTGACAGAAACTTTAAAAAAGCTCGCTGCCGAATTCGGACAACATTACAGTGAAATCACCGACAAGGAAACAATTGAAAAAGTTATCAATCGCAACATCGAAGCCGTTTTTGAGGATTTGAACAGCCCTGATTATCAGGAGGAGCTTGTTTCGTGGTTTCGCTTTTCCGAACGCGAATCGGCTGAAAAGCTCGACGGCTTGGATTACCGTTGTATGAACACATCGCGTTTAAATTTTCGGCTTTCGGCTCGTGCGCCGTGGCTTTTAAATTTACCGCTTTTTCGACAAATATTATGGCGCGAATACCGGCGGCAGCTTGGCGTTGTACCTACAATCGGCTTGCTTGCCGGAGGTTTCTGGAAACCCGCCGATGCAATCAATTCAGGTCGTTGTTTGATGCGTTTCTGGCTCGAAACCGCCAAACACAATCTTTATATTCATCCTTACGGAAATCTGGTGACAAACCCAGATGCAGCGAATTGGTGGAACGAAAACATAAAAATTCCCGAAACCTGGCTGATTTTTAAAATCGGTTATTCGGCTGAACCGCCGAAAAGCCATCGTCTGTCGCTCGAAAAAATTCTGGTTAATTAATCCAACTTGCCCGTTATGAAAAAGGAATTAAAATCAACCCACGAAACTGCCCGAACCAAACAAAAAACATACAAAAATATTCGTGTTTATAGGTGGGAAGTTACTCTTCAATCGCAATTAATTTCAACCTTAGTGAATTAGAAAATATGTTTAGCTACTTTTTCGCTCGCGTGTTTATCTATTCGTTGTGGCTTGTTCGTTGGACGCTTGGTGCCGACGGTAAAACTTATCTCATTTTGTTCGCCCCGCAATTGCAGCAGTTTCTGTCTTTTGTCGGAAAAGTCCGCGCGTTTGCGGTTTTTGAGAGGGCGCGTCGAGAGTGTCCGGCTTATCGAGAGTTTTTAAATGCTGAAAACTACGAACAAAGAAACGGCTGGAGATTGGAAAACGTGCCGGTAATGACGAAAGAGAATTACGTCAAAAAATATACCATCGAAGAGCGTTGCTATGGCGGGGCAATACCGGTGCCGGGAACGGTTATTGACGAATCAAGCGGCTCGTCCGGCGTACCGAACAATTGGGTTCGCAGTCTCTCGGAAAGAAAAGATGTGAAGCGCGTTCTGCAATTAAACTACGAAATTATTTATCAGGAAAAATGTTGCATTTTGCTCAATTGCTTTGCGCTCGGACCATGGGCGACGGGAATGAACGTTTCGATGTCACTGGCTGATGTCGGCATTTTGAAGTCAATTGGTCCAGACGCGAAAAAGCTCGAAAACACTTTGCAGCTTTTCGGTGCGAAATATCGTTATTTAATTTTCGGCTACCCGCCGTTTTTAAAAGCTTGGCTCGAACAAACAGAGCTGGATTTATCTCTTTATCGAATTGACGCTGTGGTCGGCGGCGAAGGAATGAGCGAGGGGCTGCGCTCTTATTTTTTGAAATCTTTTAACACTGTAATTTCGAGCTACGGCGCTTCGGATTTGGAAATCAATATCGGAGTCGAAACCGAAATGACCATTGCTCTGCGCCGTTTATGTTTTCAAAATCGCGGGCTCAGCCTCAAGCTATTCGGACGTGAGACTCCGCCGATGATTTTTCAATACAACGCGGCGGATTACATCATCGAGACTAACGCTGATGGCGAATTGCTGTTTACCATCACAAGGCTCGAAGGTGCTGCGCCGAAGATTCGCTACAATCTGCGTGATTTGGGCGGCTGCCTTTCATACGAAGATTTATCCGCGAAATTAAAATCTGAAGGCTTTGAGATCAAGGATTTTGCCAAAAAGCAAGGCGCGTTTCCCATTTTGTTCGTTCATGGGCGCAACGATCTAAGCGTTCCGTTTTACGGCTCGAAAATTTTCCCCCACGATTTGGAAGAAATTATCAACACCAATCCGTTGCTCATCGGACGCATTAATTCGTTTCAACTCAAATCAGAAGAAACGGCTGATTTAAAGCGAATTTTGAAAATTCATCTCGAAAAGACGCGGGCACCAAGAGAGGATTTGCGGGATTTGGAAAAACTGCGCGAAATAATTTTCGATGAACTTTGTCGGGTTAATCAGGATTTCCGTGAAGTCAGCCGAATATTCGACCGCTCGCAAGTCGAAGTTTATTTGCACGATTTTGAAACTGATATGTTTGCTGGTCGCGACATCCGAATTAAAAACAAATACATCGGATAAGCGAAATGAAAACGGATGTAATCGTTATTGGAGGTGGCGCGGCTGGGCTTTTTTGCGCAGCAGAAGCGGGAAAACGCGGTCGCAGCGTTGTTGTATTGGAACGCGCTGAAAAAGTCGGCAAAAAGATTTTGATTTCCGGCGGCGGGCGCTGCAATTTTACGAACCGTGAAGTTTCCGCTGCTAATTATGTCTCAAACAATCCGCATTTCGCCAAATCAGCTCTCGCCCGCTACACACCGCAGGATTTCGTTAAATTAGTCGAAAAGCACGGCATTGAATATTACGAAAAAAAGCTCGGACAGCTTTTCTGTCGCGACACTTCTAGGCGAATCGTCGAAATGCTGCTGGACGAATGTGCGGCAGGTAACGTGCAAATCAAAACAAACTGCGAGATTAAAAGCCTCCAAAAAACTGATGATATTTTCGAAGTCGAAACGAATATCGGCAGCTTTGAATCGGAGAGTCTTGTTGTTGCATGCGGTGGTTTGTCGTTTCCGAAAGTTGGCGCAACCGATTTTGGTTACAAAATCGCGCGGCAATTCGATTTAAAAATAGAAAAGACTCGTCCGGCTCTCGTTCCTTTGGTCTTTGGCGAAAACCGTTTAATAGAATTCGGCAAACTCGCGGGCGTTTCTCTGGAAACGACAGCTAGTTTCGGTGACGCAGCGTTTAAAGAGAACATATTGTTTACGCATCGAGGGCTTTCGGGACCGGCAATTTTGCAGATTTCAAATTATTGGAAACCGAAAGAGCAGATTTCTTTTGATTTGCTGACTGGCAAAAATGCTTATGATTTGCTTGCCGATTCAAAAAACAGCCGACAGGAATTGGTTAATTTTCTGAGTCAGCATCTACCGTCCCGGTTCGCCGAAAAGTTTTGCGCCGAATTTACTTCGTCAAAGCCTTTGAACCAATATTCTCCGAAAGAAATCGAACGAATTGCCGAACTTCTGCACAATTGGAGGCTTCGTTTCGATGAAACTGAAGGCTATCACAAAGCAGAAGTAACTCTTGGAGGTGTTTCGACCGACGAATTATCTTCGAAAACAATGGAAGCGAAACGTGTTAAAAATTTGTATTTTATCGGCGAAGTTGTGGACGTAACAGGTTGGTTAGGAGGCTATAATTTTCAATGGGCTTGGGCGTCCGGTTTTGCCGCGGGGCAGTTTGTTTAGATTGTTCGACATCTTTTTATTGAATGGAGCAAATTAAACCGAATTCAAACCGTTTTCGCGACAGATTTCTGCTGGAAATCGTCGTTTTCGTCTGCGGCGCGCTGGTGATGATTTATGAAATCGTCGGCTCGCGAATTTTAGCTCCGTATATCGGCACATCGACCTACGTTTGGACGAGTTTGATAGGCGTCATACTGGCGAGTCTCAGTCTCGGTTACTGGCTCGGCGGCAAAATGGCGGATCGCAAACCGGAGATCAAAGTTTTATCAAACGTGATGTTCATCGCTGCCGCCTTAATGTCAGTGACGATTTTGCTTCACGCTTTTGTTCTTTCGCTGATCTCCCAAATTTCGCTCGGTTTGGAAATCAAATCAATCTTGGCGGCTGTTTTGTTGTTCGCTCCCGCGAGCGTACTTTTGGGGTTTGTCACGCCGTATGCCGTCAGACTGAAAATGAACTCGGTTGAAAATGCGGGGAAAACCGTCGGGCGTCTTTACGCTTTATCGACAATCGGTAGCATTTTGGGGACGTTTCTGGCAGGTTTTTTCTTACTGCCCTTCATTGGCAGTGTTAGAACGCTTTATTTGCTAGCCGGAATTTTATTTTTACTGTGGATCGCGCTCGCGCCGTTTCGACTTGATACGACAAATCTTTTCGTTCTCCTGTTGTTTTTCTGCGGCGTCAGTGCGAACGAGTTTTTCGCTCATCAATTGTCAAGAAACGATGAGTTTATCAGTTTCGATACCGAATATAGTCGAGTGCAAATCTTGCGCGGAAACGACAAGAAAACCGGCAAGCCGATCAGATCGCTTACTTTAGACCCGCTTTCGACTCAATCAGCTATCTTTCTCGACAGCGACGAATTAGTTCTAAATTACGGCAAGTATTATCATTTGCTGCGATATTTCAAACCGGATTTTCGGGAGACGTTAATCATCGGCGGCGCGGGCTACTCTTTTCCGAGAGATTATCTGAGAAAATATCCGGACGCGAAAATTGACGTGGTTGAAATCGATCCGCAAATGACCGAAATCGCCCGCCAATATTTTCGGCTTGAAGATCATCCGAATCTCGGCATTTTCCACGAAGATGGACGCGTTTTTCTCAATCGAGTCAATGCGAACCAATACGACGTGATGTTAATCGATGCCTTCGGATCGCTTTTTTCCATTCCGTTTCAGCTCACGACCATTGAAGCCGTTCGGAAAATGAACGACGGATTGAAAAATGACGGCATTGTGATTCTAAATTTGATTTCTGCGATCGAAGGCGACGCTTCGCTTTTTCTGCAAGCCGAGTTTAGAACTTTTCAAGAGGTTTTTCCGCACGTTTATCTTTTTAAAATTAATCCCGAAAAACCTGACGATGCCAATCAAAATCTTATTATTGTCGCTTGTAAATCCGATTGCCCGCCGCCTGAAGCAAAATCCGCTGACGGAAAAATTTCCGAATTGCTCGAAAAGTTTTATAAAAAACCGTTAAATTTATCGGTTCCGGTTTTGACCGATGATCTCGCGCCTGTCGAGTATTACAATTCATTCGCACAAAAATCAGCGGTGCAATCAAGAGAATGAGATTAAACTTTGGGAAGTGTAAACATTAATAAAAAAGGCGGTAAATTAACCGCCTTTTTTATTAATGCAGCGGTCTGCCGTCGTTTCGATCTTCCGCTTCGTTTTTGCTCGTTTTCGGAGTGCTCTCAGTCTCTTTTTTAGACGTCTTTTTTTCGCGCTCACTAGCTGCCTGGCTGTCGGTTTTGCCGAGCATTCCGGCTTTGGTTGAAGTTTTTTGATTATCCTGTTTCTTTGCCATTCGTTTCCTCCCATTAATCGGTTTTTGAGAGAAGGCGGAACAGGGGTGGAAGTTGCCAGCTAATTCAAATTTTGTTAACGAAACATTGAAACGTTCAATCCGAAGCGTTCGTTCTGGTCAACTTCAGCGACATGTCGCAAATGATTTAGCTTCCGTTCGGCGCGTTTGATTTGCGTTTTCGTCCGCTCAGCCATTTGCGCAAGCAGATTTCTGCCTTCGCGCATTTCCGCGTCCAGTTTGAGGCGCAATTGGTTGTTTTCCGACAGTTCGAGGTCAAGTCGCTCACTCTGCAAAGTTTGCAGACGACGTTTGACTTGATAAATCTGTCGAATCGCTCGAATTAATTGATCACCAATTGAATCGCCCTTGATTAATTCCGGGCTATCGCGGTGTTCTTCGACCAACATATCCATCAATTTCGCGTCGCCCGCCGCGTATGCTTCGTTTAGCTGAGCCATCAGTCGATGCCTACGTTCCTGTTCTTCCCGGTCAACGGCTAAATCCGGGTGAACCAATTTTGCGAGCTTATAATAAGCGCGTTTCATTTCAGGCGAAGGATAAAATTTGTGGCTGCAAGCCTGCCAGTTTTCTTCCTCGGCGACGGCGGCAGATTCTTCCGCACGCTCGCGCGCTTCTGCGGCGCGACGCTGAATTTCTGCGTCGTCTGGCGCCAGGCGCGCTTCCTCTTCGGCAATTTCGGCTTCGATTCCGTCCAATTCGGCGTAAAGCGCGGCGAGCTGTTGACTGTATTTGGCTTCAAAAATCTTTAATTCCTCGCGGAATTCGATTAATTCGGCTTCGGTTTCGGCGAGCCGATTTTCGAACCGTTCAAGTACGCGGCGTTTTTTGTTTAACTCAATTTCTTCGGGCGACAGCTCATTCATCGAGATTTTTTGCTTATTTTTCAAGAATGTCTGGGAAAGTTGCGAATGTCAATTGAGTTAATGGTTTATTTGGGAATTTGGAAGCGGGTAGTTTCGCGATTAATCAAAGCCGCCAAAACACACGAATTAACAAAAAAAGGACGAAATTAAAGATTTCGTCCTTTTTTCCTGTCAAAAGTTCCGGCACGCGGAACTTATTAGTTTGGCTTTATCAGCCCTCGGCTTCTGAAAACTTGCTGATCGCTGCATCTTCGGCTTCTTTAATCACAGCCAAATTTTTCTTTTCGATTTCCGAAAGCATTTCATCTTTAAAATTCGGATCGGGCTTATACCAGCTTTGTGTTTCAAAATATTCTTTCAAATCTTTCGATTTAAAAACTTTGCCGCGACGAGCGTAAATTTCGTTTCGCAAAACACGCAAATCTTCGGTGAACATTCCATCAAACAACTCGACAGAAACCGCCTCCGTCGCAATTTTATTGCGGATTTTGGCTTCCATCGTTTCGAGCAGCCTAACGTTTTGTTCCTCAATTGGATTTAGCTTTACCGTTTTCTGATCTTTTGCTGGACGATACCAATCCTGCCATTCAAACTGAACTCGAATGCCGGGAACATTAAAAGTTCTGCCGCGGCGCGCCCAAAACTCGTTTCGCATCATTCTCAACTCGCCCAGTGTGACGCCTTCAAGCATTTTTTCCGTCAGAGGAAGGTTTTGAAATTTGTCCATATCGCCGAACGAAACGGCGACTTTGCGTTGTTCGTCGCGTTTTTTGTTGAGCGCCTCGATGTTTTTGCGTTCGATTGGCGAAAGCGCGGCAGCGGAGTAATTCGGATTGGCTTTGTACCAGTAACGTTCCTCGAAATATTTTTGCAGCCAGGGCTCGTCGGGGAAAGTCTTGCCGTGAATCGCTTCGATTTCAGCGATCATAATCCGCCAATCGGCGGCGGAATTTGCGTAAATTTTGTCTTCGGGAATCTGCTTTTTCTGCCACAAACGCAAATCGCCAGGTTGAACAAAATCGTGCTTTTCGGCTTCGGCTAAACGAATCAAATCGAGATTTTGCCGCTCCGTCGCGCTCAGCATAGCATTTCTGTAACCCGGATTCGGCTTGTACCATGCGCGTTTTTCGAGATATTCCTGAATTGATTTTTCTTTAAAAATCCGCCCGCGCCGACCGAAAACGATTCCGCGCAAGCGTCCCAATTCTTCCAAATCGAGATTCCTGATTTGCGCAGCCGTCAATTTTTTTGCGGCGAAATCGAAACTTTCCCATTTCTTCAAATTGTCCTGCGCCGACGCCGGAATGCACCAGAATAATCCATAAAGCACAAATAAAATGACTAAATTTCTCATTTTTCGTCTCCTTGTTCGAGGATTTCAAACGTTGATACGACTTCGGCAGCCGGACGGACCGTGGCGATGACCGAGCAGTATTTTTGATCGGAAAGCTCGACCGCCTGCCGTACGGCTTCAGACGAAACCGCACGCCCGCGCACGATATGGTGAACTTCGAGACGCTTGAAAGAACGTGGATAATCGTCGCGCCTCGCACCGCGCACTTCGATTCGATAATCGGTTACGTCTTGCCGTTTCTTTCTCAAAATATCAATGACATCGTAAGCGGTGCAGGAACCGACGGCGATTAAGAGAAGCTCAAGCGGTGTCGGCGCGGCATTTCGCTCCGAGTTGGCATCCATCGAAACGGCGTGACCGCTCGGACTGACGCCGATAAAAAAGTCGTTTTCAGCAAAATAAATGCTGGTTTTGTAATCTTTGTTTTCCATAATGCGGCTGCCGCGCGGCAGATTAACGTAATTCAGAACGCGGCGGGCGGCTCGAATTTGCGAAGAAAAACGAGTGCGAAACAAAAATAACTCTAACCAGTAAATTTGGCAACGAAAATCGGTCTTAAACTTTCCAAACTGAAGAGTTTTTGTTTGCCCGGAATTTAGAAATTAAAACTAGCAAAGTTCGGCATAAAAAATGCTTTCTAAAAGCGGTCGTTTGTCGAATGAGTCAAGTTAAAAGGAGCAAAAAAATGAGACCATTGCAGAAAATTATTTTATTGTCGCTGGTTTGTCTGGTGGCAATTGGCGGCGTTGTTCAAAACGTATCGGGGCAAACCAACCGGCGCGCAACGAGTGAGAGGCAGATGCGTACTTTAATACAACGAATTCGCGTCCAAGCCGATAATTTTAAAAACAGTTTTGATGAATCAATTCAAAACATTCGTCTGCGCGGAACCCAAGCTGAAAATATTCACCGCGACATCGAAGATTTCCAGCGTGCCTTGACCGATTTTGAAACCCGATTTAACGGTCGTGACGCTACCAGCGCCGACGCGCAAACTGTTTTGGACGAAGCTCGTGACATCAACAGCTTTTTGCAAACAACTAGACTCGGAACTCGCGTTAACCGCGATTGGACGGCTTTGCGCGGGTCGCTTGACGAACTTGGGCGCGAATATAATTTAAACGCCCGTTGGGAAGGCGGAAATTATCCGGGCAACAGCCAGAATTATCCCGCTAACACTACGAATTATCCTAACAATTCCAATTTTAATTCGCGTTTGAACGGGACTTATCAGCTTGATTACGAGCGCAGCGATAATCCGAGCGAAGCCGCCGAACGAGCCGTTGCAAATTTGCCGCAAAACCGACGTGACTCATCGCGGCAAACTCTGGAGCAGAGGCTCGATGCGCCTGAGCGAATTGCCATTGAGCAGCGAGGGCGATCAATAACTATCGCTTCTACGCGCGCTCCGCGTTTTACTTTTGAGGCTGATGGACGCGACAAATACGAAACGGCGGATAATGGTACGCGTCTCCGTGTTCGTGCGACTTTGGCGGGCGAACGACTTGAAATTCAAACCTCAGGCGAGCTGCGTGGCAACGATTACATCGTCACTTTCGAACCACTCGATAACGGTCGAACCTTGCGCGTAGAGCGTCGTCTTTACGCCGATTTTCTTCGCCAGCCGGTTGTCGTGCAAAGCTTTTATACGAAAAACTCGGAGCTTGCGCAACTCGACATTTACGACCGACCGAGCGATTTACCGAGAGACACGACTACCGGAACGACAACGGCAAGTTCGGATTACGTTGTCAATAACGGAACGGTTTTGTCGGCGACTTTGAACGAAACGATTTCGACCAAAGAAGCTAATGATCGCGACCGTTTTTCGATGACCGTGGAAAGTCCGGCGGAGTTTCGCGGCGCGATTATCGAAGGCTACATTTCGGGCATCGCCCGTTCCGGCAAGGTTACGGGACGTTCACAGTTAACGTTTAATTTTGAAACTATCCGCACGCGCGACGGCAAAATTCACAATTTCGCCGGATTTGTCGAAGCTATCAGAACGCCTGGCGGCGAAACCGTGAAAGTTGACAACGAAGGCACAGCGCAAGGCGACAATCAAGGCAAAACAACCGCCACACGCGGCGCAATCGGAGCCGGAGTCGGCGCGATCATCGGAGCCATAGCAGGCGGCGGCAAAGGCGCGGCAATCGGCGCTATCATCGGCGGTGGAGCGGGTGCAGGTTCGGTTTACATCGAAGGACGCGACGATTTAAATTTGACGAGCGGTTCAGAAATCACGATTAGAGCCAGCGCGCCTAACAGAAATAACAGATAAAATTTCCGAAAAACAAGAATGAAATGGGAAGGGAATTAATAAAATTTCTTTCCCGTTTTTATTTTTGTCACTTTCGGTTTATCTTTTCGCCTGATGTTGTCGGAAAAAATCGAAAATTACCGAGATCGGAAATGGCGTCGCGAGGAAGAACTGAAAATAGAAACCGTTGCTGAAGCTGAACGTTTTATAGAAGAAGTGGGATTTTGCGGCGGGTTGACCGATGTCCGAACGCCTTTGCCTTCTCTATACATTGCGGTTTGCGGCAGGCGTGAAGCGTTTGTGCCGCGTAATGTTCAGAAGGATTACGAAACAAGCTTGGCTTGGACTTTGAAAGACGATGTTTTACGGCGCGGGCGCGTGTTTTACGCAAAATTAGCTAAAGCAAAATCAATGTTTGTCGCGCCGCCTCTCGTACCGGCTTTTAATTGTTTGTTCGGCGTTCCGAAAGCTGAGGAAAAAGAAAGGCTTTCGCTCAATGCCAGAAAAATACTCGAAGTTTTGCGCCGCGAATGGGAACTGGCGTCAGCTGATTTGCGCGCCGAAGCCGGAATCAGCGATCGCAAGATTTTCAATAAAGCGCTTGATGAATTGCAGGCGCGAATGAAAGTCGTGCCTTGCGAAGTTTTGTACGAGCCGAAATTTACTTACATCTGGACGCTCACCGAAGCGCGTTTCCCGAAAGAATTAAAACAAAAAATCGAAAGGGAAGCCGCCGTCAAGGAAATTACCAGAGCTTTTTTGAACGCGGCGGGCGAAACATCGTCAAAAGAATTTGCCAGATTAATCGGTATCACGCCGCTCGAAGCAAATCTCGGATTTTTGCTGCTGGTACGGGACGGAATTGTCAGACAAGTTGAAAAAGGAGTTTTTAGGTTAAAAGAAATAGAGCTGTCTTCAGAAGATTGAACTGCAAAAGGTGAATTAAAACAGGATAGACAGGATTAACATAGCGATTCTTGATTGAGTGCGACTAGTTTATGCTGTAAAATTCCACGAATGAAAGCCTATTCTTTGGATTTGCGCCAGCGTGTGGTCGAAACTTACAAAACCGGCGTGCTGACGATTAAAGCTGTCGCCGAGCAATTTCAGGTCGGCGAGACATTCGT
>JALZCH010000071.1 GCA_030863175.1 Acidobacteriota bacterium | reverse complement strand
AAGTAAGGTTTCCCTTACTTCGTGCCCACCTTTTGCAGACTTAAACCGGGCTTTGGTTTGTTAAGTTGCTTAATACATGACCGGAAAATCGTTCGGGCTTCCCCAAACAAAGGCGCGAAATCCGCTCTGACTTCCGTTGATATAATAAATTCCGTTTGGGGAGCCACGCCGATAAACGGCTTGATCGGTACACCCGTCGCCGTCGTAATCGGCGGGAACCGGAACATCGTCGGGCAATCCCCAATGCATTCCGTATAAAACATTGTCAGAGCTGCGCAGCCAATACCAGTTTCCTTCCGAACGCCGCCAGACGGTTAAATCGCCTTTGCCGTCGCCGTCAAAGTCGGCAGTGAAAAACACATCCTCAGGTACGCCAAAGTTAATTGAGCGCGTGTTGCCGGTTGTCAGATTAGTCCATTTGACTATGTTGTTGTTGTTAAAACTACGCGCAGCGCTTTCGGCGTTTCCGTCACCGTCCATATCGCCGATTTTTATCGAGCCTTCCAGATAACCGTGTCCGGTAGTACGCAACGTGTTGTTCGAGCTTTGAAGAATGAACTCCCCGTAATAGACTTCGTAACTAATCGCAACCGCTGGATCGGTTTTGCCGTCGCCGTCGTAATCCTGCTGATGAGCGTTATAAAAGAATCCGCGAATTGCTGTAAAAGATTTCGAGACAAACAAATTGTTCGAGCTTTGAAGAATGTAAAAGTCGTGCCGCTCGGTATTTGACGAAGGGATTTGTTGTCGTCGGTAAACGGCAAAGTCCGTTTTGCCGTCACCGTCATAATCGCCCGCCGCTGCCGAATCTGTCGCCAATCCCCATTGAATTGCCCGAAAACCGGCGGTGCTTTGCCACACATACCAGAATTTAAGATTATTCTCGCTTCGAACAACCGCAAAATCGGCTTTGCTGTCGCCGTCGAAATCCAAAATCTTTCTGAACATTGATTGCCCGGAAACGCTGAAAACGGAAATTAATAAAAAGAGACAGGCAAAAGTGAGTGTTTTCGCCCTTTTCAAAAAATAATTTTGCATAAAATTGCTCCCGGCAGCTCGCTTCGATTATAGATGGCTTGTCAAGTTTTTGACGCATTTTTGCGCACAAATAAAAAAGCGCGGGCAAGGTGCTCGCGCTTTTTTATTTTTTTTTATTTCTCTTAAGCCGTAAACGAAGAGCCGCAGCCGCAGCCGCCAGTTGCGTTCGGGTTTTCAAACGTGAAGCCCGAACCCATCATATTTGAGGTGTAATCAATTTTGACGCCGCTCAGATATTGAGCCGAAAACATATCAACAAAAAGGCGCACGCCTTCTTTGTCCAAAACAAAATCGCCCTGGCGCGATTCTTCTTCGATGTTAAGGCTGTACTGAAAACCCGAACAGCCACCCGGCACGACGCGAACGCGCAAACCAGCGGTTTCAGGCAAATCTTCTTCGCCAGCCAAAAATCCTTTAATTTCTTCCGCAGCCTGGCTCGTTAAAATCAAATCAAAAGCCGGAGCGGCAACTGTTGGTGTCATTTTTTATTTGTCTCCTAAAAATCTAAATTAAATTGCTACAATTTCAGTCAGTTGTCGAATCCTGACTTTTAAGTAAATTTTAACGTTTTCACAAACAAATAACAAGATTACAAAAACCAGTAAGCAAAAATAAAAAGCATCAGATTTAAACCCGCCACCATTCCTGCGCAAATCCAAACTAGCCAGACTTTGTTCGCTTCAGTGCGGTAAGAATATGTTGACATCAAATCCGATTCAAACTGTGGGGTTTCTTCATAATCCGGCTTCTTCAATCGAAAGACACTGTAAACCGCCACAAATATGAACCAGAACGGAATACTAAAGAAAATGCCTGCAAATTTCCCCAAATTAAGCAGCAAATCAACGCACGTCGAAAACGCCGATGGAAACAACAGCAAAAACAACCAAATTGCTGCGTTTCCAAACGTGCCGATTGCAATCAACCAGCGCCAAAGGCTTTTGCTTTCCCTGATTTCAACCTTGCTTACTGCATTCGTGACAAATCGCTCGCCAACGGCGCTAGGTCTGTAATAATCAAAAGCTTCTTTTGCTTTTTCAGCCTTTTCGGCGGCTTTCCGGTAATTCATTATCGAGTTATGAGCGTGAGATTTGGTTAATCGGCAATTAGAAACTAACTCCCTTTCCGCAAAATAACAAGGTCTGGTTTCATCGCTTCAATAGAAACGTGGCGCGCAACGTTTTCCGCCATTTCTCGAAACGCTTTGGCTTGCGGCGAATCGGGCTGCGAGATGACGACCGGAACGCCTGAGTCGCCGGCTTCGCGCACTTCCATACCGAGCGGAATTCCGCCGATAAACGGAATGCCGTATTGATCCGCAACTTTTTTCCCGCCGCCTTCGCCAAAGATGTTATAGCGTTTTTCCGGCATATCGGGCGGGACGAAATAGCTCATATTTTCGACCACGCCCAAGACCGGCACGGCGACGGTTTCAAACATTCTAATCGCGCGGCGCACATCCGCTAAAGAAACTTCCTGCGGCGTCGTCACGACAACTGCGCCTTGCACCGGAACAAGCTGCGCGAGACTCAATTGCACGTCGCCGGTTCCCGGCGGCATATCAACAATCAAGTAGTCAAGCTCGCCCCAATTAACGTCGGCTAAAAACTGCCGGACAAGACCGTGCAGCATCGGACCGCGCATAATCAGAGGCTTATCGCCGGGCTGCAAATTGCCCATTGACATAATCTTGATGCCGTGCGCTTTGATAGGCAAAAGCTGATGCATTCCGACTTCCGGTTGTTTTTCCTGTACCCCGAGCATGATCGGCACGTTCGGTCCGTAAACGTCGGCGTCCATCAAACCGACTTTTGCGCCGTCCAGAGCGAGCGAAACCGCGAGATTGACCGCAACGGTTGATTTTCCAACGCCGCCTTTACCCGATGAAACGGCGATAATATTTTTCACGCCCGGCAGCGCCGGAGCGTTTGCAATGCCGCGACCTTTCGGCACTTCGGCGTCCATCGTGACTTTCACGCTGGAAACGCCCGGTATTTCGCCGACAAGAGCGCGAGCTTCTTCTTCAAATGATTCTTTGACCGGGCAAGCCGGAGTCGTTAAAACCAGCCGAAACGAAACGTCGCCGCCGTTGATTTGTAAATCACGTACGAAATTGAGCGTGACAATATCTTTGCCCAAATCCGGGTCTTTGATGTTTGATAAAGCGTTTAATATTTGCTGTTCTGAAATCTGTGTCATTTCTCTTTTGATGCTTATTTTTGTTAGTTTTATCTTATTAAGTTACATAATGCACAACGCTTCGACAAAAAACAAACAAGCCGTTTTCAGTCAACTTGTAACTGAAGCTCAAACCTGCCGCAAATGCGAAAATTTATGCGAGCGGCGGGCGGTTTTGAGCGAGTTGAACGGCAATCTCAGTTCACCGATTTTGTTTCTCGCGGAAGCGCCGGGCAGAAACGGCGGAGATAAAACGCGAATTCCGCTCGTCGGTGACGCTTCCGGCGCAAATTTCCGAAAGTTTATCGGCTCAATCGGTTTAAAAAGAGAAGATATTTTTGTCACCAATACGGTTCTCTGCAATCCGCGTAAAGAATCGGGCGCAAATCGAAAACCTTCGCTTGCAGAAATAAAAAACTGCTCGGAATTCTTGCGCCGCCAAATCGAAGTTTTGCAGCCGCAAATTGTCGTCACTCTAGGAACGGTTGCGCTCGAAGCTTTGAAAACAATCGAACCGCACGAGCTTAATTTACGGGAAAACGCAGGGCAAATTTACGAATGGTACGGCAGATTCTTAGTTCCGCTGTATCATCCCAGCCCGCAGGTTTTGGCTTCGCATCGAAGAGAAAAACAGCAGCTTTTTGATTATCGCGCTGTTGCCGAAGCTTTACGAAGAATTTCAGCGACGGTCGAAGGTTGACATCTCAAAACAAAAAACTATCAACTATCAATTATTAACTATCAACTTTTTGCAATTTTTTGATGACAAGCAACTTTGAAACAGAATATCGAGCCGTGCGTGAATCAGCTGCCGGACTGTTTGATTTTCCGCAGCGAGGGTTAATCGAAGTCTCAGGGGGAGAAGCCGTGCAGTTTTTGAACGGAATGATTACCAACGACATCGCCAAACTGCATGAAAACACATGGATGCTCGCTGCTTTTCCGAACGTGCAGGGCAGATTACTGGCTTTTGTCAGAATTTTAAAAATCGGCGACCGTTTTCTTTTTGACACTGAAGCAGCGACACGCGAAAAGGTTTTCAATAATCTGTTTCGCTTTACTTTCGCCGGAGATTTCAAAGTCCGTAATTTGTCCGAAGAATTGAATTTGCTTTCGATCCGAGGGAAACGGGCGGGCGAATTGATGGAAAAAATTTTCAGCAGCGCGCCTGAAACAAAATCTGAAATCTCAAATTTAAAATTTCAAAATGAAACAGTTTTCGGCGTTCGCACAACGCACACAGCCGAAGACGGCTTTGATTTGTTTGCGCCCGCAAATGCAATTCACGATTTGTCAAAAGAATTTGAAACCGCAGGCGCGGTGAAAATAAGCGAACAAACGCGCGAAGTTTTAAGAGTCGAAGCCGGAATTCCAAGTTACGGCGTTGATATGGATGAAACGACCGTTGTGTTGGAAACCGGACTTGATGAAGCCGTCAGCTTTGCCAAAGGCTGTTACATCGGACAGGAAGTTATCATTCGGATTCATCATCGCGGTCACGTGGCGAAAAAGCTCGCCGGATTGATTTTCGATGAACCGGCAGACATTTCACCGAACAGCGAATTAAAGTCACAGGAAGGCAAAAACGCCGGACGCGTAACGAGCGTCGCTTTCTCGCCTACGTTAAATAAACAGATTGCTCTGGCTTATGTGCGCTTCGATTTTCTTCAACCCGGAACGGAGCTTTTGGTTAATGAAAACGTACGGGCGAAAGTCGCGCAGTTGCCGTTTGTAGGCAATAATCAAAATTAAAATGAATGTAACGGAAATTAATATGTCGGATATTCGAGATTTAGATTTACAAAACGCCAGACTCGCCTACACGATTATTCAGCGTCTTCTCCAACACAACGATTCCGTTAGCGATCTGGTCGCGCTGCTCGCGCGCGCTTTGGATGAAGACACTCAGCGCGCTTTGACCAACACGCCGCAATGGACGAAATATCTCGAAGCCCGGCGCGAACTGGACATAACGCGGCAGCAAATCGAAAAATTTACCGAAGAATTGCAAAAACTCGAAAATAAGGAATAAATTTTTAACTGTTAACCGATTAACGATTTAAATAAGATTGCAAAGCCGCTCGGTCTCCGTTTTATCCATTTTTTTCAATTTACCGCTTGTCAAATATTCATTTTTTCGGATACCATACTCGACAGCTTCAAAGCCACACTGCGCTGGCAATTCTAAAAAAAAATAACTTTCGCCACATCCGTTAGGCAGTTTGTTTTATAAATCTGCGGAAGTTTTACGGTTTTCAAGCCGTTTTTTTCTCTAAAGAGATTTTGGGTGTCCCTTTTCTTAAGCCCATTTGCCGAAGCAGCGCAGGGAGCAGTAATTCAAGATTTTAGCAACAGGAGTTTAATTGCCGATGAAGAAATTTGTCCCGTTTGGGCTTTTTACAGCCTTTTGTTTATTATTTTCCCTCTCCATAACGACAGCCTCCGCCCAGACTTCGCGCCCCCGACGCGCTCCCGAAACAACCAAAAACACGGTTTTAGTCGTTCCTTCGGCAAACAATCAAACGTCCGCTGCTCAGCAGCCGCAACAATCGCTCGTCAAATCCGGCGTAATGTCCAAGCCGCGCGGAGGAGCACAGACTCAGAAAGTTTTAACCAATGACATTTATGTCCGCCCGACCGTTTCCACGCGCCCAGCAAATGCCGAAAGCGCGGCGGCTTTAAATGCGTCGTCCGGAACTTCGGCGGCAGGTTTTCGCGGTCGGATACTGCAAGCAATGAACAATTGGCTAGGGACGCCATATGGTTACGGTTCGGAAGGACCTAACCGAATTGACTGTTCGGCGCTTGTCTGGCGAGTTTTCAATGAAGCCGGAATCAGTTTTGACCGCAACAGCGCCCGCTATTATTGGAATGCATTTCCAGTTGCTTCCGAAAATGAAAAAACTCAATTCGGAACGCTTGTTTTCTTTAACAGTCTCGGTCACGTCGGCGTCGTCATCGACGAAAATACTTTTTTTCACGCATCCAGGAGCAAAGGAGTGACCTTCTCAAAATTTGATGGTTACTGGGAAGACAGAATTGTCGGTTATCGCCGCATTCCGATGAATCAACTCAATCAAATCGAAGCGTATTTGAAATAAGTTTAACTAAAAATCAATAAAAGCCGCCGGATTTGAGAAACACTGATTCCAAATCCGGCGGCTTTTTCTTTGCAGATTTTATTTATTATTGATTTATTGACGATTAACAAAACCGCCGATAAATCCGGTGCGCGCCTGTTTATCTTTGGTTTCCCAGACGACCGTGATTTTATCAATCGCCACGTAGCAAACCTTTTCTTCGTCGTCTTTCAGCACCAAAACGTCGGCTTCGATTGATTCGATTTGACCGCGAACGGCTACGCCGCCCGTGCAGACGACATCAACTTTTTTTCCCACAAATCCGTTTAAAAATGATTTCATAAAACTTCCTTTCAAAAATCGCTCAGAGAAGTTTAATTAAATTCGGCTCCGATGCAAAGCCGCACGCCCCGCAATCTTCCAGCGGCTCTGCTGAGAGTCATTTGCGCTTGCAGTTGTCGCGGCGGGATTTGCTTTGGTCTGATTTTGATAATCGAGCGCAGCGGCGATCAAAGCCATATCGAGCCGGATTTCATCGTCTTCCGTTGATTGTTCGGCTAAAACGGTCTCGCAACGCTCAAACCAGCGCGCAATAAAACCTGTGTCCAGTTTGCCTTCGATAAATTCCGAATCGCGAATGATTTCGCGGAAAAACGGCAGCGTCGTACGGATGCCGCCGACCGTGTATTCGTCCAAAGCGCGCCGCATCCGGTCAATCGCTTCGGCGCGGTCGCGTCCCCAGACCGCGAGTTTGGAAATCATTGGGTCGTAGAAAATCGAAACCTCTGTGTTGTCCGTCACGCCGCCGTCGTCGCGAACTCCCGCGCCATGCGGAACCCTGAGACGCGAAATTCTGCCGGGCGAAGGCAGAAAATTGTTCGCCGGGTCTTCCGCATAAACTCGGCATTCAATCGCGTGTCCGTGCAAAACAATGTCTTCCTGTGCGAAAGATAATCGTTCGCCCGCCGCCACGCGAATCTGTTCTCTGACCAAATCAATTCCGGTGACAAGCTCAGTTACGGGATGTTCGACCTGAAGCCGCGTGTTCATTTCAAGAAAATAAAACGAGCGATCAACGTCAGAAACCAGGAATTCGACGGTTCCCGCGCCGACGTAATTGACGGCAAGCGCCGCGCGGACGGCTGTTTCACCCATTTTGCGGCGCAGCTCGGCGTCGTTAATTGGCGAAGGCGCTTCTTCAATTACTTTTTGATTGCGCCGCTGAATCGAGCATTCGCGCTCGCCTAAATAAACGCAGTTACCGTGTTTGTCCGCAAAAACCTGAATTTCGATGTGACGCGGACGGACGACCGCTTTTTCGATGTAAATGTCGCCATTGCCGAAAGCCGCGATTGCTTCTGATTGCGCCGTTTCAAGCGCCGATTTTAATTCGCTTGCCGCCGTGACGAGCCGCATTCCTTTGCCGCCGCCGCCAGCCGCCGCTTTGAGCATTACCGGATAACCGATTTCCTCTGCCACGTCGCGCGCTTCTTCAAAGCTCGAAAAAGCCTGCGTCATTCCCGGCACGACCGGAACTCCGGCGTCCTGCATCAATTTGCGGGCGGCGGTTTTGCTGCCCATCGCTTCCATTGCATAAGGTTCGGGACCGATGAAAACTAATCCGGCGTCCTGAACGGCTTTCACAAATTCGGCGTTTTCCGACAAAAAACCGTAGCCCGGGTGAATCGCTTCGGCGCCTGACTTTTTGGCGGCTTCAATAACTTTGTCCATTCGCAAATAGCTTTCGCGCGAAGCCGCCGGTCCTAAAAGATGGGCTTCGTCAGCCATCCGAATGTGAAGCGCGGCGGCGTCCGGCTCGGAATAAACCGCAACAGGCGAAATCTGCATATCGCGGCAGGCGCGAATCACGCGCACGGCAATTTCGCCGCGATTGGCGATCAGAATCTTTTTGAACATAAATTATTTTGCAAAGTTAATAACAGTATAATAAACGCCTTCGACGACTTTTGACATTCGATTGTAATCAAGTTTTTCCGGTGTGTCAGCGGAGGTGTGATAATTCGGGTTTCGGTAAAAAGCGGAATCGGTAATCATCACCGCGTCGTACCCAAATTTCCAATAGTTTCGATGGTCGGAAAAATCAATTCCAGGAATTGAAGCGGGCGCATTAATGGAACGAACCGATAGTTCGCTTTGTTCAAGCATTGCGGCTTTGACTCGGCGAACAACTGAGAAGTTATTGAAATTGCCGACGACGGCTATAAAATTTCCGCGCGAAGGATATAAAAGGCTCATCGCGGAAACAGGAAACAATTGGCTGTTCGACTCGTCGGAAAAATAACCGATCATTTCCAATGAGATCATCAATCGAACCGCCGCGTTTTCGTCTTTTAATGACCTGGCGTGAACGAAGCTTCCCATTTTGTTTGAACCGAAATATGGCGGTTCTTCCAAACTGTAAGCGACAAGCTCAATTTGATTTGGCAGGTCGGTTTTGACCAGCAAATATGCCAATTCGATAAGTCCCGCAACTCCGCTCGCATTATCGTCCGCGGCTGGCAGCGCTCCGGCGGCGTCATAGTGCGCTCCGATAATGATTCTTTCTTTTGAGTTGTTGCCAAAGCGCGCAATTACATTGCGATAAATCTTTCCGTCAACTTCAAACGCTTGTTCGGAAACGTTTCCGCCCGCATTTATAAATTCCTGTTTAATATAAGCAGCTGCTTTATCCAGATTTTGCACGAAAGCCGCACTGCGCGGGAAAAATTCGCGAGATATTTTTTCGACGTGAGCCTTGAGCTTTTCGGGAATGACGGAAATCGGAGCTTGTTTTTTTTGAAAAGGAAAAACGAGCGGCTGAGTAATTAAAAACACCAGAAGTCCAATTGCAGACAAGCCAATTCCCAAAATCAGTGCGAGCCAGAAAATCATTTTTCGATGTCCTCGCTTTTCGGCTCGACCAAAGTCATACGTGAAAATTCCCATCTAAACTACAATCGAGTTTCCGGGCTGGCGCGGGTCGAAACGAATCGAAACTTTCGCGCCGGGCGCGTAGTTTTCCGGTCGCAGACGCTGATCTTCGGTCAATAATTCCGAAGATTCGTAATCGGCGCCGTTGACGCTGTAAATGTAAAAAACCTGCGTCACCTCTTCGTCGCAGTCGAGAATTCTGCCTTCGGTAATGCGTCCGTTTCTTAAGAGCCGTTCGCGTCGCTCAGTTTCCGAATTTGTTTTTTTCTCTCGAAAAAATCTCAAAAGCGCCATAAATCGGGAGAATTAACCCTTGTAGTTTCAAAATCTTCAATGAGCGGGCTGCGGCTTGGTTTTGCCTTTTTCGCGCCTTTCGGCGGTTTCGGGCGTTTTTCCTTCCGCTTGAACAGCACTGTTTGACGCGCGCTCGACTCTTTCCAGTTCGAAATATGTATAAATCATTCGCTGGACAAATGTCCACAGATTTCCGATTGCCAAAATCCACAATACAGCGGGCATTCGATTGGCGAAAAATCCGTTTGAGCCGGGAACGTGAGTCAGCGCACCAATTATCAGCAAAACAATTCTTTCGGGGCGTCGCAAAAATCCGACATCGTTTTTCGGAATCAGGCTTTCGGCGCGGGCGCTCGTGTAGCTGACCATCACGGAAAACATCAATCCGACCGCGGCTAAAAAGACGTTTGTCATCGAACGGTGCGGCGTATTTGTAGCGTAAAAGAATATAATTCCGACAAACACCACCATGTCAGACAGCCGGTCGAGCGAAGAATCAAGGAACGCACCGAATTTCGTTACCTGTCCGGTTTCGCGGGCGACGCGACCGTCAAGCATATCGAATAGATTCGCCAGAATCATGACGATTCCAGCCCAGAAAAAATGTCCGAGCCCAAACAGCACGCCGCACAAAACATTAATACCGACACCGATGCTCGTCAAAACGTTCGGATGCACACCGCCGTTGATAAGCCAGTAAACCAGCTCGTCTAAAATCTTCTTTGCCCCGCGTCCGATGCTTGCTCCGAACATCTAAGTTTTTATTTCCTTTTACTCGCCTTACATCACTGAATTTTACTGATTGGAATCTCAAAGCATTCTATCATTCAAAGCGACTCGGTGTAATCAATCGGCAGATACATTTTTAGATACAGGTTCGAAAAAAGCAAAGGTATTTTCTCTTGATTTACTCAAAGCTTAGCCGCCGCCGTTGCTGATCAAGCCAACTACAAAAAGACCGCCCGCAACGATTAAAAGAGCTTTCAGACCGTTCGAGAAGCCACGTTTATCAACGCGTTTTATTTGCGTCACATCGCTGTAATTAATTGTCTGCTCATTGCCGCTTTCAGCATTTTTAAAAACAAAATCAGTGGAATTGATGCGGACAATATTGCCCGTTAGTTTGTCTTTATCTTTCAGCCAAACAAATATAATCGGACCAACGCCAATGGAATTAATTTTTGCTTTGACCTTTGCCGCCGGCTGAGCATCGCTGCCAGTCTGAGAAAAAGCGAATAACGGGGACAATAAAGCTACAGCTAAACAGATTAGTCGTAAAACTTTGTGTTTTAAAAAGGATTTTTTCATAAATTCTCTCGCTTGACTCATCTAAACGGCATATACTGCAAATTTGTTTATTAAAAGCAAACGGATAATAAGCCAAAACCGCCGCCCTGTAAAACCAAAACGCGAAGTATTCAAGAATCCGAAAACCGTTGACGTTTTTGACAAATCTCCTGCGCCAAAAACGGCAAATCAACAACAGTTTTGTGGTATCGAAGCAACAGTATCGAACCGCCGCCGGATTGTGTTGAGTCGAAAAATCTTTTATTGCTCTTGGTTTAGTGTTTTTAAGACGAGAGGCACATTTTTTGTAAGCTTCAAATTAGTTTGGAATGATTCGACAAAAAACTCTCAAACAAACAGTCGCAACAGAAGGCATCGGCTTGCATACCGGAGTTTGGGTTAATCTGGCTTTAAAACCCGCGCCGCCCAACACCGGCTACGTTTTCGTCCGCACGGACTTAGATAATTTCGAAATTCCGGCGTCGGTCGAGTATATTTCACATTGCTCTTATGCGACGACTCTGATGCGAAACGGCGTCGTTATTTCGACGACCGAACATCTGCTCGCCGCTTTGCGCGGAGCGGGCGTGGACAACTGTTTTATCGAATTCGACAACATCGAAATGCCGATTATGGATGGCTCAAGTGAGAACTTCATTGAATTGCTTGAAAAAGCCGGGTTGGTCGAACAGGACGCGCCGCGTCGTTTTTTGCAGATTCGAGAAAGAGTTGAAGTCGAGCAGGGCAACCGCCGAATGAGCATCGAGCCATCAGATTGTTACGAAATCGAGTGTTTGATTGATTTTTCGCACCCGTTTATCAAAACGCAAACTTTTGATTTTGTTTTATCGAACGGGTCTTTCAGTCGTGAAATTTCGCGTGCTCGCACCTTCGGTTTTACGCACGAAATCGAAATGCTCCGCAAAGCAAATCTGGCGCTCGGCGGCTCACTCGACAATGCGATTGTGCTGAGCGAAAACGGGATGCTCAACGAAAAGCCGCTTCGATTTCAAAACGAATTTGTCCGTCACAAAATCCTCGACATCATCGGCGATTTCGCCCTGCTCGGAATGCCGTTTTTGGGGAAAATTAAAGCGGAAAGAAGCGGTCACGCGGTTCACGCCGCTTTAATGTCTAAACTTTTAAAAACCCGTTCGGCGTGGGAAATTGTCGAAAAAGCGCAAAATCCAAAGACCAAACTCCAAAGTTTTTAATCTTTCTCGTCCCAATCGGTGTGAAAAATTCCCTCTTCATCAATCCGCCTGTAAGTGTGAGCGCCGAAATAATCACGCTGAGCCTGGATTAAATTTGCGGGCAGCCGCCGCGTGGTGTAAGCGTCGAAATAAGAGAGCGCGGAAGCAAACGCGGCGACCGGAATTCCGTGCGACATTCCCATCATTACGATTTCGCGCATGTAACCGATGTTTCGATTCAAAATGTTTGCCTCGGTTTCATTTTGCAGCAAGTTAGTCAATTTGGGATCTTGGTCAAAAGCCTGTCGGAATTGCTCCAGCAAGCTTGAACGAATAATACAGCCGCCGCGCCAGATGCGGGCGATGCGCGAGAGATTCAGACTATAGTTTTTCTCATCGGACGCCGCCTGAAGAAGCGAAAATCCCTGCGCGTAAGTGATGATAAAAGCCGCGTGCAGTGCGTTTTTGAGGGCTTCCAGAATCCGCGCCGACATTTGCTCGGAAGGCTGTGCGACGACGGTGTTTTGCTGAAAGTATTTCGCGCTCGTGGTGACTCGTTCGTTTTTCAAAGCCGAAATTTGTCTCATCGTAACCGCCGTGTCAATCGTCGGAATCGGGATTCCGAAATCGAGCGCGGCTTGCGAAGTCCATTTGCCCGTGCCTTTTTGTCCCGCCGTGTCGAGAATCATTTCGACGAGAAATGCGCCTTTTTTGTCGTCTCGTTTTCGCAAGACTTGCGCCGTGATTTCGACCAGAAACGAATTCAATTCACCCGCGTTCCATTCGGCAAAAGTGCGGCTCATCCGTTCGTAATCAAACGAAAGCCCCCGTTTCATCAAATCGTAAGTTTCCGCCAAAAGCTGCATCAAGCCGTACTCAATGCCGTTATGAACCATTTTGACGAAATGCCCAGCCGAACCCGCTCCCATATAAGCAACGCACGGTTCGCCATTGACTTTTGCCGCAACGGTTTCAAGAATCGAGCGCACGCGCTCGAATGATTCTTCGCGTCCGCCGGGCATAATGCTTGCGCCGTGTCTTGCGCCTTCTTCGCCGCCCGACACGCCTATGCCCATAAAATCAATTCCCTTCTCGGTTAAAACCGCTTCGCGCCGTTCTGTATCGGTAAAATGCGAGTTTCCGCCGTCAATAATTAAATCTCCGGTTTCAAGATGCGGCAGCAGATCACGGATCACCGAATCAACAATCTCGCCAGCCGGAACAAGCAGCATAATCTTGCGCGGCGGGGCTAATTGAGAGACAAAATCTGCGATTGTTTCAGCCGCCGCAACGGCTTTGCCCGCGCCTTCGTCCAAAAGCGCGACGCGTTTGGCGGCGTCCAAATCGTAACCTACGCAAGCGAAACCGCGATCAGCGACATTGAGCAAAAAATTTCTGCCCATCACGCCCAAGCCAATCATTCCAAATTCTGCTTTTTCCATTTTCATTTCCCCTAAATCAAACTTCCCAAACATCGGCGCAAGCCAGCCATTTTTCCCAGCCGACGCCATTGTCTTCAAACGTCCACCAAGCCGATAAAACGGCTTCCGCGTAAGCCCATTTTCGCAAGTCTTCCGATGCGATTTCAAAACTGCTCGCAAATTGCCTGACGCGTTTTTCCAGAATCTCGCGGCTATTCGGATTCGATAAAATCCAGCTTCGCGGGTTATTCAAAAAAACCGCGATTTCAAAACCGATGTCACCGACGATTCCTTTCGGATCAATCGCCAGAAACGGTTCCCGCTCGGCTGACAAAATGTTTTGGTGATGCAAATCGCCGTGCAGCAAGCGCTTTTCTGATTGCCCGATTAATTCATCAAAAATCCTTTGCGCTTTTCGAAAATGATTTTGGCTGAAATCAGCGGCTTCAGCCTGGCGAAAACTACCGATCCATTTTTCCAGATCAGGAAATTCACCTGTTTTAACTTCAGCGCACAAAATTTTTCTCATCACGTCTATCGAAATGGCGTTTGCCTGCTCATCGTTTTTTCTGCAAATCGCTGTTAAATCTTCGCCAGGTATCAATCTTTCCAAAAGCAGCGCACAGCGGTCTTTGTCAATTCGCAGCAGCCTGACAGCTCCGTTTCCGTTTAAAAGCCCAAGCACTTTTGCTTCGCTGAAAACAATCGAATCCGGCTCGTTAAACCCAACTTTTAAAACAGCTTTTGTCCCATCTTCACAAACGCAGGACGCGACAAAATGATAAGACAAATTCGGGAAAAACTCTTCGACTGTAATGGACCAATTCTCGGCAATTTCTTCGATCAAATTCGGCAAATTGTTGAGCCATTCGGCGCCATTTGCGCCGTGTAAATCGAGAATGTTTCGTCTGAAACTTTCCGGCAATCGTGCAAATCTTTCATCATTCATCTTGCGTCTTGACGAGTTTAACCGCTCTGACCGATTCTAAACAAATGAAAGATTTGCACGATTTTATCCGCCCGACAACGTTCATCGAATCCGAACCGCTATCAAAACACCTGAACGCCGATGTAACAATCGCCAGCGAGACTTTCCAACACACCGGCAGTTTTAAATTCCGCGCCGGGATGAATCTCGCTTTGAATGTTCCAGAAGAAACAATTGTCACCGCGTCTTCGGGCAATTTCGGTCAGGCATTGGCGCGCGCCTGCCAGATTCTCCGCAAACGCTGCATCGTCGTAATGCCGGAAACATCGGCGCAGGTAAAAATCGAAGCCGTTCGCAGCTACGGCGCGACGCTCGATTTGATTGACACTCGCAAAATCGGTCGAGCCGAGCGCGTGCTGGAAATTATGAGCGATTACCCAAACGCTTATCGGGCGAGCGCCTACGATGATCTGTTCGTCATCGAAGGAAATGCGAGTCTCGGCGAAGAAATTGCTAATTATCGAAAGAATTTCGACGCGGTGATTTCTCCGGTCGGCGGCGGCGGTCTTTCGTCGGGAATTGTGCAAGCGTTCAGCAAACAAGGAAAACAAACCGCAGTTTGGGGAGCCGAACCGCTGCTCGGCAACGACGCCGCCCGTTCTTTGCGCGCAGGCAAAATCGTTCAAAACGAAACCGAACCGACAACAATCGCTGACGGCGCGCGGACAATCAGTTTGGGCGAAAACAATTGGCGGATTCTGCAAAACGGTTTGGCGGGAATTGTCGAGGTCTCGGACGAAAAAATAAAAGAAGCCGTGAGGCTTTATTTTTCGCTCGCCAATTTAAAATCCGAACCAACCGGAGCTTTAAGCCTCGGCGCGATTTTAGAACAACCTGAAAATTATGCCGGAAAATCAATTTGTCTCATCGTTAGCGGCGGAAATGTTGATTCGGAAGTTTATCGGCAAATTTTAGCCGGTTAAATGGGTTTCAAAAACAATTGATAATCAAGACCGAATTTGTGAAGCCCCGGCAGCATTTTGGCGTTAAGTTGCGCGAAACGATATTGATAATAAAAATCCGGCTTTTTCTTTTTTTCGTTGAAAGTAAATGTATCGCTCGCCGCAGATTTTTCTTTTAAAATGTAAGGCGCTTCCCAATTCCCCTTGTGCGGCAGCCAGCCGAGACTTCGCATTCCGCGACGGATTCCGTAAGTGTGGGAGCGCACGATTTGAAAACCGGTTTCCGAAAGAATACGCCGGATGGTTTTGGCTTGGAGAAAGAAAATATGCCCATTTTTGCTGCGCGGCGTGCGGTTTTCGTTTTTGTGATAGCGAATCAGATCGCGGCTGTCAACAAATCCGTTGGGCACCGACAAATACATAGTTCCGTCTGATTTGATAATCCGGCGACATTCGCGCAGAACAGCGGGCGGGTCTAAAACGTGTTCGATGACGTTGTTAATGTGAACAAAATCAAAATAAGCGTCCGGAAAATCGGTTTCGGTCAAATCTCCGGCAAAAACATTGAGCTTTAATTCTTCGCGCGCAAACCGGACGGCAGCCGAACCGAAATCCACCCCGTAAACTTCCCAATCCGTATTTTGACGAATTCCGTTGATGAAAAACCCGTTGGCGCAGCCGACATCGAGGAATTTTCCCGGTTTCAGATTGCGCAAATGTTTTTTGGCGAAAGCCATTCCGCGCCCCTCGTTGCGATGTCGTTCGAAATCGTAATAAGATGCCGAATAAAACTGCTCCAATTCGGCGAGCGTCGGCAGCGGCTCAAAATAAATTGCACGACACTCGGCGCATTCAACAACATCGTGTTCTGCGCCTAAAATCAAAGCGGCTTTGCACAAAAATTCTTTTTCCGCCGCGTCGCCGCAAATCGGACATTTCATCTTTTTCACCAACGAATCGGGCGAGACTTTGCAAAAGAAGCCTCGCCCATTATCAGATTTGATTTTAATTTACCTTTTACTTCGCCATTCTTGCCAGCACGCCGTCGGCTCGCGCCAAATCTTTTAATTTTGCGAAAGGCACAATCACGGTTTGCGGTCCGGCGGCGTAAGGTCCGACTTGATACGGGTCGAACGTAATCATCAAGCCTTTTTTGGTCAGATTCCAGCCCTCATAATTTTCAGCCGTCGGCGCCGCACCTTCAGCCCAAATATCGGTCGCTAAGCCGAGACTTTCGCCGCTTTCGTCCGTCCGGCTGCGTAAATCCGCAATTGAATACTCCGCGATTCGGTCGAGATATTTAGCGCCGGGTTTGAACAGATCGGCGAGCTTTATTTCTTTGCCGTTTTTCAAATCGTAAGTCAGCATCGAATAATAGTGATTCGGATGCGCGCCGCCAGTAAATAACGAGTTGATAAAATTAATGCTGATTAAATCCTCGTCGGCGTATTCTACGAAATAATTGATTTCCAGAAAATTATTCATTCCCTCCGGCAAATATTTTAAATCTTCGGCAGATTGCGCCAGCATATCTTTTTTAAAACCGGCAATCGGCTCGGTCGCCACTTTTCGAGCAAGAGCGTTAAATCCGGCTGCGTTCGGCAAGCCGACGAGTTCCGGATATTCCGCGTTGACGTTAAAACGCTTTGGCTTGTTCGATTCCGCAACGGTTTTCGTGTTGATTTGAGCAGCGGGCGACGAAAACGAAATCATTTGCTCGCTCGCCCAAAAGACCAGTGATTCGGAGTTTTTCGATTTTCGCCATTCGCCTTCAAGCATCACGCCCGATTCGTTCGGCTCGTTTTTCCAAGTGCCGGAAAATTCGCCGGTTTGTTTTCCCGTTCGATCAAATTCCTGCAAGGTAAATTTCCCGCTTTCGTCAATCTTTCCGGTTAATTTGAGCTGGTTTGCGCTGCCGCTTTTCTGGTAAAAATACGAGCCTTCGATGCGCTCGCGTTCGCGCCGCAAAGTCATTTCAATCTTGCTATCGCCAACTGTGCCTTTAAATCGCGCGTTGCCAATTTGCTGTGTTGCGCCGACGACAGGCAGATTTGCGACGCCTTGGCTTTCTTCTGCGTTTTGTTTGATTTTTGTTGGCTGATTTAATTTCGATTTAGCTTGTCCCCGTTGCGCGTTAAAAGCGCAGGCAAGACAAGAAAATGCGGCAAAAAGCACAATAGACAAATAAATTCTGCTTTTATACATTTCCGATTTTCCTTTTTGATCAAACTAGGGTAAAACCCCGCGTTTGGAACGCGGACAAGTTATTTGTTTTGCAGCAATTTTCTCCGCAGCAAATCAAGCGAGGCTTGGCTCGAACGCCAGCGAATCAGAAAACGGTCGCCGGGAAAAATAAACTTGCGATGCTCGACTCCGTTTTCGTCTGCGATTCCGAAATAAACCAACCCGACCGGCTTCTGCTCACTTCCGCCGCCGGGTCCGGCAACTCCGGTCACGGAAATCGCAAAGTCGGTTTTTGCGCGCTCGCGTGCGCCAATAGCCATCGCTTCGGCAACTTGCGAGCTGACCGCGCCGTATTGGTCAACCATTTCTTTCGGAACATTTATAGAATGCATTTTCGCCTCGTTTGAGTATGTCACGAAACCTTCCATAAAGTACTCGGACGAGCCTGCCAATTCGGTCAGGCGCTGCGCGATCAGACCGCCTGTGCAACTTTCGGCGGTTGCCACGGTTTTCTTTTGTTCTTTTAAAAGACTGGCGACGACTTCTTCCATCAATTCGCCGTTGCGAGCGAAAACCGCAACGCCCAATTTTTCGCAAATCTTGTCCGCCAATTCATCGAGCAGCCGGGCGGCTTCCGCAATTGAATCGGCTTGCGCGGTCAAATGAATTTCGATTTCTGTTTTATTAAATAAAATCGAGGTCTGCGGATTTTCGTATTCCTTATAAATCGGCGCAATCTGTTCATCCAAAGCCGATTCGCCCATCCCGACAACACGCAGAACTCTTCGCCGAACAACGTTGCTGCCCGCTTTCTCCTTCAAACGCGGCAGCGCGCCGATTTCAAACATCGGCTGCATTTCGCGCGGCGGACCGGGCAAAACGACTAAGAATTTATCATTTTCGGCAAATAACATTCCGGGCGCAGAGCCGTTTGGATTCGGCAAAACTTCCGCGCCTTCAATGACAAAAGCCTGCCGACGATTGGTTTCAGGCATTTTTCGCCCCCAACGCTCGAATTTCCGGCTGATTTCGTCCAGAATTTCCTGCTGGAAAATCAATTCTCTGCCGACGGCTTTCGCGGCAACGGCGCGCGTAATATCGTCTTCGGTCGGTCCCAAACCGCCGGTCGTAACCACAACGCTTGAACGCCGAAAGGCGTCTTTGATCGCTTCTTCCAAACGCTCGGCATCATCGCCGACAACCGTTTTGAGACAAACCTGGATTCCGATTTCGTTGAGTTTTTCAGTCAGCCAAAGGCTGTTTGTGTCTGAGCGTTCGGGCGTTAAAAGCTCCGAGCCGACAGCGATGATTTCAGCGGATAGCATAGGTTCAAAGTTCAAAATTTAAAGTTCAAGGTTAAACTAAAAAACTTTGAACCTTGAGCTTTAAACTTTGAACTCAATCGTAAATGTCGCGCAAGACTTCCGAGATTGGTCGGTGTTCTCTGTCTCGCCTGTTTTTTGTCGCGCGTCGTTTCTTGTCCTCTTTTTCCGCATTAGCGTTGGCAGAGCCGTTTCCATTCTGCGGCGCGCCGGTCAATCTGCCGTTGGCGCGCATTGTCGGAGGAGCAACTGTTTCCGGCGGCGTGGTTTGTTCTTCGACGATTTCCGACAACCGTTCAAGCAACGGCTTAACAGGTTCGAGCGGCTTTGGTTGCGCCGGTGTTTGTTCCGCTTTCGGCAACTCTTTGACGGGCGCGGGCATAGCGGCTAATTCTTTTAATTTTTTGCGTGTGTCTTCGAGCATCGTGGCGCCGCGATTGCGCCGGGCGCGTTCGAGCGCGCGGATGGCAGCCATTGTTTGCGGCGCTTCCTGCGGTTCGCGTTCGAGTTTTCTGAGGATTCGCACGTATGAGCGAAGCTCCGAGCTTGCCGAAAACCGTTTCTTTTCATCCGCCGTTTCGTTTTCCGTCAGATACGACAAATGCTCGTCGGCGAGCCGGTAATTCCCGATTTCTCGATAAAGCGCGCCGAGCGCGAAGTGTACGAGCGGCGGCGGGTCGGGCATCATTTGCAGAATCCGCTCGCCGCGATTGATTTTTTCCTGAATTTCGTAACCGTACCAGCGGCGTTCGTCATCGCGCAAAATCTCGTTCGCTTCAAGATAAAATTCAAAAATGCCGCGGACTTCTCCAAGCTCGGTGCGCGCAATCGCCCGATAAACAAAATAACCGACCAGTGCGAGGAAAATGATTATCGTCATTGGAAAACCCATCAAAGCGAGAGTTCCCGCCACAACGCCGACCGCCGCAAAACCGAAAACCTTCGGCGCCAGATCTGTGTCGTCTTCTTTAAATTTCGGTTTTTCGAGTGCGTTGTTCAATTTTATTATTCCGCCGTCGCCGTCGAACCGTTTGTTTCGCTCGTTTTATGTTCTTCAGGTCTTTTCTCGGCGCGTTTCTGTTCTTCCATCTGCTTGCCGAAAGCGCCCATTACATCCATTATTTTGCTGACGACATACGACGGCAGATTCGAGACATAATTCAAAGTTTCGCTTAAAGCAACCGCTTCGAGCTGAGCGAGCGTGGCAAATTTCTTTTCAAACGGCAATTCCTGAAAATCCTTGCGAAAATCGCGCGGCTCGCTCGACTTTGTTGTTTCTTCTTCTTCGACTTCTTGTTTTTTGACCATAACGGTTAATTCTCCGTTTCTTTCGATGCGCGTCTGGCACGCAAGGCGTTCGCCATTTTCGCGCCGTTCGTCGGTTAAATGCTGCATTTCGGCGCTCGTCGGCGTCGAAAGCAGTTCGCGTCCTTTTAAAATCGTCATGGCGCAAGTGTCGCACGCGCCGCGTCCCTCGCATTCGGCTTTCAGCGGCACGCCCAGACGTTTCGCAGCGTCCCATAAATAAGTGCCTTCCGGCACGACGCCGCTGCGTTCGGGTTGATTTTCGACTTCAAATTTAATTTCAATCATATTAATTGTCGGTTTTCATCACACGAATGCGCGGTTGGATGCCGGAACCGGCGTTCGCTTTTGCCCCCGTTTGACAATCTTCGCAAAGCCCCAAAAGCCGCATCGAATGTTGCGTAAGAATAAAATTGTATTTCGTCGCAATCTCGATCTGCATCGCTTCAAGTTCGGGCGAATAAAATTCGACGACCTTGCCGCATTCGGTGCAGATCATATGATCGTGATGCTCGCGGTTGTAATGATGCTCGTAATGCGTTCGCCCGTCGCCGAAACGCACCTCGCGCGCCAGACCCGCTTCGGTCAGCAATTTCAGAGTACGATACACGGTCGTTTGCCCAACGGTCGGGTCTTCTTTTTTGACTAGATAATATAAATCTTCACTCGAAAGATGTTCCTGCGTCCGCAAGAAGACTTCCAAAATAAGATCGCGCTGCGCGGTGCGCCGCAAGCCGTATTTTTGGACGTGGTTGAGGAAAATTTCCTTTTCTTCCGCGAAGGAATCGTCCATTAAAGCCTCTTGATTTGTTTCGTTTTCCGGCATTTTCATTAACATTTAACTATTATTTTAACACGCCCGCCGCAATAGTAAATCGCCAATCACAAATCGTAAATACCGAATCGTACTTTTCTATTACAATTCACGTTTTACGATTTACTAAAATTTGCCGCATTTCTTCGAGCCTTTCGGCGTCGGCTCCTTGTTTGCGCGCCAATTCAACCGAGCGTTTTCCAAGTTCCGCATAAATCCGCAAAGCGGTTTCGTGCGCTCGAAGCGATTCGAGATGCCGCCGCATCGTTCCAATATCGGCGCGTGCAAAAGTTCCGGTTAAAGCAGCCGCCGGAGTTTGTCTGCCGAGATTTTCCACCCCGCTTTGTGCCAGCGGCAATAAAATCCGGCGGGCTTCCCGCTCTTCGATTCCGCAAGCGGTCAAAGTTTCAGCCGCAACATCGAACAGCGCAACCAAATGCCCGGCTGTCATTACCGCCGCCGCGTGATACAAAATTTTGAAATCGGGATTTATCTCAAACGCTTCGCCGCCCAAATCAGCGACGATTTGGTTTGCCGCTTGAACAGCTTTTGTATCGCCTTCAACGCAAAAAAACGCGCCGGCAAAACGCTCCGCGCCTGCTAGCGAATCGCTCACCGAAACGAGCGGATGCAATGAACCCACACTTGCGCCGCCGTCTTTTAATTGGCTTAAAACGGTTGACGAAAGCGAGCCGCTCGTGTGCAGAAAAATTGTTTCCGAATTGAAATTAGGACTAGCAGCAAGACGAGCCGCTGTCGGTTCGATTTCCGGGTCGGGCGTTGTGATAAAAACGATGTCCGAATTTGGAAGCGCAGCGAGATTTTCCGCCGTCAGGATTTCCGTTTGAGAGGACGAGATTTGATGCCCCGCGCGTTCTGCGTTTTCAAATCTCCGTGCGACCAGTGCTGCAATTTTGTAATCTTTTCCCGCGAGCGCAATCGCCAATGCGCCGCCGAGTCTGCCTGCGCCGATGATTGAAATCGAAAATTTGTTTTTAATTTTCACCGTCGGTCAGTTTGACCAAAAACGGCGCGTCGGGCAAGCGGTCGAGCCAATTGTTGAATCGCAGACGTAAATCTTCGCGCGTGAAAACCAGTCCGTCTGCGCGCGGCGCGGCGATGGCAAGCTGGGTGTTTTGCATTTCGGAGAGGGCTTGTTTGACCGCCTCGATGTCCGCATGTTCGAGCGGCGGCAAGTCTTCGCCGCGCATAAAATAATCCGAAAGTTTTGCCGCCGCGAGCGCGATTTCCGCATTGACGGCGTTTTGCGCCGCGTCTTCGAGCGCGACCGCAAATGATTTCTCAAATCCCGCGAGCGTTTGCCGATAAGCGGTCAAACCTTCGATAACCGTTCGCTGCAATTCTTCCGGAAGACGTTCAAGCAAATCAGTTTCAATCATCCGAAAGCCGCAAGCGCACGCTGGATGCTCTCGCAGCAATGTTCCAACATCAAATTCGCATTTCAAAAGCTCGGCGCGGCGGCGCAGTTTTTCAGCTTCGGCGCGAAAACGCGGATGGAAAATCCCGATTTCGGAAAGCTCAACAAATTCTGCCCATTCGTGGCTCTGAAAAAGCTTTTCGAGCTGCGGCTGACGTTCGGCGGAACGAACGATTTGGTTATGACGCGATTGGTAGAAAGCGGCGTAACGCTCTTGAAATTCCTGCCAAAACCGATTTAAATGTTCTTCGGCTTGGCGGTCGAAAGCCGTTTCATGGCGTTCCAGAAAATCCAAAATCCGCTCGCGCAAAGCTTCAATTTCCGCGTCACCTGTCGCTTCGGCAAGAGCAACGTAACGCCAAATCGCTTCTCTTGCAGGGACAGCGACGACAAAAGTTTTGAGGCTTTCAAGTTCGCGCTGACCGGCGGCGATTTGCTGAGCATCGTCGTTAAACGCTTCCGCGACGCGTTCCAAAGCGTCTTCGAGTAAGATTTTTCCGTCAAGCGCGTCCGCCACGGCTTCAGCTGCGACGCCGAAAGTTTTTGTCGCCCGCGTCGCCAATTTCCAAGCGCGAACGTTCAAAGCGTCATCGGGCAAAGCCTCGAAGCGTTTTAAAACCTGCTCTTTTCGCCAATCTGCCAGCCAATTTGTCAAAGCCTGATTCAGATTTGCAGCCGACAATGTGTCGTGAAGCGAGGCGGCTTCGATTTGCGCGCCCGTCAGATGACGCGCCCAGTTAATCAACTCAGCGGAGCTGCGCGGCAAAACAGCCGAACGTACGATGCCATTGATTTCCGACCAAATTATTCTTAAATCGAGAAAACGCCGCGTTATTCGCTCGCCCGCACGCGCGACCAATTCTACTCTCCGCCGCGCAACCAGAGCCGCTAAAACCAGATGTTGCGCCTCGCGCGACAAACCGTAAGGCTCGCTTTTCAGTTCGGCGTAAATTTCCGTCAGCGGCACAACCCGCTCGCCCGCCTGTTCAACGGCATTCCAAACGCGCCGAATCAGCGGCTGGCGCAAAAGACGCTCGTCCGATTCGAGCGCGGTCGGCGTGTTTTCCGTCGCCAGACCGAGCGGAGCGGCGAAATCTTTCGCCAATTTCTGCGCTTGGGGCGAATTTGCGCCCGATGTGCCGAAAAATTCGCTGACCAGAGTCGAAACTTCCGAAGCGGTAAGCAATTCTCGAAAATGCGGATGCGCGCCGAATTTGCGATCAAAAATCGGTGTTAGGGCAGCCTGAAGAAAATCTTCGAGCGTCGTCGCTCGCGTCATTTCCGGCGTTGACTGGTGTTTTTCGCCCGCCAAAACCAAAACTCCGTCGTCAACAAAAACCCGAGTCCAAACCCGCTCGGCGAGCGCAGCGTAAGTCTGAGCGGCAGCGACAGCTGCTTCTTCATGCTCTTCGCCGATGCCGATTTGCCCTTGCAAGACCGCGAAGCGACGCAAAATCTGGTCGTCTTCGGCTCGAAGCGGGGCTGGTCGCCAAACGAGGCGCGGCACATCCGCTTCGCCTGCGTCCGATCTCAATTCCGAATCGAACGAAACGATGATCTCCCAATCGAGATTTTCCGTCTTTTCAGCGTCAGCCTTTTCCCACAAAACACGTCCGCGGCGAAGAGTGCCGCGCCAGCGAACGATAAAATCCGCTTCGGTTTCCGATTCGCTGCCGAAAATCCAATCATTAAAACGCGATTCGCCGGCGCGCCGCAAAATTCTTTTGATTTCCGCAGGCGAAATTTGCGCGGCTAATTCGTTCAGTTTCGCTTCAAAATCTGAACCCGCGTCTTTCCCGAAACGATAAATCCGCTCGCCGCTTTCTTCCCGAACGCGCAGATTTTCGTTTGTTGCGGCAAAAACAGAAAGCATTTCTTCGACTCTCGAAAGAGTCGCGCCGGGCGCGTTTTCATCCGTTATCAACATCGCCGAAGCAATTTCACGCGCCGAAGCGCCGCGCCCGTCGAGTGATAAAATGAACAGAGCTTTTAAAATCAATTTCGCCTGAAGCCGCTGCAAAACCGCGATTTTCGGCATTGCCTCGTTAGACAAATGATCGTAAACCGCGAAATTGTCGCTCAGTTCTTCGGACTTGCGAAGTTCCGATTCAGCACGGTCGAAAATCTCGTCGAGCGCAATCAGCGAATGTGCCGGACGATTCAAAGTCATCCGCCCGCTTTCCGCCGCAAAAGGCAGAAACGCGAAGTTTTGCGCGTAAAGCCTCACAGCGGGAACAACCTCGGCGACAATCGGGTGAACCGGATAAAGCGTCGTAAAACGCGGCTCGCTCCAATTAAAACCTGGCATTTCCTCGCGCAGCATTTGATAAACCTCGCGCAAAATCGGTCGCGCAGTCAGGCGTTTCGGGAAAATATGCGCGTCGAGTATTCGGTAAAGATGTTCCTGATCGAGAAAATTTATTTGAAAACTGCGGGCGATTGAAGCGTTCACGCCGTCGGCGCCAGAAATGTCGTCGTCCAATGCGACAGCAAGAAAAACTCTCGTGTGTTTGGCAATTTCCGCCAATTCGCTTAAAACCGCGCCATCGTCGCGTTTGACCCTCGACGCGCGCGTCTGCGCCGAATCAACAATCAAAACAAGCGGGTCGGTTTCGGGCTGATGGGCTGCAACATCGAGCATCTGCGCGGGATTTGCGCCGAAATTATCCGCCGCAGCGCCGAACGTTTTCGAGAGCGCATTGCGAAATTCTTCGGAAAATGTCGGAGCGGTTCCGCGTTCGACGCGGACGACTTTCAGCCTGCGGCGCGGCAAGCTCTGCGCGCTCGCTGCAACGTGCGAATCGGCGAGACGCGAGCGCAGTTCCGCATTTTCCGTCACAGCAGCCAGAACCGCCAGCAGGTGGCTTTTCCCAGCGCCGCGATTTCCTGCGAGCGCAAACGCAGCTCCGGTCGAATCGCCGTGCGCGAGCCGCCCGATTTCATCAAACCATTTGGCGAGTAAATCGGCGGTCGCATCGGTAAAACGATAAGCCGCGACGGTTTGCTCGACATCAGTCGCGTAATTTTTAACCGCTTCGTAGGGTCTCGCATCAACGAGATCTTTTATTTTTTCCTGAACTCGTTTCATTGGTTTTTAGTTTTGAAAATTTTCGTCTGCGGCTGGAAAACGAATTAAAAACTTTGTTCCGCGCCCGTTTTGGCTGTTGACTTCGATGGTTCCGCCCGCAGCTTGAATTGCGGCTTCAACAGCGTCAAGACCAACGCCCCGCCCGGCGTCTTCAGTAACGACCGCAGCGGTCGAAAAACCGGATAAAAAGATAAGCTGACCGGCTTTTGCTTCGTCAAAGGCTGAATTTTCGCCAATCAATTTGCGCTCTTTCGCCAGCCCCCAAACTTTTTCCCCGTTAATTCCTCGCCCGTCATCGGAAATTTGCAGACAAAACGAATCTTTTTCGCGCCAAGCCTCAAGACGAACCCAACCGGTTTCATTTTTACCGTTTTCGCGGCGCTCTTGCGGAGTTTCGATTCCGTGCGCGACGGCGTTTCTGGCGATGTGCAGCAAAGCGATTTCGCACGCTTCGGCGCGTTCTCCGGCAATTTCAACTTCAGCAATACCGCGTTCTTGAAAAACAACTTTTTTGCGCTGCGCCGCAGCGGTTTTGTGCCCAGCCAGAGAAGCCTGCGCCCATAGATTCGAAAGTCTTGCTTTCGGCGTTTCGGCGGAAAAATCGTTTATCGAAAATTCGGAAACGCCCACGAAATTAGCGTGCTTTGCCGCCGCTGTTCCTTGTTCGCTCCGGCTGCGGGCGGGTTTCTCCGTTGAATGAACACCGACTATTTCCGCGTTTGAACCTGTTAAAATTTCGCGAAGAGTTTCCGCTCGTTCATTACACGCGAAAATTAGCCGCAGTGCGATTTCCCCGCCGTTTGTTTTTTCGGCATCCGGCAATGTGGCGATGATTTCGCCGCGCGGATTCAGCTTGCTTTGGACCTGGCAAAAGCCTTCGGCAAAACGCGGAACGTCAAATTTAACCGAGATTAAAGCAAGCGCGGAATTTGATTTTAAGGCTTGCCGCAAACGCTCGTTCTCCGCCGAATTTAATTGTTTTTCCAACTCAAACGGGAGAATCGCTTGCTCCGACGTTTCGACTTTGTTTTGGCGGGCGTTTTGGTAAATCGCCTGCCAGTTTTCGAGCTTTTGCCTGACGCTTGAAGACAAGGAATTTTCCGGTGTTTGGGCAAAAGCGGCTTCGATTTCCTGCACGCCTTCTTCCAAAATTGCGGTTGATTCGGCGAAATTTTCGGCGTTGATAATTTCCAGAAAGTTTTCCAGTTCGTGAGCAATCCGGCTGACCGCTTCAAAATCGAAAGCGGCGGCGGAGCCTTTGAGCGTGTGAAGCTGTCGGAACAATTTTCTGACAAGTTCGGGCTGCTCAATCGGATTTGCGGTCTGGAGTCTGTTTAAATCCTGGCGCAGATTTTGGATTCGGCGCGGGGCGTCTGCCAAAAATGCGGCTTGCAATTCTTGCATAGTTGAAGAGATAACGGACGGGGAGTTGTTTGCGCGGCGGTTAAATTGTCTGTTTTGAATTGTCGAATTATCTGACCACTGTCGCGCGGCTTTTTTCGTCTTCGGAATTATCTTCGGGTTTGTCGTCTGACTGATTCGAATCTTGTTTTTCGAGGTCGTGTTTGATCGCGTCCAAAATTCCGTTGATAAATTGAGTGGCTTCGTAAGTCGAAAATCGGCGGGCGACTTCGAGCGCCTCGTTTATAATAACAGTGCGCGGGGTTTTTTCATACAAAAATTCGTAAACGGCAAGTCTTAAGACGTTGCGGTCAACGACAGCCATTCGGGAAATGCGCCAGTTTTCCGCCCGCGAAGCGATTTTTTCGTCAATCGCTTTCAATTTGGCGCGCGTTCCGCGCACGAGATTTGAAGCGAATTCACGGTTCGAATCGTCCAATTCGGCATCATTCAGATGCGACCAATAGGCGCGAACCAGTGCTTCGACCGGCATGTCCGAGACATCAATAGCAAACAACATTTGAAGGGCGCTTTCGCGCGCCTTACGTCTAGCTCCCATAACCCCTTGTTTAAAAAACTAGCAAAGAACCGTTGCCGACTGCAATTCATTTTTCGCCGAATTCCGCCAGCAGACGATAAAAATTTGCCATCTCGACGGCAACCATTGCGGCTTCGCCGCCCTTGTTTCCGGCTTTAACTCCGGCGCGGTCAATAGCTTGTTCAAGCGTGTCAGCCGTAATTACACCATAAACAACCGGAATTCCGCTTTCGAGCGAAGCGTTTGTAACTCCCTTTGTCGCTTCGCCCGCGACGAAATCGAAATGCGGCGTTTGCCCGCGTAAAACCGCGCCAACGCAAATCACCGCATCAAAACGCCCGCTCGTCGCTATTTTTCGAGCCGCCAGCGGAAATTCAAACGCGCCCGGAATTTTGAAAATCTCGATTGCGTCTTCGCTCGCGCCGAGCCGCTCAAAAGTTTCAAGCGCGCCTTCAACCAGACGAGCCGTCAGAAATTCGTTCCAGCGACTGACGATTATCGCGTAGCGAAATCCTTCGGCTTTTAATTTTCCCTGATGAATTTTAGGCTGCAATTTGTTTCTCGATTCTAAGTTTTGAGGCGTGCAAACGCCCGCCAATCAGTATAAAAGATGCCCGCAAATGCTGACAAGGGATTGTAGAGACGCTATGCATCGCGTATCTACGTCTCTCACAATTTTTGAATTTGCTATAAGAAAATAAAAATCGGAGCGAATGGCTTTGTCGCTCCGATTTTTATTTAAAGACAAGCAAACTAATTGTTCCCCGGTTTTGTTTCTTTTTTCGACGGGCTGCTTTGTGTATTGGCGTTTCCCGGATTTTTACTTTCCTTTGAATCGGTTTTGCCGCTCGATTCCATCGGATAACCGGCGTTTTGCCAAGCTTGAGTTCCGCCGACGAGAGCCGCCGCATTCGTAATTCCTTTTTCGTTCAAGATTTGCACCGCACGGGCGCTGGTATGCTCGTTCGGTCAGGAACAATAAGTGATAATTTGTTTATCGCGCGGCAATTCGGTGTAACGCGTTTGAAATTGGTCTGACGGAATATTCAAAGCGCCTTTGATGTGATTGCTTTCATAAGAAGAAGCGGCGCGCGTGTCAACAAAAACGGCGTTTCCACCGTCAAAAGCCTTTTTCGCGTCGGCAATCGTGATTCTGGCTGTTTTGTCTTCCGAATGTCCGTGTCCATCGTCCGAAGAATGTCCGGCGGCGGTATTTCCGGTCTGATTCGCTCCTGCGGTTGAATTTGTGTTTTGCGCTTGCTGCCGATTGCTTTGCTGCGCGGCGGAATTACAAGCTGTAAAAACAGCCGTGCCGAGCATCGCAACTAACAGCAGCGACAATAAATATCGCATCTTTACCTCCATCGTTTATCAAAACTTTTCTGGTTAAACTTTATCAACAAACATTGGCGATGCAAAGTTCCTCCTCCGGTTTTTCGAGCGGAATCGGATATTTCGCAGTCCAGCAGGCGACACACGCCGAACTTTGTTGTATTCCGGTAGCCTCGATCATTCCTTCAAGCGAAAGATAACCGAGCGAATCGGCTTTGACGTATTCGCAAACTTGTTGAACTGTATAATTTGCCGCAATCAATTCATCCGTATGCGGCGTGTCAACGCCGTAATAACAAGGGCTGATCGTCGGCGGACAGGAAATCCTGAGATGAACTTCCATAGCGCCTGCGTCGCGCACCATTTGGACGATTTTTTTTGAAGTCGTTCCGCGCACAATCGAATCGTCAACCAAAACAACTCGCCTGCCTTCGATTAAATTTTTAATCGGATTTAACTTCATCCTAACGCCGAGAGAACGAACGGCTTGCGTTGGTTCGATAAAGGTGCGCCCGATATAATGATTGCGAATAATCGCCTGCCGATAATTAATTCCTGATTGTCTGGCGTAACCGATTGCCGCCGCAACGCCTGAATCAGGCACAGGAACGACCAAATCGGCATTAACCGGATGCTCAATGGCAAGACGTTTGCCCATTTTGTGGCGCGATTCGTTGACTGAACGCCCAAAGACAACCGAATCCGGACGCGAAAAATAAACGTGTTCAAAAATGCACTGCGCCCGCTGGCGTTTCTCAAAAGGAAACGACGAATTTAACCCGTTTTTATCAATTACCAGCATTTCGCCCGGCTCAACATCGCGGACATACTCGGCGTCAATCAAATCAAATGCGCAGGTTTCTGAAGCTACGCACCAAGCATCGCCCAATTTCCCGAGCGCGAGCGGTCGAAATCCGCGCGGGTCGCGAACCGCAATCAAACAATTGGGAGTTAAAAACAGGAGTGAAAATGCGCCTTCCGTTTCGCGCAGCACTTTCGTAATCGCTTCGTTTGCCGAGCGCGCGCCCATTCGGGCGACATTGTGCAAAATCGTTTCGGTGTCTGAGGTCGAAGAGAAAATCGCTCCGGCGTATTCGAGCCGTTGTCTTTCGCCTTTCGCAAACGGCAGGTTTCCGTTGTGACAAACGGCAATCTTTCCGTGCTGACAAGTCACGGAAAATGGCTGCACTTCCCGGATCGTGTTTGCTCCGGCGGTCGAATAGCGCGTGTGACCGATTGCCGCCGCGCCTTGCAGGTTTTTGATGTTGTTTTCGTTAAAAACTTCGGACACAAGACCGATTCCGCGTAGTTGATAAAGCTCTGCCCCGTCGGTCGAAACAATTCCGGCGGCTTCCTGCCCGCGATGCTGCAAAGCGAAAAGTCCAAGCTCGGTCAGATGCGCCGCCTGGGCGTGTCCGAAAACGCCGAAAATGCCGCACTCTTCTTTTAATTTGTCGGAAAAAATGTCGCTCAAATTTTCTGTTTACCCTTAATATTCTTTGCTGTTTGAGGTTTTGCTGTATCTATTATGACAGAGTGAAGCGTTAATGGTAAGCCGCAACCATCATCAAATTCACAAGCAGCCTTGACTGCGATTTCTGCAATTTTTTCGGGTTCATCAATGCTGTCATAAACAGAAAACAACGATCCCAAAGCATAATCTCTTCCTGAACCCAAAGCCCAAAATTTCTCGAATTCGTAAACTTCCCGCCAGGTATAAATACCGAAAATGCCATTCGGATTAGCTATCAGAGCATCAATCTGGCTCGATTCGTATTCATCACCCTCGTTTCCCTCGCTTGTATTTAAAAAATACTCTTCTTTCAAAATTGGATGCATCCGTAGATACGTTTGAAAGATGTTTTTTTCGCTGCTAAAAGAGAGTTTTGATTTGTGCTTTTCAAATAGATGGTTCAGAACGCTCTCGTGAGCGGTTGCGCCAACTACTCCAACCAACGATTCGCCGAATTTATGAATCTTGGTGCGATTAGCTAAATACTCAGCTTTAATAATTGTACTGCCGTGAGAATAAAGCGAATCAGCCGCAATGACAGCTTTTCCGCCTTTTTTGACAACCACAACAATTGACATAATTTAATCGCTTGGAAGAATCACACCACGGCATTCGCCAAAGCCGATGCGCCGAAAGCCTTCGCGTTCACAGTAGCCGCGCATTATGATTTCGTCACCGTCCTCTAGGAATCGGCGCTGTTCTCCTGAAGGCAATTCAATCGGCTCTTTGCCGCGCCACGTTAATTCAAGTAAACATCCGCACTCATTTTTCTCTTTGCCAGAAACCGTGCCGGTGGCGATCAAATCGCCAGTTTGCAGATTGCAGCCGTTTGAAGCGTGATGCGCGAGCATTTGCCCGATTGTCCAGTACAAATCTTTCATATTCGACTGTGAGAGCAAAAACGGCTCGACGTTTTCCGCTCGCATTTTTTCGGTTTGAATATAAACTTCCAGATTTACGTCCAAACCGCCGCGTTTTTGATTTTCTTCCGAATGCAAATATTCGAGCGGCTGCGGATCGCCTTCCGGTCTCTCAAATGCTGGTACGCGAAACGGTGCGAGGGCTTCCATGGTAACTACAAACGGTGAAATCGAAGTGGCAAAGTTTTTCGCCAGAAACGGTCCGAGCGGCTGATATTCCCAAGCCTGAATTTCGCGCGCCGACCAATCGTTGACGAGACATAAACCGAAAATATGCTCTTCGGCTTCATCAATCGAAATCGGCTCGCCAAGCTCGTTTGACTTGCCGATGAAAAAACCGACTTCCATTTCGTAATCGAGATTTTTGGCGGGACCGAAAATTGGCGGCGCGTCTGCATCAGCGCGGTTTTGACCTTTCGGACGCTTGATTTCAGATCCGCTTATGACAATTGATGAAGCGCGACCGTGATAACCAATCGGTACGTATTTATAATTAGGCAGCAGCGGATTGTCCGGGCGAAACATCGAGCCGACGTTTGTGGCGTGATAAATTGAGCAGTAAAAATCGGTGTAATCGCCGACGTGCGCGGGCAGCCAGAATTCAGCTTCGGCGAGCGGAACTAGATTTCTATCAACGGTTTTGCGGGTTTTCTCGTCCGCCGCTTCGGACAATATCGCGACTAATTGTTTACGAAAAGCTGCGCGAGTGGCGGGTTTTTTCCGCATTACGGCGTGGTCTAAACAATATTCGTCCGCCGCGCAAGCGATTCTCAAACTGTCGTCTTCAAAAAGTCCGGCTTGATAACAGGGATAAACGTCGAGAACAAAATCGCCGATGGCGACGCCGATTCTGACGTCTTCATACGTTTCTGCGCGCCGGAAGACGCAAAACGGCAGATTCTGAATCGGAAAATCGGTTTCGGGCGGGTTAGCGGATTCAATCCAGCTTTTTAAATTAACGTCGTGCGTTTCATTTACATTAAACATTTATCATTTACCATTCATCAAAAGGATTTCGTTAAATGGTAAATGATAAATGTTTAATGTAAAAGTCCGAGCTGTCGTAAATCTTCGATTGGTTCGGTGAATGAGCAGGAGCCGAACGAGATTGCATTACGCTCGCGCATCAATCGAATTTGAGCCAAATCAACGCGGTTGCCGTTCCAAACGATGCCTTCATCGTCAAATTCAAATCGGCTGACCTCCGTTTCGGTCATAACTTGATTGATAAACTTCGCGTTTAAATTTTGACGCAAAAAAGCCGCCGCCGAAAAGACGTTTAAAAAACCGTGCATTACGCCCTGCGTCGCGTTTTCCTCATAGGTTAAAGCGCGTTGGCAGCGCAAAGGATGATGCAACCCGGCGGTGGCTTTAAAAGGGAGGTTCGCGGCGATGCAGACACGCAAAAATTTGACAACTTCATCAACCGGCGGAAATGCTTCCTTCGTGACGCCGCCAGTGCGAATCTTGGCGCGTAGGCGGTTGATAGCGATTGCCGAAATGAATTCGTTGATGTAAAGCTGAAGCGGAATTTCGAAATAAGCCGCTAAATTGGCGGGCAAAAGTTTTTTGGCAAGATTGATGTCTTTCGGCTCGACAGCTTTGATTTCAATAGCATCAATCACGGCGCGTCCGTCGTTAGCGGCATTGAAGTTTTCTATTTTTTGCAAATCTTCTGCAAGATTTTCGCCAATCAATGCGCTCAGACGCCAAACAATTTTGCCATTCAGAAATTCGCCCGCATTTTCGCCGAATTCTGCGAGTCTGGCAACGGGACAAACAAACCTGCCGAGCATCCAGCGATGTTCGCTATTTAAATACTCTGCGTAGTTTTCAACAGCCCGCTGCATAGGCGAAGCTGAAGGCGGAAACAAACCGGCGTAATCAACAATTTCAGATAAAAGCGCGCGGAGAGACTGCTTGATGTTTTCACTCATCGGCAAATCAGACTTTATTAAATGCAATAAATTTCGGGAGAATCAATTCTCTCTAAATTTCGCTTAATTTCCGATAAAACTCAAGCAATTAAACTTTAAAATTTTTCGGCAAATCCTGCCACACTTTAAAATAATCGGTTTGAAGCAGCGCCTCGGTTTCGAGCGCAAATCGCGTCGGGCGAATTACATAACGCGACTCGAACATGAACGCGAGCGTGTCGGTCAATTTCTGCGGCTTCAAATCCGCATTAGTAGCCTTTTCAAAAGCGTCACGATCTGGTCCGTGTGCCGACATTTGATTGTGCAAAGAACCACCGCCCGGAACGAATCCTTCTTCTTTGGCGTCGTAGGCACCGTAAATCAAACCCATATATTCGCTCATTGTGTTGCGGTGATACCACGGCGGGCGAAACGTGTTTTCCGCGACGAGCCAGCGATCGGGGAAAATCACGAAATCGCAGTTTGCGACGCCGATTTCGGATGAAGGCGAAGTTAACACCGTAAAAATTGAAGGATCGGGATGATCAAAGGAAACCGAACCGATGGTGTTAAATCGCCGCAAATCATATTTATACGGCGCATAATTGCCGTGCCACGCCACTACATCGAGCGGCGAATGTCCGATTTCACAAGCGAACAAATTGCCGCCGAATTTACAAACCATTTCAAATGCGCCTTCGCGATCTTCAAACCAAGCAACAGGCGTTTCAAAATCGCGTGGATTAGCCAAACCGTTTGCCCCAATCGGACCTAAATCCGGCAAACGCAATTGCGCGCCGTAATTTTCGCAAATATAACCGCGCGCTTCGCCATCGGGCAGTTCGATCCGAAACTTCAAACCGCGCGGTAAAACCGCAATCTCGCCCGCCGCGACAGCCAAAACTCCGCATTCGGTCAGAATCTCAAGCCGTCCTTTTTCCGGCACAACGAGCATTTCGCCGTCTGCATTGTAGAAAAACCGTTCAATCATCGGTTTGTTCACGCGGAAAATATGAACGGCGATTCCAGCTTGCGTGTATAGATCGCCGCAGCCCGCAATGGTCGTCAAACCATCAATGAAATCGGTTTCTTCTTGCGGCATCGGCAGCGGATTCCAGCGCAGTTGATTCGGGCTGGTGACGGCTTCGTCAAACGGCGCAGAACGCAGTAAGCCATTATCAATCTGCCGAAATGGTTTGTGCATCACCGACGGGCGAATGCGATAAAACCAGGTGCGTTTGTTGAGCAGGCGCGGCGTTGTAAACGAAGTGCCCGAAAACTGTTCGGCGTAAAGCCCGAACGCCGGTTTCTGCGGCGAATTCTGTCCAACGGGCAGGGCGCCCGCAATCGCTTCGGTCGCAAACTCGTTGCCGAAGCCGCTGTTGTAACGATATTCAATTGGTGCCGGTGCGCTCATATTTATTAATTTTTAAGAAATCGTCGGGCGGTTGCCAAAATCTCGTTTGCTTCATTTTGATAATCTTCTTGATTTATTTCATACATTTCAGAGATTTTTAACAACTCGTACGTTTCTGGATAATTGGTATAAAAATATCTTTCGCGGCGAATATAATTTCCGTCAATTTTTTCACCTAAAGCCGCGTGGATATTTTTAAATTCTACATACGGAATGATTTTAGTAAAATCTTTTCCTTTCAAAAACTCTTTTAAATCCCGGTTGTTCTTTTCGTTTGAAAATTTCGCCGATCTCGAAACCGAAATGTAATTCCCGCCATTGCATAATTTGCCTTCGGGAACAAGCACAAAAAACTCTTCCTCGTCACTCTTTGCGGTTTTGTTAGTCAGACAGCTTTTCCATGTTGTCGGATACGTTATGGCGAAATCGTATTTTTCGTTTCTGTAAGTTAAAACCGTTCTGTCTTCCAGAAGCTGGATTGTCGCCAGCATTTGGTCAAAAATCGGAATGTAACGATCTAAGTTGAATCGTTTTGGAAAACCACTGCTTACCAAAAACTCCCTTTCTTTTGTTGAAAGGAAAGCATAGATGTAAGTAGTATCAGATCTATACTTGTCTTCAGTTACTTTTTTGCGAATTTTCAAGCCGTTGATTTCAATTGTTTCTTCCGAAACCACTTTATCTTTCGCAACATCGGACAAATGGTCGTCGCGTTGACGACATCCGCTTCTGCTGTTTGAAGAATTCGAAACCCAATTTTTCGGTTGGCTGCAAATCACTATTGATGAAGTCATAATCACGTCATAATCTTTGACTCCGGGTGAAATAAAAATTGTATGCCAGACGCGATCATAAGTTTGTTCTTCGGCTCGCCAGTCCGAAGGATATTTAACCTTAAAACCAGCCATCGAAGAGCTGTATTGCTTCCAGCTTGTAATGTTATCTTTCGATTGAGAAAAAACGGCAAAACCGAATGTTAAAAGAAGCGTTCCGAGCAAAAATATTTTAATTTTGAACATTCCGCGCTCCTTTAATTTTCAGCTTTGCCGTTTTAGCGATTTTATTTCTAATTTCTTACAAATTCCCGCGCCGGCGCTGTTCTTCTTCGATTGAAACAAACAGAGCTTTGAAATTGCCTTTGCCGAAACCTTTGCAGCCTTTGCGTTGCAGAATTTCGTAGAAAACCGTCGGACGATCTTCGACAGGCTTGGTGAAAATTTGCAATAAATATCCTTCTTCGTCGCGATCAACCAGAATTCCGAGCCGTTTCAAATCTTCGATATTTTCGTCAATCTCGCCAATGCGCGTCGGGATTTCATCGTAATAAGTATCGGGCACGCGCAAAAATTCGACGCCGTTTTTCTGTAATTTCGAGACAGTGTGCAAAATATCTTTGCACAGCAGCGCAACGTGCTGAACGCCCGGCGTTTTGTAATAATCGAGATATTCTTCAATCTGGCTTTTGCGTTTTCCGGTCGCGGGTTCGTTGATCGGAAACTTGATGTTATGCCCGCCATCGCTCATTACTATTGACATCAGAGCGGAATATTCGGTTGAAATGTCTTTGTCGTCAAAGGTGATGTAACGCTGAAAGCCCATCACGTCGCGATAAAAATCGCACCAGTAATTCATCTTGCCCAGCTCGACGTTGCCGACCATATGGTCAACCAACACGATTCCGACCGAATCACCTTCGACTTTTTGTTCGGTAAAACCAGGCAAAAACGGTCCCGAATAATTTTTGTACGAGATAAACGAATGAATCGTATCGCCGTAGGTGTGAATTGCAGCGCGGCGAACCGTGCCGAAATCATCGGAAACATCGTGCGGGGGCATAAAAGCTTTTGCGCCGCGTTTGACAGCTTCATTAAAGGCGAAATCTGCGTCCTCAACGTGAAAAGCAATGTCACGTACGCCGTCACCGTGCAATTTAATATGCTCCGACGCCGGATGTTCTGGCAAAAGCGGAGTCGAAAGCACAAAGTTGACCCGATTCTGGGTCAAAACATACGAAGTCATTTCCCGATTGCCCGTTTCCAAACCGGAATAAGCCGAGCGCGAAAAGCCGAACGCTTTACGATAATAAAACTCGGCTTGTTTAGCGTTACCAACGTAAAACTCAACGTGATGAATCTTTTTCAAACCTAAAGGATTTTGTTCTGCCATAATGCCCTCACTAAATATTTATCGAAAATTTTAATTTACCGTTTAGAATTGCGTCGAATCAATTCTGCTATTTTTTCCGAAAACTTTCGATGTATTTCCGCGTCACGTCTTTCAAATAAGCGTAAGACGGAATGACGTACAAAATCGGCTGCATATCCGAGTAATCGTAAGGCGTATTGATAACCTGCTCCAAATCAAACGGGCGGCGTTCAACTTCATCGCCAAAAGCGTGTTCAAGCTCGCCAAAACTCGATAACAAACCTGCGCCGAAAGCCTTGATTTCGCCGTCTTCTTCAATCAAACCAAATTCGACAGTAAACCAGTAAAGACGCCCCAGCTCTTCCAATTGCTGATCAGTGCAAACTCTTGCGCCATGTCCGATGAATTGCGAAAAATCGGCAAAATCACGATTCGCAAACATCGGAATATGTCCGATTGATTCGTGAACGATGTCCGGTTCGGGCGTATATTCGGGGCGCGACCAGTGGCGAATATACTGAGTGCAGAGCATCGTCCGCCACGACAGCCAGCTCAAAAATCCGCGCGTTTCAACCAAGCCTTCAATCGGCGCGAGGCGAAAACCGGAGAGCGCGCCGAGCTTTTTATTTAATTCCGAAAGTTGCGGAATGCGGTCATTTGAAATGCCTAATTTCTTTTTCGCTTCGAGGTAAAGACGCGAAGCGCGGCGCTGCTGCAATTCTTCGAGTTTAGCGGCAACGTGCCGCCAGACGTTTTGCTCGCGTTCATCGTAATCAACGTCCGTGATAATGTGGGTTTCGCGGAATTTTTTGGCGAGAGAAGCAATGTAATTCCGGCGCGCCAGATATTCTTCGTCGTTTGCGCCCGGATGATCGAGATGCAATTGGTTGATGTTTTCAAATTGCATATCACGAAATTCCGGCATTTTTTCGTCTGTACGGGTGTGAAAGGTAAATTCCGGTTCCGTAGCTTTTGCGGCGGCACTTTCGTTCAACATAATCGGCTTTCTCCTTGTTTGAGTAAATTTTCTGCTAATTTTAGATTTTACTCCCGTGCGGTTTGATGCTAAATAACTTCTGTAAGTTTTTCCCCGGCTTCGGCTTTAGATTTTAAGTTAATTTATAAAAATGACTTTAGAAACTGAAAAGTTGCTGGACAAAATCGGTTGTAGCATTTTACGTGAGCTTCAGGAAGACGCGCGTCTGACTTACGCAGAGCTTGGAAGACGCGTCGGATTAACGACTCCGGCGGTAATCGAACGTGTAAAAAAACTCGAAGAAGCCGGAATCATCGAGGGCTATCGCGCCGAAATAAATCCGGCGAAAATTGGTCTTCCGATTCTGGCTTTTATCCGAATGAGCATTACTGGCGTTGATTTTGCTCACATTATCGAAGTCGCGGAAAATTCGCCTGCAGTTTTAGAATGTCACAGAGGAACGGGCGGCGACTCTTTTATTATGAAAGTCGCCGTGTCGGACGTTGAACATCTGCAAAAAGTGATTGACGAGCTTATTCCTTACGGCGTCACGACGACTTCGATTGTTCTTTCTTCGCCCGTCACGCGTCGAGTTATCGAAGGCGCAAAATAAAAACGATGCAAGGAGGTTTTGCTCGCATCGTTTTTATCGTATTTTTCAATGCTACTTAACCGATTTTGACGGTTTTTGCGACTGAAGGAACTCCCTGATCGTCAATTACAAACAACAAATAAATTCCAGGCGGCGCAATATTTCCGCTATTCGGCGCTGTTGCTTGAAGATTCTTTTTGGTAGCCGAAAATACTAGCGGAATCCGCCGTTGTTCAAAATTAACCGAGTGCGTAACGGAAGCCGGACGAATTAAAACAACTTGCGAAACTTTGCGCGGATCGTTTGTTGAAATGTTGAAATTTTGTCGGTAGGAAATTTGCGACGGGCTTGATGTAATTGTCGGGCGCGGCGCTAGAGTGCCGCTTCCGTCACGTTTGAAAAGATACGGCGGCGAGAAGATTTCGATATTCTTTTCCAAATATCCGGCATAATGACAATCGCCGCAGATTCCGCCGCCCCCGACCAGAACTCTGCCGTCCGGCAAAAGCAAAGCCATCGAGTGATATTGTCTCGTCCTTTGCATACTCGCTAATGTTTTCCACGATCCAGTCGCTGGATTCCACAATTCTGCCGGATAAACTCCTGCGCCTAAATCAACGTAAGGCTCGCCGCTCGAATTTCCGCCCGTTGCCAAAACAGTTCCGTCTGGCAAAACCGTTAGATTATGCTGCCGCCGACCGAGAGCTAAATCCGCGGCGCGGCTCACCTGAGGCGTGCCGTTGTTAATGTCAATAACAACCGTGTGTTTGACGGAGCTTTCGCCGCCCGACGCCAGAATTTTGCCGATGTCATACATCGCATACGAGCCGTAATCTCGATTAAGCCCATCGCGCGTGCCGAGATATTGCCAGGAACCTGCTCCGCTCGTGTTCAAATATCGCAGGTTGTTATCAGGTCCGAAATAAAAAGCGTTTCCGTTCGGTGCGGCTTGCAGCCAGGGGTAATAAGGCATTGCTAAAACGGCGTTCGTCAGAGAGCGCAAAGTTCCGCTCGTTGTATAAACTTCTGAAGTTGCCGGTCCGCCCGCTGTAATCAGCATCTCGCCGTTTGCCAGCGCCGTGACTGAAGGATACCACCGCGCGCCCTCCGCCATTCGCCTCAGAAACGTCCACGAATTGTTGGTGGAATTAAATGTATGAAGCGTATCCAATCCGTCGAGAGCATCGTTCAAATTGCCTCCGGCGATAAACTGCCTTCCGTCGGGCAAAGCGGCGTGTCCGGCGCAAAAGAGGTTGAATCCGGTGTTGACATCACGGCGAACGGCGTTTCCCGTCGCCGGATCCCAGACAATTGCGCGCGTCGTGTTATGAACCGGGTAATGTTCAACCGGCAAATCGCCGACCGAATCCCACATCAGAACTCTTCCGTTCGGCAAAACGGCGGCGTGAATCGGAACTAGGGGCATGCTAATAACCGACGACCATTGCCCGTTAAGATGAGCGTTTGAAGCGGCAGCAGCCCGCAAACTGCGGCGATAAGCTGCTGCTGCGGCGCTGAAATCAAAGTTCGCAAAATCTTTTTGCAATTGCCGATTGAGCTGGTCAAATCCGTCGAATCCGAAATCGGTTTTGCGGTGTGCTTCGATTTCCTCCGCGCTGCTGTGTTTACTGAGTTCGTGGGCGCGCAAGCCGTTTGTCAACGAAACGGTTAAAGCAAAAACGAGAGCAAAAGCCCAGGCTTTTTTAATTGAATTTTGAAACAAGGGAAACTCCTCCAGGTAACGAAATGCAGTCTTTTTAACAGAAACTTCTAAATGAACACGTTTTCTGGAATTTTGCAGAAAAAATGCCGAAAATCGGACGCTTAGTCTTTACACCCAAATCCTTTTCAGGTCAAATTTTTCAGGAATCAACTCAAAAATAAATCTTTGCATTATTTGCGGTTTGATTAGAGCAGATTTCAGTAATTTGAAACACAAGGGTAGAATCATCAAATGAAATCCTACTCTTTAGATTTACGGGAAAAGATTCTCGAAACATATAAAGCGGGCGGCATCACTCAACGTGAATTAGCC
>JALZCH010000054.1 GCA_030863175.1 Acidobacteriota bacterium | reverse complement strand
ATTAAGAAGCGGTTGAAGAAGCAGTGATAAAAGCCGTCAAACCATTTATGGAAGACGGCTCACGGGTGAAAAAACTAACATTTTACAGTTGGCTGCATACTGCACCAATCTAAATTATTTCCGTATAAGAGCTTGACCCTTCGAACACAAGCAGAATTGGAAAAGGCAATTGCTTTGGCTTTCAAAACGATTACTGAAAGCGATTGCCTTAATTGGTTTGAGCATTTCGGTTATAAAATTACAGGCAATTGAAAACTGCTATAAGCCTTTCGTTCCAATTAATCAAGGCTTACCGAACCACTCGAAGTTATAACTTTATTCAATGAAAACTAACTTCAACTAAATTAGTTTTCATCCGGGTACATTCGAAAATTCGGAGTCTTCAGCTTTTCACGCGATCCTGATACGCCATCGCGCAAAAACAGGAAAACGTCAAATCCGAAAATCAAACGGCGAAGGCTCGGGTTGAGTTTTGCGCTTTCCGGGTTACGTGTAATTGCCAAAGTTTTCAGGGGACGCAGATCAACAATCACACCATCATCAGTCTTTTCCCCAGCATTTTCAATCGCCTGAATAATTTCGCCTTGCCAAGTTTGCCGGAACGAGGGCAAATCAACTGCGCTATAGATGCCGAATGACTTTTTGCCGTTGAAAATCGCTAGCTCCGAAAGGTAATTTCCAAGTGTAAAAAGATCGGTCTGTTCGGAAAGCCCTCGGTAAAGATGCAGATGCCCGAACATTGCCATCACCTTGGGCAATTTGTCACCTGCTGCCTGTGCCTTTCGGTAGCGTTCGGCAAAAAGACGCTTCATATTGTTTTCCCGCTTTTGATTTCCTTCGTGAAAAACTATCGGAGCGGGACGGGGTTTGATGTTGTAATTCCTGTAAATGCTATTTGAAAGGGCTAATTGCTCGATAAGCCAATCAGCTTCTGAACCGAGGCGCGCCTTAAAAGCTTTTTTGAGTTCTTCAAAATCAGCAGGCTGTGCAATAGCACCCATATAGCTAATATTCTTTTGAAATCGCTCCTTTTCATATTCGAGCGCTGTATTCAAAAGTTTCTGCACAACCGTGCGCGCGTTGGCATCCGGCGCAATTTGCAGCAATCGCTCGTAAATATGCGTCGCGCCGAAAACTTGATTGAGTCCCCAGATCGGATCAATTTTGGCTTTTGAAAGCTTACCGATGTCGCCAATCATTTCAAGCTCTTCTTCGGTGAGAAGATGAAAAGCGTTCGGGTAGCGAAGAGAAAGTTTTATCATTGCCTCGCTGCCCCCTCTGTTTGCCGCCTGTGAGCTGAGTTTTCCCAGATAAGGGTCTTCTTCCAAAGCCAGGTAGTTGAATCCGTGCTCGTCGTGCAGCATGCGGAAAAGCGCGCCGCCGAATTTATGCACCGAACGACGATTATGAACTTCGCCAAATGCGATGAACTGAACGTCCTGCAACTCTGAGGAAAGCCATCTTGCGCCTTCACCCGACAAGTTTCCGTTTTGAATTCTTACAGGATAGGCGTTTGCTCGTAGGAGTTTGTTTAGTTCGTTTTGTAACGTATCAGAAGTCGTTTCTGAGCTTGTCTGCCCAAAACATAAACTCCACGAGAAAATGGTAAATAAGATAAAGAAAGCGGCGAATCTTAAAGTTGCTTTGATTTTCATAAGTTAATTTGCAAGCTTCGTTTCCCTTGGGGAATCTTGGTAATTAATAACTGTTGCCCGTCTGTAAAGTGACAAACCTTACAACAACAAAAGAACTGAATAGGAAACACCGTCGCAAACGGCTTTGTGGCTAAAAATCTGCTATTTACCGCCCCAGTTAATGATTTTTCTAGAGTAACAAGCCATCCTTCGGGCATGAATAAAGCGCAAATGCTGTCAGCATTTTTCGTTCTCAGTGCTTCTCACAGTTTGTTTATTACTGCGTTAAGCGCCGGCACGTTGCTGTTATCTTTGCTACCCGGCGGATTGTTTTGGGCTTTCACCAAAACAATCGAAATAAGGCAATTACCAAGATCGATGTCTTTTTTATATATTTGGGATACAAACGAGTTTAGTATTCAAATACACTTCTGCAGTCATTTTGCTGATTTACCATTGTCAAAAGTCGGCTGGCTTAATCAGAAAAGTGTCAGCGCGCGATGATTACATCTCCGGTATTGACGGCAAGTCCATTATTCTTTCCACTTTCATCGCTGCCAAACAGCTTCACATCATGAAAGTAGGGCGGCATATTTCGAACTCCTTTACTTCCGGGACCGCTTCGCAGTTCGTAATGGAGGTGCGGACCGAGAGATGAGCCTGAGTTTCCCAACTGTGCGATCGTGTCTCCAGCTTTTACCTTATCTCCAACCTTCACCCGAACGCTTCCCGCGCGCAAATGAGAAAGCTGGCTGAACTCACCGCCGCCATGATCAATCAGTACGTAGTTTCCAGGCGCTGTATCAAGTGAACGATTTGTCCAGAGATTTTCCGTGCCGACCACGTTATTGTCTGGCTGGTCATTGTGAAAAGCCACTACGATGCCTGCCCCCGGAGCTCGTACGGGCTGACCCCACCCAAAAAAATCCTCATTTCGCAAACCTTCTCCGGTAAACTGCCGACCTTTGTTATCTATGATAGCGAAGTCAATACCGAAACGCTGCGGATTATCGATTATTCCCTGCTGCCTTGGTCTTGGATTTATGTAGAAATTGGTCCGTCTGTGATGTGAGAGAAGATCATATCCATCTGTAACTGCTACTCGCCCCTGCAAGGGAAGAATCAGCCGGGTATGGGTGACGCAGGATTCCGGCGTCACGGATATCAAAGCAGTAGTTACTTCTTTCGGCTCAAAGTCAATTTCATATTCAATTCTATTGCCATGTTTTACAGAGCTGAAAATGAGCGGATTATAGATCATTCCCTCACCACCGGCAGCGATGATTCGGTTAGGACTGATAAGGCTAACCGCCTGTGCCCAAACGCCGCGTCTCTCAATCAGTTCGCCCTTCTGGTTCAGAACCCGCGCTCGCAACTCGCGCACATTGATTTCCTTATCAGTGCCGTTGCGAATGATAATGTCAAAATTAAGATAGGAAATTCGCCTATCGTCATAACAGACTCGTTCCGGATTGACCGTTACAGTAACCTGCCCTTGTTCCTTGATCTTCTGTATAGGAGATGCTGGTGTTTGAGTTAAAACTGTAGTCACCAGTAACACGAGAAGAATAAAAGCGGCAGAGTAAATTATTTTCATTTTGGATGTTCTCCCTAAAATGGATGGAGGTTAATTTAAGTTCTTTAATCTGGCTTCAAACTGCCCGATAGCATAAATGTTTCTGATTTAAATTCATTGCAGATGGATTTCGCTAAATCGGACTTAGGCTGTAAGCCAGAGCAGTATCACGCTCATTCATAAGAAAGAATTGAACGAAATTCCTGCTCGACTTTAATCTTGCTACAAGTTATTTCCCACGCGGCGGAAGACTTTGCCAGAGCACGTGGATAATTTTCCATTTCCCGTCAAACTTGGCGAGATGCAGATAATCAATTCCCCACGTAGCAGTAACTTTTGCGCTTGCCGTCTGGTCTAAAACCTCGAAAACGACAACTTCTTTGGGCGCATCTTTCGGCACTCTGCCGTTTTTGTTGTAGTTTTTTGCCAAATCTATTAATTGAGGGAAAGTCATTGTCAGCGGCGTGTAAGCGGTAGCACCTTGCCTTAGGGCAAACCCGCGTTTTGCCATATCCGGATGGACGCTTCGTTCAGCTTTTGCCGGATCAACTTCGTAGATAGACTCAACATAATCGAGAGCCGCTCTTCTGACGGCTTCTTTATCTTCGTTTGTCTGAGCATTGGCGGAGATTGTCAATACCAATGTAAATAAAAGCAGAATTGTTTTTTTCATCTTCATTTCCTTTTCTTTTCCTTTTTGTATTTTTTATTTTTGGATTAATAGCGCATAGCTATCGTTTTGCTGTAATGAAATCTTCGGTTTCTTTTGAGAAACGCGCGGTGAGTTCCGGATGCTTTCGATAAAGCGCGATGTATTGGCGAAAGAACTCAACCGGAGGCTTTTCGAACAGTTTGCTGATGCACTTGCGACCGCAATACTTCTCGATAGCTTTCGCCATTTCGTAGCCGACAAAGTAAAAGCGTGCGTCGTTATTCCCGGAAAAGCCCCTAAAATCAGCTTCCTGCCATGTAATCCGGTTCGCACGAAGATCGCTCAGAACAGCATCAAAAAGGGCAAAATTCTCTTTAATTCTTTCAGGTTCTGCGTTTCGCCGGTAACGCTGGCGCGAACTCTCCATATTTGTTCCGGTAGCCGCCGAGCGTGTTGGATCAACAACATAATTTGCTACCCCTTCAGAGAGTGTTATGGCGAGCAATCGTTCAGCAACGGGCAACTTTAACGTTTCATCGGCAACAGCCGTCAAACCGGCGCAGCGCTGTGCAGCCTTTTGCATAACATGAAAAGCCTCATGCGACATGTTTGCCAGAACGCCGTTAAAATCTCCGTTAGCCCTGACTAGATTAGCGTAGAATGCTGGTTGATCCTGCTTATCGAAGAGAAATCCATCCGAAACGCCTCCCGCCACAAAATAAACGTTAATAGCGAGTTTCCCGCTGTTCAGATTGTAAGTCTGAATCTGATCAAGCGTTTGGCGAATAATCTTGCGCTCGTCAGTCCTAATCGCTTTGATAAGAGAACGAACATTGTCGCGATTGCGCCAAACATCGTGAAATTGAAAATTGCGACCGTGCTCGCCCCGTTGCTTTGTTCGCGCAAAATTCTGAATTTCCTGACGAAATTCCGGCACACCGATTGGCGGATTGAATACGGTTACATTATCAACCATTGCACGAATGCCGTGAATGCGAAGCAGATTGTCGACATCGGCATCAGAAAGCGAATCTCGCTCAAGTGCTTCAATCAGTGCCTCTGCTCCCTCATAATCAAAGCGCATAGTAACTGTTGACGAATTTTTACCACGGACTTGGGTTGTTTCAGTGGTTTCCATTGCGATAAACTCATCCGTAGTTTGTTTCTTTGCTGCACCACCAAGAATTGTTAATAAAATCAACGATAGAAAAGCAAATTTCATAATAATTTCCTATGACCAAGGTAAAAACATAGCGTCTTTGTTTGAAAAGTTTTACTAAAAACAGTTCAAACCCAGAACGAAAATGACGCAAAGCGTTGTGAAAACCTGATCCGTGAAAAATTTGACACCAAGTTTTGTAGTTCTTTCGGGAGGAAAAGTGTTCGCTCTTGCATCTACTGATTCCAAGCCGATTATTGACTTTTAGTTACTTGATTTCAGCTTCTTTAGGTAATCGGCGGCATTTCTGTTTTGCGGATTCAATTCCAGCGACTTTTCATAGTTTTTAATGGCTAGCTCCTTGTTTCCGTTAAGCATATAGGCTTCGGCTAGGCTGTCATAAGTATTTGCAGATTGCGGGTATGCTTCGACGTTCAACTTGAAAATTTCAATTGCCTCTTTCACCTTTTTGGCTGCGAGTAGGTCATAACCTGTTAAGTTAAGTACGAATTCCCTAAAATCATAGTTTTCTGCCTGCGTGCGCTTGAGCTCGCGATATTGCTTGACGGCTGCCTCAACGCCCTTTTGATCAATTGTTTCCAAAAGTACATCTCTAATTGACGCTATAGGCATTTGATATGACTCTCCGAAGACAATTGCAGCGAGGCTATTATTAATATTATCGGAAGGAGCCGATTCGTTATTGCCTAGAACAATAACCGTCACCCGCTCTACGGGAAAGCGGGCAAAATCGTTTGAAAAACCGTTGATTCCGCCGCTATGTCTGATCCTTTGGCGATTGAACCTTGTGCTGATTTCCACGCCGTAACCGTATTCCCCTCGAAATGGTGTGTACATTTCCTCAAGAGATTTGCGCGAAACGAGTTTTTCCGCGTAAAGAGCCTGATCCCAAATGAGCAGATCTTCGATCGTCGAATAAAGCGCCCCGGCAGCAAACGGAATTACCATATTGATATAAGGAGCATTGACGAATGATGTTCCATTCCAGATATAACCGCTCGCTCTGTTAGGGACTAGCCTACGAGAATCGTCATAACCGGAATTTTTCATTCCCAAAGGCGTGAAAATGTTGTCGCGCAAAAATTCGGCGTAACTTTGACCTGAAACTCGTTCGATGATCAAACCTAGAAGGAAATAACCTGAATTGCTGTAAGCATACCGCTCGCCCGGAGTAAATTGGAGCGGGGCGTCCCGAAACACGTCTACAAATCCCGTATAAGTAAAACGCTGATCAGAAGCAAACTCGGCATAACGTGGCATGGCTCGGAAATTTGGAATTCCCGAAGTATGCGTCAGTAAATTTCGAATGGTAATCGGCTGCCAGGCTGCCGGACAGTTTTCCAAGTATTTGCAAATTGAATCAGTAACGTTTAATTTACCGCGCTCTTTAAGTATTATTACAGCCATAGCGGTAAATTGTTTAGTAATCGAAGCAATGCGAAAACGAGTTTGCGAGGTGTTCGGCACATTTAATTCATAATTCGCCATACCGTAGCTTTTTTTGACAATAGGCAAACCATTGAGCGTCACGAGAATTGAACCGCTATAATGATAATTTTTCACAGCGGCGTTCATATATTCGTCAACCTTTGAAACAATTTGCTGCGTTGTGGGTGTTGTCGAGGCAGTCGTCCTTTGCGCCGAGGCAATTTGGACGGCTAACAAGCACATTGCAAATAGAAGTACGAAACGATTGATAAAATTGAGATAGATAAGCATAAGAATTTCCTTACTTAAAACACAAAGATATCTATTACAACTGTAAGCCGAGAGTTTTTCAGGTGGAATCAAAAACCTGTAAGCGGTTAAATAACACTGTAAGCGGTTCTTCAAAGCTAGAACGCCCGCTTTCGTGACAACATAAATTGCTCAGTTAGAAACGCCTTACAAGTTAAATTCCCATGTTTGACCAGTAAGATTCTGCCCGAAATCATGTCGCTTTTCTTCCGCTATGAGTTGAAAGCCTGTTTTCTCGTAAATACGACGCGCTGATTCGAGTGCGCTGTACGTCCAGAGAGTGATTTTTCGGTAGCCTGTCCGGCGAGCAAATTTAATGCACTCTTCAACTAACCGTGTTCCAAGACCCATACCGCGCGCTTTTGGTTCAACTAAAAGAACATGGAGTTCGGCGATTTCATGGCTCTGCTTACTTTGAGACAACAGAACTGAGCCGATTATTTCTCCGTCCATTTCCGCAATCCAACAGCGTTCTCTCTTAGGTGTGTAATTGGTTATAAACTCTCCACATATTTTTGCGACTAATGCCTCAAACTCTTCATCCCATCCGTATTCCCGGGCATACAGAACACCATGCCGGTAAATTATCCAGCCCATATCTCCCGGCTCGTGCTGGCGCAGTATATAAGGCTGTTTTTCTTTATTGTTTTCAAAAAGAATGTCTTCAATAGTGTCCATTGCCTTCAAAAGTTTTTCCTGTTTTTCATCGGAAAGTACATCGAGCATACGGGCGACCTCATTGTCTGCGCGTGTGTTCATAATTTGGAAAACTTCCTTACCTTTCGGGGTAAGGTGAAGAAAACGCTGCCGTCCATCAGTTTCAGAACGGACTTTTGTGAGTAATCCATTGTTCTCAAGCCGCGATAAAATCCGGCTTAAATGTCCCGGGTCAAACCCTAATTCAGTAGATAAATCCGAGGCGGTATAATCAATATGGCTTCCAATTTCAAACAAAATTCGGGCTTCTGTGAGCGTATATGGACTGTTTAATAAGCCTTCCTGAAGAAGACCTATTCTCTTGGCGAAGCCTCGATTAAACTTTCGCACTGCGGAAATCCGCTTTTCAAAATCTAGCTTCATAAATAAACCGATTGCCATTATCAACAAGATGGTTGCCGATGTCAACTATCCCTCTCTAAATAGAAATTGAATTCTAAATTTATGTCTGCAGATCGGAAAAAGAATGAATCGAAAGTAGGTCAAGGTTGAACTTATTCTTATAAAGGTAACGTGCCAGAAGACAATAATTTATTTGTACATCCTTCTTTAAGTGTTATCTTACAGGAGGAAATGCAGCATAAAAGTATCCATTTCTTTCGGAAACAAGTTGTGAAGTTATCGCGCTGCAGAATAATTCGCGCACAAAAGGTTCACATTTATAATTAATCGATAAAACTTGTCTCAAAAACGACCCTTTTGAGACCGGTTCACAATCGGAAGTATATTGTTAATATGCGGCGAGCAACTATTTATCTTACTTGTTCTTTGGTTACGTTTACCGTTGGATTTATAACGGCAATGCTTTGGCTTACATTTAGTTATCCACTCAAAGAACAAACCTCAATACCAATCAGTAACCCAATAGAGAATACTTCGCCGAGCATAGAGACTATCGCTCCCTATTTCCTGTTTGAATATCTGAACACGAAGCCGTTAATTGTCATCAACAAAAGATGTGTTAGCGAACAAAGGTATCTTTCTAGCGATGGCATCGAAGTGCCACATAGAGAAAATTCTTATAAATCTGTTTCACAAGCCAAGAATGAATTTCATAATGCGCTTTCTGGTGAGATAGAGATCATTTTACGCAAGCCAATACTGATGAATCAAGGAGTTAAAGTCGGCGAATCAGCCGTTATCGTACATCTTGATAAAGTAAAGAATGTAAATATATTTACCGATATTAGGTGGATAGAGAAAACGGTATATCGCAGTTATTCAACATCACAGCTTCATCTTTTGTTTTTTGTGAATAACCATAAACCGATGCCCTTTGGTGATGTCTGCTCTCAGTAGTTTACATCACTGTTTAAACAATCATTGGTGGCAAGGCGCGAAAGCAGTCCCAAAAACGCTCCTTTTTGATGTTATAAAGACGGTTTCTCACGAGCGTAAACTATAATCACTTTTTGCTAACCGATTATTTGTTCTTTGACAGGAGAAACCCAAATGACATTATACATCGGCGTGAATTTTCATCCGCATCAACAAAGAGTTGCATATTGTGAAACGGAAAACAGTGAAGTTGAGCAAGCTTCATTGTTTCATAATGTGCAATTGGTGCGAAGGTTTTATGAGCAACTGCCGAAAGCGTTGTCGGAGTAGAAGCATCGTGCCGTGCTGCTTTAAGCAGATGCTCTTTGATCTCGGACACGAACTAAAGCTCGGCAATCCTTCTTTGATCAGAGTGTGTGCTCGCTCTCGTCATAAGTCAGACAAACGTGATGCTGAGCTGATTCTGGAACTACTTTTAAAAGATGAATTTCCCAGCCTCTAGAGGCGACCGATGCCGGCTCAGTCTGTTTTAGAACAACTCAGATTTCGCCACGCTCTGATCAAATATCGAGTGGTTCGAAACCCTTACAATTCTTGGCACGAGTTATAACTGTGACTGAGGATTTGGAAAACGTAAATTTTACGGCTCAACCGTGAGGCGCTTTTTTTGTTTGTTCTCGATTTTAAACCGGCTAAACGCAGACTCCTTTTTCCTCAAACGTTCGCCGACCAACGCAAATTCGTATCCGGTCTTTGTTAAAACAAGCTATCTTTTAATATTTTATTATGTTAAGTCCTCAATCCATCTGGTAGGTTTAAAGTGGTATGATTTAAATCCTTATAAGGATTCTAAACCGATGCTGAAGCTGACCAATTTTCTTTCCTTTCTCATATTGCTTGTCTGCTTTACATTTACTGCAATTGCACAGTACCGGTTTGATCAATGGACAGAAGAAAATGGGTTGCCGCAAAATTGGATTAAGGGTATCCAGCAAACGCGTGATGGTTATTTATGGCTCACGACAGGACAGGGAGTTGCACGATTTGATGGAGTGCGCTTTAAAACTTTCAACCGATCTAACACACCTGAGCTGACCAGCGATAGGTTCTCTTTATACGTTATCCATGAAGACCGAGCGGGTAATCTGTGGATGGGAACCGAAGATGGTGGCGTAATTAAATACCGCGACGGTGTTTTTACCGCAATCACTTTCGCCCAGGGGCTGCCTGGAGATTCCGTGGTGAGGATTGATGAGGATGGTGAGGGTGCAATCTGGATTTTCACTACCACCGGTCTGGCACGTTGGAAAAACGGAAATCTAACTAAAGTCGCACCGGCTCCTGACTCGCCCTTTAACGAATTTATGACTGCTCCACAAAATTTCGGAGCAGAGGCGAAGTATTTAGGACTGTGGCGCAGAGATGTTGATGGTTGGAAGCGCTTTGCTTATGGAGAATGGAAATCATTTTCCTTGCCTCCAAACGTAAAAGACCCGGCACAGATACAAGTCAATTCTCTTGTCGAAGACGTTTTGGGGCGCATCTGGTACAGTCTGCGCGACAGACCGGGAGAATTTTACCGCGTCGAAAATGGAAATCTGACAACTACATCCAATTTAAATGCAGCCGAACGTCTCATTTATGAAGATCGTCAGGGGCGGCTTTGGTTGAACCATAGAAACGGTAGTCTCGCCTTTTCAGAGAACAACCGAATCACAGCTTTGACTGATTTACCCAAACTTAATTTTAACCGAGTGCTGCAAGATCGTGAGGGAACAATTTGGATTGCAACTGAAAGTCGCGGGCTTTATAGACTCAAGCCGCAAGTCGTCACGGTTTATCTGCATCCAGGTGGAACGCAGTACAACAACATACAGCCTCTTATGCAGGATCGCTCTGGAAATATTTGGGTTGGCAGCGGCGGATTGGCACGGTTTGATGATGGTCGGTTCGAGAATTTTTATCACCAAGGATTATCACGCTCGCCCAAATTCGAGCGCAACGTGCTGATTTCGCTTTTTGAAGATACGGATGGCTCATTCTGGCTTGGTGTCAGAGAAGGCATCGTGCGCTTTCGCAATGGACGGCTAGAAAAAGACGAAGAATTATCGGCACAAATAAAAGGTTGGGTACACGCAATTCACCGCGACCGAACGGGCGATTTGTGGTTTGGCAGCGAAGAAGGATTGTACTGTTTGCGCGACGGCAAATTAACTCGATATGGAATTGAAAACGGGTTGGCAAGTCCTCACATTCGCGTTATTCACCAAGACAAAGCAGGCACGCTTTGGATCGGAACGGTGGGTGGATTGGCACGACTAACCGAAAACGGGTTTTACACTTTGAATGAATCCGACGGTGTTATACCGGCTCGTATCAGTTCGCTTTACGAAGATTCAGCAGGATTTTTGTGGGTGGGCACTTATGACGGTGTTTTGTACCGGATAAAAAACGAGTTTGGTAAAACAAAGGTCGTTCGTTACGCAACAGAGCAAGGTTTGCCTTATGACGCAATTCACAAAATCTTGGAAGACGATAATGGTTTTTTTTGGATCGGTGGTCAGCGCGGAATTTATCGTATTCGCAGGCAAGAACTGGAGGACATCGCAGCAGGCAAGCAGATTCTCGTCACCGTTACGCGACTCGGCAAAGACGATGGGCTTCGCACGCCGTCGTGCAACAGTTGGGGGCAGCCAGCAGGCTTTAAGTCACAGGACGGCAGGCTCTGGTTTCCGACAGAAGAAGGCATTGCTGTTATTGATCCAAAAGATTTGCCGTTTAATTCAACTCCGCCCCCGGTTTTAATCGAAGAAAGTTTGATTGATCGCGAGCCAGTCACCTTTGAATCAGGCTTACAAATCAGTCCTAATCAGGAAAATCTGGAAATCAACTACATCGCTTTGAGCTTTATCAAACCAGAGCAAATTCGTTTTAAATACAAGCTTGAGGGATTGGATAAAGATTGGGTCGAGGCTGGTTCAAGACGCACCGCGTATTATTCTCATCTGCCGCCGGGCGAATACACGTTTAGAGTAATCGCAGCTAATAGCGATGGCGTGTGGAACGAAACCGGCAAGAGCTTATCAATTACAGTGCTGCCGCCATTTTACCGCACTTGGTGGTTTACGGTTGTGTTTATTTTAGCAATCTCCGGTGCGGCATTTGTCTTTTATAAGATTCGCATCAGTCGCATTGAGCGGGCGCGTCTGGCTCAGGAAGAATTTTCGCGCCGCTTAATTAATGCTCACGAAGCGGAACGACGACGTATCGCCGCCGAACTACACGATTCCATCGGGCAAACCCTCGCCATGATTAAAAACCGAGCGGTTTTTGGCGCGCAAACAACGGAAAATCTTCAGGCGGCACAAGAACAACTCAATGCCATCACAGCACAGACAACGCAGGCAATCGGCGAAGTGCGCGAAATTTCATACAATCTGCGCCCGTATTTGCTCGATAATTTAGGATTGACGCGGGCGATTAAATCTCTGGTCAATAAAATTGAGGAAGTTCATTTATTAACAATCAAAACGCAGATTTGCGATATGGACAATTTGTTCTCGTCCGAAGCCGAAATAAGCGTTTATCGGATTATTCAGGAAAGTTTAAACAACATCGCCAAACACGCAGAAGCCGATGAGGGGTCTTTGACTATTGAACAAGCAAGCGGCTTTATCACAATCAAAATCGAAGACAAAGGGCGCGGTTTTGACAAGCAAGCGCCGCATCAAGCGGATGCGGGCAAAGGGGGTTTCGGGCTTTTAGGAATTGCAGAACGAGTTAAAATGTTAGGTGGCACGCTCGATATTGAATCGGCAATTGGCAAAGGCACGAAGTTGATTATTAAAATCCCAAAAAGGGAAAATGAACGAATCAATGGCTGATCAAATAAAAATCGTTTTAGCTGATGACCACCCGATTGTTCGGCAGGGCTTAAAGCAAATGATTGAAGCCGATTCAAATTTGCTGGTTCTCGCCGAAGCCGGTGACGGGGAAACCGCCATTGAATTGATTGAAAAACATCAGCCGAATGTCGCCGTCCTCGACATTGATATGCCGAAAATGGGCGGATTTGCCGTTGTGCGAGAGTTGCGCGACAGAAAGATCAAAGCGAAAATAGTCTTTCTCACGATGCATGGCGAAAAAGAAATTTTCCAAGCAGCATTGGATTTAAACGTTGATGGCTATGTTCTTAAAGACAGTGCAGTAACAGAGATTATCGAAGCAATCAAGTCGGTTTCCGAAAATCGCCCTTTTTTCAGTCCCGCATTAAGCGCGCTGCTTTTAAATCGCCGCCGCAATTTTGAAGAGTTTGAGAACGCAAATCATGGATTAAATCTTTTAACCGCCACCGAGCGCCGCATTCTCAAACTCATTGCCGAAGAAAAAACCAGCAAGGAAATCGGCGAACAGCTTTACATCAGTTATCGAACAGTCGAAAAACACCGCGCTAATATCTCGCGCAAACTCGATCTGCACGGTTCGCTCGCGCTCGTTAAATTTGCGGTAGCGCACAAATCCGAACTCTAAGATTTCTCTCAAATAGTCTTTAGCCACAAAAATACGTGTTGATACGTATGAAATTTACGCGCCTATGCGTATTTTCAAGCCGTCCTTTCATTTATAAAATTCTCATTAAATGAATCCCCTTAAAGCCAAGCCTGCTGTTTCCAAAATTCTGATTGTTGACGACAACGCTGAAATGCGACGAATGACCAGGTTCTTTCTGACCAATACTTATGATTTCGAGGAATGTGCAGACGGAGCTGATGCTCTCGATTGTTACGAGAAAACTCGTCCGGATTGGGTATTGATGGACTGGGAAATGAAGCGAATGAACGGAATCGAAGCGACGCGCCGAATTGTTGAAAAATACCCCGAAGCTAATGTCGTCATTGTGACGCAATACGATGATCCGGAATTACGCGGGGCGGCGCTGAAAGCCGGTGCGCGCGATTTCATCCTGAAAGAAAATTTGTTTGATTTGAGACACCTGATTGCAGCCAATTCCTAAAAATATTGAGGATAAAAATATGAAAAAAGCGGCACAAAAAAAGCGAAACAAAATCGCAAGCAAAAATATGTCTTCACGGTTTTTATGGAATAAGATCACCGCATCTTTCGAGTTGAAAGAAAAATTCCGGCAATTGTTATCGCTGGTATTCGTTTACGCGCTTGTTTTCGTGCCGCTGCTCACGTTTGATTCCGCCGTGCCGCGTGCGCAAGCGCAAGTGGGTAATACTTGCGGGGAAAGCGCAGAACAGATTTTCCAGAATTGCCCATTTGGTCCGGCTGCCGGGTCATTCCCTCAAGATTTAACAAATCAAGCGATTAACGATGTGATCGAATTTTATAAATTGCCCGCAACGCTTGAAAGCCGCAATCTCGTGCTTAAATACGCGCGCAACGAAATCCGCTCTATGCTTTACGCGCGCCTTTTGGCGGTGCTGAAAAAACAATCGCCGACTGCAAGCGAACAAGCTGGGATTGATGGCTTCATTCAATTCATCAAAGCAAGGCGAGTTTTAGCCGCTTCTAAGGCGATTGAGGAATACAATAAATGGAACGAAACAAAATGCACTACTTATCAACCGCCCGCGCCCTACACTTATGAAATACCCGGAGGCTGCAACCGTTTAGCGGGATTTTTCAATCCGCCAAAACCGCCATCGTTTGAAGAATTTCAAGCGTTCGGAGCGGTGAGAGCATATGGCGATCTCTTTACACCGCAAGCGCAGGACGTTTCGCAAAAAACGACAGCTGGAATTGCCGCAGGTGTTGGCGCAGGCACAGCTGCGCTCGGCGGAATCGCCGCTTACGCCGCCGGAACAGCAGTTACTTTCGGCACTTTATCGGCAATTCTGCCTTATGCCGGAATAGCCATTTCGCCCATTACCGGGAGTTTCGTCTTTCCGGCGGCAGCGGCGTCTTCAGGAACAATTGGCGGAACGGCAGCTGCTGGTCCGGCTGCGATTATCCTTCTCGCCGTAGCAGCGAGTGTGATTGAAGGCATCGCAGTAGCAAACGCCTCGCAGCTTCCCGGTAAATTGCAGGAAGCCTTAACTAATGCGCAAAATCAACATTTCACTCAATACGACTTCACATACGACGAAGCTTCGAATCAGGAGATTTACGGAGCGTTTTTGCGGGCGACATTGCCAGATTTTCCCGGAACCGGCGCGCCCGCGCCATCGGCGAGCGATTTAAGCTTTATTACGCGTACCGACGGCGCGAGCGGAACTGCCAATAACAACACAATTACATATGTTGATTGGGACGGCGTTTGCCGCATCGCCCGTTTGAGCGGCGGCTGGTTCGTTGATAAAAAAGTCTCTGACGGCGTGGAGTTAATGCAGCTTTCAATTCGATACCTTGATTGGAACGGAGAAAAGCGCATCGCTTCGAGAAACGCGACAAGCTTTCTGCTCACGACTCCTGGGAACGTCAATGCGAGCGAAAAAGTCAGCGAATTGACTTACAAAGACTGCAACGGCGTCAAACGCGGTGCGAGCATCAAATTTCAGCAATTAAAAGCATACTTGAAAGAATTGGAACGAATCGGCTGCGGAACTGGTTCGAATACGCAAACAAGAATATTAGGCTCTATTCTCGAACGCAGCCAACCAGCCGTGAATATGACGGTGACCGCAAACGGCGCATCGAGCGCGACCGTCAGCGGCATCACGATCAACAATCTTACAGTAAATTCTAATTACGATATTACCGCCAACATCAGCAGCAATTCTGACGTTCCAATTCCGACAACGGTTAATTTTACGATTGTCGTTAATAACGTTGTTTCTCAAACCGAGCCGATGACAATAACAGTCAGAAAAACGGCGGTCGCTGATGATTTTCCTGCCTCGGAATATCTGCCGAACGGTGTTGTCAATCAGCCGTATTCATTTAACCTTTCAAATCCCAGCCAGCCGTCTCTCGCCTGCAGCACTTTATTTAACGTTTCGGTTACCGGCGAGTTGCCGCCCGGCATCGTTTTGAGCGAATCGCCCGTCAATTCGCTCAAATTCGTGCTAAACGGCACGCCGCGTTCGGGCGGGAAATACACTTTTACGGTTCATAAAAATATTGAAAACGGCGAAACCCTCAGCCGCACCTTTTCGATCTTGGTGAAAAGTGATATCGCCGATTTGCCGAACGGTTTGGTTAGTTGGTGGCGAGCCGAAAAAGACGCGGAAGATACGACCGGCAAAAACAAATTAACGCAGGTCGGCAGCGTCGGCTATACAACTGGCAAAGTCAATTCCGCATGGCGTTTCAACGGCTCGAACAGCTACATTGCAATTCCAAACAGCACCTTTAGAAATTATTATGGTGAATCACTCGATTACACATTTGAATTGTGGTTTAAAACCGGTACGAAAGGCGTTATTGTCGGACGACAAGGCGCGGATAAAAACCCGTATGATGCCCAGCTTTTCGGCTATTCGCCGATGATTTACGTTCATCAAAACGGCAAGTTGCACGTCAATATGTTTACGAACGGCAATCTGACCATCAGCCCGAATCGAGTAGACGACAACCAGTTTCACCACGTCGCCATTGTTTTCACCAGAAACGGTAATTCGCGCACGACGTATCTTGACGGAGTACCCCTTGGAACATTCAACGGTGATGTGCGCTCGGTTTCCAATTATGACAAATTCCAATTCGGAACTGGTTACGTTTACGAGGGCACGATGGGCGGAATGAACGGATGGTTTAATTTCAACGGAATCATTGACGAAGCGGCATTGTACAACCGCGCCGCCTCACCGGATGAAATCAAGAAAATTTACGCCGCCGGAAACGCCGGTAAAATATCAATCGAAACCTTCGCCACGCCGCCGTTTCAGCGCGACGGCAATACAGGTTCAATCACGATTACGGCGGAGGGCGGAATTCCAGCTCTACGGTATTCAATTGATAACGGCGCGACATTCAAGGACACGAGCTTTTTCCCGAATTTAGCGCCCGGAACTTACACGGTCGTCGTCAAAGACGGTGCAAACAATACAATTACCCGCACCGCCGTCGTCACAAATCCGCCGCCATCGTTGAGCCTGAGGACTGAAGTCATCAATCCGCAATGCCCGAATGGGGCGGGCGAAATTCGCATCACCGCAACCGGCGCGACCGGCGATGTTGAATATTCAATCCGCAACGGCGCAAACCGCCAAAGCACTGGGGTTTTCACCGGCATCGCATCGGGAACTTATATGCCGTGGATTCGCGACATTGCGACCGATACGGTTTACGAGGGCGCGGGAGTATCGGTCACTGCGCCGCCGCCAGTTCAAATCAGTCCGTCGAATTTCGTCAACGCCGCCGTTGGGGTTCCATATTCCAGAACTTTCACTTTTTCGGGAGGAACGCCATCACTTGCCATCTCCGTCAGCGGAGAAGATATAAATACAGGTTACGCTTTGCCAGTCGGATTAACGGCAACCGGCGAAGGCAATGCAATTACGATCAGCGGCACGCCGCAGCAAGCCGGAACCTACAGCTTTTTCTTTAGAACCGATGACAGCAAAGGTTGTTACGCCGGATTTCGCATTCCGTTAATCGTTACAACCAATCAAACTTACGGAATCAGCGGCAAAGTAACCAACGGCGGACAAGGTTTGGCAAACGTGATAATCACACTGGCGGGCGGCGAAAACCGCACGACAACGACGGATGCGGCAGGCAATTACTCATTGCCAACAATCGCGGGCGGCGCAAATTACACGATCACAGCTTCTCTCAACGGAATGATTTTCGCTCAACCGACGCTCACCTTTAATAATTTGAACGCCAATTATACCAATGCGAATTTCGCGACCGCAGCGACCACTTACGAAGGCGACATTTCGCCGAGAACAACCGGCGACGGCGCAATCAACGTGCTTGATTTAGTCGCTTTGGGCAGAATGTTGATGGCAAATAATCCCGATGCGCCGCCTGCCATTGGTGCAGAATACCATCGCGCTGACACTGATCCGCGCGCAAGTTTGGGCAACGGTGCGATTGATCAGAATGATTTGACGCAAATCAGACGTTACATTTTAGGAACGAACCCGAAAACGCCTGCCGGAGGTGCGATTGCTCCAGCATCGGCAGCGGCGAATCAAACTGCCGCAAACCAAAATGCTTCGGATAAATCTTCCAAATCGGATTGGGCGGAGGCTGTTTCGCCTTCCGAAAAAACCAATGCTGTAGTTGATACAGCAACCATCTCCGTTGATACAGTCGCTTATCAAGGCTCGACTGTCGCAGTTCCTGTTCGCTTTAATTCAAACGGCAATATCGCGGCAATTCAATTTACCCTGACTTACGATGTGAACAAAATCTTCCTCAATTCAATCACCGGCGGCTCAGCAATGCCCGCAAATACAACCGTCATTATTGACTGGGATACACCCGGTCAAGTTAAATACCTCGCTTATCGTCCGATTGACGGCGCATCGGTTTTCCCGGCGGGTGAACAGGAATTAATGGTTCTGCGTTTTTCGGTTAATCAAAACGCGACCGGCACTGCGCGAATTGATTTCGCGAACTCACCAGCGCCGCGCATCGCTTCCGATACGCAAGCAAACGCCGTCATTCTTGAAGGTACGCCCGGAAAAGTCACAATCACTCCAGTACAAAGCATTTCCGGCGCGGTTAAATACGCCATTGTTCCGGTCAACAGCGGGTCTCAAAAGGCTGTTCCCGCCGTTCTACTTTCAACTTCAGGTTCATCGGATATGAGCGATACAGATGGAGCATATTCCTTGGAGGATTTAACGCCAGGTAGTTCATACGTTGTTACGCCGTCCAAAACCGGTGACATTAACGGCATTACGGCTTTTGATGCGACATTGATTTTGCGAAATGCGGCAGCGGCAGGGCAAGGCGCAAATGCTCTGACCACGATTCAACAAAAGGCTGCCGACGCTAACCGAGACGGAGTTGTCACCGCTTTTGATGCCGTGATGATTCTTAGATTCGTCGCCGCCGGGGGCACGAACCCGCAAACCGGCAATGTCGGCAAATGGAAATTTGCACCGGAATCCGTTGTTTACCAATCGCTAACCACTTCGCTGCCGGCGGAAAATTATGAGGCAATTCTCGTCGGCGAAGTCAGCGGTGATTGGTCGCCATCATTTGGTTCATCGACAAACATTGCCGAAGAAAACGTTTCGGAAGCAAAAGACGGTAACATCATAATTCCCGACGATACCGATGCTTCTGTATTGATTGCCAATTCAGCAGCGGATTCGATTCTGATTAAAGAATCTAAATCAGACATCGAAACCGTTGAAAAAACTGAAGAAAATGTCGGTTTCGATCGGAAAAAACATCAAACACACGCAGAAATCGAATTGAAACTTCCGGAAAACGTTTCGGGCAGAATTGGCGAGATTGTGATGGTTCCGGTTTACTTTATAAATCCGGCTGACAAACAAATTGCTGCATACAATTTTGCAGTTAATTTTGATCCGGCGGTTTTGCAGCTCGCCGCAGACGAAACAATGGCGGCAGTTGAAGCTGTCAGCAGTCTGAGCGAAAACGGTTTTGTCATTGCGTCGGACGCGAGTGTGTCTGGAAGAATCCGCGTGGCAGCCGCCGCTTTAAACAACACTATTGCGAGCACGGGGACGCTTCTCTTTCTGCGTTTTAAAGTTGTCGGGGCAAACGTGTCATCGATAAGTTTTGAATCAACAAAACGAAATGGTGGGATGTTTGAAGACACATTTGGAAAGAAGATGACATTTGCAACGAATAACGGTTATTTTGTTGGTTTGACAAAATAGAGCCTTAGAGGTGTGTCGGCAGAATGCGATCGTTTCTTTTATAGAGAAATGCAATAATAAATAACGCTTCTACCAATTGTGATTGTGCTGACCAAAGAAACAGAAACGTTTTCTGGTAATGACGGCTTTATATCCGCTGCTTCATTTGGCAGTTCTTCTGTGGTGGTTATTTCTGATTCATTATCAAATTCATTGGTTAACTCGGATTGTTATCCTTTATAGCGCTTCTCAAATGAGTGCGACCTGATAACTGCAATGGCGAAACCAATTACGGCAGTCTTGTTTCGTTATTTGTTTCAATGCCCAATTTAATGCTTCTTCAAGCATTTCATCAGTTGGCGC
>JALZCH010000028.1 GCA_030863175.1 Acidobacteriota bacterium | reverse complement strand
AAGCGCCAACTGATGAAATGCTTGAAGAAGCATTAAATTGGGCATTGAAACAAATAACGAAACAAGACTGCCGTAATTGGTTTCGCCATTGCGGTTATCAGGTCGCACTCATTTGAGAAGCGCTATAATTGTTAGCCTAATGACCGTAGTTTTTCCTGCTCAGGCTTTTTCAGCTACATCAAATTTGAATAAGTTGCAGAAGCAGTTGGAAACAATTGCCGGCGGCTTTCATGGCAAGATTGGCGTTAGCTTGCGCCACTTTAAAATGAATGACAAATTGGAATTGCGCGGCGATGAAAAGTTTCCGACCGGCAGCACCATTAAGGTTGCTATGCTTGGCGCAGTAATGGAAAAAGTTGAAAAAGGTGAACTCGCTTATTATCAAAAGTTTTCATTAACCGAAGATGACGTAAGCGGTGGAACAGGTTTTCTGCGGAACTACAAAATCGGCAAGCAGATTACTCTCAAAGAACTCTTACACCAGATGATTACCGCCAGCGACAACATTGCGACCCGAATGGTTCTGAAAGCAATTGGTTCGGACGATGCTATCAATGATTGGCTAAATAGATACAATTTGAAAAACACGCGGTTCAATGTTCCCTATCCGGTAAATGATCTTGTATGGAAAGATGAAATCGCACGCGGCAAGCTTTTGGCTCAATACAATCAATGGGGAATAGGTAGTTCCACGCCTAATGAAATGCGTTAACTGATGGAGATGATAGCTGAGGGAAGAGCCGGAACAACTGCGGCTTGCGACGAGATGCACCGCATCCTCAATCATCAGTATTTTGATGATGGTATAGCGGGTCAGATTCCGCCGTCGGTCGTAGTTGCAAGCAAAAGCGGAGTGGAAAAGCATTCCCGCTCAGACATTGCCATTGTTCATGCTCCGTCCGGCACTTATGTGCTTGCTATTTATACCAAAGAAGCAGTCGATACGCGCATCACAAGGGATAATGAACAAGATGCGGCGATTCGTTCCATTGCCTGGGCTGTTTGGCAATATTATCAACCTAAAAGCAAGTGGTCGCCACCAGAAGGTGCAGGAAAGTTCTCAACAGGACCAGATTGGTAAAATGCAAAAGCATAACAAATCATTGGACGCGAGGCGCAAACACGTACTTTCTTAAATTCTATGTTTAGTGAGCCTGTGTCAATTCAATCGTTAGTTTGCTTCCATTTTTATCAGGAGGAAAAATGAAACGAGAAAAGCTTTTTCGCAATAAATGGAACACCAAAACACTGCTTATTCTAGCAACCTGCTTAGCGGTTTTCGGTGTTCTATCCTTAATATCTTATAAGATTTATAAGGGTGTTACTCGCAATAGGCAGGTTCAAAACGTTGTCAACGTTGAGACTACTACCAGAGTTGAGTCTGAATGGGAATTTGGAAGTTTTGAGCGTGTAAGTGGAACTGACTATGCTATGGCGCCGACACATTCTAAGCAGAATTACCAAACTTCTTATTATGAAAAAGACGCATCTGCGGTGAGAAACTATCTGTTTGTCAATACAGTAGATAAATCGAGCCGCTGGTTAATTCCAACTAATAAATACCTGTTCCTCACAACCGAGAGATTGCCGCGCCAACAAATTGAGCAAAATACGAGGAGTATGAAGCAGGCGGATGATAATAAAGATGAAGCAGTAAAGTGGATCAAGTATGAAATAGTAAAGTCTGATACAAACCTAGATGGGCGTTTTACAGCTAAAGATCGGCGAACCATTGCTGTCTCTAGTGCGACGGGCGAAGGCTATGTGGAAGTAATAGATGATGTCGAGGACGTTTTAGGCTCTATGCTGCGCGATAATGATACCTTGCTTATCTTCTATCGCACAAATGGCAACAGTTTTGTAACGGAAGTGAATTTACCTAGCCGACAAGTAACAATAACTAGAGAACTTCCGAAGATTCAACCAGAATAAGTACCATTGGTAGCCGCATCTAACAAATCATTGGATCGAAGCGCGAAACTCGGTCAATTTAACCGTTCGCACCTTTCCGCGCGCTTCGAAATTATCGAAAATATCGGAATATCCCGAAACTGTCGCGGTAAAGCTACGAGAGCTTAATTTGCCGGAAGCGCTGAAAACCAAAGGCAAAAAGGCGATTGCTCCTTCCGCGGAAGACGAATTTAAGTATTCTCTGTTAACCTGTTTATTGCTAACAGCCGTTTTCGGCGCGCTGGTAATTCTGGGCTTTGTGAAACTGGTAGAAATCATTTTCTGATCAAGAAGAATCACACAAATCATTTTCGCGCCCGTTAATCAAAATCGGTTGGGTTACAACGCGCATTTGTGCCTGCACTCTTTAGCCGCTTTTCGCCGGCATTTATATTAATAAGATAATAAGAGGAAAATAAGTTGTTTCAATCAACTCTCAAAAGGCAAGCTGCCATTTTCAATCGAAAAAGACTCGTACTGCTTTTTTTATCCTGCGTTTTGGGTCTGTTGGAAACGAGCGGCGCAAACGCGGCTGCTAATTTTGTTTATCACGAACAGTCGAATAATTTTGTCGCAACGCCGGTTTGCCCGGAAGGCGGGACTAACATGGCACCGGGGCGTTACGTCGAAAACATTGACCGTGACACGGCTGCGGGCTTTCAAGTCTTTCAGACCGAATCATACACGCTCCGCTATCGAATCAACTTTGCGTTTGCGACCAATCAGATTCGCGTTTATTACACGACCGACGGAACAAACCCGGCAGGCTCTTTCGGAAACGGTTCGGGAACGACGCAGGTTATCACAACCGTTTATACGACATTTTTCAGGACCAAACGCAAAGCTGCCAGGAAATTGATGTCGTGACGGCGGCAATTCCGGAGCAATCTGCCGGCACAACCGTTAAATACATCGTCAGCGCATGGAACACAGGCGGCGGACCCGAAGTGTTTGGCAACAGCGGAAGCTGCACGAATTCGAGCTGCGCCGCGCGGTTTCAATACAACGTGATAGCCCAGCCGCCCGTGCCTTTAATCATCAGCGAGTTCAGACTGCGCGGATTAAACGGCGCGGATGACGAATTTATAGAGATTTACAACAACAGCAATTCGCCGCACACGGTAGCCGCTTTAGACGGCTCTGCTGGTTACGGCGTGGCAGCTTCGGACGGCGTTCTTAGATTCGCCATTCCAAACGGCACGGTCATTCCGGCTCGCGGGCATTATCTGGTTGCCGGTCTCAGTTATTTTTCAACATATCCGTACGGCGCTCCAGACCGGAATTACGCGCAGGGCATTGCGGATAACGCCGGAATTGCTTTGTTTAAGATGGCTGACGCGGCAAGTTTTAATCTGGCAAACAGGCTCGACGCGGTCGGTTCGACCGCGGAACCTAAACCGCTTTACAAAGAAGGCGCGGGTTATGCTCCGACCGGAATGAATAACTTTAATTACAGCTTTTCGCGTGATGAAAACACCGGCAGCGGCGGCTCGCCCGATAACGGCTGCGCCCCGCTTCCGAAAGATTCCAACGATAATGCGGCGGATTTCTTACTCGTTTATCCCTGAGCGCCGTTTTCAGCCGGGTACAAGGTCGGCGCGCCCGGTCCACAAGGTTTAAGCAGTCCGATCGGACCTTTACCCGGAGGCGGCATTATCACCCGCAGCAGGCTCGATACTGGATCCGCCATTAACGCGCAGCCAAACCGCGTCCGTAATCCGACGAGCCACCCTTTTAATAACAGCACTCACGGGACAATCGAGTTTCGCCGGACGTTTACCAATAACACCGGCAATCCCATCACTAGCCTGCGGTTTCGGATCACGGATTTGACGACTTATCCCGCGCCCGCAGGGACAGCCGATTTGCGCGCGTTCATCGCCGACCGACTCGGTTTCAACCAGCGGCGGAAACGTTTGGGTTATCGGGACGACTTTTGAGCAGGCATCACCGCCTGGCTATCAACCGAAGGGCGGCGGGCTTAATTCTTCGCTTTCAGCTGGGACGGTAGCCATGTCAACTCCGCTTCAGAACGGTTCGAGCATCAGCTTTAGTTTTCTGTTCGGCATAGAGCAGACGGGAAACTACCGGATTGCCATTAATATCGAAGCGCTGCCTTCGGGAGACAGCAGCCAAACCTGGGTGATAACGGGAAATACCGAAAACACAAGCGACATCGAAGCTTGTACCGGACCGACGGCAGCGACCGTGACAATCGGCGGGCGAGTGCTGGCAACAAATGGGCGGGTCGTCTGGAACGCCCGCGTTTTATTAACCTATTCAAACGGCGAAACGCGCGCGGCAGTGACAAATTCCTTTGGTTATTACCAATTTAAAGATGTCACCACAGGTCAAACCTATGTTTTAAGTGTTTCACATAAACGCTACAATTTTGACCCACAGGTTTTGACCTTAAACGAAGACGTACGAGAAATAAACTTTCCGGCACATGAGGAGATGAGAAAACAAGCGGGAATCAGGGAATTTAACGGACGGCGGATAAAGTAGCACGGGTTTTAACCTGTGCTACTTTATTCAGAAAACTTATCTTGACAGATGAACTACCCGGGAATGGATGTCTCTAGCCGTTTTTTTAAATCCCGGCTTCAGATTAGTATCGAAAGACTTGGCAAATCTGATAAATCATAAACGCGAGCATATTCACCCGCTTTATTAAATTTTAGTCCGTTTTTTTAATCTGCTCCTCGGGATTTCAACGAAAATATTCAGCGATTTCCCGCGCAAAAGCCGCGCTGGTTGCTTCAGGCGAGACAATACCAACTTTCAAACCGCTTTCTCTAACAGCATTCGCTGTAGTTTCACCAATACAGGCAATCGCAACATCGCTCGGCAATTTGGTTTCGCTAAAAATTTGCAGGAAATTTTTGAACGCCGAAGGACTCGCAAAAGTGATGCAGTCAATCGAACCGCCCGCCAGCATCGCTTTAAATTTCGCGGTTTCGGGCTTTTGGGGCAGAACCGTGCGATAAGCGATGGGCGAGTCAACTGTTGCTCCGGCGTCGCGTAACTTTTGCGGCAAAACTTCACGAGCAATTTCCGAACGAGGAAACAAAAAATGCAAATCAGCCAGTTCGCCGACGTAATTTTCGATTTCCGAAAAAAGGCTTTCCGCGTTTGATTCTGCGGGCAAAACGTCAATGTGAACCCGCGCGAGACGCAGCCGTTCGGCGGTTGCGTCGCCTACTGCCGCAACACGCAGATAATCAAGCTCGGCGGTTTCGAGATTTTTTGCCGCCAGTCTTTTCAGAAAATGCTCGGCGGCGTTGGTGCTCGTGAAAATTATCCAGTCGTAATTCGAGAGATTTTCTATCGCGGCATCTAAATCCGCGTAAGACTCCGGCGCAGCGATTTCGATTGTCGGAAACGAGAAAACATTCGCGCCGAGGCGTTTTAAATCGGATGAAAATTCGGCGGCTTGCTCCGGCGGGCGGGTAACGACAACTGTAATTTCGGCGAGCGGCAAATTCATTTCTGAATATTTATCAGATTTTGCGCTCCATTTGCGAGCAATCTCAAAGCCAACGCCTCTCCGTTTTCCTTTGCTTTGGCAAAGTCAGCGATTTGCGCGTCGCGCAAAATTTCCGAGCCGTCGGGTTTTGCGACCAAGCCTTCGAGCCGCATTTGGTTTTCTTCGATCCAAGCGTGAGCGGCAATAGGAAACTGGCAGCCGCCGCCGAGACCGCGCAGAAAAGCGCGTTCGGCTTCGACGCAAGCGCAAGTTTCAGCGTCATTTAAGACCGAAACGAGATCGTTTGTTTCAGAATCGTCTTGTCGAGTTTCGATTGCCAGCGCTCCTTGCCCAACTTGCGGCAGCATTTCATCAAAGGACAAAAAAGCCACGATTCGATTTTCAAATCCGAGGCGTTTCAAACCAGCAGCCGCGAGAATTATCGCGTCGTAATCGCCTACATCTAATTTCTCGATTCTAGTGTCAACATTTCCCCGCAGGTCTTTGATAGTTAAATCTGGGCGCAGACTTTTAATTTGCGAAGCGCGGCGCAGAGAAGAAGTTCCAATGACGGCGTTTTCTGGTAATTCGGAAATCGAATTTGCCTTTAAATCTTTTCTGACAATTAGCGCGTCGCGCGCGTCTTCGCGTTTTAAGACGGCAGCAATGTGAAGATTGTCGGGTAAAACTGTCGGCAAATCTTTGAGCGAATGAACAGCCAGATCAATTCTTTTGCCGAGCAGAGCCGTTTCAAGCTCTTTGACAAAAACGCCTTGTCCGCCGATTTCGGTGAGCGAAACGTTTTGCTGCCGGTCGCCGAAAGTTTTGATGATTTCCAGCTCGACCGAAATTTGCGGATGTTTTTCTTTTAATTGCGCGCGAACAAATTCGGCTTGCCACAAAGCAAGCCGAGAACCTCTTGTTCCGATTATTAAATTCTTCATTTTAACCATCGCAGAGACAGAGAATTTTACTGTTTTTTGATCTCTTTGTCTTTCGCGTGTTTCTGCGGTGTATCTTCGCCGAGCAAACTGCACAAAATTTCGACAAATTCCCCGGCGCCCGTTTCTTCGTGCGAGCGGCGCAAGCCGTAGAGAATCGGGTGCGAGATTTTGTTGACGGTCGAATACAACAGATTTTGAACGGCGATTTCCTGTTCTTCGGTTAAATTTCCGAGTCTCGAACGATGTTTGGCAAATTCAGCTGTCGCCGCGCCTTGCAATTTTTCGCGCAGGATTCCGAGCCGTTCTCCGATGTTCATCGCGCGCAACGAAATTAAAAAGTCTTCGACTTCTTCTGCGATAATTGCTTCGGCGCGAACAGCTTCGCGCTGACGGCTTTCGATGTTCGTCGCAACGGTCATTCGCAAATCGTCAACATCCGCCAGAATCAGATTTTCGATTCCGCGGACTTCCGGCGCGATGTTGCGCGGAACTGAAATATCAACCAAAAGCGTAGGCTGTTCGCCGCGAACCGCTTGCGCCGCTCTTGCAGTTTCGTGATTAATCAAAAACTCGCTCGCGGAGGTCGAGCAAATTACAACATCCGACTGTTTTAAAGCATTTGCCAGATTTTCAAACGGTACGACCGCGCCGCCTGTTTCGACCGCCAGAAGCGCGGCTTTTTTCAGCGTCCGGTTGCAAATCGAAATTTGCCCCGCGTTGGTTTGCTTAACATAACGCACGGCTGCTTGCGCCATTTCGCCCGCGCCGATGATCAAAACATTTTTTCCTTCGAGCGAGCCGAAAGTTTTGCGCGCCAATTCGATTGCCGCCGAAGCGATTGACACGGCGCTGCCGCCGATTTCGGTTTGCGTCCTGACGCGCTTGGCGGTGTGAAAAGCGTGGTGCAAAAGCTTATGCAGATTCTTGCGCGCCGTTCCCGCTTCCGCAGCCAATTTGTATGCTTGGCGAACCTGCCCTTGAATTTGCGTCTCGCCTAAAATCATTGAATCGAGCGACGATGCGACGCGAAACAAATGCCGCGCGACCGAAGCGCCCTGCAAACGATACAAATGCGGAGCAATTTCTTCAAACGGCGTCGAATGAATTGAAAAGATAAAATCTCCGATTCGGTTTTCGATTTCACGCTCCGCAGCCGCGCTTTCAATTAGAAATTCAACGCGGTTGCAGGTCGAGAGAATCATCGCTTCGTTGATAATCGAGCCGTCGGCGAGAAGCGGCAAAGCCGCGAGACAATCGTCTTCTTTGAAGGCGATTCGTTCCCGTACTTCAACAGGCGCAGTGTTGTGGTTTAACCCAAATAAGAAAAGCGACATGTTAATAAATCCAAGATAACAGAATAAAAATACTAAACAGAGCTGGCAAGTTAGCAATTCTGAAAAAACTTGCTTTGATAAATTTAAAATTCTAATTTAGCCGGTTATAACTTTTGGAATTTTCATGTTTTCTTACCTTCCTTATACATTAACGCGTTAAATTTTGACAGAAGTGCTCATTGCTTGACATATTTTTAATCTAATTGAAAAGATTTTTTCGGAAAGTGATGTAACTCACAAATGCGCGCAATGATTTTAGCCGCCGGATTCGGCACGAGACTTTTTCCGCTAACAGTTGACCGAACAAAACCGGCAATTCCATTTTTAGGCAAGCCGCTCGTCGGTTACGTCGCCGAATATTTGTCCGGTTTTGGTTTTGACGAAATCGTCGTCAATCTTCATCATCAACCCAAATCGGTCGAAAGCGCGCTCGGCGATGGCTCGGATTTCGGCGTGCGAATTCATTACACGCTCGAACAGCCCTCAATTCTCGGAACTGCCGGAGCGCTGTGGAATGCCAGAGAATTTTTGCAGGACGATACATTTCTCGTCATCAACGGAAAAATCATCACCGACATTGATCTAGCCGCCGCCCTCGCAATGCACAAGGATTCGGGCGCGTTGGCGACAATGGTTTTAAAAGAAAACTTTAAACACGAAAAATTTACGATCATCAACACCGAAGGCGGTTTTGTCACTGGATTCGGCGGTTTTCCAGAACCCTTTTTTGAAGACGAAATTCCGAATTCAAAATCCAAAATCCAAAATTTGCCGTTGATGTACACGGGAATTCAGATTTTAGAACCGGCGGTTTTCGATTACATTCCGCCCGGCGTCGAATCTGACATCATTTCGGTTTTTTATCGTCCGGCAATGGCTCACGGTGAGAAAATAGCAGCGCACATAGCGGGCGGCTACTGGCACGAGCTTTCGACGATTCAGCGTTATCTGGACATTTCGCTGGCGGTTTTGAACGGCGAAAACAACGGCGTTTCGGTCGGCAAAAACGCGGACATCGCTTTGACGGCGAACGTGCGGGATTCGATTTTGTGGGACGATGTCGTCATTGAACCGGGCGCGAGCGTTGAGCGCTCGATTTTAGCCGACGGCGTCCGAGTCCGTGCCGGAGAAACGATAAAAAATGCGGCAATCGTTCGCGCCGAGCTGGTTAGAAATGCGGAAATTCCGCCCAAAGCTCTGATGGGACGTTTTGAAAACGAAAATTATGTTGTCCCGCTTGGTTAATGCTAAAATCTGCCAGAGTTTATGACCGAGAAATTCGAGCCGCAGATTTTCACCGAACCGGCGATTCAGAGATTAGAGCAATTTTTGTTGGCGCGTTTCGGCAAACCGACAGCGCAGAAAATCGTGCCGCTGACGCCTGACGCTTCAACCAGAGAATATTTCCGCATTGCCTGGGACAAAAAAACGGCAATAGCCTGCGTTTATCCCGAAACTTTTTCGCCCAAAAATTTTCCGTATCTTGATGTCACAAATCTTTTCCTCGCGTCCGGCTTACCCGTCGCCGAAATTTTGGAGACGAACGGCTCGCTCGGCATCATTATTCACGAAGATTTCGGCGACCGAATTTTGCGCCCGATTTTAGCCGCAGCAACTGATGATGAACGCGAAACTTTAATCAATCAGGCAATCAAATTAATCGCGCGGATTCAAGCCGCGACGGAACAGGCGTTTGCCCTTGATTCGATTGCCTCCAGACTCGCATTTGATTTTGAAAAGCTTTCGTGGGAATTGGATTTCTTTTTCAAACATTATTTTGAAAGCTACAGGGGCGAAATTTTGCAGACTGCAGACACGACTAATTTAAAAAACGAGTTGAACGAAGTTGCACAAATGTTGGCTATGCGCCCGCGCGTTTTGTGTCACCGCGATTTTCACGCGGCGAATTTGATGCTCGATGATGAGAACCGACTGAGAATAATTGACCATCAGGACGCGCGGATGGGACCGGCGAGTTACGATCTGGTGTCGCTGCTGCTAGATAGAATCATCGAGCCGCCGTCGCGCGTCTGGCTGAGAGAAAAACGAATGCGTTTTTTGGAAGAACGCCGGATGCTTGGTCTGTCGCCGATTGACCCGGACGATTTCGCCGCTGAGTTTCGGTTGATGACGATTCAACGCTGTTTGAAAGCGATCGGTACGTTTTCGTTTCAAACTGGCGTCCGCAAGCGCCCCGGTTACGTTCAATACATCGAACCGATGTTTCGCGTCGTGCTCCGAGCCGTCGAGAGCTTAAACAGTTTTCCGCATTTGCAGAGAATTATCAGGGAGCGATTGCAATAAAAATTGATTTTAACTGCGTGCAATTTTGACAATTTACCTTCCGTTTTCGACAATTTTGAGAAGCAGCAGGAGTTTAAAAGTAGAGTTCGACAGGAACAACAGTGTTCCTTAGTTTCGGAGGAGAAAAAAAATGAAATTTTCAAAAAAAAGCTCGATATTTATATTAGCTTTCGTTTTCGCCGCAATGTCTGTTTTCGGCTGCGCGAGCCAGCAGAGTGCGGAAACAAAACCAGCCAATAACAGCCCGGCGACACAGCCTGCGACCGCAATTCAACAGAATCCAGCAACGCAGCCGAACACGGTTGCGCAACAAACCACGGCAACACAGCCCGCCACAACGAGCAAAGAGCCGGAACTCGACATCTCGCTGCCCGTTAATGAGTCGGCAGTCACGGTCGGCAGCACTTTGACGGTTCCGGTTGTTATTAGCAGCAAATCAAACAAAGAGATTTTCTCTTTCAGCTTTGCCGTGATGTTTGATCCTAAAGTTTTGCAGCCAATTGCCGAGCCTATCAGCACCAAAGGAACATTGAGCGATGGTTTTATGGTTGCGTCCGATACGAAAACAGCCGGACGGCTCGGAATAGCCGCCGCCAGCGGGGGCGAACAGGTCAAGCCGAACGGGACGCTCATTAATACGCAATTTAAAGTAATCGGAAAAAGCTCGGGGAAAATTGATTTAAAACTCGCTCAGCCGATTTTTGAAGACAGCAGCGGCAACGACCTGAATGTGAACGCCACATTAAAACAGTAGCGTTGGGAATTATAAAGAAATAAAAATTACTGTTCGTTTAGCGGCGGGCTTTCTCTCCTGTAGCTGGAAGGCAGCACGTTCGCCGCTAAACGTTAGTAAAGTCTCGTTAAGTTTACCGCTGACAAAGCGCCGCATATTGGCAACTGCCTTTTTCTTCCGGCGTTTTTTCGACTTCGACCTTGATCGGATTGTCTTCGGCAAATTTATCTTTGCGAATTCCGGTCACCTGCCACGAGACTTTGACGTTCGGTTTATCAGTTTTGATCCGAAATTGATTCCCTTTGATTTCTTCCGAAACAATCGCCTGCGCGAATTGTCCGATTGCCGTTAGCTGATAACGAAAATCGCGGTTTAAAGCGTCAAAATAAGCAGGCAGCGTGATAAGCGCTTCGCCTTTTTCGTTTGTCACGACGTTGCCGTTGTAAATGTTCATCATATCCGGCGATTCCACAAACGAGTGGTAAAGATATTTGTTTTTCGGGTCGAGCGGGTGGTCAATGCGAAAGCTGCCGGAACCTTTGGCGATTGAACCGCTGACAACAAGATTTCCCGGTATTCGAACCGTGTCCCAGTTTCTGCCTAAGACGACTGTGTTGCTGGTCGAAACCGTTGCGCCGCTTCCGATCGCTGTAGCATAAAGCAAGTTTTCCCCCGCCACATTCGCCCCGGCACCGAGAAGCGTATTGGCAATGCCTGTTGTGTTAGTGCCTCCAGTGTGTTTGCCGATAAAGGTATTGTCGTATCCGATCGTGGTAGCGTGACCGGCGGATTCGCCCATAAAAGTATTACCGTAGCCGTTTGTATTCCCGGAGCCGGCGTTTACTCCAAAAAAAGAGTTCGTGATGCCGCCGGTGTTGCTTTTTCCGGCGTCTTTGCCGAAAAAAGAATTATTCGTGCCGGTCGTGTTATTCAATCCGGCATCTTTGCCGAAAATCGCATTGGTGCTGTTTGTCGTAATTTTTGAACCGATGTTCAACGCGCCGGGAATCTGAACCGTATCCTGCCCGCCCGAACGCCCCAAAACAACTGTGTTGCTGGTCGAAACCGTCGCCGATGCGCCGATTGCGGTGGCAAACGATAAATTGGTAGCGCCGGAAGCGAAATTTGCGTTTGCACCGATGATTGTATTGTTGGAACCGATCGTATTGAGGCGACCGGCAAATTTACCGATAAAAGTGTTTTGAATGCCTGTCGTATTTCCGCTGCCTGTCAGTTCGCCCATAAAACTGTTTCCGTAGCCGGTCGTATTTGCTCCGCCCGCGCCTGCTCCGAAAAATGAATTTCCGACGCTTGTTGTTCCCGTGTTGACACCTGCGAAAACGTTGTTTGAGCCCTCTGCACTAAAAACACGGCTGCCGTTAATTTTGTATCCGTTTGCCGAATCGAATGCAGAAGCCTTACCCGTTCCGCTGATGTTAAAATCCGCAGTTTGCTGAACCGTTGAGTTTTGAACATAATTTGAACTTCCCGGTGTTGGCTGCCTTGCATCAGAGAGTCGCGCATCCATCGTCTGGACAAATTGATTTGCGGCTGTCCCTCCCAGTTTTGTCGCATTACTCGCCGTTTCAGCGTTCAGTGCTTGAACGGCGTACGGCACGCTGGCAACTCTCTCGCGCGGAAAAGCGACATAAGACTCGTTTGCGTTTCGTCTGACTCTCACCTCAAGATAACGCTCGGCTCCCGGAAATCCGAGCGAACCGAAATCGAGCTGAACCGAAAATATTCCGCCGCTTACCGCAACAGCCGCATTTTCCACGGTCGAACCGATTTGATTTCCGTTCGCCGCCGCATCATACAAAGCAAATTGCATTTGATACGAGCCGTTCGCGGCAATTGCGTTGTCGCTCAAACGCCCTTGATAAGTAAAAGCCGTTGTTTGCGTGAAAGCTGTTTCTGAAAACAAACACAGTACCGCTAAAAACAGAATTGTTCGGAGAAGATGCGAAAAAGGTCTGAATTGCAGTCTTGTATTAACACCTAACACTTGAAGCAAATTGCTTCGACGAATATTCATAATTGCTCCTCATTTATTTCTCAACACATTAAAAATCAACCGCCGATTTCCGGCGCAGCAAAATGAGTCTTAATTTGAAACGCGAAAATAAAATGCTGAAAGTATCAAGCACTTGTATGATTAGCGAGACAATCCACTCAAAAAAAAGTGCGCGAAGAGCTTTGAAAATGATTTAATTAAGTTAGTTCTGCCAGTTTTGACTTAAAATACTTCTTAAATTTTTGCAGAAAGGAAGAATGAAACTATGAACTGTCCGGTATGCAACATTCAATTAAATATGATGGAACGCCAAGGCGTTGAAATAGATTACTGCTCGAAATGTCGCGGCGTCTGGCTTGATAGAGGCGAATTGGACAAAATTATTGAACGAAGTGCCGTCGCGTCTCCCGGCGCAGGTTCTGCAAGCCCTAACCAAAGTCAGGATAATTACAATCAATCCGGGTTTAATCAACCTAACCAATCCGGGTTTAATCAACCTAATCAATCGGGCTTTAATCAGCCAAACCAGTCGGGCTTCAATCAACCGTATCAATCCGGTTTTAATCAGTCGCACCGAATACATGATTCAGATCCGCCGCATTACGGTCATCACAAGAAACATAAAAAACGAGAATCGTTTTTAAGCGATCTGTTCGATTTTTGATTGATTAATTTTGCAGATTCGGTTTCTAAAGAATATTGAAAAACGGTATCAAAGCATTCGGCGAACGGCTTGAGCTGTTTGGCAATTCGGTATTCTAATAAACCAGCGGCTTGTTTTTCTCGGAATAAATCCAGTAAAACAAGCCGCCTTTGCTTTTTTTTATCTCGTATCTAAAAATGTATCTATTATTTGTTTAAACCGAGCGATTTGTTTTTTTCTCTCATAATTTATCGGATTTAAATTTTCAGAATGCTCGGTGCGTTTTAATTTATATGAATCAGACATACATCAACGAATTAAAAAATCATATCGGCGAGGAAGTCACGCTCAAAGGTTGGCTTTACAACTCGCGTTCGAGCGGAAAGCTCGTTTTTCTCCAATTGCGCGACGGCACCGGAATCGTTCAGTGCGTCGTTTTCAAAGGCAATGACGAAGCAGTTTTCGAGAGAACGAAGGCGCTCGGTCAGGAATCGTCCTTGATTGTTCGCGGCTTGGTCAAAGAAGACGCCCGCTCGCCTATCGGCGTCGAAATTGACGTGCGAGATGTTGAAGTGCTGCAAAACGCCCACGAATATCCAATTACGCCGAAAGAACACGGCACGGAGTTTCTGATGGACAACCGGCATTTGTGGATTCGCTCGCGCAAGCAAAACGCGGTTTTAAAAGTCCGGCACACGGTAATCAAAGCCGTGCGCGATTATTTCGACGATAACGGCTATATCTTAGCTGACACGCCGATTTTCACGCCGAATGCCTGCGAGGGCACGACAACGCTGTTTGAAGTTGATTATTTCGGAGACGAAAAGGCTTATCTAACGCAAAGCGGTCAGCTTTACAACGAAGCCACCGCCGCCGCTTTCGGAAAATCTTACGCCTTCGGTCCGGTTTTCCGGGCGGAAAAATCGAAAACGCGAAGGCATCTAACCGAGTTCTGGATGGTGGAACCGGAAATGGCTTATGCCACCTTGGACGACGTGATGAACGTCGGCGAAGAGTTGATTTTGTTTATCGTCAACCGCGTCCTTAACGACCGCCGAGCCGAGCTTGAAACCTTAGAGCGCGACATTTCCAGGCTCGAAGCGATCGCAAAACCGTTTCCGCGGGTGCATTACGATGAAGCGGTCAGGCTTCTGCAGGAAGGTTTTCAAAAGGGCGAGCTGGAAAACAATTTCGAGTGGGGCGGCGATTTCGGCGCGCCTGACGAAACTTATATTTCCAAACAATTCAACGCGCCCGTCTTTGTCCATCACTTTCCGGCGGCGATTAAAGCCTTTTATTTTGAACGCGACAAAGAGCGCCCGGAACTCGCGTTAGGCGCAGATTTGCTCGCGCCCGAAGGTTACGGCGAAGTCATCGGCGGCGGCGAACGAGCCTTCGATTTGGAGTTTCTCGAAAAACAAATAGAAGAACACAATCTTCCGCGCGAAGCGTTTGAATGGTATTTGGATTTGCGGCGCTTCGGCGCAGTTCCGCACGCCGGTTTCGGAATGGGAATTGAACGGTGCACGGCTTGGATGTGCGGCATTGAACATGTCCGCGAGACGATTCCGTTTCCACGAATGCTTTATCGGTTGAAACCGTAATTCCAAATATGCTGAAAAGGCAGTTGAATTCGACTGCCTTTGTTTTTGGGAGTTTTCAATCAAGCTTGGAGGACTAATAAAACCGGCATAAGTTAGAGCGACAGAGATTTGCATATAAGGTACAGAGTGACGGCTTTAGCCGTGATCTGCCGCGTATAATTACGGCTAAAGCCGTCACTCTGAGCTTTTCATTGATTCTTCTATCGCTCTAAGCAGGTAGACAAAAGTTTCAAAGTATTTAGCTTTGTCAGAACCGCTCTCGCGTCGAGCGCGCGGTTAAAACTGCCCGCGCGCTGACGCTTGCGGTTCTGACAAAACGTCCAATTCTTTGTCCCTTGAAACTTTTGGTCATGTGCTTAGTTGATTTTCAACTTAAGATTATTTTGAAGAATTTTATTTTTGACTATGCCGGCAAGTCTTTCGTGATAAACCCTTTTTTTCTCTTGCGACCAATCTTCGGGATTTCCGCCGTAGTCCGCGCGCTCGTTTTCGGACAATTGCGAGAGCAGGTACTTAAAGAAATTTACAGTATCAACCGTATTGAATTTCTTTCCCTGTTTTATTCCGATCAACAAACCGAGATTGTATAAATCACGAAACGCTTTTGCTTTTTCCGGGTAAACCGGATGCCTAAAGGTTGAGTCGAAATGTTTTTCATATCGTCCTTTGATATATGCTCCGGATGCTCCGTCAGCCGACATTACTAAACCAATAGAAAAGGCGTCGAAAAAATATCCCCTGCTGATTTGGTTTAATGCTTCCTGGTGACTGGCGCCAATTGCAACCGGCGTCCCTATTATGGCAGCCGCTGTTCCAACGACAATCATACCAGCCTCAATAAATGCCAATAATGGAACCTCGGTCGCTCCTAAATAAAGCTCAACTAACCCGTAAATATCTAAGGCGTGTGACAAAGCGTCGAGAAAATCGCTGTCGCTGTAACCGGTTTCAATTTCTCCGCCGACGCCGCGCTTCGCCGTAATAACTTCGCCCTCCATATTTTCCCGGCGGATCGGAATGTAAATAATTCCGGGCGCAGCGTCTTTAAAAGCCCAGTTTCGACCGCCGTCCGTGCTGACGCGGCAGCCGACAAATTCGCGCAGATAATAATTTACTTCGTCCGTGTTGTTGGTATGAAAATTATAGTAAATCAACTCTTTCGGCTTCATACCGTATTTGCGGGCAACCGTAACCCAGGTGTCCGAAGCCTGCACCTTGTAGGGAATCGAATCCGCCAGTTTCGTCGCTCCCAAAAAAACCGGGACTTTTGGTCTTTTTTCATTTTTTATCGGTTTTGCTCTCCCCATAACTTTCTCCTTCTTTGATTGATAAAAAATTTTCCGTAAAACGCCGGTCGAAAGCGGCTGCTTTTTCCTTTTATTTTTTGCAGATTTCGGTTTGCGTGTTCGATTGGCAAACCAGCTTTTTCAGCTGGTTGATTTGCTGCTGCATTTGTTTGTTTTGCTCGGATAATTGCTTGTTTTGCTCTTGAAGCCGTTCGATTTGCGATTGTTGTTCTTTAACGGCATTGATCAAAACCACGCCGATTTGCGAATAGCTGACGCCTTCAATTTCGCCGTTGTGATTTTTGTAAGTCAGTCGCGGCTCGATTTCCGCTACGTCTTCGGCGATTAAACCGATGTCACGCAGGTTGTTTGTTTTCCAGTCGAAGCTGACCGGATTTAATTGATTGATCAAATTTAAGCCGTCTTTGTAAGGCTCAATGTTTGTTTTGTAACGACTGCTCGACGAGCAAAAAGCGATTTGGCTTGAAGTGTTGCGGCACAGCGTCGCCTGCGGGCTTGACGCCGTTCCGAGATTCAAAAGCGTCACGACGCCGCCCGGATTGATAACCATTTGATCAAAGTTCGCTTCGCGGAAATGAATCGAGCCGCCGGTCGGTCGGTTAATCAAGGTGGTTGCGCCGTCGCCGAGCAGCGAATAGTTGGCGCAGGTTAAAGTTGATCCGAACCCGATAGCGTTCCACTGATTGCCGCAATCGCTTGCGCCCATGACGATATTTCCGGTATTTGCTCTGATATGAAGTCGAGCCGCAGGCGCGTTCGTGCCGATTCCGACTTTAGTCAAATTGAGATGATTGCCCCCGAAGTTTTCGGTAAACCCCAAGACAACCGAGTGGCTGGTTGCAACCGTTGCTCCTGCGCCAATGGCGGTAGCGTGGGTGAGGTTGGGTGCGAAGACATTAGCACTCGCGCCGATAAGAGTGTTGGACTCGCCTGTTGTATTGCTGTAGCCCGCACCGTTGCCGAAAAACGAGTTGCTGCTGCCTGCTGTGTTGTTGTAGCCCGCGAATCTGCCGACGAATGAGTTGCTACCGCCAAACGTATTGTTGAGACCCGCAGACTCACCGAAAAACGAGTTACTCGACCCTGTCGTATTTGCCTGCCCTGCATTAAATCCGAAAAATGAATTGAGATTACCAGGAAAAAAGCTGCTGGTGCTGGGAGTGGTTGATGCACCGGCGCCGATTCCTGTAAAGGTATTGGAGTTGGCATTACTTCCGCCTCCTGTTACTGCTAAGACACGCGAGCCGCCGATGTTGAATTGTGTCGCCGCATTAAAAATGTTCGCCGTACCGGTTCCGCTGATGTTGAAATTAGCGGCTGCCTGCTGCGTCGTTGTGTTCTGGACGTAATTGCCGCTTCCCGGCAGCGGATTGCGGGCGTCAGTCAGTCGCGCGTCATTTGTCTGAACAAATTGATTTGCCGCGACGCCGCCCAAATTAAGAGCGTTTTCCGTCGTCAGGCTTCTGACGGCGTATGGCGTCGAAGTCAATTTCTGACGCGGCGCAAGGCTCGTATAACCACCCGTGCTGCCAGCCGGGCGAATGCTGATTTCCAGAAATCTGTCCGCATTTGTGGCGAAAACAGTCGAACCGAAATCGAGCAGAACTGTAAAGATTCCGTTAGACACAGCCACGCCCGTTTTCGTAATTGTTGCGCCCTGCTGCGTTCCTTCGCCGGCGTCCGGATCATCCCACAAACGAAACTGCATATCGAAATTTCCGGTCGCCGCACTATTGTTGTTGTTTAATCTGCCTTGAAAAGTAAATTCCGTTGTTTGCGCGGAAATTATTACCGGGAAAATTTCAATAAAAACCAATGCCGCCCAAATCAAGACGAAACGTGTTTTTCCGCTGCGACTGAAGATTCTGTTTGCTGTTTTCATTTTAGATATCCTTTTCCTTTTATTGCGGGAGTTCTCGTTTTTCCGGTTCATTAATTGGAGCGGGCGGGTTTGGCGGCGTCCAGTCGCCGTCAACTTCTCCGATTAGAAAAGCCGTGTAGTTTTCTCCGGAAAGATCGCCCGGCAAATTAGGGTAAGTATGCGAAGCCGGATCAAACTTCCAATTGCCGGTTTGTCCGGTGTTTGCGTTTTGCCCGTTTGCCGCTACAAATCTTAAAATCTGTGTCGCATCAAACGCCGTTGCCTGATTGTCATTATCGGAGTCCGCCGCCTTCCGCTGATTTTGAGTTAAAGCGCAATTGCTTCCGGCAGCAACGCATCGCAAAACCAGCGTCGCATCGAACGCCGTAATGCCATTAACTTGTGCGGTTTTTGAAGGCGTCACCACATACTGACCGTGCTTTATCAATAGAGACAGTTGATATGCACCCGATGCGTTACTAGTCGTGGAAGCCACCGTGGTTCCGTAAGCATCTAAAGCGACTCCGGAAACAAATTTCTGCGTTGAACCGGTGCCGTATGTAACAACTCCGGAAATTGAAGCGTACCCATCTGTGCCAAGCAATCTGACAACTCCGAACAAACCGTTCGCCTCACCTGCAATGACCGCGTTGTCCATCGAATCAAGGGCGATTGAGTATCCAGAATCACTGCCACCGCTGACATCAACCGTCTTTTTGCCCTCGTTCCCGTAAGAATTATCGAGCGAGCCGTTTGCGTTGTAGCGCACGACGGCGAAATCCGAGTTTGAGCCATTATGACTCGAACCGGCAACCAGGATTTTGCTGTCCGATTGAATCGCAATTGCCCTCGCCTCATCGTTTCCCAAGCCGATTGGAGTCATGACAATGCCGTCGGAATCGAACGAATTGTCTGGGGAGCCGTTCGGGTTGTAACGCACAAGCGCAAAATCGTTGTTTGAACCGTTCGAGGCAAAACCGGCGAGGAGGATTTTACCGTCCGACTGAATTTTCATTGCCGCGCCTCGTGCGGTCGGATTCACGCCGACCGGCGTGGTCACTTTTCCGTCGAAGTTAAAAGATGTGTCGAGCGACCCGTCCGGATTGTAGCGCGCTATTGCAAACGTGCCGCTTACGTATCCCGCAACGACGATTTTATCGTCTGCTTGAATCGCGATGGCGCTTGTCTGATCGTTATTCGTACCGAAGTCCGTAATAGCTTTCCCGTCTGCATCGAACGAGCCGTCAAGCGCACCCGTCGGAAAGTGACGCGCTAGGGCAAAGTCGGCGTTGCCCGCCGTCGGAAACGTCGCCCCGGCGACGATGATTTTCCCGTCGCTCTGAACGGCGAGCGCGTTGCCGAAATCCGATGCGTTGAGTGAAGCCGAAGCCGCTCCGTCAATCGTGCCGTCCGCATTAAAGCGCGTGTAGTTGAAATCCGATTGGGTGAGGCTGCTTTCCGTTGTTCCGGCGACGACAATTTTATTGTCCATTTGAATTGCCAGGGCTTTTGCATAAGTTTGAAATCCCCTGACTCGCCCGTCGGCGTCAAACGAATTATCGAGCGAGCCGTCGGCGTTGAAGCGCAGAACGCCCGAAGTATCCAAAATACCCAAGTCGTAACCGGCGACGAGTATTTTGCCATCCGTCTGGATCGCTGCGCTTGTGGCGATTGCACTACCCGAATTGCCGAAATCGTCGGTACGCTTTCCGTCGGCATCGTGAGTTGCGTCGAGCGACCCGTCCGTGTTGAAACGCGCGATGGCGGAATCAACGTTTATCTGCCCGGAAACAATGCTGTTGCTTGAGCCGACGACACCGATTTTTCCCGATTGGAAAACGCAGCCGCGAGCGTAATCGTGGTTCGTGCTGAAGGACGCAATCGCCACGCCGTCGGCGTCGAACGTCGTGTCGTAAGTTCCGTTCGCGTTCAAACGCGCAACAATGAAATTGGAATCACCGCTCGTATTGTAGCCGCACAAAACGATGCGGCGCGTGTTGATGCCGCTTGATTGAATCAACACGCCCGTCGCATAGCCCGAAATGTTGAGACTTAACTTTCCGTCCGAGTCAAACGTCGCGTCGAGCGAGCCGTCGAGGTTATAGCGGGCGACGGCGAAACCGAACGAAAACCTTCCGCCTGCTGCGACGATGCGGTCGGGAATCGTCGAATTATTGCCGAACTGATAAGCCAGCGACCGAATTTCGTCCGGGTTTGTGCTCATTTGCGTGACGACGATGCCGTCTTCGTCAAAAGACGCATCGAGTGCGCCGCTCGTCGTGTAGCGCACGAGTAAGAAATCACCGGTGTCCGAGCCATCTGTATCAATCTCGCCCGCCGCGATTATTTTCCCGTCCGGCTGCAACAGAAGCGACGACAACGAACCGCCGCCCAAACTGATAACGAGGACGATTTTGCCGTCACCGTCAAATGTCTCGTCGAGCGTGCCGTCGGCGTTGTAACGGGCAAGCGCAACCTGAGGCGTGGAATTGACGTAGCTCAAACCGGCGACGACGATTTTGCCGTCTGATTGAATCGCCAGCGCGTGCGCTTCGTCTCTGCCGGAGCCGATCGGCGTGATCGCCGCGCCGTTCGCTCCAAACGAAACGTCGGGCGCGCCGTTCGTCTCGAAGCGGAACACGGCGAAATCTCTCGTCGAAACATCCGCGCCTTGGGTGACTCCGGCAACGACGATTTTGCCGTCCGATTGAATTTTCACCGCCAGCAGAAAAACGCTGACTGCTTGCGGCGTCGAAATGCGGATTCTGCCGCCCGCGCCAAACGATGAATCTATCGAGCCGTCAGCGTTGTAGCGGACGAGCATACCTTGAAACACAGAACCTTGCGCAGCGTGACCTGCGACAACGAGCTTGCCGTCGGTTTGCGCCGCCGTCGCTTGTGCCGAGTCTTCAGCTCCGCCCAAACCCGAAAGCAGTTTGCCCCCGACGCCGAATGTGGTATCGAGATCGCCCGGTGCGCCTGATGCTGCGGTTGCCGCGATGATTAAAAACAAAAAGATAGAAAGCCAAAATTGTGAGTTTGAGATTTTTTTTGTGTTCATTTTTATTTTTTTAATTCCCAAAGACGAATCAGTTTGAGCGAGCCGAAGTAAAAATCATTCCTGTGCGAATAAATCAAGATTTACTGTTTCCTCCGTCACGGTTAAAACTTGCGGTGCAAAGTTGTAACGCTTGCTGATAACCGTAATCACAACGCTGCTCCCGGCGGGAACGTCAGAAAAATGATAATGCCCGCCCGTCGAAGTTCTCGCGTATCGCGTCGAGCCGTCATTACTTGTCAGAATGACGGGCGCATTTGCCAGCCCGCGCCCATTTTGCGTTATCACGCGCCCGCTGATTGAAACCGATGCGGCGGTGGGAAGCTGCATTTCAAAAGCGCCGATATCCGTCGCGTCCGAACTATTCGGAAAATTTCCAATATCAACGGGACGAGCCGCGCCGCGTTGGTCTTCGCTCGCGCCAAAGCTGCTGCCTTTATCAAGCGCGGGAGAATCGAGCATTAAGGCGTGAGTTTGGGTTGCGCCGCCGTTGAAGGCGAGCGGGGCGAGTCGCGGATCAATCGGGTTTTGAGGAGTGCCGGTTTGATTGCCATTTGCGCCATTCGTAATTCCCGTCATTCCAAAATTATTGCCGATTATGTTGTAAGAGCTGTTTGACGAAATCGCGCCTGCGAAATCGTCCTTTTCGTTGATAAAAGAAGTGAAGTTTCCGGCGACAATTGTGTTTTTTAGATTTGCCGTACCTGAGTTTGAAATACCGCCTGAACAAAATATGCCGTCATGGAGACAGTATGTTGAGTCATCAAGCTGTCTGTTTTCCGTCAATGTGACGCTGCTTAAATTTAGTGTGGAATTCCCATAGTTTGTAATGCCGCCTGAAAACCTTCCGATATTTCCGCTTACAGTCGAGTTAGTCACTGTTACAGTGCTTGGAATGCCGCTGGAGTTGGAGACGTAAATGCCGCCTGCTTCTCCTCCCGCCGTATTTCCGTTGATGGTCGAGTTCATAAGCGTTGCTCCGCCGCTGGAGAGGTAAATGCCGCCGCCTCCTGCAGAAGAATTCCCGTTGACGGTCGAATTTGTCAGCGTGAGTGTGCCAATGCTGGAAATACCGCCGCCGAGCCCTTGCGCCGTGTTGCCGCTGACCGTCGAGTTTGCCAGCGTCACATTGCCGCCGCTTTCGCTGTAAATTCCGCCGCCGTCGGATTGAGCCGCGTTTCCGCTGACGGTCACGACGTTCAGCGTTAATGTGCCGCTGTTATAAATACCGCCGCCGCGCTTACCGGCTGCCGTTGACCCCGCCGCGCTGCCGTTCATAACGATTAACCTGACCAGCGAAAGATTCGCTCCCGAATTGACAAAAAACACGCGGCTCGCGTTGTTGCCGGAAATCGATACGCTGTTTTCCGTCGAATTTGTAATCGTCAGGCTGCCCGCCGTAGTCGTCGAATTAACCGTCAGATTGCCGCCGGTTAAAACAATTGTGCAGCCGAAATCACAGCCCGGATCACGCGCGCCAAACGTGAAGTTAATCGTGTCATTGGCAGTGGTCGCGTTTGCCCTCGAAATCGCGCCGCGCAAGCTGCAATCGTTGTCCGTAACCGAATTGCAAGTTGTTAAAGCCGCGTTGTCGGCAGTTGTGTCAACCGTATAAGTCGCCGCCTTAGCGTCGGTGGAAAAAGACATCGCCGTACCGAATGCGAGCGCGGTTAAAAATATGGTTTGCCGAATGATTTGTGACATTGTTTTGATAGTCCTTTGAAAACAGCTTTTAAATCGCGGCTCTTTGCCGGTTTGGAATTGGAATGCGGCTGACGGCGTCGTAACGTCGCTGCGCGGCTTGGCTTAATAGATTGACGGCACCGCAGGTTTTCCAAATAATCGCGGCGAAAACAAAAAGACCGATAATTGCGGTGAAAAAACCGAAAACAGGAAATAGGGAAAACAGCAGCAAAATCGGATAGACGATGTAAATGCCAGCCGAGAGCGGCGGAAGGTTCAATTCGTAGCGGTCAACGTAACGGTTGTAGTCCGTGGGAAATCCGCCCCAGACTTGAAAAATCCAGTACAGATTGAAAAATGGAACGAAAAGCAGCGCGATTGCTTTTCGCGGCGTCGTGCGTGCCCGCCCGTCTTCGATTGACGCCCACATTTTGTAAATCAGCGTCAAAGTCAAAGCAATTTGAATTGCCAAAAACTGTCCGATCGCAGCAAACGCAACAATTCCCGTTTCACTACCGGTCGTTTGAAAATGCGCCGGGGGAATCGCATCTCGGTGAAAAACGCTCGGAATAACTGACATTAGCCGAGCCGTCAGAAATACAACCAAGCTAAAGATATAAAAACCGAGATATATTTTTTTCGACATCATAGATTTAACCGCAGATTGCTTCGTTGTTTTTTGGTTCACATCGCTTGGCGGAAGTGTTAAAATCGGGAACCACTTCGGATGTGCGCAAACAATAAGAATCTTCGGTTGAAATTGTCCTTTGAAAGCTGTGAGATTTTGATTAGAGAGTTCTTAGAGAGCTTATGTCTTTGGAAATCAGTCACATCTACAAGTTCGAAAATTACCTCTTAGATCTAAACGAAAGAGTTTTACTTCGCGACGGCAAACCGCTGCCAGTCACTCCGAAGGTTTTTCACCTGCTCACGATTCTGGTCAAAAACCACGGGCGGATTGTCGAAAAGGAAAAACTTTTGTCAGAAATCTGGGCGGACAGTTTTGTCGAGGAAGGCAATCTGACTTTTAACGTCCGTATGCTCCGCAAAGCTCTAGGCGACGATGCTGCGAAACCGACTTTTATCGAAACCGTTCCGCGTAGAGGCTACAGATTCATCGCCGAAGTTGAAGAAATTCCAACTCAAATCTCCGCTCCGGAAGAGCCGCACAAAGTGCTCCAAATCGCAAAACGGCAATCAGGTCACTTGTTTTATGTGGTAATCTCACTGGCATTTATCGCAGTTTCGATTGCGCTCGTCACCTGGTATTTGCGAACAACTTCCGCCAATTCTCCCGTTTCAGCTCCGATTTTGTTTGCTCCGTTTGGCTCGGAAAAACTTTCAAATTCCGGCAAAGTTGACCATGCCGTTATCTCGCCCGACGGCAAACTTGTCGCTTACACTAACGAAAGCGGCGGAAAATACAGCATCTGGCTTAGACGACTGGAAAATGCGGAAAATGTCCAAATCGTTCCGCCGTCCGACAATCATTATTACGGGTTAAATTTTTCGCGCGACGGAAACTCAATCTTTTTTGCGAGAAAACCGTTTGACAATAAAGAGCGATTAACGCTTTTTCGCCTTTCGATTTCTGCTGGAATGGAGGAAAAAATCCTGGAAACAACTGAAGGCTGGTTTAGCCTCTCGCCTGACGACCAGCAAATCTCTTTTGTTCGCTGTGAACGGACGGATGCGGATTTCTGCTCGCTTTTCGTTGCTGATGCAGACGGTAAAAACGAGCGCAAAATTTTGACGCGCCCGCGCCCGATTCGCATCAGCGACAATCAATTTTCGCCTGATGGAAAATCAATCGCTTTTGCTGCCGGACAATCATGGAATGGCGGCAGTGATTTTCGCTTGTTAAGAGTTGATCTTGGGAGCGGTGCGGAAAGCCTGATTTCGTCGAAAACCTTTTTCAACATCAAAAATCTGGAATGGCTTCCCGGCGGCGAAGGTTTGCTTCTGGCGGCGATGGAAAATCTAGACGGCAGACAGAGAATCTGGAGAGTTTCAGCCGCGACCGGTGAGGCGGAACCGTTGATGAAAGATGCAACCAACTACTCATCCATCAGTTTGACCAAAAATGCCGATAAAATCGTCGCCACGCAATTGGACAACGACTTTCAATTATATTTTTCAACAAACGGTGAAACCAAACCATTGACCGCCAGTCGCGGTTTTTCATTTGCCCCGGATGGAAAACTAGTTTATGAAACGACGGATGGCGACATCTGGACAATAAACCGTGACGGCAGCGAACAGCGGCAATTGACCAACAACCCTTTTAACGATATTTATCCGCTGGTTTCGCCCGACAATCAATTTATCTTTTTCACATCTAATCGCACCGGCAGCAATCAGGTTTGGCGAATGACCCGCGACGGAAACAATCAAACACAGATCACCAAACGCGAAGGCGGCTATCCGCGTTTTGTTTCGCAGGATGGGAAATGGGTTTATTACGAATCGGGGCTTCACCAAACTCTGTGGCGGGTTGCCACCGAGAGCGGCGAGGAAATTCAAGTTTCGGACAGAAAAATGGACTCGCCGGCTTTTTCGTCGGACGGCAATTTGGCGACTTATTTTTTCCGCGACAAAGAATGGAAAATCGGCATAATGAGTCTTTCCGACAACAAACAAATAAAGGTTTTGAATTATGCCGAAGGGAAATTGGTTCCCGTCCGGCTGGCTTGGTCAGCCGATAACCGCACGCTGAATTTTGTTACCAAGTACAATTTTAAAAACCTTCTCTGGCAGCAGTCACTCGACCAAGATAAACCGCGCTTTATTGCCGATCTCGGCGATAAGGAAATCCACGATTTTGCGCTCGCGCCAGACGGCAACGGTTTTGCTTACGTGCGCGGCTCATGGCTGCACGACGCGGTCTTAATTACTGGTTTCAAATAAAGCAGCATTAAAATCTGGAAATGGAATACGCGCGGCTCAGTGTTTATAAACATATTTGCTGCGAAGCTCGTTCACACTGTCTTGAACGATTTTGTATTCCTCGGGCGAATCACGTAAATCTCTTCGCCGATTCGATTCCGTCGCCCAAACATTAAACGCAGCGGTTTCGATTGTGTTTTGAATATGAGCGTGAAAATCCTTCTCTACCTGAACGATTGGCTGCGTTTGCGTTCCGTAAACATACGGCTGCGCCTGCACCAGATAACGCGACATTGTCTGATCGGCACGCAATTTCTGGTTGAGCCAGTTTTTTAAAATGTCGGTTTCATCCAAAACGTGCAACAGTTCGTGGCTATAAACAACGGAAAATATTTCTACGGAAATTTTGTCTTTCAAATCGGGCTGGTGAGTGTTCAAAAGATAAATTCCAAGCGTGTGATTCAAAAAAATATTTCCGCCCAGAAATTGAAATTTTCCGGGACCTTGTCTGGATGTTGGTCCGGCAAGCGGAGTACATTTCCATTGTTTTGCCGGATTGTCGAAACGCACTTGAAATTCTTTTGTGACAAGTCCGTCCACTTTTCTCATTTGCTCGCGCGCACCGCCTCGCGCCATTTCCGATTGGAGCAAGCGGTTCATTCCGGCAACATCAACAAAATTCGGTTCGCGAACATCAGAATCGGCAACGCCCTTCGGTACCTGCACTTTGGCTAAAAGCTCCGCCGACAAAGACTTTGGGTTATTTGACCATTTGATGTTCGGAACAAAGTTGAAACTCATTATTAAAATCTCCTTTCAAATAATTTCCGGCTCGCCTTTTTCTTTGCTGGATTGTCTGCCGTCTTGCTGAAGCTTGCCTGTCAAGCAGGTATTTAACTTTATGATACAGCCGTAAAATTCAATTCATCCGTATTTTCCGATTATCATATTTTAATTACAAATTCAAATAAACAGCCGGAACGTAAGATTTCACATTTCGGCAAACTTTTTGACGTAGAATGAAGAGCTATGAAACGCTTCTTTTCGACGCTTTTTGTTCTGCTGGTTCTTGTTTTCCCTATCGCCGCGCAAAAGCTGATTCGGGATTTAAAACCTACTGTCATTCTGATTTCACTTGACGGTTTTCGTTACGATTATTTGGAAAAATATCAACCCCCTTTTTTGAACAAACTGGCGCGCGAGGGCGTCAGGGCAAAATGGCTGATTCCTTCATTTCCGACGAAAACTTTTCCTAATCATTACACGGTCGCCACGGGGCTCTATCCGGCGCATCACGGATTGGTCGAAAACAACATTTACGATTTCGGCGCTGTTTTCGGCTTGCACAAGCGCGAAGAAGTCCAAAATCCGCGATGGTGGGGTGGTGAACCGATCTGGGTAACTGCAAAAAAACAGGGACAGAACGCCGCTTCGTATTTTTTCCCCGGAACCGAAACCGCCATTCAAGGGATCACTCCCGATATTTTTCGCATTTATAATGGAAAAGTGCCGAATGAAATGCGAGTTGATAAAGTTCTCTCATGGTTCGATTTTCCTGCGGAAAAACGCCCGACCATAATCACGCTTTATTTCAGCGACGTTGACGACGCCGGACACGAATTTTCGCCCGATGCAGAAGAAACCCGTTACGCCGTTTTAAACGTTGACCGCTACGTAGGACGTTTATACGAGGGCTTGAAACAGAGAGGAATTGACGAAAAAGTTAATGTGATTATTTTTTCCGATCATGGAATGGCGCCCGTCAATCTTCGCAACACGGTTTTTCTCGACGATTATTTTGATTTTAAATTGGCTGAACAGATTTTGTGGACGGGCGAAATCGTTCAGATTTTCCCGAAAGCCGGAAACGAAGACAAGATTTTTTCGGCGATAAAAAATTTGCAGCACACAACCTGCTGGCGCAAAAACGAGATTCCCGCCAGATTAAATTATCGCGACAACAAACGCATTGCCCCGATTGTCTGCTCCTCGCAGGAAGGTTGGATAACCACTAACCGCGAAAGACACGAAGATTGGCTCGAAGATATGGACAATATAAACCGACCGCGCGGCGCTCACGGTTACGATAATGCTTTGGAATCAATGCGCGCGATTTTCATTGCCAACGGCGAGGCTTTCAAAAAGAACACCATCATAGAACCGTTTCCAAACGTCAATATCTATCACATAATGACCAAGATTTTAAATTTAACTCCTGCACCAAATGACGGCAATTTTGACACCGCAAAAACTGTTCTTAAGAATTTCAGGAATTAACCGCCCCTCGCCTCGAAAGGACGAAATGCATAAGCTCATTTTCAACTTATCTTTTTGCAATTTCAGTTCCCTTTCTATTCGCCCGGAAGTTATGTTGTTGAAAGAAAAATTACTTGTCAAACAATTAGAGCAAATCTAAAGTAAATGCGATACATAACCGCAATGTCTTATCCAATTCTGTGCATCCAGTGCGGTGATCTCTTTGATTGCCGCACTGATTGCTTCCGATAGTTTTTCGTAAGTTCTGGCGG
>JALZCH010000016.1 GCA_030863175.1 Acidobacteriota bacterium | reverse complement strand
CTAATTCACGTTGAGTGATGCCGCCCGCTTTATATGTTTCGAGAATCTTTTCCCGTAAATCTAAAGAGTAGGATTTCATTTGATGATTCTACTCTTGTGTTTCAAATTACTGAAATCTGCTCTATATATTCGATTATTTCGGATCATTCAATGTTAGGTTTATCCGAGGAAGAACGTCTTGCCAAAATGACAAGAGTGATTAATGAACGAAATGAGGAATTAAATAATAAGTCCGGAGGAGTTCTCAAACATGTTGTTGGTAGCGCAAATGCCGTTAAAGCGAATGCCGAAAGACTTTTCAAACAACAAACGGCAATGATGATTGTCGCTCGCGCTTCCGGCGGATTTACCGAAAGTCTGGATCCTCCTGAGCGAGCCGACGCTGTTTATTCGAGAATTCTGAATGATACAAACAACCGCTATCTAATTGGCTATTATCCGAAGAACCAGGAGCGCGATGGCAGACGCAGAACCATAAAAATTGAAGTTCGCGGACATCCCGAATACATTGTTTGGGGGCGAAAAACTTACATCGCGCCGCTGTCGAAAAAATAGAAGATGAAAGGGAATTGATGAGGCGCGGGAAACGTTATTTTATTCGTCGGCGTTTCTATTATTTATTCTTTGCAAAACATTCAGTCGAAAAGACGGTACAAGCGCCTCGCTTTCCGCTCCGCCATCACTCGAACGTGAAAACTCGCGGGCGTGCGTTCGCAGATATTCAAAAAAGCGTTCAAACTCGCGTTGCATCTCGTCCATCTTCTCGCGCATATTCAAAATGATTTCAACTCCGGCGAGATTAACCCCTAAATCGCGTGTCAACGACAAAATAACTTCCAAACGCTCTAGATCGGCGTCGGTGTAAAGGCGAGTATTCCCCTCGGAACGCGACGGTTTTAAAAGCCCTTCACGCTCGTAAAGCCGCAAAGTTTGCGGATGCAGTTCATACATTTCCGCAACGGCGCTAATCGTGTAAGTTTTCGCCTTCCGCTTCATAATTCAAGGATGAAGGATGAAGGATGAAGGAAATGGTTTTAATTTCATCCTTCATCCTTCATCCCTTTATTCCAGCCCCATCGCTTTCCGCGGATTCTCGGGATTGGCGCGCTCAAATTGGCGCAAAATGTCTTTTGTTTCTTCCGAAATCACTTTTGGCAGCGTTATCTGCACTTCGATAAACTGGTCACCGCGCGCCTGCGGATTTCTTAAACTTGGAAAACCGCGCTCGCGCAGGCGAAACTTTTGCCCGCTTTGCGTTCCAGGCGGAATTTTTAGCTGTGCTTTTCCTTCAACCGTCGGCACTTCGATTTTAGCCCCCAAAGCGGCTTCCGAAACGGTAATCGGCACAGTAACATAAACATTGTCGCCTTTACGAGTTAAAAATTTATGGTCGCCGACCCGCGTAACAATATACAAATCGCCGGGTTGAGCACCGAGTCTGCCGCCCTGACCTTTACCCGGAACACGTACGCGCGAACCAGTGTCAACGCCTGGCGGAATTCTGACTTTTACCTGTTCGGTAACCGGAGTTACGCCTTTGCCGTGACACAATGGGCAAGGCGGACGGCGTTTTCCCGTGCCGCCGCAATCCGGGCAGGACTGCTGAAACTCAAGCCGACCGCCGGTTCGCCGCACTTGTCCCGCCCCGTTGCACGTCGAACAGATGACGAGCGCCCCGCCCATATCGCCCGCGCCTTGGCAGCGCGAGCATTGAACCGAACGATTAACTGTCAGATTAGTGGTCAAACCTTGAAATGCTTCTTCAAACGAAAGAGCGAGTGGCATCTCAATGTCCTCGCCTTTTTTCGGTTCGGGGCGCGGTGGTTCGGATTCTTTTCCTTTGCCTCTGCCGAACAGAGTCTCGAAAATATCGCTAAATCCGCCGCCGGAACTCGTCGGACCGCCGCCAGATTCCCAGTTAAAACCCGAAAAATCAAAACCGCCTGTGCCAGTTCCGCGCCCTGCCCCTGCGAACGGGTTTTTTAAATCGGCTTCCGATAAATTGTCAGAATAATAACCAAAGCGGTCATAAATCTTACGCTTCTTTTCGTCCGTGAGAACGTCGTTGGCTTCGGTAATTTGTTTGAACTTTTCTTCCGCCGATTTGTCGTTCGGATTAACGTCAGGGTGATATTTTCGCGCCAAACGGCGGTAGGCTTTTTTAATTTCCTCCGCCGTCGCGTCTTTTTTGACACCAAGAAGCTGGTAATAATCTTGTTTGTTGTTATTTGCTGCCATTTTCTACAGTGAGCGATGAGCCGTAAGCAGTGAGCAGCAGAACTGTTTTCTGCTCACTGCTCACCGCTTACTGCTTACTTTTTATCGTTGTCAACATCAACGTATTCGGCGTCAATCACATCGTCCGCGCCGCCCGTGCTTCCACCGGTCGAACCGCTAGCGCCAGCGCCTGCCGACGAAGCCTGTTCGCCGCCGGTCGTTCCAGCGCCGCCCGTGCTTTGCTGGTTGTAGAGCACTTCGGCGAGCTTGTGCGAAGCCGTTTGCAGACGGTTATACGCATTGTTCATCTGGTCGGCGTCGTTCGAGTTCAAAGCCGTGCGCGATTCGGTGAGAGCCGCTTCGATTTCCGAAGAGGAGCCGGTATCGAGCTTTTCTTTGTTCTCGTTAAAGGTTTTTTCGACCTGATAAACGAGACCATCGAGCCGGTTTTTGGCTTCAATCGCTTCGCGGCGTTTGGCGTCTTCAGCCGAGTGCGCGTCTGCGTCGCGCATCATCCGATCAATTTCGTCTTTCGAAAGACCTGACGAAGCTGTAATGGTAATCTTCTGCTCGCGTCCGGTGCCTAAATCTTTCGCCGAAACGTTGACGATGCCGTTGGCGTCAATGTCAAAGGTGACTTCGACTTGCGGCATTCCGCGCGGTGCCGGGGGAATTCCCACAAGATGGAATTTGCCAAGGGTTTTATTGTCCGCAGCCATCGGGCGTTCGCCTTGAATAACGTGGACTTCAACTGACGTTTGATTGTCCGAAGCGGTCGAGAAAATCTCGGATTTGCGCGTCGGAATTGTCGTGTTGCGCTCGATCAATTTCGTCGCCACACCGCCCAGAGTTTCAATTCCGAGCGAGAGCGGAGTTACGTCGAGCAGCAGAATGTCCGTTTTCTCGCCGCCCAGAACGCCAGCCTGAACAGCCGCACCGAGAGCCACAACTTCGTCCGGGTTAACCGTTTTGTTCGGGTCTTTGCCAAAATAGTTTTTGACCATTTCCTGAACTTTCGGAATACGAGTCGAACCGCCGACGAGAACGATTTCTTCAATCTTATCTTTCGTCAAACCGGCGTCTTTAATAGCCTGTTCAACCGGGGGCATCAAACGCTGCAAAATCGGGTCAATTAGCTGCTCGAATTTGGAGCGCGTGAGCGACATATTCAAGTGCTTCGGACCGGTTTGGTCAGCCGTGATAAACGGCAAATTGATGTCGGTCTGCATCGCGCTCGAAAGCTCGATTTTGGCTTTTTCCGCCGCTTCTTTCAGACGCTGCAAAGCCATTTTGTCCGCTGACAAATCAATGCCCTGATCGCGTCTGAACTCTTCGATAATCCATTTAATCAACGCTTCGTCAACGTCGTCGCCGCCGAGGTGCGTGTCGCCATTCGTTGACTTAACTTCGACGACGCCTTCGCCGACTTCGAGAACTGAAATATCGAATGTACCGCCGCCAAAGTCGAAGACTGCGATCATTTCGTCTTTTTTCTTGTCTAGACCGTAAGCCAGAGCCGCCGCCGTTGGTTCGTTGACGATACGCATTACTTCGAGACCGGCGATTTTACCGGCGTCTTTTGTAGCTTGCCGCTGCGCGTCATTAAAATAAGCCGGAACAGTGATAACCGCGCGGTCGACTTTCGCGCCGAGATAATCTTCCGCAGCTTTTTTCAATTTTTGCAGAATCATCGCGGAAATCTCCGGCGGGCTGTAATCTTTGCCGCCTGCAGCAACGCGCACGTCGCCGTTTCCAGCGCGCTCGACTTTATACGGGACTTGTTTCATTTCTTCGGAAACTTCTTCAAAGCGCCGTCCCATAAAACGCTTGATCGAATAAACCGTATTTTCCGGATTAGTCACAGCCTGACGTTTTGCCACCTGACCAACCAGACGGTTGCCGTCTTTGGTAAAAGCGACAACCGAAGGCGTCGTTCTGCCGCCTTCTTCATTTGTGATAACCACCGGCTCGCCGCCTTCCATTACAGCGACGACCGAGTTTGTAGTACCTAAGTCAATACCGATAATTTTGCTCATAAACTTTTACTCCAAATTGCTTTTCAACCTAGTTGAATCAGTTACAAGAATAATACTTGAGTGAGTTATTGTCAAGTTTCTTACAAAACAGGGCTCAACCATTTTACTTTTAATAAACAATTCAAAATAAAGGGTTATATATTCACTTCGGATTCTGTTGTTTGATTAATTTGTTAACAAAGAAAATATAGTGAATCCCTGAAATTGCGGCGAAAACGAAAACTGTGAAGTAAATGAAAGGCAGATAAAACGCAAATTGCTGAAAAGCTGCTGCAACCAAAATCAAGCCGACGCTGATAACTTGAACCAACGTACTGGCTTTTCCCCAAAATGAAGGACGAAAACCGCGAAATTCAGTCGCCACAAAAATCGCTCCGGCTACCGAAATTATCAACACATCACGGGCGATAACGGCGGCTGTCAGCCAGAATGGAATCGGCAGATTTTCGCCCGAAACGATTGTCGGCAGACTAAGGACGACAAAAGCCGTGGTCATTAACAGCTTGTCGGCAATCGGATCGAGAATCTTGCCTAGCTCCGACGATTGATTAAATGTGCGTGCGATTGCCCCGTCAATCGCATCGGAAACGCCCGCGACGAAAAAAGTCAATAAAGCCCAACCGAATTTCTGATAGAAAATAAGCGAGACGAAAAGCGGAATTAAAACGACCCGCAAAAGTGTAATTAGATTGGGAAAAGTCATTGCGCGCTCCGCAATTCCAAGAAACTGATTTCCGGCGGGCATTGGTAACGAAACGGTAGAACGACGGTTCCGATGCCGCGCGAAACATAAATCTGCGTCGCGCCCCGCCGCATTAAACCGCTGACGCGAGGGCGACGCGGCAAAATCAAATTTTCCTCGTTTGCGCGCAGGCGCACTTGCCCGCCGTGGGTGTGTCCCGAAACTATGAAATCAATGCCCATTGCGACGGCGCGGCGCAAAATTGCTGGATTATGACACAGCAAAAATTTAAATTCCGCCGGGCGTGAGCCTGCCAGAGCAAGCTCCAAATTCGGTTCACCGTAGATCGTATCGTCCAACCCGCAGAGCCATAGAGCCGCGCCGTTTTTTTCGAGATGCAAGCCTTCGTTGATTAAAACTCGAATGCCTTCGGAGCGAAACAAATCTGTAATCAAGCGCGCGTCGGCTCGATAATCGTGGTTTCCAAGAACCGCATAAACTCCCTGCGGCGCACGCAATTCGCCCAAAATATCCGCCACCGGAGCGATGTAATCCGTCCCGTACGAGACATAATCTCCGGTTAAAACCGTGATGTCCGCTTCCAAAAGATTCGCGATGGCAACCGAGTCCTTTATTTGTGCGGCATCGGTAAACCGGCTGTGATGCACATCAGAAAGCTGCACGACGCGCAAACCGTCCATTGCGCGCGGTAAGCGTTCAAGATAAATCGTTTGTTCTTCGATGATTAGATTTTTCGATTCATCAATCGCGCGCCGAGCCGCCCGCGAAACGTCCGTTGCCAGTCGCCGAAACGGATGCGGCGATGATTTGATTTCCTGCCAGCGAGAAGAAAATTTCCGTCTTGAAACCGGGCTTTGCTCCATTACTTTTTAAATATCGCCCAAATTAAGAATGCAGAATTAAAAGTTAATAATTGCGGCATGAAAACTTTTAATTTTGCATTTCGGTTAAAATAACATTAAAAATTCTCAGGTCAAACTGCTTTGCACGAATCGGTCAGCTACAACAGAATAATTTTAAAACCGAACGAGGCATTTTTGCCCGCCGCATCGTCGGCTGTTTTTTATGGGCGCGGAGTTTTTACCACGCTCGCGATTTACAACGGCAAACCTTTTCTTTTGAGCGGGCATTTACGCCGATTGCGCGCGCACGCGGCGAAAATCAATCTGGATTTATCTGAAATTTCCGCCATTGAAGAAACGCTTTTTGATTTAATCCGGGCAAACAAAATCGAAACCGGTCGCGCCCGAATTACTTTATTCGACACGGGCGCTAGCGCGCTCTGGAATTTTTCGAGCGAGCGGAAAACGTCGGTTTTAATAACAACCGCCGACCGAAAGGAAACGAAAAGCGATTTAATTCTAAACACTTCGCCGTTTCCGGTTGATTCCGCCTCACCGCTCGCGGGCGTCAAAAGCTGTAATTATCTGGAAAATCTGCTAGCGCTGGAAACTGCAAAAGCGGACGCCTACTCGGAAGCCGTCCGCTTTAACGAACGAGGCGAAACAGTTTCCGCCTGTCTCGCCAATTTGTTTTGGACAAAAGACGAAGAAATTTTTACGCCCGCGCTGAAGACCGGAGCTTTGGCAGGGACAACGCGCGGTTTGATTTTCGATTTGGCAAAAAGCTTGAATCTGAAAACGTCCGAAACTGTCGCAGGAAAGGACGCGCTCGGCGAGGCAGACGAAATTTTTCTGACTTCAGCCGGAATCGAAATTTGTCCGGCGAGAAAATTTAACGGCAAAATTTATCAGAACGACATCGCCCGCAAATTGCAAAAGGCGTTTTCTGATTTTATCAATCAATGAAACCGGCGACGATTGTAATGTGCAAAGCTCCGGCGGCGGGCTTGGTTAAAACGCGGCTCGTGCCGTTTTTATCAGCGGAAAATGCCGCTCAATTAGCCGCTTGTTTTGCCGCTGACGCTGTGAGAAAAGTGCAAAGCGTTTGCGAAAACACAATCATCGCCTTCGACGGCGATAAAAAACTGCTGGAAACAATCTTGCCGCAGAATTTGATTTGGCTTCCGCAGACGGGTCCCTATTTGGGCGAGCGAATGCACAACGCGTTTCGATTTGCTTTCGAGAAAGGCTTTTCGCCGTTCGTCGTTATCGGCACTGACAGCCCGACTTTACCACCTGAATTTATCAGAGCCGCAATTGAGATTTTGCAGGAAAAACGAACGGACGCCGCTCTGGGAGAAGCCGAAGACGGAGGTTTTTATTTGCTCGGCTTAAATCAACCGGATAAACAAATCTTTCAAGACGTCCGATGGAGCTTGCCCGAAACGTATTTGCAAACAGTGCGTAATATCAAACAATCAAATTTGCATTTGACGACTCTTCCGATTTGGTACGACGTTGACACGCCGGAAGATTTACGACGTTTGAAAACGGAAATCGAAAACAACGCCCGTGCAAGGCAGCTTGCGCCCGAAACTGCTTTATGGCTCGAAAGGCATAGGCATTTTTTTTAAAATCTTTGCTCGGCAAACGAGCCTTTTTCGACAAACATCGAAAAGTTTTATGAAAATCAAGAAGATAAATTTAGTTCGGCTTCTCGCGCTCGAATTTGCGTTTCTGCTCCTCGTGGGCTGTGCTTCGGTTGCTACTTTGCAAGTCAAACAAGCCGAGCAAAATCGAAATGCAAATGCCGCCGCAACTCCGAGCGATGAAATAAATCGCCCGCGCAGCGAGCCTTATACCGGCAGCCTTTCAATTTTCGAAGACCCGAAACGCGAAGAAAATTTGCAAATAGCGCGCGTGATGGACATTTTGAAAATCAAAGATTCGGCTGCTGTTGCAGACATTGGCGCAGGTTCCGGCTGGTTCACGACGCGCGCCGCTCGCAGAACGAAAGGCACGGTTTACGCGGTTGAAATCAATCCCGAATACGTCAACCACATAAACGAGCGAGCGAAGAAAGAGAATCTGCCGAACATCAAAACCATTTTGGGCAAAGAGGACGACCCGCTGCTGCCGGAAAAATCAATTGACGCCGTGTTGATATTGAAAACTTATCACGAAATCGGAGCGCCGATTCGTTTGATGAAAAATTTGAAAAAATCTTTAAGAAAAGGCGCGCTCGTCGGAATTATTGACCGCAGCGGCAAAGGCGACGACCATGGAATCGATAGCCAGCAAGTCATCAAAGAAATGGAGCAGGCGGGCTTTGTCTTGAGCGAAAATCACGACTTCGTGAAATCCGAAGGAATTGAATATTTTCTGGTCTTTCGCGCCAAGTGATTTGACACAAACGGCTTGAAAACGTAAAATCTAAGTTTTTCGACTGGCAAACAATTTGCCACCGTGTGGAGGAAATCAAACAATAATGAGTTACGCAATTGTCAGAACAGGCGGCAAACAGTTCCGCGTCGAGCCGGGCGAAATTTTGCGAGTCCCGTCAATCGAGAAAAATCAAAGCGATCAAATCGAGCTTGAAACTTTGCTCGTCGCCGACGGTGATTCGGTCAAATTCGGCGATGCAATCGGCGGTGCAACCGTCAAAGCGACGGTTCTGGACCACGGACGCGGCGAAAAAATCATCGTTTTTAAATTCAAACGCCGCAAGCAATACAAACGCACCAAAGGTCACCGCCAAGGTTTTACAAAAATTAAAATTGATTCTATCGGCTAGAAATTAGGAGTTTTAAGAAATGGCACATAAGAAGGGCGTAGGTTCATCACGAAACGGACGCGATTCACATTCGAAGCGTCTCGGACTCAAGAAATTTGGCGGCGAGCGCGTGATTGCCGGAAACATTCTGGCGCGTCAGCGCGGCACGAAATGGAAACCGGGCAAAAACGTCGGTCGCGGCAAGGACGACACCTTGTTTACGCTGATTGACGGCGTTGTCAAATTTGAAGACAAGGGCGCGCGCGGCAAATTTGTCAGCGTTTACCCGGAAGGCGCAACCGAGTTGGCTCCGGCGATATCCGTTTAATTTTAAAGTTTCTATCAAAAATAGCGACGCTCGAGCCAAATGGTTTCGAGCGTCGCTATTTATTTTTCAGACAGCATTACTTTTTGTTCACTACCTAATTTTTAACTTCCGTCAGTTATTGATTTGTGCTTTCTGTTATTTGAATTCGGTAAAAAAAAATACCGCCAAAGGCAGAAGGATTCTTTCCAGCTCTAATCCTTTGGCGGTATCT
>JALZCH010000107.1 GCA_030863175.1 Acidobacteriota bacterium | reverse complement strand
GGCGTTAAACTGATTCGTTGAACTGTTAATCCAATACCAATTACCGTCTCTGAAAACAGAGACATCAGTTTTGCCGTCTCCATCAAAGTCTGCCGGAGCCAGAACGTCTGTGGCTAATCCCCAGTTTCTTCCCGAAAAGCCTGAAGTAGAACCTTGAATATACCAGTTACCATTACGGAATACAGAAACGTCTGCTTTACTGTCTCCGTCAAAATCAAAGCGAGTTGTTGTTTGAGCGGTTGTCGAAAGCGTGTTTTGTGATCCGCTTGCCGGATTGGCTAATTGATAAAGCACATAATTTCCTGTATTAGCATTCTTTTTATACTCATACAGACGAAACTGATAGTTTGTATTGCTGTTCAAATTGCTAAGAGTCGCGCTGTTCCCCGCACCGCTGTAAACGACACGATTTCCGTCACCTAAATCCACTTGCGGATTCTCCGGATTGACTGTGTATTCGGTGCCATCAAGAGGAAATTTATTCGGTGCGCTGCCCGCACGCATAACGAGCACACGTCCGTCGCCCTTACCGTTTGTCCAGTTTACGGTTATTGAATTGCTCGTAATATTAGAGAAATTCATTGCGGAAGCATTTTGCGTTGGAACATCAAAAAGATCGTGCGTTGGAAATGCGGTGGTCGAATTTACGCAATTAAAACCAAGACTAGTCAAAGCACCCGCAAAACCGGAACCTGCCGATTGACCGTTTAAGAGAATCGCCCAAGTGTACTGATTGCCAGTCCTGAAAATCATACTTCTTACACCAGCAAGCGCGCCGCCGTGTGACCACATTCCTGAAGGATTTACCTGCCAGCCCTTGGCATAGCCCGGACTGACTGCAGATGGCGTGGTCATAATTTGGATAGTGCTCGGAGAAAGAATATCGGGACGAGTCGGAAAAGCGTCAACCGCCGTTAATAGTCTGACCAAATCACGGGCGGTCGCAATCCAGCCGCCGTGCGCGTCCATTGCTTCGATATTCTCACCGCCGTATTGCAAAGGAAGATATTCTCCCGTTCCATAAACTGAAAGCGACGTATTAGTGGGACTGGTAATGTATTCGACTTCGCGTTCCTGCTTATCGGCAAGCAGGTTTTTGCCCAAACGAATGTCATAAATGCCAAGCGGTGCAAAGATGTTTTGTTTGACGTAATTCTCGTAACTCATTCCGGTTTTCTTTTCGATTACTTCGCCGAGCACCAGATAACCAATATTTGAATAGTTAGAAGCAGTGCCCGGAGCAAAATCCAACCCTTTCTGAATTAAAAATTTAATCAAGGCGCGTTCGGTCACCGGATTCGGCTCTCCCAAAGTTTGAGTAACATGAAGCGGAAATGCAATCGGGTCGCTGAATCCATAGCCCCAGGGATAAGGCGGCAAAGGATTCTGCGGCATCGGCAAATTCCGATTCCAACCAGCCGAGTGCTCGAGCAAGTGTTGAATCGTGATGTTATAAATGCGCTGATCGGTGACGTTCGCATTGGCGAAATAAGGATCCGCATTAAGAATTCCGCCCGGACCGAAAACTTTATCGCTGAGACTCAACTGCCCGTTTTCGATCAGCTTCATGATGGCAATGGAAGTAATCGGTTTGGAAACGCTGGCGATGCGAAACATATGATAAGGCTGTGTCGCTTCGGTTCCGGCTTTATTAGCGGTTCCAAAGGCGCGCATGTAAACGAGCTTGCCGTTTTTGGCGATGGCGAAGGTTGCGCCGGGAATCTGATAATTGTTTAGGAATGTTTGCATTTGAGCGTCGCACTGGCTCATGGAACTGACAGGAATGCCGGTTTGCGCAAACGTCGGCAAAGCGAAAGCGATACTGATTATAAGGATTAAAGACAAACGATAGAATTGTTGGAGGCAATATTTTATCGGTAACATGGAATTTGTTTTCCTCTCAAAAATTGTTGAATTATGTTGCTTTGCTATGCCAATGCAAAGTACAACAATGTGGGTGTGACCTAAGCAATTACTAAAAAGTTGACAGTAAAATTTAGTGCAAAGACTAAATAAACGGACAAAAATAGGCTGATTAAAAGGGCTGCCTTGAAAAGGACAGGGCGAATCATTGGCAGCCCCTTCGTCATTTTATTTTTTGACGAAAACGCGCTTGGATTTATTCGTGCCGTTCGGATTTTCCACTTCCATTTCGATAGTCAGGGTTTTTCCGTCCGCGGAAAGCCTCCAGCGGCGTTTGGCTCGAATTGTGGCTTCGCCGCCGCCGTCAGGCGCGTTCACGACGGCTTCTTCGGTCACATCAAAGCCATTCCCGTCATCCGTCCACTTCGAGACTCTTTTAGCTTTTTTCGCGGCACCCGGAGGAACCGGCGCTGTAAAATCGGTTTCTTTGCCGTCCAGGACGTAAGCGTCTTTGCCAACGCGTTCTTGAGCCTCTCCGGCTTTGGACTTTGTTTCTATGTCAACACGATCACCCTTTTGCGTGACGGTCATAGTTTGCATTAATCCGGGCGGCACGCCTTCGCTTTTGCTCGCATCGAGCGTCCAGACGCCGCTGAAATCGGCTTTGGCGGCGACAATTCCGACGCCGAAAGCGAAAACCGTGACGGCGATGATTCCAATTAATAATTTGCCTCTCATTTCTTAATTCTCCTTTTGGTTTAGTTTTTTAGTAACCTTGAGAAACACTCAAAGTTATGCCCAATTTGTTCGTTTTGTCTTCGTTTCACTTTCCGATGTAGTCTTTTCTCTTGTCCGTGTTTTCGATTTAAACTTTCGGTTAGCTTCGTTTTATCAAGCCGATCAGAATCAAATCGGCTATTTTTGAAATTTTCTTTTCAAGTTCTTTACGTCTTCCAAGTTCGTTCGCGCTCAGGTTGTATGGCAATAAGGAGTTTGTGGCAAGCAGAATCGCAGTTGTCGTTGACTCGATTTCTTCCACGTCGAAAGAACCGTCTTTTCTGCCTTCTTCTAAAACATCGGCAAACACTTTCGCTTCGAGAGCAAAATGTTTTTCACGGCGCTGCAATAAAGAAGACCTGATATCTGCAAGCAGATCGCTTAAACTTTCCGTATAGTGCTGCACGCTGTCAAAACGGAAAAGCACTCGTGTTAAAAGCATTTCTCGCAAACGTTCTGAAGCCGAACCATCTCCATGCGCGGTCATTTGCAGATTTACCAGCAATCGGTAAACAATCCGGTCAATATGAGCAAGAACCAACTCCTCTTTACTGGGAAAATGCAGATAAAGAGTGCCCTTAGCGATCCCAACCTCTTGAGCGAGATTGTCCATTGTCATTTTCTTATAACCGAATTGATTTAAAAGCCGATCGGCAGCGTCTAATATCAAATCTTTTATGCCCTGGCGTATAGCAACGTCCCGCATGGCGTCTCGGTATGACCTAAATTCAAAATCGGTCATACCATAGATGAAGAAGCAATATTAGTCAAGCTGAGTATCTTAATATTTGAGTGCAAAATACACTAGAAAAATAAAACTACTTAAAATGGTGCTAACCAAAGTTAGAATGTGCCAGCTATGACTCACCTCCAATGTTGGTCAGAAAAAGGGATTTTAGTTTAAAGATAAACTAAGTATTAAAACGAATCAGAAAGCAATCAATCTGTTCGACGAATTATCAGGTATTTTACTCTTGATTTGACTGCTAAAAAAACAAGCCGCGTTCTTCGCACATCCCTAAGGCTTTATGATCTGCGGCATACTCACACGACATTACTTTTAAAAGCCGATGTTAATCCGAAAATCATCAGCGAGCGGTTAGGGTATTCAACGATTGTTTTAACTTTGGACGTTTACAGCCACGTTTCGCCGGATATGAAATCGGAAGCAGTTGAGCATCTTGAAACAATGCTTTTCCGCAAAAATGGCACAAAATAAAACGCTTCGCGTATTAATAAATAAGAAAAAAGGCATCTGTTTCAGATGCCTTTTTTGGGGTGTCTTCAAAATAGAATTAGCGCCCCTAAAATGTCTGTTTAAACCTTACCGCCGCAGTTCCTGAAACACAATCATATTTGGCTCACCAGGTCTGACGAGACCGTAACCGGGGAGATATTGAACTGAGATTCGTTGCCCTTCTATTACAACCGTATAAATTTTATTCTCTTTATCAAACACTTTCCAATTACCAGTAGAACCGTCAGCAACTTCAATTGTGCCATTTGCAAGGAATTTGATCGCGCCATAAAAATTAACTTTGGCTTCGTATGTGCGAATGATTGGATCAGCAGCGCTTTTTTCTTCGTCAAACTGCACATCTCCGGTTGCTTCAATTTCATAATCACCGCCCATTCGGAGCAGATTCTGATTCGGTGGCGCAACGCTGACAATTATTTTTATCTTTTTATCCAGCTTATTAGAAGTGAACGTCGCCTCAGATGCATTTTTCTTTGAGGAAACTGTCTTTATAGCCTTCCAAGTTCTCTTTTCGTCACTGACCGTTATCGTCAATTGGTTATTATTAAGCTCCGTACCGTAAAGCGTTGTTGGGGTTTTGAACCTGACTCTCAAGCTGTTTGTACCAGGAGTTGCATAGAAATACCAATAGTGAGTGCCGACGAGACTATCCGATGTGGCTTGGTTGATACCGGCTTTCAACGGATAGGGATTTTCAGGTTTAAGTGATTGTGCTGAAACACAGATCACCGTTAGAAACAACGTAATCAGCGCACATAATTTTCTCATTTCGGTTTTTCCTCCAATTTTGCACAATGGACGGAAACCAGTTATATTTTTGCACAAAATAGGCGCTTGACACACCAGTGACACACTAAATCAATAAAACAAGAAAAAGGCGAGCCTAATAGCTCGCCTTTTTCTTGTTGATTCTAAATGGTGTCGAGGGCGGGAATCGAACCCGCACGCCCCTAAGGGCGCAGGATTTTAAGTCCTGTGCGTCTACCTATTCCGCCACCCCGACACAAGATAAGAAAATAGCACGACGTGAGCCGATTTGTCCAAGATTGATATTTGCCGCGACAATTTGCGTTTGCCGCCGGTTTGCTGCAATATTTTCGGCGGGCGAAATCGCTGTTTTCGGTTATATGGAAAATCTGGCGTGGATTTTGTGGGCGATTCTGGGCATTCTGCTGATTGTGGCGGAAATTTTTACCGCCGGATTTGTTTTGTTCTGGTTTGGCATTGCAGCTTTGGTTGCTGCTTTTTCCGCATTGGTCGGCTTCGGAGCAGGTTTTCAATTCTTGATATTCATCATTGTTTCCACCATTTTGACAGCACTTTCGAGAACGATCTTCGTTAAATATTTCTCTCATCCGCAAGAATTAAAATCGGGTGTTGACGGTTTACCGGGACAAATCGGGACGGTTGTTTCACCGAGCAAAGGCGCTCTTAAAAGCGGCGAAGTCAAAGTTTACGGCTCGGTTTGGACGGCTTATCCTGCTGAAGGCGAAGAATCCTTAAATGAAGGCGACCGAGTCGAGATCGTCCGGGTGCAGGGCGCTTCGGTTTACGTCAGAAAAATTGATGATCGTTTGCCGGAATGGAGACAATACGCCGCATTACCCAGTGAAAATGATCAGCAGAAATACTGAGTAGGTATAGAAAGATAGGGGAGAGAAGAAGGCACAGTTTCTCCCGCTTTTCAACTCCTTTTTCCTCTTCTTTTTGAAAAATCGGTTTAAGAGTCTTCAAACGAGAGCGGTTTGACTTCGACAGTTTCGCTTTCCGGCGCTGGCAAATCATCCCCTTTGAAACGGGCTAGAATGACTGTAATGTTGTCTTCGCCGCCTCGCGCGTTGGCTTCGCGAACGAGTTCGTTGCAGGCGTTTGCCAGGTCGTCGCCCGATTGCTGCACGTAATCAAGCAAATCTGTGGCTTGTAGCTTGTTTGAAAGTCCGTCGCTGCAAATCAGCAAAACATCGTCGCGGCGCGGTTCGAAACAGCACCCGACGGGATAAACCTCGCTTTGCGCGCCGAGAGCCTGCAAGATCACGTTTCTGAGCGCGTGTCGTTCAGCTTCTTCCGGAAGAATCTGATTCGAATCAATCAATTGCTGAACAAGCGATTGGTCTTTGGTGATTTGTTCGATTTTTCCTGAGCGAATCAAGTAAGCGCGGCTGTCTCCGACCTGGAGCAAATAAACCGATTTACCGGCAACCGCAGCGCAAGTAAATGTCGCACCCATCCCATTAAATTGCGGATCGGTACGTCCTCTTCGATGAATCTGGCGATTGGCTTGAAGGATAGAAAAATAAAGCTGTTTGACGAGCGAGTCCTTGGCATTTGGCTGCAATGTAATTTCCGAGTCTTCGCCGAGCAGAATATCACGAACGGTTTCAACCGCCATTTGGCTGGCAACTTCGCCTGCGAGCGCGCCGCCCATTCCGTCGGAAACTGAAAGAACAATGCCCGAATCGCCGAGCTTGATCGCCGGAAAATCTGCCGAAACCGAAGGGCGACCGCCGGTTTCAAAACGCGCGGAGTCCAAATTTAGTAGCAAAAAATTATCCTCATTGCCGCGCCGCACGCGCCCGACATCGGACTTTACATGAATCTCAAGCTGCATCTTTTGTGAATTATGAATTATGAATTATGAATTATGAACGAAAAACAATAATAACGAAAATACGACACAATGACATAAAAATTCAAAACTCATAATTCAAAATCATAATTTCCCTAAAGCCTGGTCTAAATCAGCCAAAATATCTTCAACATCTTCAATACCGACCGAAATTCGCACCAGCCCGTCGGTGATTCCGAGTTGATTTCGTTTTTCAATCGGAACCGAAGCGTGCGTCATAGTTGCCGGATGAGAAATCAGGGTTTCCACGCCGCCCAGACTTTCCGCCAGCGCACAAAGTTGCATCGCCTCTAATACCTTACGCGCATTTTCGAGCGAACCCGTCTCAAAAGAAATCATCGCGCCGAAACCTTTTTGCTGACGTTTCGCTAATTCGTGCTGCGGATGCGAGGTCAAACCCGGATAATAAACTTTTTTTACCTTTGGGTGTTCAGCTAAAAACGCAGCGACTTGTCTGCCATTGGCATCATGCGCCGCCATTCGCACAGCCAAAGTTTTCGTGCCGCGCAGAACAAGCCATGAATCAAACGGAGAGAGAATCGCCCCGACGCCGTTTTGCACAAAGGCGAGCTTTTCGGCGTCGGCTTCATCGTTTAAAACAACGCAGCCGCCGATGCTGTCTGAGTGACCGTTTAAATATTTCGTCGTCGAATGCAATACGATGTCAACGCCGTGTTCAATCGGGCGCTGCAATGCGGGCGACATAAAAGTGTTGTCGCAGACGACGCGCGCGCCGTAGGAATGCGATAAATCGGAAACCGCGCGCAAATCGGTAACGCTCATCACCGGATTTGTCGGCGTTTCAACGAAAACCATTTTTGTGTTTTTTCGGAATTCGGATTCGAGATTTGCAACGTCGGTCGTGTCAACGTAGGAAAACTCGATTCCGTAATCGGCGAGAATGCGATTGAAAAGCCGAAAAGTTCCGCCGTATGTGTTGTCGGAAACAATTACGTGATCGCCCGCTTTGACCAATTTCAAGGTTGCGTCAATCGCCGACATTCCCGAAGCGAAAGCATAGCCGTATTTTGCGCCTTCGAGAGCGGCAAGGTTTTTTTCAACCGCGAGGCGCGTCGGATTTTGCGTGCGGGCATATTCAAAGCCCTTGTGACGACCTAATCCTTCTTGGACATAAGTTGAGGTTTGATAAATCGGAACAATCACCGATCCGGTTGTCGGGTCAGGTTCTTGTCCGGCGTGAATCGCAGTCGTTGCAAAGCCCATATACAAAAGCGTCTGAGTCAAAAAAACGTCAGAAGAAGATAGGCTAAAATGGTAACTTGCCCGCGAATCACTGTCAAACGGACGCCGATTTTTGCCTGTGATTCAGTAATAGCATTGAAAATTTTGTTAGCAAAAATAAAAAAATCAGTTAGAATGAGTCGTGCTGCAACGGCAATCGCCGCCCGCAAATTACTAAGTTTCAGCACGAAGCAATCATTTATTCGCGTTTTACTCCAAAATTTTCAGCGAAAGGTGTTTTAACAAAGTGACAGACGACATTCTCGAAATCGAAGAATCCTCAACCGAAAATCGCAGACAATTTGGTCGCCGCGCCGTTACCATTGAAATCCAATTTGAGGGCGGAGACGCCCGCGGGCGTGCGACGACAAGGGACATCGGAATCGGCGGTTTGTATTTAACGACCGACCTCAATTTGCCTGAAGGCACGCCGTTGATGCTCAAAATGAACATCGGCAACCGGGATTTAACTTTGAACGGCGTTGTCGCTTACTGCGATCCTGGTCACGGTGTCGGCGTCCGTTTCCGCGATTTGACGCCGGAAATCGAAAATATTCTGAAAAGCGAAATCTCTTAGGAATCAAAGGAAAAATCGAAAGGTGAAAAGCCGGCAGCTAAAAGCAGGAAGAAAGAATTTTAACCGTTAGCTTTTAGCCGTTATTAATTTTTTCCGAGTATTTAGCTGTTAATCGTTAATTTTTAATGGTAAATTAAAAGTCAGTCGTTAAAATTTGCCGTTAAACTTTCTCCGCAGGAGAGATTTATGTTTGATCAATTTACGCTCGGAATTGAAGAAGAATTTCAAATTGTTGACCCGAAGACGCGGGAATTGCGCTCGCACGTTTCGGAAATTTTGGACGAAGGCAAACTGCTGCTGGGCGAAAAGCTCAAGCCGGAAATGATTCAATCAATGATTGAAGTCGGCACGGGCGTTTGCCACAACATTCAGGAAGCCAGACAGGATATTTCTCAGCTTCGCTGCATTATTTCGAGTCTGGCGCGCAAAAAAGGCTTGGAAATCGTAGCCGCTTCGACACACCCGTTTTCGCATTGGGGCGATCAAAAGATTTTCGATGATTCGCGTTATGAATTTATCGTCGAAGAAATGCAGATGATTGCTCGCAGCCTGCTGATTTTCGGGCTTCACGTTCACGTCGGAATCGAAGACCAGGAGCGGAGAATTCAGATTATGAATGCTGCGCGCTACTTTTTGCCTCACGTAATGTGTTTGACGAATTCCAGCCCGTTTTGGCTCGGTTTTAACACCGGATTAAAATCATATCGCACCGAAGTTTTCAAACGGTTTCCGCGGACTGACATTCCAGACCATTTTCACAACTACAGCGAATACGAGCGATACGTCAATTTGCTTATCAAAATGAACTGCATTGACAACGCGAAAAAGATTTACTGGGATTTGCGTCCGCACCCGTTTTTCCCAACGCTCGAATTCCGGGTTTGCGATATTCCGACCCGCGTTGACGATACTATCGCAATTGCTGCGTTATTTCAGGCAATCGTCGCCAAACTGCACAAACTGATTGACCAGAATCTGGGTTTCCGTGAATACCGCAAGATGCTGATTCAGGAAAACAAATGGCGAGCAGTTCGCTGGGGTTTACAGGGGAAGCTGCTTGACCTCGGCAAACAAAAAGAAGTTCCAGCGCGGGATTTAATTCTTGAATTGCTTGATTTTGTTGATGAAGTGGTTGATGAATTAGGCTCGCGCAAAGAGATCGAGCACATTCATACAATTCTTGAACGAGGCACATCGGCTGACGAACAGCTTCGTGTGTGGGAAGAAAGTGGCAGGGATTTTAAACCAGTCGTCGATATGCTCATCAGAAATACGATGGAAAATGTACCTGAAAAATGTTTCCCATAAGTTAGAAAAGTAACTTTTTCATAAAGAAAGTCAGGTGGCGAAGCATGCTCATCTGACTTTTTTTGTCATGTCCAGCCTGACAAAAGTTGTCATTTTACTGTTGTTGAAAACATCATCTAGGCTCATATAACATTCGCGAACTCTATTCTCACACCAATAAGCATTTGTCAGAATGAAGTTAATCCAATCAAAATGAATTAACTTCGAAATAAGCGAATCCAATCCAAGCCTTAAATAATCCAGCAAATACGCTTAAATGGCAATACATCAGCAAAGTAATCGAATTGGCATATTGATTGCTCTATGAGGTTGTCGAAGTTTCTCTCCCACCGATTTGGGTTCGCTTTGTTTTAAGAAAAAAAGATGCAACAAAATAATGTAAATATTCAAAGCGGTTTTTCACTTATCGAGGTGTTAATCGTTATTGTCTTGATAATTATCGTAACGGTATTTGCGCTGGCTAGTTTTGACCGGTCAAAAATGCAATTGCAACGACAAAACGTCGCCCGAGAGTTGAAAGTGTATTTTGACCGCGCCCGCTTTGACGCCGTCAAACGCCGTGCAGAAGGAACTTCTCGATCAGTTGTATCAATCGAAAATAACCAATCTTTTAGCGTTACGACTGATTTAAATCAAGACGGACAATTAAATCCGGCAACGGAAAAAAGAACCCTAAGTTTTGCCGGCAGTAGTGCGGGGGGCTTTGTTGGTATAGGTTCCTACCCGGTCAGTATCTACTTTGATCGCCATGGTCATGCGGTAGATGTTAATAACAATTTGATAAATCCCACTTTTACGATTTGCAACGAAAACTGTACCAATAGTCAGGGAGGAATTTCCTCAAATTCGACAAATTCTACTCTGGTTAGAGTTTCATCAACCGGAACCGTGATAGTGTCGCCGGGAGGTTCCGCAGCCTCCTCTCCATCAAACCCGACTGGTCTTACCACCGTTTCTGAAGACGCAAATATAAATCCTTTAGTCAGAGTTCCAGCTGGGAATTAGTAGTAACTTCAGTAATGGGAATCTCCTTTAGCAGAAGATACAAACTATAAAATGCTTAATATAAATAAATATAAAATTGATTCGGGGAGCAGCCGTTTTTCAGAACCTAGAGAAACAGATGAACGTGGATTTACGCTGATTGAAGCAATAATTGCGATGGTTATTTTAACTGTTTGCATGCTCAGCGTTGTTACGGTTTTCACATATGCGCTTAGAAACAACACCGGCAACAACACTCGCTCCCAAGCTCTCGCCGTTTTACAGCGCGAAGTGGAGCGGCTTCGTGCAGCTAAATTTATTCCAAGCACGAATGGAACGGACGAGCTGCTCAAGGGCGGAACAAAGGCTGTAAGAAATGAAAATGGCGCGGACGGAAGTACATATCAAGTGCAAATAGTCGTAGATAATTATCCCTTCAATGACGGTGTTCCGGGTAATGATGAATCCACTACAACTTTAAAAGAAATTACTGTAATTGTTACGCCGCTAAATGTTAGTTCTTCTTGGGTTACAGCCGTTCAGGCGAGATCCGTTTTCCGCCGTGTTCGGGGCAATTGAAAGGGTGCAAAAGTAATTTATATGAAGCATATAAACAAATATCATCAAAGGGGTTTTTCGCTCCTTGAATTGATGATTGCGATGACCATCATACTTGTTATGCTTGGTGCGGCTTCCACTCTGCTCTTCAATGCATTCGGAACGCGAACGCGGGAAAGTCAAAAAACGGATGCACTCATCTCAGCGCAGGCTGCGCTAGATTCAATGTCAAGGGAAATCGCAAACAGCGGATACGGACTAAGTACCAATGGCATTGTTACCGCCGATTCTCACGCGCAAAGATTGCGTTTTCGCGCTAATGTCGTAAATGACGAGCCAATTCAGCCGGTTGTTACAACTTCCCAATTAAAAACCGACGATCCTAACGAAGATGTTACGTATTATTTTGATAGCTCTACACAATCAATTCTGCGTTATGATCGCTTTGCAAATCCCACCACAACCATCATCGTCAATCAAATCAGTGATGTGAAATTTGAGTACTTTGATTATTCGGGGAGCAGTTCAGCGGCAACGCAGAAAACTGTACCTACCAAAGATACAGGGCGCATCAAAATTACTGTACTTGTTAGACTTGACCCAATTGCCGGGCAACCTAATCAAACGGAATACCGCCGTGTTACCTTAACTTCGGATGTAACTCTTAGAAACTCCGAGTATATGCGCTATCAATACTGAGACTAACCTTGAGAAGCCAAATTATGGAAACCTCTTGTGAACAAAAAGCAAATATCAGAAACCGGGAAAACGAGCGAGGGGCAGCCCTCGTTACAGTGTTGTTAATTTCCATGCTGCTGCTGGTTGCGGGAAGCGCTTTGCTGTTCGCCGCTACAATGAACACGGCAAACGTTACTGACTCGGTTGCCGAGCAACAGGCGTATTATGCGGCGGAAAGCGGTATTCAATCGGCACTCAATGTTTTCCGAAATGATAGCGATGACAATAGTGCCGTTAATCCGAACCCGCTGATTGATACAACAAAGCCCGTGACTCATATTGTTAATGAAATCGATTACAGAAAAGCTGTTCAGGTTTCGACTTCAAACGTTCCCGGCGACACCGCTTTCCCGAGGCTTTCACGTTGGCTGACTTATGATAATACTGGTCGAGTTCCAATTAATGCTCAAACCGGGCAGGGGTTTAGACTCCAAGTTTCAGACCCTGACAATACAACCAGTTCTCTTTCCTACACCATTGATACATGGAAAATTAACAGCGTGGCGAAAGGAACTTACACTGTTCCGGGTGGTCTCTCTAATATTTCTTATACTCCTCCGCTCACTACCGAGACTACAAATCTTAACGTTTCAACAAATGCAGGAGCGATTGCTAAGTTTGGAAGCTTTACCATAACAGGAACGGGAGGAACAATACCGGCGGATGGCGTCCGCTTTGAAATCAATTATAAAATGACTAAGCCCTACGAAGCGGTGAAAGTTATTCGCGGCACCATCTTCGGAAGCGGAGCTGTATCAAGTACGTCGCCCTATAATATAAAATTTGTTTTCGATTCAAGTGTCTTAGAGCTGAAAGGTAGCATTATAACTATTAACTTGAATTCCAGTAGAGAACTGTATCCTTCTTCAGCGACGACTGAAATTACCGGAAATGTGACTGCTGTAGAGCCACAGCGTCTGGTTTTGCGCTCGACTGGATTTGGTCCCCGCGGTGCACAGAAACAACTAGAAGCTATTATTAGGAAAAACTTTTTTGACGGCTTGTCCGCACCCTCTACCTTAACTTTAGTAGGACAGTCAAACGGATTTCATTTCAATGCAGGTAGTTCCGGGGCTCAGAAAATTAATGGTGATGACGTTGTTTCAGCGATCAGACTTCCCCCAATTGGGGTGACCAACGATCAGAATCTGCTAACTGTTAATGAAGAAATCAAGAAGGGAAAACCCGAACTTGACGGAAGTGCTGCGAACGTAGCGGACGAATTGCCGAATTGGTTATATAATGCGACGGCTTTGCACGGTATGCTTTTTTCAGATACAGACAATTTATATACTGTCGCTTCGAACTCGAACAGAGTTTTCACTACAACTCCCACATTAGCTGAAGGGCTTGGAGATTTTGTTACGGGAAAAGGTATTACGTTTATTAATGGAGATGCGACTTTTCAAGAAAAAATCTACGGTGGCGGAATTTTAGTGTGCACCGGGAAGCTGATATTCAAAGGTGAATGGGGTTTCAGAGGGCTTATTATCGTCACGGGAGCTGCTGGATTCGAGCGTAGCGGTGGCGGTTCCGGCATCTTGGAAGGAAACATTGTTGTCGCTCCATACGATAAAAACAACTTAGGGAGTTCATCTGTAGCTCTCAGTGGGTTCTTGGCTCCAAAATACGACACATCCGGCGGCGGCGGCTCCTCAATTATTTTTAACTCAAGCGTTGCAAATAACGGGCTTCTTGGTATCAGCAACTTCGTTATCGGTATTGCAGAGAAATAAAATCAATTAAGAAGTTTTTTTCTCTCAGTTTTGAGACTTAACTTATAAATGCAGCTCATTTGTCTTCCAGCAGAACAATAGAGCTAGTAACTCCAATTTTATGAAAAGAAATTTTGTACTTTTGTCTGTTTTAATTGCATTAATGTTTAATGCTGGTTGCTCGGGCGTTAAGAAAAACAGGGATTCCGATTTGGTCAAAAATAACGAAGCGACAAGTGCTTTAGCGGCAAACGAGGATGCTTCATCCGAATACGAACAAATCTCTTATGACGCCGATTCAAGCGCTGGCAGGAGAAGTGAGACAAGAATAGGGGCTTATAATTCAGAAATCTCCGTTTCTTTTGACGGAAGTGGAAATAAAATTGAAAACCGATCTTTCAATAACCACTCTCGCTTGTCATTTATAATTGTAACAACGCACGTAAAGGGGCAACAGGAAGTGATAGTTGTCGGTAAAAACGGTCAGAGTCGGAAAATGTCACCCGATGAATTTAACGGCATTTTGACAGCGTCACCGGATGAGATTGCCGATCGAGCTGGAATTTTAGAGCCGGTGAAACCGGTTGCGCCCTTACCTCAAACAGCAACAAAAATCGAAACTGTTCAAAGCGAAAATTCACTTATTCCATCACCGCCATCTCAATCCTTGCCGGAAGAAACAACCGTTGTCGAAACAGAAAAAATACAAACTGCTTTGGAACCACAGCCGAGCCCAGTCCAACAAGCAAAGAAATCTTCCGAAGAACCGGAAAACAAAGCTAATTTGAAGCAGTTTTAATTCTGCGCTTTGAGCAAACTTGAATCATTTATTTCCTGCTCCTGTTTCGACCAATCACATAACGTTTTCTTCGCAAACAGAGCGAAAAACTGAGATTCTCCAATCTTCAGTGTCAACCGAAAGCAACGCTAAGCCAAATGATGAGCAATGGGCTTATTTTTGCAGGGAGTTATATGAATCCCATTTTTAAACTCCGTGTGTGTCGGGATTAGCGGGATACGTCACTGCGCCGGTTTTTCTGATGCTGTCACTCAGGCGACGCCGTTTTGCCCATTCTTCTTCCGATTCGCTCGGCATCACGATCGGCACTTGCAGGCAAACGCTTTGCGTCGGCAAAACCTCTCGCCAATCCTGAATCAATTGTTTGTAAGCTTCGCCGACCGGGCGAATTTTCCTATCCAAATCAAAAAGACCGAGCGGATTGACGCGGTTATTTACCTCGCGCAAAGCAGTGTCCCAATCAACCTGATCTGTCAGGCTGTACCATGTAAAACCGACAATCGGAATTCCGTCATTGCGTAGCCGGAGCACGTTCGCCCATTGTTTCCAAAGCCAATACGAGGCTTCGTCGCCGCGCTCACCCTGCTGAAGATTCGTCTCGGTGTGCATAACGGGAAGGCGGTAACGGTCGAAATACTGCCAGGTAATTTCGTCGTAACCGAACACTTCACCCGCCGCGCGCGAATTTCCGTCCGCGGAAACGCGATGTTCGTTGGTAACATAATAATCATTGCCCATAATGCAATGATGTCGGAGTTGATTATCGAGGAAAAAGTGATATTCCTCGCGAGTCATTCCGTTGTCCATTAAATACTCGTACATTTCGGAATCAACCCGGCGACCGTAATTTAAATCGAGCGACAGAAATCGGCGCGCGTTCATTATTTCCGCCGGAGCGATTGCCTGCGGATTGTCGGCGTGAAAATATTCTGTAGACTCGCTTTGAATAAAAATCGCGTCCGACCGCACATCCAAAATCTCGTGCATAGCCAAAACGTTGGCTTTGACGATGTGTTTGAGTGCTGTTACAAAAGAGCGGTCATCAGTTTTCTGCTCGTTCCACCAGCCGTAAAGCGCCGAAAACGTGGCGCAGATAAACATCTCGTTAATCGGCGTGTAAAGCTGCACCCAAAAATGACGCTGGGCAAACGCGCGGGCGTATTGAGCAAATAATTCGGGAAAATCGGGATTTTGAAAATCGCCTATAAAATCCGGAACTCCGAAATGACAAAGATCAACAATCGGAATCAAATCGCGCAGCCACAAGTCCTTAAAAGTTTCATCAGTAAAAGACCAATCGTATTTGTCAGCGCCCAAAAAAGTTTTGTGGATCGGCGGACCGTAACGCAAAAAACGAATGCCTAACTCCTCAACCAGATCGAAATCCAGCCGCCATTTTTCGTAATGACCGCATTTTTCCATTTCGTCAACGCGGACGCGCCCGTTTTGAATCGTCGGATAACTGTTCTCGATTCCGGTCGCAAACATAAAAGTCGGTGTTTGAGCCATAAATTCGCAGCCTCTGGCAAGTGATTCTCTGAAAACAAAATTAAAATTAGTTTCCTGTACAGGAGGCGTTGATTCTGTACGGTTTCGGTCTGAAAGCCGAATTAACAGGTCAAGGAAGAAGAGGGAAAAGACGTTTTATTTGAACGAAAATCAACACGTTCGAAAGCAATTAATTGGTTCTTCCAGAGCGGCAATTAACTTTGGGCTTTGGGCAGATTGGCATCAATTTTTTCCTGTTCCTGTTTTGTCCAATCACACAGAATTTTTTTGTCATCGTCTGTTAAATGCGCCGATGGATGCAGCAGGACGTAATTCCAAATCGGCATTTCGCCTGCATTAACCTGTTCACAGATTTCTTCGAGCTTCCGTGAGGCTCTGCCCCGCGAAAGATTTCCCCATTCGGAAAAATTAAGTTCGCGGCGTCCTTCTTCGACGTGAAAAGACATTAGCCAGGAGCCGGGCGCAATGTTGCTGTACCAAACCCAATTCGTTCGATTTGAATGGCAATCGTTGCACGAGCGCGCCAGAATCGCGTCAATTTCAGGCGAAACATTCAGTTTGGCTTGGATTGTTTGGGTTTCGTCAATTGGCGGATTTGTCCGCGCGGGACGAATAAATTGAATCCCGACAAAAGTCAGCGCGATAACAATGGCTGCCCATTTCAAATATTTTTTCATTATATTTTGCAAACAAAAAGTTAGATTCAAAAAAATCAAAAACGATTCCAATTTGATTGGTTTTGATGTATTGTCTGAAAACGTACAAAGAAAAATACGCAATTCTAAATAAATATAATTCTACACCGAAAATTTAAGGTAATAATGTTGAAAGACGACACCGGGTTGATCGAAAAAGAAGTTGACGCGCGCATTAAATATCCCTGTTACAAATCGTTTGACGAATTAATTGATGTCGAACAGCTGAAATCCTTAAACGATTATATAATCGAAAGAATTGAATGGCACATCAAAGCGGAAAAAGATTCTTTTTTTTGGAATCAGTATCGTTTGGACAGCAAAGCTCCCGATACACCGGGTGTACGAGAAATTTGGCTGACGAAAACCAAACCCGGTGTGCCGTATAATTATCAGGACCTAAACAAACCGGAATTATGGCAGCCGACCGAAGCCGCTGACGAGTTTTCCGAAGTGATGCGATTTGTTTCGGAATTGCCTTTTAAAGCGACCGGCAGAATCCTGATTATTTATGACAATACGGGTGCGGAAGTTCCGGCTCATCGCGACCATCTTTTGACGGACATCTGCCACGAGTTTCTTTGGTTTCGGACAAATAAAAACAAGCCTTTTTATATGCTCAATCACAAAACGGGCGAGAAATTATACGTTGATTCGTATTCGGCGTGGTTTGATTCGGTCAATCAATTTCATGGCTCGGATGCTGGCAAAGGCTTGTCTTTCAGCTTTCGGGTGGACGGCATTTTTTCGGATGAGCTGAGAAAACAAATCCCGAAACCTGAATTTAACAACGCTTCGACGCCCGCACTATGGAGCTACGCTTAATAAAAAAGGCGGTTGAAGACCGCCTTTTTTATATTCTAAGATTTTAGGATTTCATGAAATAAGCAAATGAAATCTCAAAATTATTTCATTCGCTTTTTATGTTCTAAAGCAAGCTCCAAAAAGTTTTCAAATAAAACTCGCCCATCGCGGGATTCGTTTTGATGCTCCCAACGAGTGCGGTTTTTGCTCCAGTCTTCAAACGATTTTTCGAGGTGAAACTGGACGGTGTAAATCAGTTGTCCATCGGAACGCTTGACCATCATTTGGTTTTTGCAGAGATAAGCCGTCGCCAGCATTTTAAAGCCTTCCGGAATTCCCATCACCTGCAAGCCATGATTTTGCCAGACGCGCAAAATATCGGCTTCTTTGGTGTAATCCTGCCAAACGCCGCTTTCAACGTCAGCAATGCCTTTAAAAATCGGATCGGTCGGGTCTGTGATGCGAACGAAGCGATATTGGTATTCGACAAGACGGTCGGCGCGTTTTTCAGCGGGCGAGAGATTGTCCAAAGTTGCCAGATGAGTTCCGAAACTCATTCCGACAAGCTGGTGTGCGCCGCAGATTGCTAAAATCGGAATTTTGGTTGTTGTAATAAAACTTGCGGCTTTACTGAGATGTTCGGGATTATAATAATCAAAATCCGATAAAGTTCCGCTCATCACAATGGCGTCCGGGTTAAACGCCTTTGCGGCTTCGGCAACTTCCGACAAGTGCACAAGCAGGGTTTTCGGCTTTTTTACCAGTCGCCAGACGTTTTTCATGATGTTTTCGCAAGCCATCGCCGAGATTTTGTTTTCGAGCTTTAGGCGCGATTGCAAAGTGCCATTCCATTCCTCGCGCGCCAGATCGGACGTGTCCGATTCGTAGCGGAGCAAATCGTTGACGACAAGTACTCGTGCGGTTTCAATACGTTTTTCAATCGATTCGTAACGACAAAATGGACGCTGATTAAAAGGAAACGGAAGCGGCTCGGCTCCGTTTGAGTTTATATCTTTATTTATAAAATCGGTTTTACCGACAGAATCTAACATAAGCATTTTTGTATCTAATTTGTTGAATATAAAACGATTCAAGTTGTTCCTAATTTTACGCAAACAGTGCGCCACAAATTGCATTTAGCTTTTTCGCTGTTTCGTATTCTGATTAAAATGAGGCATCAGAGAACCCGCGCCGATTTCCGTAATTTCGCGGCGCAGCTCTTTTACCAAAGCGGTCCGCAGGCGAGAGCGGGATTGTGGCGAATCGTTTTCGGTTGTTTGTTCGAGAAATAGCAATTGACGTTGCCATGCGGATTCAAGCTCGTCCGCTAATACAGAGATTTTAGTGATGTCGTAGGGAATTGCAACCTCCGCGACGCCGATTCGTGCGAAAACCTGCAAAAATCTCGCGGTCGCCAAATCCGGGCAGGTAATTCTTTGTTTTCCGACTTTTAATTCGACGCCGAGCAAAGTGTATTGAATCTCGGTTTTATTCTCCTTTTCGGGAACATCGAGTTTAAATGCTCGTGTTCGCAACGCACGAACTTTGTTTTGATAAATCGCCGGGAGCCAAATGTCGCCGGCTTCGTTTTTTAATAAAACGATTTTGTCAGCGAGGGACGGAGAACGCGCGAGATCCTTATTTTCACTTTCAACTGTTTTTGCAATTTTCCGGCTCGTTGCGCTCATCGTTAGAATGTAGAATAAGAAAACCGATTCTTTTATATTCTACATTCTAACTTCCGGATTCTAAATTCTGCCAGCGAGTTATTTTTCGGCTTGAATGACGGCTGCGGCTGGATTGCTCTGAAATGCTTTGATCGCACCGTTGCTGAAAATGCCGAAACCGAGGACGCCCAGTACGGTTAGGATCAAAACTACTGCCAAACTCGCGGGAATTCGCGGCAAAGACCAATCGGTCGTTCGCTCGCGGAAAAACATCACGACAATCAAACGCAAATAATAATAAGCCGAAATCGCCGTGTTAATCACCGCAACAATGACGAGAAAGTAAAATCCGGCATCAAGGGCGGGGCGAAAAACCAGGACTTTGCCCATAAAACCCGCCGTCAAAGGCAATCCCAAAAGGCTGAGCATAAAAAGGCTCAAAGTGAAGGACAAAACCGGAGCGCGAAAACCGATTCCGGTATAGTCCTCAAATTCCGTTCGGCGATCGCCTTTACGCGCCAGCAGCGTGACGATTGCAAACGCACCGAGCGAAGTAATCGCGTAAGTAAGCATATAAAACGCGACCGCTGCAATTGCGGCATCACGCTCAGCGGCAGTGTCAGCCGCTCCGGCGCCGATAAAGCCGACCAGCGCGTAACCGGCGTGCGCGATTGAAGAATACGCCAGCATTCTTTTGATATTGTTTTGCACAATCGCCGCGACGTTGCCGACAATCATCGTGATCATCGCCATAAAGGTCAAAGCTGAAAGCCAGGCTGCATGAAGATTTGCCGAAACAGTGTCCGAAGCGGCGGTGGCGATAAACGGAAACGCGAAGATAAAGACGCGCAAAAATGCAGCGAATCCGGCGGCTTTTGAACCCGTCGCAAGCAGGGAAGTAATCGGCGTCGGTGCGCCCTCGTAAACGTCCGGCGTCCAGACGTGAAACGGCGCGCTGGCGATTTTAAAACCGAAACCGATGAGCATCAGCGCGGCTCCGACTAACAGCAGAGCCGGAAAAAATGCCGTGTCCAATCTCGACGCAATCATCGTGATGTTGGTCGTTCCGGTAGCGCCGTAAACGAGCGCCATTCCGTAAAGCAGAAACGCCGAAGAAAACGAACCCAAAATAAAATATTTGAGCGACGATTCGTTTGAACGCAAATCAGTCCGTCGCAAGCCCGCCAAAACGTATGTCGCAATCGAAAGCGTTTCGAGACCTAAAAACAAAACTACGAGATCGTTTCCCGAAGCCATCAGCATCATTCCAACCGTAGCGAAAAGAAGAAGCGCATGGTATTCACCCGCCGGAACGTTTTCGTTTGAAACCCAGATCTCGGACAATAAAATCGTGCAAATCGAAACCAGCAAAAATACGAGCGTAAAGCTCAAACGCAAGGCGTCAAGCGTCATCATGCCGTTAAAATCGTTCTGATTCGTCGCTATGCCCGGATTAGTCCAAAGCCAAATTGTAGCTGCTCCCGCCGCGATTAGACCGATGATGGAAAGCGCGCTGGTGACAAATCGCTGCCGCGGCGCAAAACAGTCAATCAGCATCACGATCGCCGCCACGGCAGCGACAATCGTTTCGGGCAAAATCAGCGGAAAATTGATTTCCGGGTTGGCAAGTTGTTGAAGAAAAATTGCGTTCATTCGTTTTAAAAATTATTTATGCGTTTCGGTTGTTTCGGCGATTGTGCCGCCAGCCGGACGATTTTCAAGACGCTGCTGGACGGCGACGATTGAATCTTTCGAGCGATCTAAAAACGGTTTGGGATAAACGCCCATATAAATCATCAGAAACAGCAACGGCAGAAGCAAACCGATTTCGCGATAATTTAAATCAGTTAAAGTCCTGTTCTTCGGATTTGTGACTCTGCCGAAAAACACGCGCTGAACCATCCAGAGCAAATAAACCGCCGCCAAAATCACGCCCGTTCCGGCTAACATCGTCGCCACCCAATTCCAGTTGACCGAATTTGTTACCGCAAGTGCGTTCGAATTCCACATTCCGAGCATCGTCAAAAATTCGCCGACAAAACCGTTTAAAAACGGAAGCCCGATTGATGACATTGTGGTTATCACAAAAAACGTCGTGTAAATCGGCATTACGTTTGAGAGACCGCCGAATTCTTTGATTTCGCGCGTGTGCCGCCGGTCGTAAATCATTCCGACGAGAAGGAAGAGCGCGCCGGTCGAAACGCCGTGATTGAGCATTTGATAAAGTGCGCCCTGCATTCCGATTTCGTTGAAGGAAAACATTCCGAGCAGAACAAAGCCCATATGCGAAACCGAAGAATACGCGACGAGCCGTTTCATATCCGGCTGCACCATTGCCACGAGAGCGCCGTAAATAATGCCGATAACGGCGAGAATAATAAAATACGGCGCAAGCTCGCGCGCCGCTTCCGGAAAAAGCGTGAAATTAAAACGCAGCAACCCGTAAGTTCCCATTTTCAAAAGCACGGCGGCAAGAATTACCGAACCTGCCGTTGGTGCTTCAGTGTGCGCGTCGGGCAGCCATGTGTGAAACGGAAACATCGGGACTTTGATGGAAAACGCGATGGCAAACGCCAGAAACACCAGAATCAAAGTTGTGTGTGGCAAAACAAGCGCATTTGTACTTAAAGAATTAAGCAGCGTGACATAATCGAATGTGCCGAAACCCGTCGCCTGATAATGGTAGTAATAAAGCGCAAGAATCGCGACCAGCATCAGGAACGAGCCGATTGCAGTGTAGATAAAGAATTTGACCGCCGCGTAAATGCGATTCGTGCTGCCCCATACTCCGATCAGGAAAAACATCGGAACGAGCGACGCTTCAAAGAAAAGATAAAAGACCAGAAGATCGAGCGAGACGAAAACGCCGATCATTGCTGATTCGAGCAGGAGCAGAAAAGCGTAAAAAGCCGCCGGACGTTTTTCGACCGAATTCCACGCCGAAAGAATCGCTATCGGCATAATAAACGTCGTCAAAATCACCAGCCAGAGGCTCATTCCGTCAATGCCGATGTGATAGTTTGTCCCGATTGCTTCGATCCAGGGCACGTTACGGACGAAATAAAAACCGTCGCGCGCCGCGCCCGCATCAGTCAGCAAAACGAGCGAAACCAAAAAGACGAGCATCGTCACAACGAGCGCTATCCAGCGATATTGGGACGCCTTCGCTTCGTCCGAAGCATAGTTGGCAAACATCGCGTGACCGGCAATCGCCAAAGCACCGAAAGTCGGCAGCAAGATTAAAATCGTTAAAAGATTTTCAGTAATAAAATCCATTTTTATCTCAGCGGAGCGGCGTTAATCAGCTTGGCGCCGTAATAAATAAAATAACCGATGACAATCAATGCGCCGAGCAGAATAACCGCTGCATACGAACGCACGAAACCGACTTGAACGCGGCGTACTACATCGCCGAAATCAGACGTAAATTTGCCCAAACCATTGACGATTCCGTCAATAATTCCCACATCGAAAACTTTCCACAAACCTTCGCGCGAGCCAACCGTAATCGGGTCAACCACGCCTTTGTTGTAAACCTCGTCAACATACCATTTGTTTTCGAGAATAGAAGGCATTTTGAGCAGCGGATTTTTGCGGAAAACTGCTATTCCGATTCCGATTCCGGCGGCAGCCAGCGCCAGCGAAAGAAGAGCCAACAGGCGTTCGGTTCTAATTTCTTCCGGCGAATGATGCGCTCCGCCGCCGCTTGCACCGTGGTCATCTGCGGCAGCAGTCTTCGCGTGTGAATCGGCTTTCGGTTCCGTCGTCGCAATTGGTGCGTGTCCCGGTTCGTACGTCGGGTGCGAAGCATTTGAAGTTGCGCCGTGATCGCCTGTTTTTGCTCCGGGTGTCGTTACGCCGTGTGTAGTGGCTTTGTGCGGCACGCCGACTTTGGCAATAACGGGTTCGAGCGTGTGTTCAAACGCATTTATATCGCCCGCGCCGACCAGAGAGCTAATCGCATAGGGAATACCGACAAGACCACCGACGGTTGAAAGCACAGCCAAAACCGCAAGCGGAACCCACATCACTGCGGGCGATTCGTGCGGTTTGAAATCATGCGGCAAATGATGATGTTCTTCGTCTTCGTCATCATGCTCGTCGTGATGCGTTGCGTCCGTCGCATCGCCGTGCGCGTGCGCCAATTCTTCGGCATCAGCGCCTTCGTGGGCATGGCTTCCGTCCGTGACGGCGTGTTCGCCGAAACGCTCGCCAGTCCAAAAAGTCATTGCCATCAGGCGAGTCATATAAACAGCGGTCAAAACGGCTGTTAAAATACCGACGCCCCACAAAATATAATTCCAGCCTTCAGGCAAACCGTGCGCGCTGAAGGTTTTGTAAAGAATTTCGTCTTTCGAGAAAAATCCAGCCCAAGGCGCGATTCCGCAAATCGCCAACCAGCCCAAAAGCATCGTGATATGCGTGATGGGCATATATTTTTTCAAATTGCCCATCTTGCGCATATCCTGTTCGTGGTGCATTCCGTGAATCACCGAACCCGAACCCAAAAACAAAAGAGCTTTGAAAAATGCGTGCGTCATAACGTGGAAAATCGCCGCGATAAACGCGCCGACCCCGCACGCCAGAAACATATAACCGAGCTGTGAAACGGTCGAATAAGCGAGAACTTTTTTAATGTCGTTTTGCGCCAAACCGATTGTCGCCGCAAAAATCGCCGTTAATGCACCGATGACAGCAACGATAAACATCGCTGTCGGTGCGTTCTGGAAAATCGCGTTGCAGCGGACGACCATATAAACGCCTGCCGTGACCATCGTTGCAGCGTGGATTAAAGCCGAAACGGGAGTCGGACCAGCCATCGCGTCCGGCAACCAGGTGAAAAGCGGAATTTGAGCAGATTTTCCGGTCGCGCCGATGAATAAAAGAACTGCAGCGGTCGTAATACCACCCGCGAAAATCGCGCCCCAAGTGAAAGGATCGGCTGGCATCGCGGCTATTTGTCCGAGCGCGGAAGGCAATTCGGGTTTGTCAAAAAACGAAATCGAGCCGGTCATAAAGAAGATGAGCAAAACGCCCATCAACACGCCCCAGTCACCGATGCGGTTCATCACAAACGCTTTTTTCGCCGCGCGACGCGCTTCGTCGCGTTTGAGGTAATAACCGATGAGCAAATACGAACAAAGACCGACGCCTTCCCAGCCGACGAACATCAGCAAAAAGTTATCGCCGAGAACGAGCGTCAGCATCGCGAACATAAACAGGTTCAAATACGCGAAAAAGCGATAAAACCCCGGATCTTTGTGCATATAGCCGGTGGCGAAAATGTGAATCAACAGAGCGACGAAAGTAATAAAACAAGCGTAAATCGCGCTCAAACGATCCATAGCCAAACCGAAATCCGCCCTGAAACGCCCGACTTCAATCCACGTCCAAATCTGGTCAAAAATCGGAGTTGTAGAAAACAAAGCGCCCTGATGCGGCGTTCCGATACCGAAAGCAGCCATAAACGCTACGACGGTTGAAACGCCTACCGCCGCGCAGGCAACAGTGCCGCTAAAGGCTTCGCTGTTCATTCGTTTGCCCAGCAGCCAATTAATGACAGCGCCAGCGAGCGGCGCAAAAATAATCAGACTTAAAAAATTGTTTTCAGTCATCGGCTTATAAATTTACTGAAAATTTGTGATTTTTCGATAACCAATTAGAAATACCTGAAAATTTCCAAACCTGTCCGGTTTGCTAACTCGTTCTTCAATCCAATTTCCCTGCGAGTCAAACTTCATCGGCTCGTGCTTTTCCGTTTCGGTATCGTCGGGATTTAAGTGGATTTGTTTTTTTAATCTTCCTTTTTCATCGTATTCATACCGGACTTTCGAGGAAATTTTATCTTCACCTCTGTGATAACGAATACTTTTCGTTACTTTACCGTTTTCAAACGTGATAACGTCGCGAATCCACAGATCGCCGTCATTTTCAATCCAAAACTCCTCTATACGATTACCTTTATCGTCATAGTTGTATTTGAATTTATAGTTATATCGGTTATCCGCTGGTTTATTAGCGGTTGATTTGACTGACGGGGTTTGGAAAATCGGAGGATTATCTTTATCTTCAATTCGTTCTTCGATGGAAATTTTCTCTCCGTTCAGCAAGCCATATTTAGTTTTTGAAGCTAATTTCCCGGACGAATAAGAAGCGCGTTTAATTCGATTGCCATTCTGGTCATACTCCGTAACCGAACTAATCAGTCTTTTTGAACCGGTTTGATTTCCGTTTTCAAAGTTAACTAAAACATATTCCTGAACGACTTCTTTCACTTTGCCCTGCAAGCCGTCTGCTTTGCGATCAGGCATTTTTCTCGCCTGACTTTGCGAATATACGAAGCCAGATAAAAGCAAGAATAAGATTGAAAGTGAAAAAACAAATTTCATTTCTAATTTCTCAAAATACTGGCTTCGTCAACGTCAAGGGATTCGCGGTTACGGAAAATCGCAATGATAATACCGAGTCCGACCGCTGCCTCGGCTGCTGCGACGCACATTACGACGAAAACGAACATTTGCCCGGTCGTGTCGTTCATAAAACGCGAAAATGCGACGAAAGTCAGATTAACGGAATTGAGCATTAGCTCGATGCACATAAACATTCCGATAGCATTGCGTTTATACACGACACCGAAAGCGCCGATGGCGAACAAAATTCCCGAAAGCGTTAAATAAAGTGCAAGACTTGGAGCCATAATTTTAAACGTGTCAATTATCGTGTCGGCGGTCGCGTTCTTCTTCCAAAACTTCTTCCAATTGTTCCGGCTGCAAACGGCGCGACAACATCATGGCGCCGACAATCGCCATCAGCAGCAGTACGCCCGTGATTTCAAACGGGAGTAAATAAACCGTAAACAGCGATTTGCCGATTTCAAACGGCGAACCCATTGTCGGATTGTCGGTAGCCGCTTGATTATTCGGGAGCGCGCGAGTTACCGCGTAAAAAATAAAAAGTGCCTGAGCCGCGAGCGCAAAGCCCATTATTACGCCGATTATGGTGAGTGATTTCAGCCGCTTTGTCGTGAATAAATCTTCTTCGACGTTTAAGAGCATAATCACGAAAACGACAAGCACCATAATCGCGCCAGCGTAAACCAAAATCTGGACGGCGGCTATAAACGGCGACGCGAGCATGACGTAAAGACACGCCAGCGAAAGAAAAACGCCGATCAGCGAAATCGCGCTGTAGAGCGGATTGCGTTGAAGCACGACCGCCAGCGCGCAGCCGATGGCAAGTCCGGCAAAAAGAATAAATGCAGCAGTTTCAAGCATCTCTAATTATCTCGCAGGTAAAAATAAAACAATCGTAATTGTCAGAATGACGTTCAATATTGCTGCCGGAAGGAGAAATTTCCAGCCGAAATTCATCAATTGGTCAAAACGAAAACGCGGCAAAGACCCGCGAACCCAAATGTAAAAGAAAAGAAAACCAAAAATCTTCGCGAAGAATGCCATAACGCTGATAATTGCGTAGGGAATCGAGCCGTAAGCAAACAAATATGAAAGACCGGGAACGTGCCAGCCGCCTAAAAATAAGGTTGTACACATCGCCGAAACGGTAAACATATTGACGTACTCCGCCATAAAAAACAGTGCAAATTTAAGCGCGCTGTATTCGGTGTGGAACCCGGCAACCAATTCGGTTTCGGCTTCGGGCAAGTCGAACGGAACGCGGTTCGTTTCGGCGAAAGCGGCAATTAAAAAGATAACGAATCCGAAAAATTGCGGAATGATGTACCAACCCGGAATATATTGCCCGATGACCGGAATATATTGCCCCCAATTTATCGTTTGCTTTTCGGCAATCGTAAAAACATCAAGCGAACCCGCCAAAATGACAACCCCGATGACGGACATCCCCATTGCCAGTTCGTAAGAAATCATCTGAGCCGATGCGCGAAGTCCGCCCATTAAGCTGTATTTGTTGTTGGAAGACCAACCGGCAAGCGCGATTCCGTAAACGCCAACCGATGTGATCGCCAAAACAAAGAGCAGCGAAACATCAAAACGCGCAATGGCAAGCGGAAACGAGCTTAAGTAATGACCTGCGTAAGGAATGTCCTGCAAACCAAGCGAAGTTAAATTAACGTTCGGACCGAACGGATAAACCACCATCGGTAGGAGAGCGCAAATCAATGCGATAATCGGAGCCAGAAAATAAACAAACCGAGTTGATTTATCGGGAACAATGTCTTCTTTGAAAATAAATTTAAAGAGGTCTGCAAACGGCTGCAACATTCCCCAGGGACCAACTCGGTTCGGTCCGATTCTTCCCTGAATCCAGCCCAAAACTTTGCGTTCAGCCAGAACTGTGTAGGCGACGACCATCAGCACGGCATTAAATGCGATAAAGCAGGCAATAAATTTTATAAGAAAAAAAACTGCGGCGTTGGTTAAATCCATAAAAAATTAATTTTCAGATTAAAGCGGGCATTTTACTGCCCGCTTCTGTACAAAACTATTTTTATTTAACAGGCATTGCGCTCATTCCCGATTCGCGGTCGGCGATTTGCGATAATTGATGTTCGCGTTTGCCCGTGCCGTTTCCGCGTTCGATTTGATAAAGCGGAGAAACCAAAACGTTTTCGGGCTTAAGATTTCCGTCCCAGAGATACTGAAACTCAGGCGTTTTGCCCGTCATCACACCCGGTTTATGCAATTCCGAACCGATTGGCGGTTCTTCGTTGATTTTGCTGGGTGTCTCGCTCAGAGCTTCGACGCGTGTACGCATCGTTTGAATTTCGGTTGCCAAATTCTGTCGCCCGATGGTTTGGTGTTTGACCTGAACCGGTTTCGATTCGTCTTTGAGCGCCGGATAACGAAGACCCGCGTAAGCCGGAACCGTATCCGCAAGCTCGCGGAAAACCGCAGTTGCAGCCATATTGAAACCGAAATCAATGCCGAACTCTTTCGAGAGCATCGAGAGGATTACCCAATCCTGTTTCGATTGATTGATCGGCATCACAGATTGACGAACGCGCTGAACCAAACCGCCGTTATTGGTGAAAGTCCCGTCGTTTTCCGCAAAGCTCGCCGCCGGAAGAACGACATCGGCAAATCGAGTCGTTTCGGTTTCAAAAAGCTCCTGCACGACGACGAATTCCATTTTGCCGAGTGCTTCTTCATCCAAATGCTGCGGTAGTAAACTTCCGCACAAATACAGAGCGCGCGAATTATTTAAAACTTCGGCAACCGTTTTTCCGCCTGGAATCATATCTGCTGCTCCAACGCTGTTATTGTAAAGCGGCAGAGGATGCAGAAGAACGCGTTTTTCGGGGAACAAAAGCGGCAGTTGTGCTCCAAGAGCGAGAGCTTCGGGGCTTAAATCGTCGCCCAAAAGAATAACGACATCACCGTTTGATTGAGTGATAACGTCTCGGATAACTGTTAATTCACTAACATCAATTCCGAGTTTTTGCCCAGCCAGAGAATCTTCGATTTCGCCCGTCAGAGCCAATAAGAAAGCGTCATATGAGTTCTGATTGACGTGAACAAACTGCTGCGCCAGCCGTGCGGTTCTGATACGCGTGTGATTGACGACAACTAAATTCGCTTTATTGTTTCGAACCGATTGCCGAATCTGTTTGTCGGTCAGAGGCTGCCGCTCTTTCGGATTGCCGCCGATCAGCAAAAGTGTAGAAGCATGGCGAATATCGTGATGAGTTGCAATCGGAGCGGATAAATTTCTGAAAAATCCACGCCAATCGTTTGCATCGGCTATTGCGTAGTTTTCCGTTTCAACAACCTCCGTTGCTAATTTTCGCATCGTGTACAGACTTTCGTTTGTCAGACGTGGGCTGCCGATAATGCCGATTGAATTTGCGCCGTTCGCTTCATAAATCGCATTCAATTTATCGGCTACAAAAGCAATCGCTTCGTCCCAAGTCGCCGGGACAAGGCGTCCGTCTTTTTTGTACCGAATCAGCGGCGTCTTGACGCGAGATGTATCGTTGACGAAATGATGCGCGAAACGACCTTTAATACAAAGGAATTCGCCATTATGTCCATTTACATAACGGTCGCGAGCAACGATTCGTAACACGTCGTCACCGCGCGAACCAACTGACAATTGGCAGCCATCTGAACAGTAACCGCAAGTCGAAACTGTCTGATCCAATTCCCACGGACGCGAAGCGTGGCGATAGGTTCCGTCCAAAAGCGTCCCGGTCGGGCAGACCTCAATGCAGTTTCCGCATTGCGAGCAGTTGAGCCAACCCGTATAAGTTCCGATGACTGTGTTAACACCGCGATTTCCGGCTTCGATTGCTTCTTCGCCCATCCATTCGTCGCAGACGCGAGTACAGCGTTTGCACAAAATGCAGCGCTGCTGATCGTTGGCGACAATTGGCGAAAGATATTTTTCCGGATAACCGTTTTTGCGTTCGGTAAAGCGTTCTTCCAAACCGCCCCAATCGAACACCATCTCCTGCAATTCGCACTCGCCGCCACGGTCGCAAATCGGACAATCGAGCGGGTGATTCGCCAGCAGAAATTCGAGCATCGAACGCTGTGCCTTTTCGATTTCCTCGCTCTGCGTGGTAACAACCATCCCATCGGTGCAGGTGATGGTGCAGGACGTTTGCAGCTTCGGCATTTTCTCGATTCGCACCAGACACATCCGGCACGAAGCCTGCAAAGCCAAATCCGCGTAATAACAAAATGCCGGAATACCGAATTCCTTCTCGCGACAAACGTCAATCAGACGAGCGCCCTTCGGAACTTCGTATTCGTTTCCGTTAATAGTGACTTTTACTAATTCTTGAGACATTTAAATAATCTTTTCTAAAAGACTAAGCCTCTTTCGCCTCAGTCTTATTGTTAGCTGCACTTTCATTTGTCGCAGCTTTTTTTATGTTTTTCTTTTTTGGGCGCGATTTGCCGAAACTTCCGGCTGAAATCTTGCCTTTTCTGGTTCTTTTATCCCCTTTTCCCATAATTCTCTCCCGTTAAAAAATATTAATGATGAGTCACAGCCGGAGCCGCAAAACGGCTCGGATCAACTTCGCGCAATACCCAAGCTCTGAAATCTTCGGGGAAACGTTTAATCGCACTCTGAATAGGCCACGCTGCTGCGTCGCCAAGAGCGCAAAAGGATTTGCCTTCGATATTGTCACAAAGATCAATTAAAAGCTGAGCGTCTTCCGGTTTGCCTTCGCCCGCTTTGACGCGGTTGAAGATTTTGACCATCCAATCGGTTCCTTCGCGGCACGGCGTGCACCAGCCGCAGGATTCGTGTTTATAGAATTCGGTTAGATTTTTGGTTGATTCAAAAACGTCAACCGTTTCGTCCATCACAATAAAACCGCCCGAACCGACAAGTGAGCCGCCCTCGACCAAGCCTTCGTAATCCATCGTCACTTTTTTGCCGATGATTTGGTCGGCGGACATTATATAAACCGACGAGCCGCCCGGAATTACTGCTTTTAATTTTTTATCCGGTCTGAGCATTCCGCCGCAGTCTTCCATAATGAATTTCTCCATATCGGCATAACCCATCGGCAATTCATAGACGCCCGGATATTTAACATGACCTGAAACCGACCACAGTTTTGTTCCGCCCGATTTTTCGGTTCCCAAATCGCGCCAGGCAATTCCGCCCATCTCAATAATTTGCGGAACAGCCGTCAGAGTTTCGACGTTGTTGACCACAGTCGGGCATGCGTAAAGACCTTCAACAGCGGGAAACGGCGGCTTCATACGAGGGTGCCCGCGATAGCCTTCCAAAGAATTCAAAAGTGCGGTTTCTTCACCGCAAATGTAGGCGCCCGCACCTGTGTGTGTGAAAACCTCGCACGAAAAGTCCGAACCCAATATGTTTTCGCCCACAATTCCTGCCGCACGAGCTTCTTCGATGGCGACATCGCAAATATCAATCAAATATTTGTATTCGCCGCGCGTGTAAATGTAGCAAGCCTGCGAACCGAGCGCATAAGCCGCAATCAACATTCCTTCGATCAAAGCGTGCGGGTCGCGCTCCATCAAATAGCGATCTTTAAACGTTCCGGGTTCGGATTCGTCAGCGTTGCAAACAACGTATTTCGGTTTCGGCGAATTTTTCGGCACGAACGACCATTTCATTCCGGTCGGAAAACCCGCGCCTCCGCGACCACGTAAGGCGGACGCTTTAACTTCGTTGATAATCTCGTCTGGCGTCATCCCCAACGCTTTTTTCAAACTTCGATAACCGCCGTTGTCCTGATAAACCTTGAGCGTGTGCGAATCTTTCAAAGGAACTCGCTTAAGCTGTAACGGCTCGCAGCCGATTGCTTCGATTCTCATAAAATGCTATTTCAACGAACTCAAAATCTGATCAACTTTTTCCGTTGTTAGATTTTCGTAATAATCAAAACCGATTTGAAACATCGGCGCCGTGCCGCAAGAGCCGAGACATTCGACGAGCGAAACCGTAAATCTGCCGTCGGGCGTTGTTTCGCCCGGATTTATTCCCAATTTCGAGCAAACGTGGTCCGTAATCTCAGGCTCGCCCATGATTTTGCACGACAAAGTTTTGCAAATCTGAATATGATGTCGCCCAATCGGTTTGAGATTGAACATTGAGTAAAACGTCGCCGTTTCCCAAACGTCAACCATTTCTAAATCGAGCTTATGAGCGACATAAGCCACGCCCGGCTCATCAATAAAACCGCGCTCGCGTTGCACGATAAAAAGCAATGGCAACAACGCCGAACGCTTTCTGTCCGGCGGATATTTTTCAATGTGTTTTGCAGCTTCAGCTTCAACAGCAGGCGAAAAAGTCGCCATTTCTTTTGCTGCATCCTGCGGTGTTAAATTCATTCTTTATTTGCTCTTGGTTTTTTTTTCTTTGAATAAAAACTCAATTTTTCCGCACAAAGGACAAATAACTAAGGAGAAAATGTTATCTATCAATTTCTCCCAATACAATATCAATCGAACCGATAATCGCCACAACATCCGCAACCATTTCGCCTTCGCTCATAACTGGCAGAGCTTGCAGATTTATAAAACTCGGACCGCGGAAGTGAACGCGCCAAGGTTTCGGCGATCCGTCGGATTTCATATAACAGCCAAGCTCGCCCTTTGAACCTTCAATCGGAACGTAAACCTCGCCCGGCGGAACGTGAAAGCCTTCGGCGACAATCAAAAAGTGGTGAATCAGCGCGTCCATATGAGTTTTCATATCTTCTCGGTCGGGCAGCACGACTTTCGGAGCGTCTGCTTTGACTGGTTCACCTTTTAATCGTTCCACTCTTTCAAGCGCCTGGCGGCAAATCTTCCATGATTCTTTCAATTCGCGCATTCTGACAAGATAACGGGACCAAACGTCGCCGTCGGGCTCTGTCGGAATTTCAAAATCGTAAGTTTCGTAACCCGAATACGGATTCGTTCTTCTCACATCAATTTCGACTCCGCTGCCGCGCAAACAAGGTCCGGTTAAGCCCCAGTCAATCGCGTCTTCGCCGTTAATAACGCCGACGCCCATTGTTCGCGTCTGGAAAATCTTATTTCCTGTCAGCAAAGTGTTAAATTCGTCGAGCGCATCGGGAAAACCATCCAAAAACTGTTTGCAGCGGCGTTCAAAACCCGCGGGCAAATCCATCATCAAGCCGCCGATGCGAAAGTAACTCGGCGTCATACGACCGCCAGAAGCCGCTTCGATTAAATTCAAAATCTTTTCCCGTTGTCGGAAACAATAAAAGAAAACGCTCATCGCGCCTATATCGAGCGCGTGTGTGCCGAGCCAGACCATGTGCGAGGCAATTCGCTGTAGTTCAGCAAACAAAACGCGAATCGTCTGTGCTCTTTCGGGAATTTCGATTTGTAACAACTTTTCCGCCGCCATCACGTAAACAAGATTGTTTCCGAGCGGATTCAGATAATCCATTCGGTCGGTGATGACAATGCCTTGCTGATATTTTTTGTACTCGAACAGCTTTTCCATTCCCGTGTGCAGATAGCCGATGTCGGGAATGTTTTTGACGATCAATTCGCCGTCCAAAACCAGCTCGAGCCGCAAAACGCCGTGCGTCGATGGATGCTGCGGACCGAACGACAGCGTCATCTGCGATTCGAGCGGTCGGTCTAAAACTTCATACGGCGATTCTGTTCCAATTGTCGGAGTCATAAATATTTAATTAACTTAAGCTATAAGGCTCAAAGCCGCGCAAAGGATAATCTTTTCTGAGCGCATGTCCGTCAAAATCCGAAGGAAGCAATATGCGCCGCAAATCAGGATGCCCATCGAAAATCACGCCGAACATATCGTAAGTTTCGCGTTCGTGCCAGTTCGCCGTGCGCCAGACGGTGGTTACGGTTGGCACATGCGTATCTTCGTCCGAAAGCAGCACTTTCAAGCGAAGCCGATGATAGGTTTTGGTAGAAAACAAATGATAAATGACTTCAAAACGCGGTTCTTCTTCCGCGCCAAGGTCCGCACCGTTCAAATCTGCGAGCATATCAAATTGATGCCGGGTTTTTAAAAACCAGCAGACATCAACAATATTTTCGCGCGGAACATAAACCGTGACTTCATCCAGCGCGTCAACTATTTGCGTTACCCAGCCGGAATTTTCTTCTTTCAACCCGTTTGACAGCGCAACGAGTGCGGCAGTTTTCGGGTTTTGTTCAACAGCCAAATTTTCAGCCATAAAAGTTTTACAAATTAAAAGCGGCTAGCGTTTCTAAAACTGCTCGCCGCTCGACGTTTACTGCCCGCTTTTTAAGAAGTGCGGCGACGTTCGTGGCGTGCCGCAATCGTATAGGGACGCGAAATGCCTTTTCTCGGGGCAGATTCTTCGTCCTGCGAATTCATCGTTACAGGCAAAGTTCCCGGCGCAATCGCTGCGCGTGCTTCTTCTTCCGGCACGTCGCGGCGGTCGCGCATCTTTTCTTTCATAATTTTTTCCTGCAACATCATAATCCCGTGAATCAGCATCTCGGGACGCGGCGGACAGCCCGGAACGTAAACGTCCACCGGAACAATTTTGTCAACGCCTTGCACAATTGCATAATTATCGAAAACGCCGCCAGTAGTCGCGCAAGCGCCCATTGAAATTACCCACTTCGGTTCCGGCATCTGGTCGTAAATACGCCGCAAGACTGGAGCCATTTTCCGCGAAACGCGCCCCGAAACAATCATTACATCAGCTTGTCGCGGAGAAGCGCGGAATGTTTCCGCACCAAAACGCGAAAGATCATGACGTGAGGAAACCGTATTCATCATTTCGATTGCGCAGCAAGCCAAGCCAAATGTAGCAGGCCACAAAGAGTTCTTGCGCGCCCAGTTAATTACAGCATCAAGCTGTACGGTTAAAACTTCCGGTAAGGATTCTGCAATTTTATTTTCTAAACCCATTTTTCTCTAAACCTCCCACGTTATTTACCGGCTGAAACAAGCGTCGGGTCGGAGACGACTGCCGGAGTGCGGCTTCCCGGCGCGCTCGGAGTTCCGAGCGGCAGCGGGCGATCTTTCGGCATCGAACGAAGACGTTTCTTGCGCTCGGCTTGCAAAGCTTTGGCTTCGGCGCGGGCTTCGGCGCGTGCCTGCAAACTCCAATCGAACGTGCCCTTTTTCCACGCGTAGATAAATCCGACGACGACCATGAACATGAAAACCATTACCGCGACATAAGCCGGAAAGCCGTAAACCCAGAACCCGGCGGCTAGCAGGGCTTTAAACGCGACAGCAAACGGAACGAGAAACATAACCTCCAAATCGAACAGCAGGAAATCAACTGCAACGCTGTAAAATTTGACCGAAAATCGCTCTCGCGCCGAACCCACTGGGTCTTTGCCGCTTTCGTAAGGCATCAGCTTTGTCCGCGTTGATTTTTTCGGACCAAAAAGCTGCGTCAAAAAAATATTCGTGACCGCGAAACCGCCCGCCACGATAATCATAATCGCAATCGGGGCGTAATCGCTCAGCCGGAACTCGTTCATTGAGCCTCCATAACGTATTAATAGTACACTTCTATTGTGCTAAAAATCGGCAAAAATTACAACTTTCAGACTTTGAGAAACCTTGCACAAGGGAATCGTAGTTTAACCCCGCAATGCTGTCAAGCACGAAAAATTTAGAATAAAAATTAGAAGACAAACTTTATTGACCGGGGTAAAAAGCCCGTGTAAACTTTGTCAGAAGGCTTTTTGACGCCTTTGTCCCGCAAAATGCAACGCGCATCTCTTTAACCGAACGTGATAACCGGATTCAATACAGACATCGAATATGGCGGCGTGACCTATCACGTTCAGACCGAAGATAAAGGTCTGGACACCCCGCTGATATTGTCGCTCGTTTATTCGGGCGGCGAGATTCTCGCCAGCAAACGCTCGCCGTATGATGATTTGATTGCCGCCGGTTTTGACGAAAAGGCTTTGTCGGAACGTCTCAACCGCCAGCACAAATTAATCTGTGCTGCGATCAATCAAGGGCGGATTGACGACTTAAAGCGGATGAGTATCCGCGAGCCACTAGCGGAAAAAACGGTAAAAAACGGAAATGTTGAGCAAAGCGAAAAAGCCGAAAGACGCGTCGCGCGAATAAAAGAAGCTTTTGAAACGGTAGAATCCGTTGAAGTTGTTCAGGCGACTGAAACGCCAGTTCCGGTAGTCGAGATTGTGCCGACTCAATTAATGGTTACGGAAATTATCGAAACCTGCGAGCCGGTGTTGGAAATTCCAGTTGAAGTTGTTGACGAAGCGGACGAAGTTGAGCTTGAAACCGGGTTTGAAGAACCCATAGAGCTTCCGCAAACTCCCGCACTATTGCGTGCGCACCTTGGTGAAATCGAACCGACGAAAGAAGATTTAGAGCCTAGTTTAATTAACATACGGCTTTTTGAAGAACGCGAATACCGCGGCGGCGACCGCGTTGAATTAAAAATTCAGGTGACAAACGACATCAATATTCCGCTCGCCAATGTCGAAATAATGGTAAAAGTTCTAGGCTCCTCATTTCGACCGCTCATTTTTCATGCACGAACCGGAAAAAAGGGAACCGCAGCGGTTAATTTGCAGTTGCCCCATTTTCGTTCGGGACGAGCGGCGCTGCTCGTTCGGGCGATAGTGGAAGATAGGGAAGTCGAACTGAGAAGAATCATCAACCAAGGCTAAAGCAGTCATCAGTTAGCGATTGTTCGTAATCAGCAATTTGTCAAAATAGACTGTTAACTGTTAACTGTTAACTGATGACTGTAATTGTTAATGGCGAGGCGCGGCAAATTCCCGAAAATACAAACCTCGCGCAGCTGTTGGAAATTTTAGAACTGCCGTCGGTGCGTGTTGCCATTGAGCTAAATCAGAACGTGATTCGGCGCGTCGAATGGGGCAACACGGTTTTGCAGGAAAACGACCGCATCGAAATTGTTCATTTCGTCGGAGGAGGTTGATTTGTTTGCGAATCAGGATTGAGGAATGCGGATTGAATCTTTTCAATCCGCATTTTTTCTGTCTGAAGTTTTGTTGTAAATTCAAAGCATAAATTGAAATTTTAGTTTTAAATCTTCTATGAACCACGACACTTTTCAATTAGCGGGCAAAACTTTCGCTTCGCGTTTGATTATCGGCACGGGAAAATATCGGTCTTTCTCCGAAATGCAAGCCGCCCACAAGGCATCGGGCGCGGAAATGGTGACCCTTGCTGTAAACCGCGTACCGCTCGACCGCAAAACCGAATCGTTTCTCGATTACCTCGACCCGGAAATGATGATTTTGCCGAACACAGCCGGTTGCTACGACGCCGAACATGCAATCCGAACCGCCCGCCTGGCTCGCGAGGTGCTCGAAACCGATTGGGTCAAGCTCGAGGTCATCGGTGACCAAACGACGCTTTTTCCCGACAACGAGCAAACGCTAGCCGCCGCCAAAATTCTGGTCAAAGAAGGTTTTATCGTTCTGCCCTATTTTACGGACGATTTGATTATGGCGAAAAAACTGCTCGATGCCGGCTGCCCGGCGGTGATGCCGCTCGCCGCGCCGATTGGTTCCGGTTTGGGTGTGCAAAATCCGGCAAATCTGCGAATTATGCGCGAACAATTGCCAGACGCAGTGATAATCGTTGATGCCGGAGTTGGCACGGCTTCCGATGCCGCAATCGCAATGGAACTCGGCGCGGACGCAATTTTGATGAACACGGCAATCGCCGAAGCTAATGATGCGGCGCAAATGGCTGAAGCAATGAAATTAGCCGTTCAAGCCGGACGACTGGCGTATCTTGCAGGTAGAATGCCGAAACGACTTTACGCTTCTGCTTCAAGCCCGATTCAAGGCGCTATAAAATAAGTTCAACGTTTAAAGTCCAATATCCGAAATGGAAATAAGATGAAAATTCTAATTTCAGGCGCAACAGGTCTTGTCGGTCGGCATCTAGTTCCGTTTTTGCGAGAAAACGGTCACGAAGTATTTTCGCTTGTTCGGCAAGCTCCGCGAAAAGAAGGTGATATTCAGTGGAATGCTGAAACAGGAATTATCGAAAGCGAGTTGAAAAAAAACGAAAATTTCGATGCCGTCGTGCATCTCGCGGGAGCGGGAATTGCCGACGAACGCTGGACGAAGGAGCGCAAACGGATTATTCGAGACAGCCGCATTGTCGGAACGAGAGTTTTGGTTGATTCGCTCAGAAAGCTTGAAAATCCGCCGCGCGCGTTTGTTTCGGCTTCGGCAATCGGTTATTACGGCGACCGTAAAGACGAGATTTTAAACGAAAATTCGCCGCAGGGAAAAGATTTTCTGGCAGGTGTCGGCGTCGAGTGGGAGGCGGAAGCGCAAAAAGCTGCTGATCTAGGCGCTCGTGTAATTCGATTGAGAATCGGAATCGTGCTTTCGACCGAAGGCGGCGCGCTCAAGGAAATGCTGACGCCGTTTAAAATGGGCGTCGGCGGTCCGGTCGGAAATGGGCGGCAGTTTGTCAGTTGGATTCATTTAAAAGATTTGATTCGCGTGATCGAATTTGTACTCGAAAATGAAAATTTAAATGGCGCAGTCAATGCCACCGCGCCGAATCCGGTCAGAAACGCCGAATTTGCCGAAAAGCTCGGCTCGGCGCTTCATCGCCCATCGGTTGTTCCGGTGCCGGGTTTTGCTTTGCGTTTGATGTTCGGCGAGTTGGCAGACGCGCTGCTGCTTTCGAGCGCGCGAGTCGTTCCCGAAAAGCTTCTGGCTAACAATTTTAAGTTTGAGTTTGAGCAAATCGAAGACGCTCTACAGGATTTGCTGAAATAAATTTGAGGAAAGACAAAAACAGTTGACCAGGCATGAATGCCTGGTCAACTGTTTTTGTCTTTCCGATAATATCAGCTTGACATTTCAAAGTAATTGTAACTATCTTTGTTACAGATGGCGAGCAGCAGATATTCAATTGCGATTCACACTTTGTGCTTATTGGCGCGTGCCGACGAAAAGCCTTTGAAGTCCGAGCAAATCGCTTGTCTTGTGAAAACAAATCCGGTAGTGATTCGCCGCATTTTAAGCGAGCTTGGACGCGCCGGACAGGTTGTTTCGCAAGCGGGCGCAGCGGGCGGAACTCGCTTGGCACGGAAGCCGGAGGAGATTTTGCTGGTTGAGATTTATCGCGTCATTGAAAGCCGCGAGATTTTTGCTCTGCACCGTAAAAAACCGGACGAGCGATGCGAAATCGGGCTGAGCATTGAGGTCGTTTTACTGCAAATTCAAAATAAATTAGACCGTGCGATTGAAGACGGCTTGGGCAAAATAACGTTGGCAGACGTGCTGGAAATGATCGAAGACGAAAACCGCAGGTGCCGAGGCAGAATGAGAGAAATTAATGAAAACGTTTGAAATTCAACAATTCGGAATCGAAAATCTGGTGCTTGTCGAACGTGACGAGCCGCAGCCGAAAGAAAATCAAGTTGTTATTAGATTTCACGCCGCCTCGATCAATTACCGCGATTTAATGATGGTCAAAGGCGCTTATAATCCGCGCGCGAAATTGCCAACAATACCGTTTTCCGATGGTGCGGGCGAAATTGTTGCAATCGGCGAAAATGTCCAAAAATGGAAAGTGGGCGACCGAGTCTGTCCCATTTTTACGCAAGGCTGGATTGAAGGCGAACCTTCTGCAGCAAAAAACAAAACGACGCTCGGCGCAGGAGATCGGGACGGAGTTTTGCGCGAATTCGGGGCTTTTGACGAACAAAGTCTGGTCAAAATTCCTGAACACCTTTCATATGAAGAAGCAGCAACGTTGCCTTGCGCGGCGGTAACGGTTTGGAACGCGCTTGTGGAATCTGGAAAATTAAAAGCCGGTCAGACTGTGCTTACGCTTGGCACGGGCGGCGTTTCGATTTTCGCCGTGCAGTTTGCCAAAATGCTCGGTGCGAAAATCATTTCAACTTCAAGCTCTGACGAAAAACTCGCCAGAGTCAGAGAATTGGGCGCATCGGAAACAATCAACTACAAATTGACGCCAGATTGGGACAAAGAAGTTTTTCGTCTTACCGAAAAACTCGGCGTTGATCATGTTATCGAAGTCGGCGGGGCAGGAACTCTGGCAAAATCCTTAAACTCGGTCAAAGTCGGTGGTCACGTCGCAGTCATCGGGGCTTTGTCGGGCGCGGGCGAAGTCAGTCCAATTCCCGTTTTGATGAAATCAATCAAAATGCAAGGCATTTTTGTCGGCTCGCGCGCGATGTTTGAAGCGATGAATGGCGCGATTGAAACAAACGGAATGAAGCCTGTTATTGACAGAACATTCTCGTTTGAAGAAACGCCCGCGGCACTGAAATATATGGAGTCAGGCGCGCATTTTGGGAAAATAGTTATTAGATTTAATTAAACCGCAGAGACACAGAAGAACAGCGATTTTAATTTCTGTTTTCATCTGTGTCTTTGTTTCTGCGGTAATAAAAATGGAAAAAAGAAAATTTGGAAAAACCGAATTGGAGACGACCGTTTTAGGCTTTGGCGGTGCAGAAATCGGCAATGAGGGGGCGACACAGGAGACAGTTACTCAGCTTTTAAACGAAGCTTTGGACGCAGGTTTAAACACGATTGACACGGCAGCTGCTTATTTAACGAGCGAAGTGATGATTGGCAAAGCCGTCGGACATCGTCGAAAAGAATTTAATTTATTTACCAAATGCGGCGCGCTCGATGGTTTTACGCGTTACGATTGGTCGAAAAACGGCGTTTTGGAAACAATTCGGGGGAGTTTGAAAAATTTAAAAACCGATTATCTCGATTTGGTTCAGCTTCACACTTGCGACCGAGAGATTTTGCGGCGCGGCGAATGTGTCGAAGGCTTGCAGCGCGCGGTCGAACTCGGTTACACGCGTTATATCGGTTATTCGGGCGATTCGCAAGATGCAAGATATGCCGTTGAAATGGGCGTTTTCGACACTTTGCAAACTTCCGTAAACATCGCCGATCAGGAAGCGATTGAATTGACGATTCCGCTCGCGGTGGAAAAACAAATGGGCGTTATCGCCAAACGCCCGATTGCCAACGCCGCTTGGAAACATTCGGAAAAACCGCCAAATTCCTATCATCATGAATATTGGGAACGGCTGCAAAAACTGCAATACGAATTTATCAAAGAACAGGATTTAACGAACTCAATCGGCACTGCCTTGAGATTCACGCTTTCGGTTCCCGGCGTTTCAACCGCAATCGTCGGAACGACCAAACCGGGACGCTGGCTCGAAAACGCAGCGCAAGCCGCAAAAGGGAATTTAACGAGCGAAGAATTTGAAGAAATCCGCAATCGTTGGCGCGAAGTTGCCGACGAAAGCTGGACAGGCAAAACCTAAATAAATACAAGACGAGCAGGGAATTATGAGCAAATTATTAGAGCCTTTAAAATTAAGAGAAGTCACATTTCGCAATCGAATCTGGGTTTCGCCGATGTGTCAGTATTCGAGCGAAAACGGGATGCCGACGGATTGGCATTTAGTACATCTCGGCAGCCGGGCTGTCGGCGGCGCGGGATTAGTGATTATGGAAGCGACAGCGGTTTCGCCCGAAGGTCGAATTACGCCGCAGGATGCGGGTATTTGGTCTGACGAGCACGCCCAGGCTTACGCGAGAATTACGAAATTTATCAAAAGTCAGGGCAGCGTTGCCGGAATTCAGATTGCACATGCCGGAAGAAAAGCCTCAACAGCTGCGCCTTGGGACGGCGGCAAAAAGGTTGACGAAGAAAACGGCGGCTGGCAGACGGTTGCACCAAGCGCAATTCCGTTTGACGAAGATTTTCCGCAGCCGCGCGAAATGACCAAAGCCGATATTGAGAAAGCGATTAACGATTTTGTCGCTGCGGCAAAACGCGCTCTTGAGGCTGGTTTTGAAATCATCGAAGTTCACGCGGCGCACGGTTATCTTTTTCACGAATTTTTATCGCCGCTTTCAAACAAGCGGACGGATGAATACGGCGGAAGTTTTGAAAACCGCGTGCGTTTTCCGCTGGAAACGGCGCGTCTGGTGCGTGAAATCGTACCTGCAAATCTACCTGTTTTTGTACGCATTTCGGCGACCGATTGGGTTGAAGGCGGTTGGGATTTAAATCAGTCAATCGAGTTTTCCCGGCTTCTCAAAGAAATTGGGATTGATTTGATTGATTGTTCGACAGGCGGAAATCTACCGCACGCGAAAATCCCGGTTGCGCCGGGCTATCAAGTTCCGTTTGCCAGAGAAATTCGTCGAAAAGCCGAAATCGCAACTGCGGCGGTAGGAATGATTACAGAGCCGCGTCAAGCCGAAGAGATTTTGCAAAACGGCGAGGCGGACGCCGTTTTGCTGGCACGGGAGTTTTTACGTGATCCGTATTTTCCGTTTCGAGCTGCGCGCGAATTGGGCGGCGAAGTTGATGTGCCGAAACAATACGGTCGCGCGATTGATTTACGAAAAGCAAAATCCGCCTAAAGAAAATTGTATTAACGATTTGAATGAGGTGAAGAAATGACACAAAGACTTGATTATGTAAATGCAGCACCCGAAGTTTTTAAAAAGATGTATGCGCTTGAGGCATATCTCAAGCACTGCGGTTTGGAGTTGTCTTTACAGGAACTCGTCAAGTTTCGCATTTCCCAGATAAACGGATGCGCTTATTGTCTCGATATGCACTCAAAAGATGCGCGAGCGGCTGGCGAATCCGAACAGCGTTTATATTGCCTTTCGGCTTGGCGCGAGACGCCGTTTTACACCGAACGCGAGCGCGCGGCGCTCGAATGGGCGGAACATTTGACGCTGATTTCTGAAAAGCATGTTCCAGATGATTTGTTCGAGCGAGTGCGAAAGCATTTCAGCGATGAAGAATTAGTCAATCTGACTTTGGCAGTAACTATGATAAACAGCTGGAATCGTTTCGCTATCAGTTTTCAATCCGAAGTCGGAAGCTACCAGTCTGCAAAGGCTACAGCATGATGTGTGATTCCTGAGGTTTTATGAGCAGTTTTTCAAATATTCCATTCTCCGTTTTAGATTTAGCGCCGATTGTTCAAGGCGGAACGCCTGCTGATGCTTTGCACAATTCGCTCGATTTAGCGCGGCACGCCGAAAAACTCGGCTACAAGCGATTCTGGCTGGCAGAGCACCACAATATGACTGGAATCGCGAGCGCCGCAACTTCGGTTGTAATCGGTTATGTAGCAAGCGGAACTTCAACGATTCGCGTTGGCGCGGGCGGAATTATGCTGCCGAATCACGCTCCGCTCGTGATTGCCGAACAATTCGGAACGCTCGAATCGCTTTTTCCCGGGCGAATTGATTTAGGTTTGGGACGCGCGCCGGGAACGGATCAACCGACCATGCACGCATTGCGCCGCCGTTTGGATAACGCGGATGATTTTCCCGAGCGGCTCGAAGAATTGCGGTTTTTTCTGCGTGAGCCGATTGAAGGTCAGAGAGTCAGAGCTGTTCCCGGCGCGGGGCTGAAAATTCCGATTTGGCTGCTCGGTTCGAGCGATTTCAGCGCGCGTCTAGCAGGCGAATTAGGTTTGCCGTTCGCTTTTGCGGGACATTTTTCGCCCGAATACATTTTGCCCGCGCTGGAGCGTTATCGAAATGCTTTTGTGCCTTCGGACGAGCTGCAAAAACCTTTGGCAATGTTGGCAATCAACATCGTCGCCGCCGAAACCGATGACGAAGCGTGGTTTTTGGCGAGTTCGCAGTTTCAATCGTTTCTGCGCTTAATTCGCGGAGCGCCGGGACAACTTCAGCCGCCGGTTGAAAATATGGCGGATTTGTGGTCGCCGCAGGAAAAAGCGATTGTTGAATCAAGGCTTGGCGGCTCAATAATTGGCAGTCGGGCAACAATTGAAGCTCAGTTGGAAAGATTTTTAGAAGCGACAAAAGCCGATGAACTTATGATTAATGCGATGATTTTCGATCATCAGGCAAGACTTCGTTCTTACGAAATCGTCGCTGAAGTTTGGAAAAACAAAGCTGCGGCGGTTGCCGCTTAATCAAACAGGCAAAAAACAACGTTAAATTCAACAAACAAGGCGGAAGAAAATGCAGAAAATTACAGTCTTCGGAGCTACGGGAATGTTGGGAAAACCTGTTGTCCGGGAATTGGTAAATGCGGGTTTTGAAGTAACGGCTCTGGTTCGCTCGCCGGAAAAAGCGCGCCCCGATTTGCCTGTCGAAGTAAAGTTTCTGCAAGGCGATTTGCAAAACAAACAAGACATTGAGCGGGCTCTAGAAACGGCTGAATGCGTTTATTTAAATTTATCGGTTAAGCCGGAATCAACGCAGAACGATTTCCAGTCGGAGCGAGAAGGTTTGAAAACTTTATTGGAGGTTGCGAAAGCCGCAAACGTGAAGCGAATCGGCTATCTTTCGTCAATCGTGATGCGGTATCAAGGCACGAACAATTTTCACTGGTGGGCGTTTGACATCAAGCACCGAGCAGTCGAAATGATAAAACAAAGCGGCATTCCATACGCGATTTTTTATCCGTCTTCGTTTATGGAGAATTTTCACGGCGGTTACCGGCAAGGAAATAAGCTGATGCTCGTGGGCGAATCGAAATTTCCGATGTATTTCATCGCCGGCGAAGATTATAGCAAACAAGTCGCCAAATCTTTTCAGATTTTAACCGACGAAAACCGCGATTACGACGTTCAGGGGCTTGGAGCCTTTACAGGCGATGAAGCCGCAAAAGTTTTTGCAGAAAACTATCGTCGCGAAAAGCTGAAAATTTCCAAAACGCCGCTTTTCGTTTTGAAAGCAGCTGCATTATTCAATCGAAAAATGGCTTATGGGGCGAAAATTATTGAAGCATTAAACAATTACGAGGAAAAATTTACATCGGAAAAAACTTGGCAGGAATTAGGAAAGCCAACAATAACGCTCGCCGAATATGCGCGCAATAGTTAGAAAAAATATGCCATACGTTAATGTTCGAATTACGAAAGAGGAAGTCACGACAGAGCAAAAAAGTCAGGTTGTCGCCGAAATTACTGACACATTGGTTCGAGTTTTGGGAAAAAAGCCTGAGCATATACACATCATCATTGACGAAATCGAACTCGAAAATTGGGGCTTCGCCGGAATGCTGACAGACGAATACCTTCGGCGCGAAAAAGAAACCAAAGAATTAAATTCAGAAAATCAGGAGACTAAATGAAAGCAATCAGATTTCACGAATTCGGCGTTGCGGACACTTTGCGTGTGGACGAAATCGAAACTCCGCAACACGGCGCAAACGACGTTTTAATCAAAACCTCGGTTGCCGGAATCAATTACGCCGACATTATGCTCCGCCAGGGAAAATACTTCTTTCGTCCGCCTCTGCCGTTTGTTCCCGGTTTCGAAGTCGCCGGAACAATCGAAGCGGTTGGCGACAATGTGACGAATTTGCAAACCGGGCAGCGCGTTTTGGCGATGATGGGCGGCGGAGGTTACGCCGAATACGCCGTTGCTCCCGCCGCGAGGGTTTTTCCGATTCTCGACAATTTGGATTTCGGCGCGGCGACCGCGCTGCTGGTGCAAGGTTTGACGGCGCTCGGATTGATTCAGGATTTGCGAGCCGGACAATCAATTTTGATTCACGCGGCTGCCGGTGGTGTCGGCTCGTTGCTTGTGCAGTTGGCAAAAGGGCGCGGCGCTCGCGTTTTGGGAATGGCTTCGTCGCCCGAAAAACTAGAAAAAGTTGTGAACCTAGGAGCCGATGCCGCAATCAATTACACCGAATCGGATTGGACAAAACAGGTTTTGGAAGCAACCGGCGGCAAAGGCGCGGATTTGATTATCGAAATGGTCGGCGGCGAAATCGGTAAGCGCAATTTTGAATGTTTGGCGACAAAAGGAACGATGATTGTTTACGGCGCGGCGAGCGGCTCGGATTTCCAGATTTCAGGAGTGAGTTTGATGGGAAAAATGCATATCGTCAAAGGCTACAACTTAAATCTTGAAACGCCCGAAAACATTGGTCATTTTAGTCGTGAACTGGTGCAGAGTTTTGCAGATGGAAATTTGAAAGTAATGGTAACGGAATTTCCTCTCGAACAAGCGGCGGAAGCGCACCGCGCCATCGAAGGCAGAAAAACGACAGGCAAAGTCGTGTTGACAGTTTGATTTAATTTAAGGGGGCAATTATGAAGTACAGAAAACTTGGAAAGAGTGATTTAAATGTTTCGGCAATCGGTTTGGGCTGTATGGGAATGTCGGATTTTTACGCCGGACGCGACGACAACGAATCAATCGCAACGATTCACCGCGCGCTCGAACTCGGCGTTAATTTTCTCGACACAGCCGATATGTACGGACCATTTACAAATGAGGAACTCGTTGGCAAAGCGATTCAGGGAAAACGCGAACAAGTTGTGTTGGCAACGAAATTCGGAATCGTTCGCGATCCGAGAAATCCGATGATTCGCGGAATTAGCGGCAAACCAGATTATGTCAAACAGGCTTGCGAAGCGAGTTTGAAACGGCTTGGTGTGGAAACGATTGATTTATATTATCAGCATCGCGTTGATCCGGAAACTCCGATTGAAGAAACCGTCAACGCGATGGTTGAACTCGTTAAAGAAGGAAAGGTTCGTTATCTCGGTTTGTCCGAAGCGTCCGCCGAAACAATTCGGCGCGCGAACGGAGTACATCCGATTACGGCTTTGCAATCGGAATATTCTTTATGGACACGCGACCCGGAAGATAACGGCGTTTTAGAAGCTATTCGGGAATTGGGAATTTCGCTGGTTGCTTATTCGCCTTTGGGGCGCGGATTTTTGACCGGCGAAATCAAGCGTTTTGACGATTTGGCGGAGGACGATTATCGTCGTCACAGTCCGCGTTTTCAGGGCGAAAATTTTGAGAAAAATCTTCGACTCGTCGAGAAAATCGAAGAAGTCGCACGGCGGAAAAATTGCACTCCCGCTCAGCTCGCGCTCGCTTGGGTTTTGGCGCAAGGCGAAGACATTGTTCCGATTCCCGGAACGAAAAAACGTCATCGTTTGGAAGAAAACGCCGGAGCGATTAATGTTGAATTGACGCCGGAAGACTTGCGGGAAATCGCGGATATTGCTCCGAATGTCGCAGGTTTGCGTTATCCGGCGGAAATGATGAAAACAGTTAATGCTTAAAACAGGAAAGGAAAAATAAATTTTTATGGCAATTAGAAAAGCGGAAGCCGCCTGGAACGGCGGAATTATGGATGGCAGCGGAAATCTGAAGCTCGAAAGCGGCGCATTTGAAGGCGCTTATTCTTTTAATTCGCGTTTTGGCGACGACACAACAAAAACAAACCCCGAAGAATTAATCGCAGCCGCGGAAGCCGGTTGTTTTTCGATGGCTTTAGCCGGAAATCTGGGCAGAGCCGGTTATCAGCCAGCGACAATCAATACGACCGCGAGCGTGACAATCGAAAAGAAAGACAACGGTTTTCACATTCCGACAATCGCTGTCGAAACCGTCGCGGAAGTTCCTAATATTTCCGACGATGAATTTCAACAAATCGCCGAAAAAACCAAACAAACCTGCCCGGTTTCGCAGGTTTTAGCTGGGGCGGAAATTACTTTAAAGGCGACTCTCAAATCATAAATTTTACAAAAAAGGAATCGGAGATTACTTCTCACGATTCCTTTTTTAGGATTTACGCAGCCGCGCCGCGTCCGGTTTTCTGCTGTAATTCGTCAATACGCTTTGAGGCTTCTGCTTTCGAGAGGTTTTCGTCAAATTCCTCTTTGGCTTCTTCGCTCAAAGTTTTGAGGTACGAACGCTGCGCTCCGGTCATCGGCTCATCGCCGGTTGTCCAATCGTCAGGATTTTTGATTGTGTTGCTTTCGTCTGCGCGAGATTGCGTTTCTTTGTCAGTCATTGAAATTTCTCCCTGTATGATTTTGTTTCAGTGATTAAACACTAGCCAATCTGTTGCACGCGGCGTGCCATTGGCAACTTTTGCTTGGCAACTGTAATCAAAAAAGTTACAATTGGGGCTATGACAAGCAGGGTTCAATTTTTAACGGATGACGGTTTCGAAGTTTCGCCCTCATTCCTTCTAAATAAAGAAAACTTCGACGTTGTGGACGCGCTCGTTTCTGAAGACGAAATTCTCGACGCTTATTCAAACGCGGTTGTTTCGGTCGCCGAAAAAGTGAGTCCGTCGGTCGTCAAAATCGAAGTCGAACAATCGGGAAATTTTCGCGGGCGTCAGCAAACGCAGGGCGGAAGCGGTTCAGGCTTTATTTTTACGCCAGACGGTTTTATCTTGACCAACAGCCACGTCGTTCACAAAGCCAATAAGCTGAACGTAATTTTGCACGACGGAAGTCGTTATGAAGCGAATTTGGTCGGCGAAGACCCGGACACGGATTTAGCCGTGATTCGCATTAACGCGCCGAATCTGCGCGCGCTTCAACTCGGTTCTTCAAGCAATTTGAAAGTCGGGCAAATGGCAATTGCGGTCGGAAATCCGTACGGTTTTCAAACTACCGTTACGGCTGGCATCGTCAGCGCCTTGGGACGCAGCTTGCGCGGTCAATCGGGGCGATTGATTGATGACATTATTCAAACCGATGCGGCTTTAAATCCGGGAAATTCCGGCGGTCCGCTCGTTAATTCGCGCGGGGCGGTAATTGGAGTAAATACGGCTGTAATTTTGCCGGCGCAGGGGCTTTGTTTCGCCGTTGCTGTTGATACGGCAAAATTTGTAGCGGCGCGACTTATTCGCGACGGCAGAATCAGAAGAAGTTATATCGGCGTGGCGGGACAAAACGTGCCGATTCCCCGCAAGCTCATTAAGCATTTCAACTTGCCGGATGAATCGGGAATTTTGGTAGTTTCGTTTGAAAAAGACAGCCCCGCGTACCAAGCCGGATTGAAAGAAGGCGATATAATCGTCCAGTTTGCCGGAACGCCAGTTTCCGGAATTGATGAACTGCATCGTCTTTTGACCGAAGATCGAGTCGGAAAACGCGAATGGCTTACCGTTTTACGCGGCGCTGAAAAAATGAACATTTCGATTGTTCCGCAGGAACGACAATTTTTGAATTAAAATGAATTTGCCGCCCCCGCGGTAAAAAAATCTAAAGGATTAATTTTTAAAGGAGAAAATAAAAATGGCAGGATTTGTTAATGAAGTAAACGATACGGAATTCCAAAACAATGTGTTGTCGTCTGACCAGCCGGTTTTGGTTGATTTTTGGGCGGCTTGGTGCGGACCTTGCCGGATGATTGCGCCTTCGGTCGAAGCTGTCGCCGAGCAATTTAACGGCAAAGCCAGAGTTTTTAAAATGGACGTGGATAACAATATGGACACGCCCTCGCGCTACGGAATCAAAGGCATTCCGACTCTGATCTTGTTTAAAAACGGACAGGAACAAGAGCGAGTCGTCGGCGCCGTCAGCCGCGATGCGATCGCCCGCTTGATCGAAAAATACGTTTAATCAGTCAACAGTTATCGGTCAACGGTTAGCAATATCTTGTTAATCGTTAACCGATAACTGATAACTGTATGAAGGCAATCAGAGTTCACGAATTTGGCGAGCCGGATGTAATGCGGCTTGAGGAAATTGAAGAGCTGAAACCAGCGGTCGGACAGGTTTTGGCTCGTGTCAAAGCCGTTGGAGTCAATCCCGTTGACACTTACATTCGCGCCGGTGCTTATGCCCGAAAGCCTACTTTGCCTTACACACCAGGTTCGGATGCCGCCGGAATCGTTGAAGCAGTCGGCGAAGGCGTTGAAAAAGTCAAAACTGGCGACCGCGTTTATGTTGCCGGAACTTCAACAGGCGCTTACGCCGAATTTTGTCTTTCTGATGAAAATCAGATTTTCCCGCTTCCTGAAAATGTTTCGTTTGAACAGGGCGCGGGCGTTTTTGTGCCTTATGCAACCGCGTTCCGCGGGCTTTTTCAGCGCGGTGGCGCGCAAGCCGGAGAAACTGTGTTGATTCACGGCGCTTCGGGGGGAGTTGGTATTGCGGCTGTCCAGTGGGCGCGCAACGTCGGTTTAAAAATCATCGGCACGGCGAGCAGCGAAGCGGGCAGAAACCTCGTGATGAACGAAGGCGCAGACTATGTTTTCGACCATAAAGCGGAAAATTATCTCGCAGAAATTTTAAAAATTACGGATAATCGCGGCGTCAACATCATTTTGGAAATGCTCGCCAACGTTAATCTGCAAAAGGATTTCGACGTTTTGGCGATGTACGGTCGAATCGTCGTCATCGGAAACCGCGGAACGCTGGAGTTTAATCCGCGCGCGGCTATGAGCAAAGACGCTTCGATTCACGGAATGTCGCTTTTTAACGCTCCGCCCGCGCAAATGGCGGAAATTCACCGTGAAATCGGACGCGGATTGGCTCAAGGTTATCTCAAACCCGTCATCGCGGAAACATTTCCGCTTGTCGAAGCAGCCAAAGCGCACCGAGCGGTTTTGGAAAACAATCATCTCGGTAAAATCGTTTTGATTCCTTAATCTTCAATGAAAATACGCACAATTCAGCGCGAAGATTTTAACGATTGGTCTCGTCTGCGAAAAGAATTGTGGGCGCACGTTGCAGAGGATGAAAATCTTATCGAGCTCGAACAAGTTTTAGCTGATGGCGGTAAATCGCAAATCTTTTTGGCTGAAAACGGTGACGGTGAAATTATCGGTTTTCTCGAAGCGAGTTTGCGATATGAATATGTAGAAGGCTGCGATTATACGCCTGTCGGTTATATTGAAGGTTGGTTTGTTGAGGAAAATTATCGCCGCAAACAAGTGGGACGAGAGCTTGTTGAAGCTGCGGAAAATTGGGCGCGTGTTTGTGGCTGTCTGGAAATGGCTTCGGATTGTGAACTGGAAAATTCGGTTAGCCGCGCAGCGCATTTCGGAGTCGGTTATGAAGAAGCCGCGCGAATTATTCATTTCAAGAAATTTCTTTAAGGCAGAAACGCGCCGCGCCCGTTTTTGCCGATTCGCATATTGACCAGCCAATCCAAAAAACGCCAGCTTAAGCTGCGCGGAGCTAGATGTTCGGTGATTCCGACGGTTTTGTGTTTTTCTCCGTCGCCTAAATCAAGCTCCATTTCGCTTAAAAATCTGAGGTAAAAGAAGCTCGCGTCAATCACTCGATTTTGTTTGATCGAAAATAAAACATCTTTCTCGGTTAAAAAATCCAGCTTTCTCGGATACTTCACGCCAAAAACGTTTCTGCGTTTTGAGCTATCGGCGTAAGAGGGCGAAAACGCGGTGAAATTATTCCCCCGAATCAAAATTAATTTCGTTAAGTTTTCGGCGCAGTTTTTTTCACAATAACGATAAAAAACTGCGGTCGCGTCTGCGAAATGCGCGCGTCCCCATTGCCATTGGGAAACCGTAGCGGGAAGCCAGCGCGCGTCCTGATTGTGGTCATGATAACCGGTTCCGCGAAATTGGATTTGGTTTTCACGGGTTCCATTTTTGGCAAATACGCTGATTTTTCCGGTCACGTCGGCACGCGGCGCGGCTAGATTCCAGAAATGCGAGGCTACGGTTTCTGGAACAGGCGGCATAAAATCGCGCTCGATAACGAGCCATTCGAGCGAAGCCGAAAGTCTTCGATTGGAGCGCAAAATGGCTTCAACGTTAATTAAAAAACGAACTCCATAAGGCGTTGCTTCAAAATCGAATCGGCTCTCACCGATCTGACAGGCGGGAAAATCAGTCCGCGCGGAAAAATCTTTTCCCGGAAATTCGTTGATCGCACGATACAGAATTTTGCCGTCGCGGTAATAAGTGAATGCAATTGCCGGAAATCGGTTCGCGGTTTGTTGTTCGGTGTTCGACGTTTTCTTCGAGCAAAGTTTGTTGTAGCGAGGTGAAAAGATGAAATTATCGAGGAAGATAACCGTAAGTGCGTCGCGTCCGTCGTCGCTAACGGCGTCGAAATACCACCATTCGTAAGCCGAATGTTCGACCGAAGGATGCCACACATCGTCCGAGATGCTCGAACAAAAATGGAAATTTGGCTTTTGTTCCGAATTTTGTTTGAAATCCGCCATTGGAAAATGAGAAAAACTATTTGCCGATCAACGCCGACAGTCTGGCAAATTTCACGTTTAAAGGCAAACTTTTTTTATAAAATCGAATCTTCTAAACCGGAAAGCTCTCCCGTTGATAGAAAAATAAAACACAGGAGAAAGTTGAAATGAAAATGAGAGCCGGATTATTGGGATTGATTTTAGCGGTCGTTTTCGTGGCGGCTGCGTGTGAAGAGGTTTCAATCAACAAGATTCAAAACAATCCTTCCAAATACTACAACAAGGAAGTCGGATTCGTCGGAACCGTTAGCGACAGCTACGGGTTCAGCGTTCTCGGACAAGGAGCCGGTATTTATAAAGTTGATGACGGAAGCGGCACTATTTGGGTTGTTTCGCAAAATGGCGGAGTTCCGACTAAGGGAGCACGTGTCGGCGTCAAAGGTCGTGTTCAAAACGGTGTCAACTGGAACGGCAAGAATTACGGTCTTGGCGTGATTGAAACAGGGCGCAAAGTAAGATAAATTAACCGCTCCGCTGCGCTAAAACAAGGCTTGCGGCGGTTAATTTTATGAAGCAGTTAACGGAGATTTTAGAAGAGCGGTTTGTGCATTTGCACAACCGCTCTTGCGCTTTTATTCAAAATGTTCCTCTCGAAAAGCTCTATTGGCAGCCACGCGAGATCCGCGATTTGTTTCCCGTCTCGTCATGCGGTGAATACATTTTGCGAAGCGCCGGAATGGTCGAGCAAACCTTCAACGGATTAACGACCAAAATGTGGGATGACCCGTTTGAATGGACTCTGCCCGAAGCTCTGTTCGATAACGACAAAATAATCGAATATCTCGGCGAAGTCGAAAAAATCAGAAAACGCGGTTTCTCTTTGCTTGCCTCGGATGCCGATTTGTTAAAAGAAATTCCAGCTCCGGTTCGGCTCAAGACGATTTTTGAATTGCTGTTGGAAACCTTGGCGCAGGCTGAAAATTATCAGGGGCGCGCTTTCGCGACTTTTCGGTTTTTTTCGGATGAAAAGCTGCCGCGCTGATTTTCTTGATAAAAGACTTTTCTGCTGTTTCCGCTTATAATCAGAACTTCTCGCCGCGCGGTTTCGTAAGCGGAAATGGTTTGAATCTTGAATTTCGGAGTTTTAACGAAAATGTTTTGTCCCAACTGCGGTCAGCAGCAAGCGACCGAACAAATGAGATTTTGTTCGCGGTGCGGTTTTCCTCTCGGTCTGGTTTCGGAAATTCTGGCAAACGGCGGTTTTCTGCCGCAACTCGCTGCAATCAACGATAAAAAAAAGTTGTTGACCCGCCGCAAAGTTTTTCTCTTCGGTCTGATTTGGTTTGTGATTTTCACTTTTCTCCTTGTACCTCTGACTGCAGTTCTTTTCGGAGACGATCGCGCCGGCGAGGTGATAATTCCTTTTGCCGCAATTATCGGAACGATGGGCGGGCTTTTGTTGATGCTGTTTTCATTGTTTTTTGAAAGCGAAAAAAAACAAGCACAAATTCCGCTTCAGCAACAAAATTTTATACCGCAAAATCAAGTCGGAGCCCAGCCAGTCCAAAACGCTCTGCCGCCGCAGGCTGCGAATTTTACGCCGACGAGTAACGCTTACCAACCGCCGCGCGGTGGTTGGCGCGAAGCTAAAACCGGCGAACTCGTTCCGCCGAGCATTACCGAAGGCACAACGCGATTGTTGGAAAAGGACGAATAAAAAGGAGAACAAAAAAGTAAAAAGGCAAAAGTTGGGAATATAATTTTGAAATTCCCAACTTTTTACTTTTTACTTTTTACTTTATTACTTAAAAGCCAATAGCTTCTCCATCACTACGCGAATCAATTGCACCAAGCCGGACGCCTGTTTTTTCTTCAATCATAATTCCGGTCGCCGAAGCTATGTTGACAGGGTTTTCGGCAAACCTGTGTCCCATTCGTTCAAGATTACGGCGCGTGTCGGCGGAAAGCCCGAACTTCTCGAAAATAATTTCGTCAGGCAGCCATTGATGGTGAAGGCGGGGTGCATCAATTGCCTGCTGGATGTTCATTTCGTGGTCAATCACGTTTATAACGGTTTGTGTTACAGCCGTAATGATTCTCGGTCCGCCGCGAGCGCCCACCGCAAACCAGAGCGAGCCGTCTTTGCGTAAAACAATTGTCGGGGTCATCGAAGAAAGGGGGCGTTTAGCGGGCTGAACCGAATTGTTTTCGCCTTGAATCAAACCGAACATATTCGGTTTTCCGGGGCGCGCCGCAAAATCATCCATTTCATCATTCAATAACACGCCGGTTCCTTTCGCCGTTACCGCCGAGCCGTACAAATCATTGATCGTATAAGTGTTTGAAACAACATTTCCCTGCGGATCAACAACCGTAAAATGCGTCGTTTCCGTTCCTTCCTTGACGGCGAGAGAACCCGCCTTTACGTCAGAGCTTTTCGAAGCCTTTTCCAAACTGATTGTGTTCCGCAAACGTTCGGCGTAGCCTTTATCAACCAGGCGCGCAACCGGCACGTTGACAAAATCCGGATCGCCGAGATATTCCGCACGGTCGGCAAAAGCGCGGCGCATAACTTCGATTAAAAGATGATATTTGTCCGCCGAAGACCAACCGGCTTGTCTGACATTATAGCCTTCGAGAATATTCAGCATCGAAAGCATCGCAATGCCGCCCGAGGAAGGAGGCGGCATTGAAATTATTTCGTAGCCGCGATAATTACCGCGCAACGGCTCGCGCTCTTTTGCTCGATAATTTTTTAAATCCGCGAGCGTCATCAAACCGTTATGACGCCGCATATCTTCGGCAATCAGGCGCGCCGTTTCGCCTTCGTAAAAACCTTTTGCGCCGAGGCGCTGAATACGCGTCAACGTAGCCGCTAGATCAGTTTGAATCAAACGGTCGCCTTCTTTATAAAATTTTCCGTTGTTTAAGAAAATTCGTCGGCTGTCTTCATATTTTTCAAGATCGCCTTTGTGGCTAATGAACAAATCCGCAAGCCGTTTGCTCAAAACGAAGCCGTTTGCGGCAAGCCTGCGCGAAGGTTCGACGAGCTGCGCCCAGGTCACTTTTCCCGAACCGTATTTTTTGAAAGCCAACTCCAAGCCAGCCGGAGTTCCCGGGACTCCCGATGCGCGATAACCAACCGTTGAAGAGCCTTCGCCGCGGATTAAATTTCCATTTCGATCAACGAAAACGTCGCGATGCGCCGCCGCCGGAGCCATTTCGCGGTAATCAATCGCCGTCGTCCGCCCGTCTGCAAAACGAACCAGCATAAAACCACCGCCGCCCAAATTTCCGGCTTCCGGATAAACGACCGCGAGCGCAAATGCCGTCGCAATTGCCGCGTCAACCGCGTTCCCGCCTTTTTTCATTATTTCCGCGCCGATTTCGGAAGCGAGCTCATGCTGTGAAGCGACCATCGCGCGCGGCGCCCGAACCGGATCGCGCCAAGCTGCGCTCGTTGGCTGGCTGCTCGAAAAAACAAATAAAATCAGTGTGAAAAGAACCGAAAAGCTGCGAAATCTTTGAATTTCATGTGCCATTTTTTTGTCGTTTTTCCTTCGGAAAGTTTAATAAAAACTATCTAAATATAACTCAAAAAAGGAAAGAAATTTTCAAAAAAATAAGCTGTTTAAAATTGTTTAGAATTGACAAAGAATCATTGACACTTCGAGATATGTCGTGTTAGCTTGAAATTACGAATTGCGCGGCGCATAAAGCGGCTGCCAGTCATTCGACGCTTTTCAAATTAGCAAATCTCAGAAGCCGCCTACCGCACAAAGTTTCATAGCTTTAGTCCAAAAACAAAACCAGTTTTTAAACTTTCCGATGAGTTTCGATAAAGAGAAATTACGACGAGCCGCGGAGAAAAACCTCGCTCAGGGGAAAATTCAAGCCGCAATCCGCGATTACACGCAATTAGTGCAATATGACCCGCGCGATTACAATACGCTGAACACTCTCGGCGATTTGTTCGTTCGCGTTTCGGCGAAAAATGAGGCAATCAAATGTTTCGAGCGCATCGCCGAATATTACGACACGCAAGGCTTTACTCATAAAGCGATTGCGATGTACAAGAAAATCGCGCGTCTTAAACCTGACGACATCACGATTTCGTCACGTCTGGCGCCGCTTTACCAAACTCTCGGCTTAATTGCCGAAGCACGCACGCATTTTCTCACGGTTGCGGATTTTTACCAGCAAAAAGGCGATCGCCTTCCGGCGCTGGAAATCTGGCATCAGATTGCCGATCTTGATCCCACGGATGTCCAGACCCGGCTCAATCTTGCCGAAAGTTATTTCAAGGAAAACCAACTTGAAAAGGCTGTCGAAGCTTTTACCGAATCCGGCAAGGGATTGCTCGCCAAAAAACGTTTGGAAGAAGCAGTTTCCGCTTTTTCTCAGGCTTTGAGCATCAATCCGCATTTTTTACCCGCCCTAATCGGCGTGACTGAAGCTCACATCGTGCTCGGTTTCCCGGATGAGGCAATCGAAAAACTGGAAAATGCACAGGGCGAAGCCAGAGAAACTGCCGAATATTATTCGCTTTTGGGCAAATGCTATCTGGAATTGGAAAACGCAACCGGTGCCGAAAGCGCCATTCTTTCTCTGATTGAGAAAGACCCTTCAAACTGCAAAAAAATGCTTGACGTAACGAAAATCTACGTCAAAAACGGCGATTTGACGGCTGCGGTTCGAACAATTGAATTTTGCGCGGAGTTTCTTTTGAGCGGCAGTCACGAAGCCGATTTGGAATTCTGGGTGAACGAAATTCTGACGCGCGACCCGGAACATATCAAAGCCCTTCATTTGCTCGCCCGCCTGCATAGCTGGAATCGCAACGAGCTTCAATTAAAAGAGGTTTTGGAGCGGGTTGTCGAAGCTGCGCATTTAAACGAGCTTGAAGAGGAAGAAAAGAATGCTCTTTCAGAATTGCGCCTCTTGTTTCCGAATGAAAACAAATACACGGAGCGTTTGCGTGAGCTTGGAGTCGAAATCGCCGAAGACGCTGCACACGCGCCCGTCGAATTTAATGCGGATCAGAGTGTTCCTTCATTTGAATCGTTTGCCGGTTTTCACGAAGAAACGGAAGAACACAGCTTTGAAATACTTTCTTCTTCCGATGTAACCGGAAAACAGTCTTGGGATTTTTCGGCGCAGACTGTCAAAGTCGAAAATTCCCATGCACCCGCGCAATTTGAAGATTTTCAGGTACAAGATAATTTTGCGAATCAAATTGAAGCGGAAGACGCAATGGAATTTGAGCAGATTGCGGTCGAATTCGAGCAGAAACCTGACCCGACCAATTACCTTGCTCAGGAATTGGAAAGCATTGATTTTTATATTTCGCAAGGTTACAACGAATTGGCGCTCGAATCGCTTTTGCAGATCGAGGCTCAGTTTGGGCAGCACCCCGAAATTACTCATAGGCGCGAAAAATTGCAGCCCCCGGTTGTTGAACAGGAAACCATTTCGTTTGATTTCTCCCCAATGATGGTTGAGCAAACCACTGTTGTCAGTCATTACAATGAAACCACAGCACATTTAAACGGGAGTTCTGCGAAGAAGAACGGCAATGGAAACGGAGGCGTGCTTTCGGTTAATCCGAATTTCGCAGATTTGTTTGAAGAATTCGGCGAAGATTTGGAAGTCAACGGATTGGAAGCGCAACAAACCGCTGATTTTGAAACGCATTACAATCTAGGTCTGGCTTACAAGGAAATGGGATTGTTCGATGACGCCGTCGAAGAATTTCAAAACGCCGTTAAAATGGTTTCGGTCGGCGACGGAACGCCGCGGTTCCTGCAATGCTGCAATTTAATCGGGCACTGTTTTGTCGAAAAAGGAATGCCGGACTTGGCGATCAAATGGTATCAACGCGGACTTGATGCGCCCGGACATTCCGAAGAAGAATATCAAGCACTGCGGTATGAGCTTGGAACGGCTTACGAAAAAACCGGTGAAAAGGAAAAAGCGATTGCTCAATTTACCGAGATTTACGCCGTCAACGTTGCATATCGCGGCGTCGGCGAAAAACTTAAAAATCTGCAATTGGTCGGCTAGTTTTCAAACATAATGAAAAAACGCTGAGTTGTGTGTAACTCAGCGTTTTTTATTTCTTGCCCGCAAAATTAATGTTTGAAATGGCGAATGCCGGTAAAGACCATTGCCAAATTATGTTCGTCAGCGGCGGCAATCGTTTCTTCGTCGCGCATTGAGCCGCCGGGTTGAATTATTGCCGAGATTCCAGTTTTAGCGGCTTCGTCAATTCCGTCGCGGAACGGGAAAAATGCGTCGGAAGCCAAAACCGTTCCCTGCAAAGGCAAAACGGCGCGCTGCGCTCCGATCTTCACCGAATCGACGCGTGACATCTGACCTGCGCCGACGCCGACGGTTTGAAACTCGTTGGTATAAACAATCGCATTCGATTTAACGTGCTTGCAGACGCGCCATGCAAATTGCAGCGCGCGCATCTCGTTTTCGGTCGGCTGTCTTTTCGTAACGACTTTCAGCTGTTCGTGCGTCAAAACATTTCTGTCACGGGTTTGCACCAAAAATCCACCGGAAATTTGGCGGAACTCAAAATCTTCCTCAAAATCCTCGCGTGCGCCGACCGACAAAATTCGCAAATTTTTCTTGGCGCGTAAAATTTCGAGCGCATCCGGTTCAAATTCGGGCGCGACGACGACTTCGGTAAAAATCTCGGTCAAAGCGCGAGCGGCGGCAGCATTTACCGAACGATTAAAAGCGACAATTCCGCCGAAAGCAGAAACCGGGTCGGTCGCTAGCGCCCGCGCATAAGCTTCTTCGAGCGTACTGCCCACGCCGACGCCCGACGGATTTGTGTGTTTTATAATAGCGCAGGCGGTTTCGTCAAAATCTGAAACCAAGTTAAAAGCGGCGTCGGCGTCGAGATAATTGTTGAAAGACATTTCTTTTCCGCCCAAAAGCTCGCCTTGTGCGACTCCCCCTTCAAATTCGGACTCGTAAACGGCAGCTTGTTGATGAGGGTTTTCGCCGTAGCGCAAATCCTGAACTTTTGTCAGATAAACAAGCTCATCAGCGGCGAAAAGCGGTTCTTCTTCGTCTTCAAAATATTCCTCATCAGCCTCTTCATCGTTTTCAAAAACCCCATCGAGAACATGACCGTTTGAATCGGAAAGCTCGCTCAGGCTGGTGATTTCAGCCCAAGCCGCTTCAACCACGTCATCAAGACTTTGCTGTTGTGACGCGCCTTCCTCGGTCAAAATCCAATTCAAATAATTTACCGCGTCGGCGGCATCGCCAAACGGGTGATGCTCGATGACGAAATCGTAATCTTCATCGGAAAGCTGGTCTTCAAGGTAGCTGAAAATCGCCAGATCATAGCGCGCGGTGTTCATAAAAGCTAAAACCGCAAGTCGTCGTCGTGTCGAAAGCGAAAGCGCGCCGCCCGTTTCTTTTAATTCACGCAAAACCGAATCGTAAAGCTTCGGATCGGTCACGACGGCGACCGATTGCCAGTTTTTCGACGCTGAACGAATCATTGCCGGACCGCCGATGTCAATTTGCTCGACCGCTTCGGCTAAAGCGACATTTTCCTGCTTGATAGTTTCTTCAAAAGGGTAAAGATTAACGACGACCAAATCAATCGGCTCGATTCCGTGCTGCTGCATTGCGGCTTGATGTTCTGCCTTATCTCTTAAACCGAGCAGCGCGCCGTGAATTTTCGGGTGCAGAGTTTTAACGCGTCCGTCCATCATTTCGGGAAATCCGGTCAACTCGGTAACTTCGCGCACGGTAATTCCGTTTTCCTGCAATGTGCGGGCTGTTCCGCCCGTGCTAATGATTTCGACCCCCAAATTTTCCAACTCGCGGGCAAATTCGATGATTCCCGTTTTGTCGGAAACGCTGAATAAAGCGCGTTTGATTTTGACTAAATTTTCGCTCGACATAAATAAAAATACCTGCAATCGCGATGCAGGCAATTGTGACATATTCGCCGCCGGAAAGTGAAAAACAAAAGAGCGGACTCGGCAAAAAAACGAGTCCGCCCGAAAATTATTCACTCATTCAAACTGCCAATCAATCGGAAAGGCTTAAATTACAATGAAAAAACGTCCCAAAAACAGCAGGCTCAAAAGGAACAGCATTGTCACAACTATCACTTTTACAAGGCTCATATTTTTTTGTTGCAGGAAAATTGAAAATTTCGTTAACCAAAACCAGCTACGAGGTCTTCGGTAGAAAAGTTCCGTTTAATTTTCAAACTTCCGATGTGTTAAATTTAATGCAAGTTGCAGCGCACATTGAAGGCGCGGATTCGCACAATGTTTTATTCGCTCACAAATAATCTTTTTAACCAAAAATTTTTTGCTCTTTTATTTTTGTGTTTTTGCCCGATAATTTTAAAAGCCGAAACGCTGGATTTGCGTTTGGAAGTTTCGGGAACGCGTTTGTTTGTCAGCGGTAAATTTGCAGCGGCTCAAAATTCAGCTAAATCATTGCAGACGCGCTGGCTGTTTCCGGATCAATATGCCGATGCCGTCAATCTCAGCCGAAGATTTTCAAAACCGGAATTTTTTGATGTTTCCGGCGCGCCGCTAACAAGTCAAGCAAAAGCCTCGAACGAATTTGTCGCCGCTCAAGCGATAAATGCGTGGAAATATGAAGTTGGTTTGGAAATGCCGCCGGAAGCGATGACTGCGGCTCACGTTTCCTGGCTCAAAGATTCGGGTGGTTTATTGATGCTGGCTGATTTGCTGCCGCAGCTTGATGGCGATGAAACCATTTCGGCGCGTGTAAAAATCGTCCTTCCGCCGGGCTGGAAAATTGCAACGGTCGAAAACAAAATTGCCGAAAACGAATTTTCAGTCCTTGATGTCGAAAAAGCAGTTTTTCTAGTCGGAAAAGATTTTAGGGAACGGACGGGTTGGATCGGAAAAACCGAATTTCGAATTGCCAGCGAGGGAAAATGGACTTTTTCGACCGACGAGATAGTGACGATGGCGAGCCAGATTCTGGAAGAGCACCGGCGAACATTCGGCGAAACGAGCGCCAACCGCTTTCAATTGATTTTGCTTCCGCTTCCTTCATTTGTTGGTTCCGATCGCTGGCGCGCCGAAACACGCGGCGCGAGCATCGTTTTGCTGTCGAGCCTTATTCCATTTAAATCTATTGCTTTAAGTCGGTTGCACGAGCAATTGCGGCACGAAATTTTTCATTTTTGGATTCCGAACAGCTTGAATTTAAGCGGCAGCTACGACTGGTTTTACGAAGGTTTTACGCTTTACCAAGCTCTGAAAACCGGCGTTCGGCTCGAATTTATCAGATTTGAAGATTTTCTTGACACTTTAAGCCGCGCTGTTGACGCGGCTCGCAGAGCGCAGAATTCCAGCCAAATTTCTTTGCTAGACGCTTCGCGCGAGCGTTGGCGCGGCGGCGGAAATCTGATTTATGCCAAAGGAATGGTCGTCGCTTTTCTCTGCGACGCAGCTTTGCTGAATCAAACCAGTGGAAAAGATTCTTTGACGGATGTTTTCCGCGAGATTTATCGAAAACACAACTTTGCCGCCGCTCGTGTTGACGGAAACGCGGCTTCGCTGGCGATTCTGAAAAAATACCCGCAGCTTGCGGAAATTATCCGAAAATATATCGAAGGGGCAAACGCAGTCGAGCCGAAAATTTTCGGGGAATTGAGCGGTTTGGTCAACCTTTCAAGCTCAAATTTCACCAAATTTGCAATCGGTTCGAGTTTAACCGGACGACAGAAAAAGGTTCTGGAAAAATTAGGCTATAAACCGAGCTGAATTTGCTCGAAGCGGAAGCAATCGGTTTCCAACTACATTTATCAAGCGCACTTTAGTAAAATTCCAAATTGGTTTGGAGAAAATCTCTTTTCTATGAAATCAAAACTGCTTTTATTTTTATTCTTCGGTTTCGGAGCATTTGTTCTGAGCGGCTGCACATCGGTGGCGAGTTTAGTCGTAGAGAATCAAAAATGCGTAGTGATTGCGAAACGCGCGCATGTTCGCAGCTCCGGCGCGGTCGTCGCGGCTGACGTTTTGGAGGTGACTCGCGGGCAAACTCTCGAAGTTTTGGACGAGATGACGTATGAAAATGAAAAATGGTACAACGTCCGCGCGTCAGACGAGGAACAAACCGAAGGCTGGATTGAAGCGCGTTATGTGATTACGCAGAATCTGCTCGAAAAATCACAAAAGCTCGCCGAAGAAGACCGCGAAATCCCGGCGCAAGCCGCCGGACAATTGCGCGCCGCTTCAAATCTGCGGCTATCGCCGGACCGCACAAAGGATGAGAATATTCTTGTCAAACTGCTCGGCGGCGATACATTTGAAATTGTCGGCTGGAAACGGGTTCCGAAAACCGATGACGCCGAAAAAGACGACGCTCCAAAAGGCGGAACTGACAATCAGGCGAACAAAAACGGGAATAGCCCGCAAAGACAGAAAGACAATAACGCGCCATTGCAATTGGACGATAAATACGAAACTTGGTACAAAGTCCGGCTCGACCCTTCCGTTTCGCCGGCGCCCGCCGGTTGGATTTACGGCAAACAAGTCGAACTGGCGGTTCCGCCGGACATTATTTTTTATCGCACCGGGCGCGAATTTGTCGCTTGGCGGCGGCTTGATGGCGACGAAGGCGCAAGTTCGTCGTTTTTAAAGCGCGGCAAAGATATGGCGCGCGAAGACAAACCTGGAAGCTGGGTGATTTTAGAGAAAAGCAATATATTGCAGGAGCCGGATGGCGAAGAACCAGATTTCGACCGAATTCTGGTTTTGGGTTACGACAAATACAACCAAGATCATTACAAGGTTTATCGCAGCGGAAACGTCAAAGGATTTTTGCCATTGCGTTTAACCGGAACGGGCGACAGCCGCGTTTTTTCGGTCAGATTGAAAAACGGTGAGGGACAGTTAATTGACGTGCAATTCCAGGTTTTCAAAGATGCGCGCGGAAATCTCAAAGTTAAAGTGCCTGACAATATTCCGAAAGACGAAAAACGCGGAGATTAAAAATGGAAGAAGAAAACGAGTTTTTTCCTGAAACGGTTGAAATTGAAATTACCGATTCGTTTGATTTGCATTCGTTTGCGCCGAAAGATATTCCGCGAATTGTCGAGGAATATTTAATGCTGGCGCATGAAAAAGGTTTTCGTACCGTGAGAATAATTCACGGGAAGGGAATCGGAGTTCAACGCGAGATTGTGCGTTCTATTTTGGCGAAAACTCCATTCGTCGAATCTTTCAAAGACGCGCCCGCGTTTGCCGGGCATTGGGGCGCAACTGTTATTCGGTTTAAATAAAAAAGCGGAGTGAAATTTCACTCCGCTTTTTTCATTCCAACAAAAATATTTTTAATCTTCAATAATTTCCGACCAAATTTCTTCGTCCTCGATTATTTCTTCGGCTTCGAGCGCCTGATAGCTGGAAATTTGCTGCTCGGCTTCCTGCCAGCGGTGATAAAGCACAGCGTTTTGCCGTTCAAGCTCATTTATTCGGCGTTTTAATTGATTGCTCATTCGTTCAAGATAAGCCAGATAAAAAAACTGTAAACCGGCTACGCCCGCCATCACCAAAGCAACACAAATAATTACGTAATACATTTCCACAAGCCTCTTGCCTAAAAATCCCCGTTAGAGGTGAAGCGACCGAAAACCTTTACGCCGCCGGGCATCAAAAGGTTTTCAATCGTGTTTCTCGGATTATACTCTTGACGCGGCGGGAAGTGAAGGTAAAATTTAACGATAAATTTTCAAGGAGAACTAATAAATGTACGAAGAAAATCATAACCAGGGGGAAGAAAGCACAACTTTTTCACGGCGCGATTTTGTGCTTACTTCTTTGATTAGCGGTTTTGCGCTCGCCGTCCAGCCAATAAACGCGCAGGACAAAATCACTACCGACGACAAAGGTCTCGTCGCCGGAGAAGTCAAAATTCCTGTATCCGACGGGACGATTCCGGCTTATCGGGCGATGCCCGCGAAAGGAAGCAATTTTCCGACGGTTTTGGTTGTGCAGGAGATTTTCGGCGTTCACGAATGGATTAAAGACGTTTGCCGACGCTTTGCCAAGCTCGGACATCTGGCAATCGCGCCGGAGCTTTACGCGCGCCAGGGTGATCCGTCAAAATACACCGATATTCAAAAACTGATTGCCGAAATCGTGTCAAAAGTTCCGGATTCGCAAGTGATGGCGGATTTGGGCGCAACGGTCGCTTATGCCGGGAAAAATAAAGGAAATGCGAAAAAGCTGAGCGTTACGGGATTTTGCTGGGGCGGTCGAATCACCTGGCTCTACGCGGCTCATAATCCGCAGGTAAAGGCTGGCGGAGCTTGGTACGGAACTGTTATGCCGCGACCAAATCAGCCGAAAAATCCGAATCAGCCGACTTTTCCGATAGATGTAGCTGCAAATTTGAAAGTTCCGGTTCTCGGTTTATACGGCGCGAAGGACAAAGGAATTCCGGTCGAAACTTTGGAACAAATGCGCGCCGAACTGGCGAAAGGAAACTCCGGCTCTGAAATCATAATTTATCCGGAAGCCGATCATGGTTTTCACGCTGATTACCGGCAATCGTACAACAAACAGGCTTCGCAAGATGCTTGGAGCAAGTTAATTGCGTGGTTTAAAAAACACGGTGCAACATAATTCCCCCAACCTTCAATAGCCGGAAGGCTGGCAAAACAGCCTCTCGGCTAATCTTTACTAATTTAAAATTGCTTCTGCGGAGTTTTCTCGCCAATTTCTTGAGTTTTCCCGTTTAAGTTTCGTTATAATTTTTGTATGCGAACTGCGCTTGTGCATCATCCGATTTGTTTAAAACACGATACCGGCGAAGGACACCCGGAAACTTCCGGACGTTACAGAGTCGTTATGAACGCTCTTATGAGCGATGATATTTTGTGGAAGGATTTAATTGAAATCCAAGCCCCGGCTGCTCCGCGCGGGAATATTTTGGCTTGTCACACGCCGCAGCTTTTTAAACGACTTGAAAACGCCGCTGAAGAAGGCTTGATGTATCTTGACGCAGATACCGTAATTTCGATGCAATCGTTTGATGTCGGTCTGCACGGAGCGGGCGCTGCTTGTCGGGCGGTTGATGCGGTGATGAAAAATGAAACCGACAACGCTTTTGTGGCGATGCGTCCGCCCGGACATCACGCCACGCGCGAGACGGCGATGGGGTTTTGCTTGTTTAATAACGTGGCGATTGGCGCGCGTTACGCGCAGCAGAAATACAAGGAAATCGAGCGAGTCGCAATTGTTGATTGGGACGTGCATCACGGGAACGGAACGCAGGGGATTTTTTACGATGATCCGACGGTTTTTTTCTTTTCGATGCACCAATATCCGTGGTATCCGGGAACCGGCTCGCGCGGTGAAACGGGACACGGGCGCGGAAAAGGTTTTACGCTCAATGTTCCCGTCAAAGCGCGAACATCAGCGACAGAGCAACGCCGAATGTTTGAAGCAGCAATCGAAAGCATTGCAGCTCAATTCAAACCGGATTTGATTTTTATTTCAGCCGGTTTCGACGCACATCATTCAGACCCGCTCGGGCAGCTTCAGCTTGGAAACGACGATTTCGTCTCAATGACGCGCACTGTTAAAGATTGGGCAAACGAAGTCTGCGGCGGAAAAGTTGTTTCCTGTCTCGAAGGCGGCTACAATCTCAAAACGCTCGGTGAAACTGTCCGCGCGCACGTTACCGAATTAAGAAACTCGAATTAAAAATTGAGAAATTTTTATAGGTTTTAACTTCGACATTCTGAATTCAGAAAGGAATCTTCAGATGCCTGATTTGGAAATTCAATGCGTTCATTGTAAAGAGAATTTTGTGTTTTCTGAAAAAGATCAGGAAGCATTTTATCGGCGGAATATGGCGCCTCCGCAGCGTTGTACGCAATGCCGTCCGACCCGAAAAAAACTGGAAACCGGGGCGGCTTCCAGCAATCGTTATGAAATCGTCTGCGATCGCTGCGGGAGAAAAGACACCGTGCCGTTTGCGCCGAAAACCGGACGCTCGGTGATGTGCTCCGAATGCTATTCGGCGACCCGTACGCGCGTTCGAGCGACGTAATATTGGAGCATTTATCATTTGAGATTTAACATTTTCGGCGGATTAGGGCTTGAAAATTAAATTGATAAATGTTTAATTAAAAAAAGGTATGAATTTGGAAACCGTCAAATTTGAGCTGCTCGAATCGGTCGCCGTCGTGACGCTGAATCGTCCCGACGCGCTCAACGCGCTTTCTTTGCAGCTTGTCAAAGATTTGCGCGCGAGCTTACGGCTGGTTGCTGAGAATCGGGCGCGAGCGGTTGTTTTGACGGGTGCGGGGCGCGCGTTCTGTTCGGGCGGTGATTTGCGCGAGATGCGGCAGATTGCCGAACAAACAGGAAATCTGACGGCGTTTTTTGAAGAGCCTTTAAAAGCTCTGCACGATTGCATTTTGACGATTCGGCAAATGCCGGTTCCGTTTGTCGCCGCCGTGAACGGCGTGTCAGCCGGAGCCGGAACAAATTTTGCGCTCGCTTGCGACATTGTTTTTGCGGCTGAATCAGCGACCTTTAATCAGGGCTTTGTGAAAATCGGTCTAACGCCAGATTGCGGCGGAAGCTATTTCCTGCCGCGCGTCGTCGGAGAAAAAATTTCCGCAGAACTTTTGATGACAGGAGACGCAATTTCTGCAAAACGCGCGTTAGATATTGGAATGATTAATCGCGTTGTCGGAAATTCAGAGTTGATGACTGAAGCAGTCGGTTTCGCGCAGCGTCTCGCCGCGATGCCGACTGCCGCCGTCGGGCGAATCAAGCAGATGCTTGCCGCGTCATGGACAAACGATTTGCCGACTCAGCTTGATATGGAACACAACGCGCAGCTTCAAAGCGGCAAATCATCGGATTTTAAAGAAGGCGTGATGGCATTTTTCGAGAAACGTAAACCAATTTTTAGAGGTGATTGACAATTTGATTTAATTTTTTGGCTTAAGCCGTCGGCAGCAAAGCCTGACGGCTTTTTTATTTGTCTTTTGTAATTTGTACTTAGTCTTTTGTTTGTTTTTTAAAACAGGCTTTCGGCTAAGGGCGAAGGACAAAGGGAAAAGGACAAAAAGCAATGTCTTTAACATACGCCCAGCTTTTAGGGGGCAATCGCAATTTTAGGAATTTGTGGCTCGGACAGGTCGTTTCCGAGCTTGGCAACTGGTTTAATTTTATCGCCGGTTTGGGATTAGTGCGCGTTGTTTCGGGCGCTGCGCCGGAGGCGGCTGCCATTTTGCTTGTCGCACGAACAGCGCCGTTCGCGTTGTTTATGCCGCTTGCAGGCGCGCTCGTTGACCGAACTTCGCGGCGCGCCGTAATGCTTGTCACAGATTATGCTCGCGCCGTTGTCGCGCTCGGTTTTCTGCTGGTAGATGAGCCGGGAGATTTGTGGATTGCTTATTTGTGTTCGGTTATTTTGGCACTTTTGTCCGCGTTTTTTGATGCGGCGAAAAACGCCGCGATGCCGAACGTAACCGGCGACGACGGTTTGCTTGCCGGAAACGCTTTGATGTTTTCGTCAAGATTTTTGCTGATGAGCATCGGTGCGGCTTTGGGCGGCGCGGCTTCGGCTTTTTTCGGTTATGAAATCGCGTTTATTATCAACGCCGTTTCGTTTCTCGTTTCGGCTTATTCGATTTGGCTGATTCCGGGCGATTCAATGCATAGCCAAAAGCCGAAAGCACAGATTGATCTGGAAAGCCGAGTCGCGTCGGTTTTCCGCGATATGAAAGACGGCTGGAGCTTTATCCGAGGACATTCGCTCGTGCTGACGATTATCGGCGTGAATATCATCTGGGCTATCGGCGGCGGCGCGATAAATCTGATTTCCGACCGTCTGGGCGGAGTTGTTTTCGCCGGGAAAGACGGTTGGAGCGCGGACGGCGCGGTTGCCGCGATTTACACAGCCGCGGGATTGGGTCTGTTTATAGGAATGATACTCGCGCGCCGAGTCGGGGATTTTGTCGAACGTCGAAATCTCGTCGTTCCGTTCATCGGCTGGACGCTTGTTATTCACGGCATTTTGTATGCAATTGCCGGATTTATGCCGAATTTGTGGCTCGTGATGGCGCTGATGATGGTTTCGCGCGTGCTGCTCGGCGTGGAATACGCGGTGCAGGAAACAATGCTGATGCGCGCTATCCCCGACGATTTACGCGGGCGCGTAATGACGACCGACCGCGCGGCGGAGATTTCCGTTTTTAGTGTTTCAAATCTGGCGGGCGGCTGGTCGCTGTACATGATTACGCCGCAAATGCTGACGGCTATTTCCGGCATTTTATCGGCTGTATCCGGGTTGTTTTGGTTTTTTAGAGTTTCCAAAAATAAACTGAGCTTACAGAAAGCCGAAACTAAACCAATGGTTGAAGCCGAAGCCTGACGTGGGAAATAATCAAAACGCAATCACGAGAATTTTACAAATAAGTGATTGCGTTTTGATTATTGTAATTTATAAATCATTAACCGATTGTCTTGCCTGAGCAATTTCATTTTTCATAAAAGCGATAAATTCCGCGGGGCTATCCACAGATAAAGATAAAAACACATTACACTGATTTGTAAACGCCAAAAGAATCGAATAATGCTCTGGCTTTTATCAGCGATTCTTCATATTCGGCTTCGGGCTCGCTGTCAAAAACAATACCGCTGCCGACATTGAGAACGGCTTGGTTTTTCCGAACAAACGCCGTGCGGATTGCCACGTTTAAATCAATCGACCCGTCAAAACCGAAATAACCGATAGCGCCCATCGTAATCCCGCGCGGAGCGGTTTCGATTTCGTCAAGAATCTGCATCGCGCGCACTTTTGGAGCGCCCGTAATCGAGCCGCAGGGAAAAGCCGCTTTGATTAAATCGCCCGCTTTTATGTTTTCCCGCAAACGCCCGCTGATGGTCGACACCGAATGAAACAAGGTCGGATATTCTTCAATTTCGCAAAGCTTTTCGACTCTGACAGAACCGAACTCGCAGACTCGACCGAGGTCGTTCCGCAGAAGATCAACAATCATCACGTTTTCCGCCCGGTCTTTCGCGCTTTGTTGAAGCTGGCGGCGCAAAAGCAAATCTTCTTGTGCCGTTTTACCGCGTCGCCTTGTTCCTTTGATTGGTGAAGTCGTGACGATTCGATTGGTTTGAACTTTGAGAAAGCGTTCCGGCGAGGCGGAAACGATTGTATCGGTTTTGCGGCGAATGAAAGCCCCGAAAGGCGCCGGATGCGATTTCCGTAAACGTAGAAAAACCGATTCGGGTGTGATTCTTTCTTCGGATTCGAGCAAAAACTGTTGCGTAAGATTTGCCTGGTAAATATCGCCGATGGCGATGTGTTTCCGGATTTGATTTACGGCTTGAAGATAATCGGATCTGGAAAAATTGGATCTTACCGAAGTCAGTTTGGGACGATTAAAATTCGGTTTGTCAGGAGCTTTTTCCAAAAGTTTTACTGTTTGTTCGATTTGTTTACCGACCGCAAAGGTTTTGCCGGTTATGTAATCGTGGACTATCAGAGTCTCGAAGAAATCGAAAGTCGCTGATGGCTGTTCAAGAATTTGAAATTCTTTCGGGCGCGCTTCCAGATTCTCAAAAAGCATGCCGAATTCATAAGCAAGAGTCGCAACGCAAATTCCGCCGCCAAGTAATGCTGCTGATTGGTTTTGAAGGCTTTCCAGTTTCCGGTCGAGAAAATCCAACACCAATTCGGCTTCTGATTTTGAGTGACAAAAAAACTCGCAGCTTTCAATCGGTTTGATTCCGATTATCAAATACTGTGATTCTCCGATAACGCTTCCGCAACTATCGAGAATTGCGAGGTTTTCGTTCGGCAAAGCGAGGCATCGCAGAACCAATTCATCGGCGTTGATCTTGATTTCGTGCATTTGGGCAAATATAGCAATTTTGCGGGACAACTTTAAATCTTTCGCGCCGAGAAGATTTAAAAAAAACATCTCTCAATTCGAATTTTATGGCGAAAAAACATTTGCTCAAAACGCGGAGTTTGATTATAGTGTCAAATGCTTTTCAGGATTTCTGCTCAGTAATTTTTAGACAATTGCTAAATCTCGAACCTAATCAAAATAAAAAAACGAAAAATGCCGTTTACCTTGATAAGTTTGTTCGGCTTTTGGAGCGTTATTGAGAGGAGAGAGTTTGGGATTGTTTCAAACAGCAGTGAAGAGCAATGAAAAAAACTTTATCAGCCGGTAATCAGTGACTTATTGGTTTAATTAAATAACCTAAAGGTTTGTCAGGGGGTGAAGAAAAAATATGAACCGGCTTTGAATATCAATTTTTGCTGCGCTCGGAGAAGATGCGCATTCGCCGCGAGGCATGGCGGCTCTCTTGCTAGCGTCTCAAGCCGCTTCCAAGCCGCGAAATTTAACGCCCGTTAACTGCACTGTTGAGCAGGAGAGTGTTAAATTTCGCGGTTGTTTTTTTGTCCGGATGTTTCCAAATCCTGCCGTTTTGTCGTAACATTTCGCGCCGAGTATTTTTCGAAAAATTATGACTTCCAATCAACAATTAAATCTCGTTCGCGGCTTGGGATTGATTGCGGCGATTTCCGTGATTATCGGAAACGTCATCGGAACCGGAGTTTTCCTCAAAACCCGCGTGATGACCTGCAATGTCGGAACTCCCGGCTATGTTCTGCTGGCTTGGATTCTGGCGGGCGTTTTGAGTCTGGCGGGGGCGTTAACTTACGCCGAATTGACGGCGATGATGCCGCGCGCTGGAGGCGAATATAATTTTTTGAAAAACGCATACGGGCGTTTGTGGAGCTTTTTGTTCGGCTGGGCGCAGATTTTTATTATCCGCACCGGTTCTCAGGCGGCGGTTGCGGTGGCTTTCGGCGTTTTTTTAGACCAGCTTTTGGGCGGCAATTTTAAGAGCGTCTTTTTCTCGACCGAGATTGCCGGTTTTCCGTACGAATTCTCAAATCTGCAAATCGTTGGCATCGGATTAATAATTTTATTTACCGCGATTAACTGCGCTTCGGTGCGCGTTAGCGGGCAAATCGCCACATTTTTGACGTTTATAAAAATCGCGCTCGTCGTCGGGCTCGGCGCTGGCGCGTTTATTCTCGCCGACGGTTCTTACGCTCATTTTACGCAAATGGCGGTTGGTGGTGCTTGCGAGGGCGTTACCGAAACAGCCCGCTTCGGCGCGGCGAGCTACAGTTTTGCCGCAGGTTTCGGCGCGGCGATGATCGGCGCTTTGTGGGGCTACGATGGTTGGAACAATCTGACGCTCGTGGCGGGCGAAGTGAAAAACCCGCAGAAAAATATTCCGATTGCTTTGATCGGCGCGACCGCCTTGATTATCGCGCTTTATGTTTTTGTCAACGTCGCTTATTTTTACGTTTTGACGCCGCAGGAAATTGCCAACGTTTCGAAGGATTCTTCGGTTGCAATCGAAGTGGCGATGAAATTTTTGGGCGGCGTGGTCGTCAGTTTTATGGCAATTGCGTTGATGGCTTCGTCGGTCGGGACTCTGCACACTTCGGTTTTGTCGAGCGCTCGAATTCCTTATGCTATGGCGCGCGACGGTTTGTTTTTTCAGAGTCTTTCAAAAATTTCCCCGCGCACGAGAGTGCCGATTCGGGCGCTTGTGGTACAGGCGATTTGGGCTTGTTTGCTGGTAATGTCCGGCTCGTTCGACGTTTTGACCGATTATGCGGTTTTCGGTTCGTGGATTTTCTATTTTCTGGCGACCGCTTCGATTTTCGTTTTCCGCAGCAAAATGCCGGACGCTGCGCGACCTTACAAAGCGTTCGGTTATCCGGTGATTCCGATTTTGTTCCTGCTTGTTGCGGCTTGGCTGCTTTTTAACACGCTGTTTACAAGTCCGCAGGCGTCAATTCGCGGAATTATTTTGATTTTAATCGGACTGCCCGTTTATTATTACTTATCGAGGCAAAACACACCTTTGCCCGAACCCGACGAAGAAGAATTCTCATAAAAAATGGTTGCGTTAAAAATAAATCGTCCGAATGAAATCGCCGTCCGCGACCGTCGCGCCGGACGTGACCGCCGAACATCGCCGCGTTTTGCCGTTAACATCGAAATTCTGTGGGAATCGCTTGGCGGCGAACACGGTGGGACAATCAGCGATATCAGCACGCGCGGTTGTTTTGTCCTTTGTTCGGGCGAAGTCGAAGACGGCGAAACTGCCAAAATCACGATTCCTTTGATGAACGGCGAGAAAATCCAATTGTGGGGCGAAATTGTCAATCACGTTTACGAAATGGGATTCGGATTGCGATTCGTGGAACTTGGCGACAAAGAACGTTTGTTTCTGGAACGACTCTGCCACAAACTCAAACACCGCAGCGAGACAAACCGCAAAATTCGTCGTTGAAAAGAAACGGTGACGGGAAAATATTTTCCTGTCACCGTTTCTTTTCATCTGTCACTTTTTTACTCTTCAAGCTGGTGCAATACTTCGCGGGCAATTTCGCGGTCGTCGAAATGAAATTTTTCCGAACCGATAATTTGATAGGTTTCGTGACCTTTTCCGGCAATTAAAACCAAATCGCCTGCGCGAGCCTGTTTTATTGCGGCATAAATTGCTTCTCGCCGATCAGGGTTTTTGACGAAAGAACAGTTGGTTTGTTTTAAGCCGACTTCGATCTCATCCAAAATCTTGAGCGGGTCTTCCGTGCGCGGATTATCCGAAGTTAAAACGACAAAATCGCTATAACGCCCTGCAATCTCGCCCATCGGAGCGCGTTTTGTGCGGTCGCGGTCACCGCCTGCGCCGAAAACCGTTATAACGCGCTGCGCGCCCAAATCGCGCGCAGTTTTTAAAACGTTTTCGAGCGCATCGTCCGTGTGTGCGTAATCAACCACGACGGCAAAATCTGCATCGCTTTCGACACGTTCGAATCTGCCGGGCGCGCCGACACAAGTTTTGATTCCGGCGGAAATTTGCTCCAGATTATAACCTAACGCGAGCGCCGCGCCGGTTGCCGACAAAATGTTGTAAACGTGCGGACGCCCCACGAGCGGTGAGCGGATTTCCGTTTCGCCGCCGGGCGTTTTCAAACGAAAGCTCGTACCGCGCAAAATCGAAATTTCGATTTCCGAAGCGGTTAAGTCCGTTTCGGAATCGAGAGCAAAGGTAACAACTTTCTGCCCCGAGTTTTTAAGCTCAGCGGCTAATTTCGCGCCCCAGCGGTCGTCAACATTTATCACGGAAAAGTTAGGCGCTTCGCCCAAACGACCGTCGAACAAGCGTTTTTTCGCATCGAAATAATTTTCCATTGTTCCGTGATAATCGAGATGGTCGCGCGTCAGATTTGTAAAAATCGCCGCTTCAAATCGAAGCGCGTCACAGCGGTGCAAATCGAGAGCCTGCGAAGACGCTTCCATCGCCGCCATAGAACAGCCCGCTTCCAATGCTTTTCGCAAAAATCTCTGCGTGTCGGATGCTTCCGGCGTGGTACGAATAGCAGGTTCGCTCTTTTCGCCGATTCTGTATTCAACCGTCGTCAGCATCGCGGCTTGCTTGCCTGCGGCTTCGGCGAGCGCGTGAGTTAAATACGTTGTGGTCGTTTTCCCGTTCGTTCCGGTGACACCGATTAAATTTAGTTTACGCGAAGGTTCGCCGTGAATTACATTTGCGGCTTGAGCCAGAGCGACGCGAGCATTTTCAACCGTCAGCCAGGAACCGTCGAAATTCGCAGGTTTTTCAAGCTCGGAAACAATCCCGACCGCACTGCGCCTCAACACATCCGGCACAAAGCGATGTCCATCGGTCGTCAAACCGCGTATTGCTACAAACAGCCAGTTTTCGCCCGCCTGCCGCGAATCATGTGTAATATCAATGGCAATCCGGTTTCCGTCGCCGTTTAATTTGGCGTTTGTTGCTGCTGCAATCGCGTCGAGCGTAATTTTGTTGTTGTTGGAAATATTGCTCAAATTTGTCTCCGAAAAAATAATAGATCAAACTTCCAATTTGCAGAAAGATTCTAACCTTTTTCGTAAAGGTAAAGACCTAAGCCGAACTTTGAAGCGGCTCGCCTGAGAGCCATTGATTCTGCATTAGAGCTTGGATCGCCGAAACTGCTTGTGTCTTCTTCTTCTTGTCCGGTGGCTTCGCGCCAGACCGTTCCTTCAGCGCACAGAATTGAAATTCTAACTGTTATCACGAGCCTGCCACCAATTGATGCAATGTTTCTAACTTCGTAACACCAACCGGGCGCGTAATGATCTAAATATTTAATCGCGTCGTGCCACGAAATATAAGTCAGTTCTTTGCCGCCCTGTTTGCGTGTCCGCAGATGGCGCGGGCTGATCGGTTTGCGTAAATCTTTGATGATGTCTCGGATTGACCGAAGTTCAATTTTGTTTGAAGTTTTTACGGTTTCTTCCGCCTGCGGTTCCGTTTCGATTGCTTGATTTTCTGCCGCCATAAATTTTGAAACTATTTTAATATCGCCAGCCGTATTTTGAAATAGATGTGGGCAAAAGTTTTCATTCGCACCCTTTCTGTTCTAAAATCAAACGAGTTCGTTTTTATCAGATGACCGCCAAAATAATCGTCATTATTTTTATCAGTTTGTGTTTGGAAGTCGGCGTTTTGCTCACGCTGCTGCCGTGGGTTAGCCCCAGATTAGGTTTTGTTGATTGGGGCGATAATTATTTATTGGTTTACCTCGCTAACCAAACCAATCTGCCGATTTTGCGAACCGCAGTTGCTTCGGGCTGGGTACGCGGCGCAGTTACGGCTGTGGGGCTTTTAAACATTGCAATCGCTTTCTGGGAAATAGCTCATTTTTCGAGCGCAGTGCGCGCCATCGAAGGCAAACAGGAAACAAATCAAAATGCTTCCGCACAACGAAAAGCCGTTCCTTTATCTGATCACGAAAGGCAAAGCGAACGACAATAATTTTTCCGAAGCGAGCCGTCAAATTCTGGATTTGATAAAAGCTGCGGTCGAAGCCGAAATTTCATTTGTTCAAATCCGCGAAAAGCAGCTTTCGGCGCGCCGGGTTTTCGAACTTTCTCGAAAAGCCTCGCAAATCACACAAAACTCCGCAACAAAATTGCTGATTAACGACCGCGCCGACATTGCCTTCGCAGCCTTCGCCGACGGGGTGCATTTAACAGCCGGTTCGCTTCCGGCAAAAATTATTCGTCAAAATTTTCCAGAAAATTTCATCATCGGAGTTTCCGCTCACACGCCGGCAGAAATTTTAAATGCAAAAAACGAACGAGCCGATTTTGCGACATTCAGCCCGATTTTTCTGACGCCGAACAAAGGCGAGCCGCAAGGTTTGGAAAAATTGCGGGAGGTTTGCTCAACTGTAAAGCCGTTTCCGGTCATTGCGCTCGGCGGCGTTGATGAAACTAATTTCGAATCGGTTTTAAAAGTTGGCGCGCGAGGCGTGGCTGCGATACGCTTATTTAACAATGCGGAAAGATTATTTAAATTTGCAGGAAAAGCAAGAGAATTTAAAACCATTTGAAAAGCCGCCGATTTGTCTGACCATTGCGGGACACGACCCTTCGGGCGGAGCCGGAATTATCGCCGACGTTAAAACTTTTACGGCATTCGGCTGTTTTGCGACCGCCGCAATTGCGTCGCTTACTTTTCAAAACACGACCGGCGTTTTCGGCGCGGCTCATCAAACGGCTGAAACAGTTCGCGGGCAAGTCGAACCTGTAATTCAGGATTTTACTGTTGCCGCCGTCAAAACCGGAATGCTTCCGACCGGAGAAATTATCGAAGAAACCGCGCGGCTCGTTAGAGAAAACAATTTGCCTAATTTTGTTGTTGATCCGGTCGTCCGCTCGACATCGGGTTTTGATTTGATTGACAATGAGGCTTTGCAAGTTTTAATCGAAAAGCTTTTCCCGCTCGCCGCTGTTGTCACACCGAATATTGCGGAAGCGGAGCGAATCGCAGATTTAAAAATCGAAACCGAAGATGAGCGTCGCGCAGCAGCCGAAAAAATCCGCAAACTCGGCGCTCGCGCGGTTTTAATCAAAGGCGGACACTTCCAGAAGGCAGAATCGGAAAAGCAGAGAACAGCCAGTGATTTGTTGCTTGATGAAAGCGGTTTTACCGTTTTCGAAGCCGAATGGATTGATACGACTGCGACACACGGGACAGGCTGCACGCTGGCTTCGGCGATAGCGGCGAATCTGGCTTTGGGAGCGGATTTGAAAACCGCAATTTCCGCCGCCAAAAAATTTGTGACCGAAGCGATTCGCACTGCGCCGCGCCTCGGTCACGGAAATTCGCCCGTTAATCACGCCGTTACTGTTCTTCAATCGTGACTTTTTCCATTACGACCGGTTCAGTTGGTTTATCTTTGCTGTCGGTTCGGACGTTAGCAATTGCGTCAACGACTTGCTGACCTTCAATTACGCGCCCGAATTTCGTGTAAAGCGGCGGCAGCGGATAATCAACGTGCATTATAAAAAATTGTGAGCCGTTCGTATTCGGTCCGGAGTTTGCCATTGCGACGGTTCCTTTTGAATAAGCGCCGCGATAAAGCTCAGAGCCTGAATTGATTTCATCCGCGAATTTTCCGCCCCAAGCGGATTCGCCGCCGTAGCCCATTCCGAGCGGGTCGCCGCCTTGGATCATAAAACCGTTGATAACGCGGTGGAAAATAACTCCGTCATAGTAGCCGTGCTCGGCTAAAAGTCGGAAATTTTCGGTAGTGCGGGGCGCGTCCTGTTCTAAAAGTTCAAATCTGATCGTTCCTTTATTGGTTTGAATAACTGCGATTCTATTTGCCATTCATTTCTCCTTAAAAATTAATTTGATTTAGTTACTGTATCGTTTTTGCCGAGAATTTGCGAAAGGTTTTCGAGTTCCTGTTCGAGACAGCCGACGGCGTCTTTCTTTTTCGAGATTGGAAATTTAAAAGCTTCTCCGCGCTGCAAGCAACGCGCGTTTTCCGACAAACGCTCAAGTCGTCGGACAATTCCGCGATCAAACAAATAAAACGAAACGGCGCGCGCCAGTAGTCCGATCAATAATGCGATGATGACGAATAAATAATCTCTCCGCCGAACACGATAAATTTCATTCAGACTTGCCGACAGCGAACGATCTTCGGCAGCCTGAATTTCCAGCAGCGAGCTTCTCGTTTCGTCCATCATCGTTTTGCCTTTTTGCAGTCTGGCAAAAAGCTCGTCTCGGCTCATTATTCGCGAAAAGGCGGATTTTCTGGTTTCGTCGAAAAACGCGAGGCTGTTTCCAACCTGCATTTCGATTTTTTCCAAACGCTCCAGACTTTCGCGGCTCGCTTGTTTGTCGGTGTCGGTTTCGGCGGTTCGTTTTAATTCGGCAAAAGTTTGCGGCAAATCTCGCTCGGCTATTTTATAAGGCTCTAAAAATTCCGTTCTTCCGGTCAGCAGATAACCGCGAATTCCGGATTCTGCATTAACAACGAGTGCCATCAATTCATCGAGCTTATTCGCCGTGTGAAATTTCCGTTCAATGTCGGTTTCGAGCCATTCGCGATTTCGATTGCCGTAATAAGCCATTGCAAACGAAAGGACGATTGCCGCTACCGGAATCAGGGCGAGCCAGCCGCCCTGCGCTCTGATCGGCTGCCGATTCCAAATAGCCAAACCGCGCAGCCATCGCCATTTCACACTGTTCTCCAAATCCACCATTTTCCCGAATAAACCGTGTGGAAATTAATCTACTAAATGGCAAGAGATTTTGAAAAGGTTTTGACGATTAAAGAATAAATCTTTCAATCGCTGCCGCAACGCCGCTTTCGTCGTTGCTCAAAGTTGTTTCGTATTTCGGATTTTCCAGCAATTCGGGCGAAGCGTTTCCCATAACAACCGGCAGACCGGCAAATTCGAGCATTTCGAAATCATTGAAATTATCACCAACGACCATAATTTCTTCCGGTTTGATATGGCGGAATTCGGCGAATTTTTTGAGACCGTAACCTTTTGAGGCTTCCGCGTGAAGAATATCGAGAAGAGTAAAATTTTGCGCCGTGTAAACGGTTGCCAAAACTTTGACCGACCCGTCAAGCTCGGTTCTGAGCGCCGATTGCAATTCGACCATTGACGCGCACGAACCGGAAAACGAAATATGAACGATTTCAACTTCGTGTAAAACCGCTTCGAGCGACGAAACGTGCCGCACGGCTTCTTCGGCTTCGTCGCCGTGCAGACGCCGCGACCAGGCAATGTATTTTTGCAGCGGAACGTTCTCGTCGCTCACTGAATCGTAAAGCAGCAAGCCTTTACCCCGCGGATCGCATGAAACCATCGCATCGGCGCAAAACTTTTTTCCGACACGCAAAACTTCGTGTGCTTCAACTTGATTTAAGATGGCGGCATTAACGGTTTCAAGGCTTTGAGCATATTTCGTGAGAGCGCCGTTGTGCGTGATGAGCGGCGCGTTTAGCTCGGCTTCAAGCCCGACCGGGCGCGCGTCTCGAAAACGCCTGCCCGTCGCAATCGTCACCAGCACGCCTTTTTCTTCAGCCGCGCGAATCGCCTGCAAATTCTGTTCGGAGATTTTGCCGCGCGAATTTAAAAGAGTTCCGTCGAGATCGAGCGCGAGGAGTTTAATGTTGCTCATAAATTATTTCAAAAGCGCTTGGTTTGATTGTTCGGTTTGATCGGCATTATTCCTTTTTTCGTTCTGTTCTTTGTACCAGCGTTGATAGGCAGCTTTGCCGCGCTCGAAATCGGCTGAATTGCTGTAGAAATTATGTGAGCCGTCAGCGCTTTGAGTGTTGAGAACGTAATACAAATAATCGGTCTGCGCGGGATTAAGCGCAGCGCGAATTGCCGAAGCGGACGGGCTGGCGACAGGCGTAGGCGGTAAACCGGCGTATTTTCTTGAGCTATAAGGCGTATCGCGTTGAAAATCGCTGACGTGCAATACCCCGTCCCAGGCGCCCGCGAGTTTCGCTGCATAAACGTAGGTTACATCGAGACCGATTGGAATGTTTCTTTGCAAACGATTATAAATAACCGAAGCAACGACCGGTCGTTCTCCTTCAACCTTCGATTCGGTTTCGATGAGCGAAGCAATCGTAACTATTTCTTTCGGCGTTCTGCCTAGAGAGCGGGCTTTTTCGGTAAACTCAGGTTTCCATTCCTTTTTAAAACGGTCAACCAGAGCTTTGACGGCTTGTTTCGGCGTGTATTCGCGCGGCAGACTGTATGTGTCCGGGTAAAGATAGCCTTCCAGATTTTTCGCCGTCGGGTCGAAATCGGCGATCAAACTCGTGTCGTTCAGCAAAGCCATTACATCAGCCGGATTCGTCGTTTTTCCCGGTTCGGGGGGCGGAAATTTTTCAGCAATTTCTTTGGCGATTTCAAACCGCGTCCAGCCTTCAATAATCGTTAAACGGGTCGCGCGCTCTTCGCCTTCTTCGAGTTTTTTGACAACGCCGAGCGGCGTTATCGGCGACGCGAAACGATATTCGCCGGATTTAAAATTCGCCGCTCTGCCCGAAAATCTGAGATAAAGCTGAACGGGCAGCGAACTGTTTAAAATGCCTTCGTTGTTGAGCCGATTGATGATTTCCGCCGGCGACGAGCCGCGCGGAATTTCGACATATTGATTTGCCTTTTCGTGCGCGACGGGCGTCGTTAAATTTCGGTAAATCCAAAAACCGAAAGCCCCGGCTGCAACAAGCAAAACGAAGATTAAAACTAAAACGTATTTGAGAAGTTTCATTCAAAAGAAATCTTAGCAATTCAAGAATAATTTTAACAAAATGCAATCAAACCTGATTTTACTGAACAGAGGGATTTGCCGTTTAAGAAAACTTTAATTGAGCATAAAATATGTGAAAATAAGCCTAAAAAAGTCCGGGAACAATTTTTAAAATCTCTGCGTAACCCTTTTCGTCAGAACATATCTAAAAAATGAGACAATTGAGGTTAAAAAGCTATGTTCAACATCAGAACTGTTTTCACGCCTGACTACGAGCATTATGAGGGAGTTCGTCCGATAAATATCTATCTACTAAGATTGTTCTATTTCCTGATGGCGTTTTTTGTCGCTACCGATTCATGGTCGGCGATTTTCACTCATGATGGGCAATGGGATCGTTTTCGAGCGATGTCTGTCTGCGTTTGGGCGGCATATTCGACACTGTCAGTCTTCGGATTGATTCATCCGCTCAAATGGCTGCCGATAATGATCTTTATGATTTTTTATAAAACGCTTTGGCTGTTGGTTGTCGCCTACCCTTTGTGGCGAGAAGGCGCACTTTCAGGCTCGCCTGCCGAAGAAATGACCAGCGTGTTTTTGATGGTTCCGCTGGTGATGATCGCCGTGCCGTGGAAGTATGTTTTTGAAAATTACATTTACAAACCAAAGAAACTCAGGAGCTAAAGCTGAACGCGAGCGCAAATTTGGAAATGATTTGCTAAAGCGTAAAATGAGTGTGTTTGTAAGGTAATTCGACCGGAAAACAATAAAAAAAGCCCGGCAATTTCTGCTGTGAATCAGGTTTCAATAACAACTTTAATTTGCATTTGAAGTATTCATTGCCAGAAAATCGTTCAGGATTATCGCGGCGGCTTCCTGGTCAACGAGCTTTTTGATTTCTTTTTGATTAAATCCCCGCTCGCGCAAGTTTTCTTCGGCTTCGCGCGAAGTTAAACGCTCGTCTTGCAGATAAACGGGAATTGATAAATTTTGAGTAAGATAATCAGCGATTGCGCGGGCGTCGATCGCTCCGGCGCTTTCGCTTCCGTCGAAATTCAGCGGCAAACCAATTACCAGCGCAACGGCGTCAAAGTCCTCGATTAGTTTTTGCACGGCGGCAAGCAACTTTTCGGTCGTTTCCCGCGTAAACACTGAGACGCCTCGCGCAGTCATTTGCAATTCGTCAGTAACGGCAACGCCGATACGTTTTGCGCCCAAATCGAGCGCGAGAATTCGTCCTGAAGTTTTCATTGAATTCGATGTTTATTTTACGCAAGAAACGGCAAATGAAATTTAGGTTTTTCGCACCGCTTCTTGTATCATTGCCAAAGTAACCGATTTTTGAGGTATCAGCCAAATGTCATTTCGCACCAAGTTTTTCTTTGTTATTCTGTCGGCTTCGATTGCGCTTTATTCGTTTGTCGGCGGTTATCTAGCCACCCGCGCGCAGCAATCGGCAAACGATGCCGGAGCGCAGCTTCGCATTTTTGAAAATGTTTTAAGACATATTCAGGAAGATTACGTTGACGAGCCGAATCTGGAAAAGGTTCGCGCCGGCGCTATGCGAGGTCTGACTAAAGGTCTCGACCCGTATTCTTCTTATCTCACGCCCGAACAGGTTCGGGATTATCAAGCTAAAAAATCGAACGGGCGCGCCGGAATCGGCGCCGAACTGTCGCAGGTCGCTTCGTATCTTTACGTGATCGCGCCGATAAAAGGCGGTCCGGCGGAAAAAGCCGGTTTGCAGGCTGGCGATGTGATCGAATACATCGAAAACAAAGCGACCCGCGATCTCTCGCTGTACAATGCCAAACAAATGGTTCTGGGCGATCCCGGAACGAAAGTTAAGCTTCGCGTACTTCGCGCGGGCGCGAGACCGCAAACCATTGAGGTCGTGCGGGGAGTTTACAAAACGCCTCTAGCCGAATCGCGCATCGAGCAGAATGGCAAAATCGGGATTTTAAAAGTTAACAGCCTCGAAGACGGCGAAGCTGCCGACATTAAAGCGCGACTTCAGGATTTGCAAAAGCAAGGCGTTTCTAAAGTCGTTCTGGATTTGCGCGGCGTAGCAATCGGCAATTTGCAGGAAGCTGTCAACGTGGCGAATCTTTTCATCAAGGACGGAACATTGGCGCAAACTTTGGGACGCGAAAACAAAGTCGTCAAAACTTACACCGCCGATCCGGCAAAAGCCGTCTGGAACGGTCAAGTTGTCGCTCTTGTTGATTTCGGAACGGCTGGCGCGGCGGAAGTCGTCGCGGGCGCGATTCTTGACCGCAAACGCGGCGAAGTTGTGGGCGAGCGAACTTTCGGCGCCGGAGCCGAGCAGCAGCTTTTCACCCTGCGCGACGGCGACGGTTTGCTTTTAACAACCGTAAAATGGGCTTCGGCAAACGGAAATCCGTTTTTGACCGACGAGCGGAAAACATCGGGCGTGAAGCCTTCGGTCGAAGTCAAACCGGCTGAAAAACCAGAACCGCTCGACCCGGAAGAACTTGAAGATCAAGAACCCGAACCGCAGGCTTCGCCGGAACCAACACCCGCTCCGACTCCAAAAGTCGTGCTGGAAGACGTGCAGTTAAACAAAGCTCTGGACATTCTGCGTGGCGCGGCAAATGCAGCAAAAGCTGAATAAAAACGAATTAAATTAAAGTTAAGAGGCGAGAATTTTCTCGCCTCTTTTTGTTTCGGATTCAAAAGGTTGTAGAATTTCGGCTGAAGTCTCTCTCGCACAAAAAAATGAAGCAATTCGGTTTAGTTATTATTTTCTCTCTGCTGCTAATCGTCCCGATTTTCGGACAAAGCACGAATCAGGATTTTCCGTCGCCCGTTTTACGCGAAGAAATCAGCAGCTCGATTGTGGCACGCGACATCGGTGACTCCCGTTTGACGCGTCATTTTTACACTTTTTATGCGGGCGTCGGCGATTTGGTGTTGAACGTCGAAACCACAAATTTTAACGGCGACATTGATTTGTTCGAGGCGACGACGTTCAGACCGATTTCAAAAGTTTCGATTTACGCTTCCGATTCAGCTTCAAAAACAAGCCGAACTGTTTATTTCCGCCAGCGAACACATGTCGTGATGCGCGTTGAAGGCAGGACACCGAACGATGATCCGGCGAATTATCGCATTAATTTTTCCGGCACCTTTGCCGCCGCTACGGATTTGCCGCAGCCGCCGGAAGATTTGGAGCCAAAAGTAGCCCCTAAAAGCGGCAGCGAATCCGTCGCCCGCGTCAATTCAGTCGGAGCAATTATCGAAGCTGTAGACTCGAAAAAACAGCCGGAACCGGCAGAAACAGAGTCTCAAATAACGGAAACCGCAAAAGAAACTTCTGCCGAAGAAACAACCTCAACGACGGCAGAAACTCGCCCGCCCGCTTCCCGACGAACTTCGAGAACAAGACCGCCGCGCCGCGCCATGCCGTCAGCAAAAACGGAAGAACCAACGAAAACCGACCCAGCCAAGACAACCGCGGAAAATACATCCGTTACACCGCGCCTGACTCCTACGCCGCGCCGCTCAGCTCCTGCACGGCGAAACACGAGAACTCAGCCTGCGAGAAAGGAAACAACGACTGAACCAAAAGTTGATCCATTGGCAAACGTGAGGTTGGTGGTTTTGCTCAAAGACGGCTACAAAATCGAGCGCCCGATGTCTGAAATTCTGCGGACTTCGGTTGACAGAGGAACGCTCGTAATCGTTGCCAAAGACGGGAAAATCGAGCGATTTTCTTTGCTCGATGTTTTGAAGTTTTCAATTGAGCAATAGTAACGCGAACGCCCGGCAGTTGCCGACACTTCTGAGGAAGCATCGCATTTAAAGGGCGGACGCCGACGTTACTGATTGCGAAGCTGACCTAGAGTCCGGTTGTCCGGATTAACTTTTTCCAATTTTACCAGCGTTTCCTGGAAAGCCGCTGTATCGCCTTTTTCTTTCAGCGCCCGTGCCATAGACTGCAAAGTTATTTCATGATTCGGATCGGCAACAAGTGAAGCTCGAAATTCTTTGAGCGCGCGTTCGATGTCCTTGGGCTGACGATAAAGATAGGTTAACCCCAAATCAGTCCGCACATCCGGATCATTCGGCTTTTTCGTGAGAGCGGCTTCGTAGATTTTCTCGGCTTTTATAAAATCTTCAGTTCCATTGCCGCCGCTTTCCATTTTGATTGCTCCGGCGTCAAAACGCGCATTTCCGGCTTTAACTAAAGCGTCGTAATCATCAGGTCTGATCTGGATTGCTTTTTCAAAATAATCGGCAGCTTCCTCAAAACGTTGAATGCGATAATACATTTCTCCGGCTTCCATTTGCGCTGCAAAGTTATCGGGTTCGTTTTTTGCGCGATCGAGCGTTTGCTGAATCTGCGGCATCGCCGCGCCGCCGCTTCGGGGCTGATCACGGACGACCTGATTCGAAACCTGTGGCTGGTTGCCTGAAAACGCTGCGTTCTGTGCGTTTTGTGTCGCCATTTGACTGTAAGCGTTGCGGTTTATCGAATTTGTTACGGCGAAGCCAATAATTAATCCGAGGACAAGTCCGACAATTCCGAAGATAACGTTATTCTTTTTCATAAATGCAGTTAAAAAAAGCTGACTCTTTATAGTTTGCTGAGCCGAATCATAACTGTCAAACAGTGAAAATCTGAAAAATTGCTGCCATCAATCGAAACGAAGTGTCTCATAAGCGAACAGTAATGAAAGCACAAGTTTGAAAAAACTTAATGTTTTTTCTGGAACAAAAATTGCTATTTCAGATTCTGACTTTTCAGTCAATCAATTTAATTCTGGCGTCACTCAACAAACGCAGATTGGATGTTTTATGAGTATTATCGGCAGTTTCTTTTCGGACGATCTGGCGGTTGATCTCGGCACGGTTAACACGGTAATTTTCGCGCCGGAGAGCGGCGTTGTTTTAAACGAACCTTCCGCCGTTGCCATTAATAAATACAACGGAGAAGTGCTCGCCGTCGGGAACGAAGCTTTCAAGCTTTTGGGACGCGAGCCGCACGATACGGATGTTCATCGCCCGGTTCGCAACGGCACGGTCGTCAATTTCGATGCCGTCGAAAAGATGCTGTCGGCTTTTATTCAACGCGCTCACGGAAATCGAAGTAAACGCAGCAGATTGGTTATCGGCGTTCCCGGAGCGAGTACGGCTCTCGAACAGCGCTCCGTCCGCGACGCGGCGCGCGACGCCAAAGCCGTAAAGGTAGATTTGGTTGACGAAGGTTTGGCTGCCGCAATCGGCGCGGGATTGACAATTGAAAACGAGCAGGCGCATCTGATTGTAGATGTTGGCGGCGGCACGACGAATATTGCGGTGGTTGCTTCGGGCGCGATTGTTTCTTCAAAGAGTCTGCCCGTTGCCGGAAACAAAATGGACGAAGCGATTCAGACATATATTCGCAGCAAATATGAAATGCAGATTGGTGAGCGAACTGCTGAAGAAGTTAAGAAAGAACTTTCAGCATCTTTTGCCGATTCCGCAGAACCGAACGGTGAACCAAGAAAGTTGGAAGTTATCGGCAAAGGAGTGACCGATGGAATGGGGAAAATCGTGATGCTTTCTCCCGAGGAGGCGCACGAAGCACTTGAGCCCGTGATGACCGAAATTATCACCGCCGTTCGCCGCGTAGTCGAAGAATCGCAGCCGGACGTAACGGCTGACATTTATCGAACCGGAATTTTATTGACCGGAGGCGGCTCGCTGCTCAAAGGCTTTCCCGAAAGATTAAAGAGCGAGCTGAATCTGCACGTAACTCTTGCCGAAGAGCCTTTATTGGCAGTCGCAATGGGAGCCGGACGGCTGCTTACTAATCCCGAATGGCTGCGCCGTGTGGCGATTCGCGAAGACGTTCCCGTCTGGCAAAATTCCGAAGAGCTGATTGTTAATTGGTAAAAGGATTTTTACTGCTAAAAAGTAAAAAATTGAGCCGCTTTATGAGCGGCTCTTTTTATCTGGAAATTATTTATTAGTTTTCTTTCGAGGCATAAAACCTTTTACTTCAGGTTCGGTCAAAAAGCGGTATTGCCCGCTTTTCATACGGTCGTCTCGAATGTGACCAATGGCGATTCTCTTTAATTTGGTGACCGAATGACCGATTGAATCGAACATTTTGCGAATCTGCTGGTTGTGACCTTCGCGCAAAGTAACTTCGTACCAGGCGTTGTTTTCTGTTTCACCGATTTGCCGGATTTCTGCGGGCGCGGTTCGATAACCATCTTCGAGACGGACGCCGCGCCGCAGGGATTCGATTTGTTTTTCTGACGGAATACCTTTGACTTTGACTTCGTAAACTTTCGGAACGCGGTTTTTCGATTGGGTTATAAAATTCGTCAATTCGCCGTCGTTGGTCAAAATAATCAAGCCTTCGGTCATATAATCGAGCCGTCCAACCGGATACAATCTGCCCAAAGAACCGGGAACCAAATCGGTTACGAGTCGCCTGCCTTCGGGATCGGCTGCGCTCGAAAGAAAACCGCGGGGTTTGTAAAGCAAAACGTAAACTTTTTCACGCTCTCCGAGCGACGTATTTATCAACTTGCCGCGCACTTTGATGTGGTCTTTTTCCGGGTCGGCTTTCGTGCCCAGCTCCGTTACCACTTCTCCGTTGACCGTAACTTCTCCGGCTTTTATCAATTCTTCTGCCGCCCGGCGCGATGCAACTCCGGCTTGCGAGATAAGTTTTTGCAAACGTTCTTCCATTTTTAGCTATTGACCGTTAAATCTTCAAAATCTTCTATGCTCGGCAATTCCGACAAATCTTTTAAACCAAATTGAAGCAGAAATTCTTTGCTCGTTCCGTACATCATCGGACGTCCGACTGTTTCTTTTCTGCCTTTGGCGACAATCAAACGGCGGTCAAGCAAAGTTTTGATCGCCGAACCGGATTGAACGCCCCGAATTTGCAGAATTTCAGGCACCGTGACGGGCTGTTTGTAAGCGATAACAGCCAGCGTTTCAAGCGCGGCGAGCGACAATTTGGCGTTCGGTCGAGTTTTCAAAAAACGCCGGATTTCTTCGTGAAACTCCGGTCGAGTCGAGATTTGCCAGCCGCCTGCGACTTCGCGAAGCTGCAAGCCGCTCGAGCGCGAATTAAATTCTTCCGCCAGATTTTCCAGCACCGAGCCGACGATTTCGCGATCTTCCTCTAAAATTTCGGCGATTGTTTTCACCGCGAGCGGTTCGTCCGAGACGAAAATCAATGCCTCGACCGCCCGCGCCAGCTCTTCGAGCGACCGTCCAACCGAGTTTGTTTCAACTGTTTGCAATTCGATTTCCGACATTTTTTTGTAAAGATTCATTCATCCCCGCCAGACTGCGGATTGCTGCAACAAGCTCGTTCGGTTCAACCGGTTTCGGAACAAACATCTGAAAGCCTTCTGACAAAGCGCGAATGCGGTCTTCAATGCGAGCAAAAGCCGTCAAAGCGATTGCCGGAGTTTTGCCGCCTTCGGTTTCAGGCAACCGGCGGATTTTCGCGATTAGCGAATAACCGTCTTCGTTCGGCATTCCAATATCGGAAACCAGCAAATCGGGGTTCTCGCGCCGCACCGCTTCAAAAGCCTCTCGTGCAGAACTGCAAAGCGTTACTTCCGCTCCGTATGTCGTCAGTAATGAACGGAGCAATTCTCGCGCATCTTTTTCATCGTCAACCACAACGATTCGCAAGCCCTGCAAATCAATTGATAAATCATCCGACGTAGCTAAATTTAAATTTAAAACCGACGCCGCTCCGTTTTCATACCTTGCGGAGGTTTCCGCCAGAGCGCGAAGCGGCAGTCTGACTGTAAAAACAGCGCCTTTTCCTACGCCTTCGCTTTCGGCTGAAATCGTGCCGCCGTGAAGCTCGACCAAATGTTTGACGATTGCCAAACCCAATCCCAAACCGCCGTGTTTGCGCGTCGTCGTACCGTCGGCTTGGCGAAATCGTTCGAAAACGTAAGGCAGAAATTCCGGCTCAATGCCTTTTCCTGTGTCCGCCACGCTGATTTGCGCGGCAGATTCGGCTCGTTCCAGGCGAACCGTGACGCGCCCGCCTTTCGGCGTAAATTTGATCGCATTTGAAAGCAGATTCCAGACGATTTGCTGCAAGCGTTCGGGGTCGCCCGAAACAAGCGCCGGAAGCTCATCAAAATGTTTTTCGATTTCGACGCTTCTGGCTTCAGCCGCCGGGCGAACGGTGTCTATCGCCGTTTCGACGACCGAGGTTAATTCCACGGGCTTTATGTTCAAACGCAGCTTGCCGCTGACGATTCGGGTGACATCGAGCAAATCTTCGACAAGCTGTGCCTGCGAGCGCGAGTTGCGCTCGATTGTTTCAATAGCTTTCGGAAGCTGCTCGTAACCCACAATTCCGTTTTTGAGCATCTGCGTCCAACCCAAAATCGCGTTCAAAGGCGTCCGCAGCTCGTGCGAAACGGTGGCGAGAAACTCGTCTTTCATCCGATTGGCGATTTCGGCTTGTTTGTGAGCTGTCTGCGATTCCTTGAGCAATTTTTCGCGTTCGGCTTCCGCCTGTTTTCGCTCGTGAATGTCAATACAGGAGCCGATAAAACCCAAAAAATCGCCGTTCGGTGCAAAGCGCGGAACGCCGTTATCCAAAACCCAGCGATAAATTCCGTCGTGGCGACGCAGGCGATATTCCATCGAAAACGGTTTGCGAGTGTCAAAAGAAGTATTGAAGACATCCAGGCATCGCTCAAAATCGAGCGGATGAATGCCTTCAAACCACCCATCGCCGATTTCCTGTTCCATTTTTCTGCCGGTAAAATCGAGCCACGGTTTATTAAACCAGTTGCAGCGTTTGTCGGCACCGGCAACCCAAATCAGCACGGGGGCGGTGTCTGCCATCACGCGGAATAGATTTTCCGATTCTTTAGCGGCTTCCTCGGCTTTTCGTCGGATTTGAATTTCGCATTCCAATTCTTCGGCTTTTGCTTCTGCAATATCGCGGGCGGAGCGGAGCTGTTCGATAATCCAGGAAATCGTAACGCTGATAATAAAAAATGAAATTACTTTAGCGAAATCGGACTGCGAATTGATCTTAAAAGAATAGTAAGGCTCAACAAAGAGAAAGGTTCCGACGGTTGCGCCGAGCAGAGTTGTGAATAATCCGGGAAACAACCCGCCGTACCATGAAACAAACATCACGGCGATCGTAAAAAACAAAAACGGCGCGCTGTCTTCGAGAAGCGACTGCATCGTAATTTTTAAAATTACGATGATCAGAATCAAAATGACGGCAATCGCATATCGCCAAATCCAGTGCCCGCGCTCAAGCATACTGCCGTTATCTTAAACGAACAGGAGGGAAAAAAGAAACGGCTGGTTTTGAAAGATAAGAATTGAATTCTACTTTCGCGGTTGTGTTTCGGCTTAAATTTTCATCTCTTAATACGGATTGGCTTAATTTGCGGAAATGAATTTAAAATTGAGTTCGATATGAAAGACAAAGTTGCAATTGTAACGGGAAGCACTCGCGGAATAGGTTTTTCCATCGCTCGCGGATTTGCCGCCGCCGGAGCAAAAGTTGTGGTCAACGGGAGAAATCTGGAAAATCTCGAAGAAGCCTGTGACCGGCTCGCCGAGTTTGGCGACAACATTCTGGCTTTGCGCGGCGACGCGGCAAACGAAACAGACATCAATCGGATAGTCAAAGTCGCTAAACAACGTTTCGGGCGAATTGATGTTCTGGTCAACAATGCGGCGATTACGGGCGTGGGCGTTCCGGTCGCGGAAATGTCAGCGGAACTTTGGGATTCGGTTTTGAACGCGAATTTGCGCGGAGCATTTTTGTTCTCGCGCGCTGCGATTCCTCATCTCGTCGAATCCGGCGCGGGCAGAATCATCAACATCGGCGGGCTTTCCGCCAAAAATCCGACTCCGTTTACAGCCGCCGACGCTGCCGCAAAAGCCGGATTGCTCGCTTTTACCAGAGTTTTAGCCGCCGAGCTCGGTGCAAACAACATCACGGTCAACGCAATTATTCCGGGTTTTCAGCCTGATACGGAAACCGGCGCGGAGTTCAACAATAGATTAGCCGCTGCCTTTCGCGCGCAACCCGAAAGTATGATTGCAATGACGCAATCGCGGACGCTTTTGAAAAGATTTGAAACGGCGGAAGAAATCGCGGCGACCGCCTTGTTTCTCGCATCGGAAGCGGGCGCGGCAATCACAGGGCAAAATTTGAATGTTAACTGTGGTTTGGCGACTTATTGATTTTCAGTCGGGGGTTCAGCGATTTTAGGTTTGTCGCAATCAATTCGGCGGAGCAAGCCAAGCTCGTAACCGATTGCTTCAATTTGCTGACGGGTGAGAACCACGCCTTCCGGTGCGCGTTCCTTGAGCTTGAAAACGAGCGCGATGTCGCTCGGAGTTTGAATAAAATGAATGCGGTTGTTTTCGACCGGATATTTGAGCATCGTCGTCATCAGCTCGGCGGTCGAAGCGTGCCCGATTGCCGATTGAATCGTGCGACCCGAATTATGAAATTCCTGCACCAAATCGCGGGCGGCTGTCAGCGTTATCGGTTCGTATCTGTAATCGCCCGGCGCCGTTAAAATCGGCGCGTTAAGAAAGGTCAGCCGCTTTGCCTTGAAAGTTGCTTTTTCAGTTTCAGGTTTCGCCTGTGTCATATCCATTTTTAGACGAAAATCAGGTGCAGGCGCGTTGCCGAAATCGCACTTTCGCCCGCGTTTATCCTGTCATAGCTGAACGGTTTTACGCAACAATTTTAGATTTTTTTTAATGTTCGGATTGTTTTGGATTTGTTTTCAGAATGAAATGCGTCGCCGTTTCGTCGCAAATTCTAAAACCGAGACGCTCATATAAACGCCGCGCTGGATTGACTTTTAAAACCTGCAATCTGACGGATTTTTGCGACTTTTCGAGCAAATCCCGAATAATTTTTGAACCGATGCCATGATTTTGATATTCAGGCAGAAGACGGATCGAAGCCAGCAGAATTTCAAATTCTTTTTCAATCACCCACAAATAACCGGCATCTTTACCGTCGACGACAATTATTTTTCCGTTGAAAGGGGTAAATGTTCTTGCAAAATTATCTCTTTGCCAATTTTCATCCCAACCCCACGTCTTTGTTACATAATCTTTCAAAGCGGCGTTATGAAGCCGCCACAAAAAATCAAAGTCAGCTTGTTCAATTTGTCGAAATTCGACCTGCATTTATAGCTATTTGCGCTTTTTCCAGCGTTCGGGTTTATGAACCCAGTAATAAGCGCGGACGACGAGAATGTATGAACCGATAGAGATCAGGCAAAAACAAATAAAGAAAATTAATAACCAAGCGTAAAATGACATATTAAAATCGGTAACACAAAGTGTAACAAAAACCTTGAGGAATTTGCTTGTTCGGATGTGGTTTTCATTCTATTTTGCTAAAATTTTGGCAACGGAATGCTTTGTTCGAGGCATCTTTTATTAGTCCGACAAATCGTTCAACTCCATTCACAATTAACAAAACAGATGCCGGTTTCCGGCTTGTTCAGTTGTTCCAGAAAATGAAGAAATTAATCAGAAATAAAGCTCCGTTCGCTGTTATTGTTTCTTTAATAATCGCCGCTTTCGCATTTTTCTTGATTTCTCAAACAACTTCAAAACCGCAAGCTCAAACCTTGTCTCCGCGAGCCGTCGTCGCTCCGATTTCGGAGAAAGCGACTGCGGTTGAAGTCAAAAATACCGTTTCGGCTGCGCCAGTCGTTAAATCAATTTTTGCCGAAGCCGCAGCGCAAAATTTGAATTTAAAAAACAGCATTTCCTGGACTTTCGGGGGCAAATTGCAAAGAGGCTGGTACTTGTACGAAGCTCTGATCGGAGAGTTGATCAAAACCGAAAAAAGCGCTGAAACCCCTGATTTCGCCAACGCGCTCGCTGATTGGCAAAAATCAACCGGTTTAAATCCGACCGGAATTTTGGACGAGACCGTTTTAGCGGCAATAATCAAAACCTGGCAATCGAACCGCTTGAAATTCACCGGCTCTGCTTCACCTGACGAATTGGTAACGGCACCTGCAACTGATTTTTGGGATCCGGCGCGACCGGAAGATTTGCGTAAAGTCGAGCGCGAAGCTTATGGGGCTTATAAAAAAATGGTCGCAGCGGCGGCTGCCGATAAATCTCTGAATTTAAAAACAGACGGGCAGGGAAATCTCGCTGCGGAAGAAAAATTCCTGAAAATCGTTTCCGCTCATCGCTCGCGTGAGCATCAGGAAAGGCTTCGCGCCGCTTCGCCGAATTCAGGTCGCGCGGGTTTAGCCGTCAACAGCCCGCATTTTTCGGGACGTGCGCTAGATATTTACGTCGGCGGCGAGCCGGTAACAACGCGGGACGATAATCGCGCGCTCCAAATCAAAACTCCGGCATATCGCTGGCTGGTCAAAAACGCCGCAAAATTCGGGTTCAAACCTTATTTTTATGAACCCTGGCATTGGGAATACGCACCCGGCGCAAAGCCTTAAAAAATATTTACAGTTTAAAGATTTTCACGCCGGAAGGATTAAGATTCTTCCGGCTTTTTAATTTTTGCGCGATAGCTCAAAAACCAGGCGACGCATCCCAAAACGGCGACGACAAAAGCCGCGTCCGTGTTTTCCAACAACAAACAAAAAGCGGCAATGGGTATTGAAACGAAAGCGGCGGCAATGCAGATTTTTCCTAAAAAATTCATTTGATTATTCGGCAGCTTTGATGCAAAAGGCAGACTTACTTTTGCCTTTGCCGCTTTTCCCAAAAGGCGATTAACCGAGAATAACGGGTAAATTGAGTTTGATTGTTTGTCGTCACCGTATTGGCGAGGTTAAGTTTACCAATTCCAACGTGTTGAAACCCGGTGGAATCCCGCCGTTCATCAGTTTCCCAAACTTGATTTAAAAGCGACCGAACGGTTTTATAATTCCGGTCGAAAACCGCTTCCGGCGCGCGAGTGTTTAATTCATCAAGCAAATTTTCAAAGTTTTCGTTTGCCAGCCAGCTTTTTTTCGCGCCGAGACAGGAAAAATCGAAGCTTTTTGAAGAAATTCGAAAGCCCGAAAAGTTTTCGGAATCGTAAAAATCAACCACGCGCTCGTCATTGCTGTATTCGCTGGCTTCACCGATTTCTTTTGCTTCGCCTTTTTTGCGTTGTTTGAGCAACTCGCGTCTGCTTTCAAAAATTCTCCCTTCGACGAAAACCTTCAAATCATTCCAATTCAATGTTTGAGTCTCATTGGTTCCCGTAAAACGAATCGTCAGATTGTCGGAAAATTCCAAAGCCCGAACTCTACGCGGCGGTTTTTCGGGAGACAAATCTTCATCAGGGATGATAAAAGCGCTTAAATTAAAATCTTTCAGGCGATTTTCGACGATTTGGGCTTCCTCAGCCGTTTCGAGCCGCGAAACAGGTAATGGGAAACCAAATTCAAGGAAATTATTGAAGATTTCCGGCTCGAAACCGAGAAACAAGGAAATTGCTTGCAAATCCGTTCGGCTCAATTCACCAGGCAATTTTGAAAAACAAAAGACATTAAAACCTTTTTCCCAATTTTCCAGCTTTCGGAAAATCGGGCGCACGAGCTTTTCGTTTTTCTCGCTGATTTCGAGCTGCTTTCCGCAATAAAAACAATTGAGCCGGGTCGGCGGGTTCGGTCGTCGGCAGGCGCTGCATTCGACCATTTGTTCGGGCGCAAACGGCTGCAACCCGTCGTGCTGCGAGTCCGAAATATCTTTGAGCCAGCCGGGGTCGTGAGTGATAAGCGAATCCTTCTTGTCCATTGCGGTCAAGCCTCCCGACGTGAATTATAAGCGAAACCTTTCGGTTTTTACGATAAAAGATAAGAAAAAAGATACTTGACCGCAAAGCGGTCTAACGGCATCCTAAGAAATGTATTCGCGGACTTTTTTAACAAATCATTTATCTAAAACAAAATTTTAAGGAGTTTATTTGACAATGAATTTTGATATTACACAGGGGCAGAATTCGTGGCAGCTCGGTCATCGCGGTCTGGTGGCGGTTTTTATTGACGGGAACAATCTTTTTCACGCTGCGCGTTTTCACAATATTGATATTGATTACAACAAACTTCTACGCTTTCTTCTCGGTGACGGGCGGCTTTTGCGCGCATTTTTTTACACCGGAGTTGACGCCGGAGCCGAACGCCAGCAGGGCTTTTTGCTCTGGATGCGGAGAAACGGTTTTCGCGTCGTGCAAAAGGAGCTGAAAACCTTTTACGACGGAACGCGCAAAGCCAATCTTGATGTCGAAATCGCGGTTGATATGCTTTCATTGGCTGGAAGATATGACACGGCTGTTTTGGTTTCCGGCGACGAAGATTTTGTCTATGCCGTGAACGCCGTCGCTTACAAAGGCTGCCGCGTCGAAGTCGCCGGTTTTCGTTCCAATACGGCACCGAAATTGATTGATGTGGCTGATTATTTTATTGACCTGGGCGAAATCGGGGACAGAGTGAAGAAAGATTTTTCTTCGGGAATGCGTTACGACGAACAGCCGATTCCATACGTTATTGCGGATAACACCCAACCCAGTCAGCCGCCGCCGGTTTCCGAAGACGCTTACAGCGAGCCGCGGCGAATCGAGCCGGTCGAGCGTTTTCAGAATGTTGACGATTTCAAGCCGACGGAAAATTTTAAAGCACCGAGCGTGGATTTGGTTGACGATAGTGATTTAGTTCGGATCACGGATGATTATTAAGCAAAGTTAGGTAATTGAAAATAATGACAATCCGGAATAACTGATAACCATCAGTTATTCCGGATCGCAGGTTTTCAGCGTTATAAAATCAAAAAAAGGCAAAAGGAGTATTTTCCTTTTGCCTTTTTTATTCTTTGAAACACGTTAGTAAAAACTTTGCACTTTCAGTGCAAGACTTTCAGTAATCTTCCGCTAAAATCTAGCTGAGAAAAGCGGAAAATGAAAGAAAACCGAAAAGGCTCACATACAAC